>DATKLU010000001.1:0-241488 GCA_035542235.1 Dongiaceae bacterium
GTTCCGCGCATGTTTTCGCCGACCACCGCGACGATCGCAATCTTTGCGTCCATGGTGATGTGGTCCACCACCTGGTGGGCCAGGTCCTGCGCGAACTCCTTGCGAAGGGCTTCCAGGGTGGCTTGCGCGTGCGCCTTGGCCACGATGAAGCAGATGTCGTTCTGCGATGACGACTGCGAAATCAGCAGCACCTCCGCGCGCAGGGCCGCGGTGGTGGAGAAAGTCCTGCCAACGACATCGGTGACGCCGACAATGCCGGGACCGCCGACCGCGATCAACGCCACGTCGCGGATCGCGGTGAGCGCCTTGACGCCGCCGCCGATGCTCTTCCCTTTTGGCGTAATCTTCGTGCCCAGCTTATCGGGAGCGAAGCTGTTGCGAATCCATACGGGGATGCCGGCAGGCAGCACGGGCCGCAGCGTTTTCGGGTGCAAAACCTTGGCGCCGAAATAGGCGAGCTCGGCGGCTTCGCGATAGGAAATTTCCGGAATGGTGCGCGCTTCGCTGACCAGTCGCGGGTCGGCGGTCAGAACCCCTTCCACGTCGGTCCAGATGATGATCTCGCCGGCGTCCAGGGCCGCGCCGAGGATGGTGGCCGAGTAGTCCGAGCCGCCTCGGCCGAGCGTGGTTAGCGCGCCGTCAACGGAAGCTCCAATAAACCCTGTGACTACCGGCACCGCGCCCGACTGCAGCAGCGGCACAATCCGGGCCTGCGACTTGCTCCGGGTAGCATCTGCAATGGGCTCGGCCCCGCCGTGGAACGCGTCGGTGACGATCAGCTCGGTGGCCTCGATCGCGATGCCGTTCACGCCCAGCGTAGAGAGCGCAGCGGCGAAGAGTGGCGCGCAGAGGCGCTCGCCCAGGCTGGAGATAGCGTCCAACGTGCGCGGGGTCAGTTCCTGCAGCAGCGCCGTGCCTTCGTAGAGGCGGGCGCCTTCCGCAAGAAGGAACTCGATACGGTCGCGCACCGGCTGGCGCTGCGCGCTTTCCGGCAGCAAGGCGTCCAGCGCCTCGAAATGCTGGGTACGCAGGGCCTGCGCCAAAGCCTTGCCGGCTTCGCGGTCGCCGCGCCTGGCCTGGTGCGCGGCGTCAATCAAACGGTTGGTCACGCCGCTCATCGCGGAGACCACCGCCGTGACCGGATTGCGTTTGGCGGCTTCGGCGACGATCGTGGCCGAGCGCCGGATACAGCTGGCGTCCCCGACGGACGTGCCGCCAAACTTCATCATCTGTAAATTGGCGTTCATAAACCCTTAAAAAGTATGACGAGATCGGTGCAGAAAATCATACTGTGGGTGCCCGGCCGGACCGGAACTTTTTGCAGCGGTGTTGCGGCAGAGAAAGCAAAATGCGGCTTTTGCGCTAGGGGACGCAAGGCGGTATAACCAGTGTGCGGCGGAATTCCGGTGACCGTCCGGCGCGGGCCGCATCCAAAAGTGTGACCATCCTATGGGAGCCCGCACCAGCCGGCCTTTTCCCCGGGGAACATGAGCATGCCAAAGCCAGTCCTGATTAGTGTGGATGACGATCCCGAAGTGTTGCGCGCGGTGGAGCGCGACCTCCGCCGCAAGTATGCCGACCGCTACCGCGTCGTGCGCGCGGATTCGGGTGCGGTGGCCCTGCAGACCTTGCAGACACTCAAGAAACGCAACGAAGCCGTGTCTCTGCTGCTGGTGGACCAGCGCATGCCGGAAATGAGCGGCGTGGAGTTTCTGAACAAGGCCATCGCGGTGTACCCGGAGGCGCGCCGCGTGCTCTTGACCGCTTACGCCGATACCGATGCCGCGATTCAAGCCATCAATCAGGCGCGCATTCATCACTACTTGCTGAAGCCCTGGGACCCGCCGGAAGAAAATCTCTATCCCGTGCTGGACGATCTGCTGGAAGACTGGCAGGCGGGCTATCGCCCGGTGTTCGACGGCGTGCGCGTGCTTGGCCACCGCTGGTCGCCTCATTCGTATGCGGTGCGCGATTTTCTGGCCCGCAACCAGGTTCCCTACCGCTGGCTGGATGCGGAGTCAGCCGAGCGCGATAAGGAAGTGCGCGAAGCCCTGGAACTGGCCGAGCGCGACGGCCTGAAGCTGCCAGCCGCTATTTTTATGGATGGCACCGCACTTTCCGATCCTTCCACAACCGACCTGGCAAGCAAGCTCGGGCTGCGCACCAGCGCTGCGACATCGTTCTATGACTTGCTCATCGTCGGCGGCGGGCCGGCGGGCCTCGCGGCCGCGGTCTACGGCGCTTCCGAAGGTCTTTCCACGGTGATGATCGAACGCGAGGCTCCAGGCGGGCAAGCCGGCATGAGCTCGCGTATCGAAAATTATCTCGGCTTCCCTTCCGGCTTGAGCGGCGGCGATCTGGCGCGGCGCGCGCTGACCCAGGCACGGCGTTTTGGCGTCGAAGTCCTGACCCCGCAGGAGGCGGTCAGCCTGCGGGTGGACAGCGGATCGAAATTCGTGAAGCTGGCGAATGGTTCGGAAATTGGCTCGAAATCGCTGATCATCGCCACCGGCGTTTCGTACCGGAAACTGGACGTTCCCGGAATGGAGCGCCTGCAGGGCGCCGGCGTGTATTACGGCGCGGCCATGACTGAGGCATCTTCCTGCAAGGACGAGGACGTTTACGTCGTCGGCGGGGCCAATTCCGCTGGCCAGGCTGCCATGTATTTTTCCAAATATGCGCGGCGCGTGGTGATGCTGGTGCGCGCGAGTTCACTGGCCGTGAGCATGTCGCAGTATCTGATCGAACAGATCCGCGAGACTCCCAACATCCACGTGCAAGTCAACAGCCAGGTCACCGAAGTTTTCGGCAAGGATCGCCTGGAGGAAATCGCGGTGTATTGCACGACGAGCGGCGAGACCGTACGCATCCCGGCTGTTTCGCTGTTCATCTTCATCGGAGCGGCTCCGCGCACGGACTGGATCGGCGACTGTGTGGCGCGCGACGAGAAAGGCTTCATCGCCACCGGACCGGACGTGCAGCAATTCGCCAAGGGCCCCGCGAGCTGGCGCCTGGATCGCCCTCCCTGGCTGCTGGAGGCCAGCGTTCCGGGAATCTTCGTGGCTGGCGACGTGCGGCTCGGCTCGATCAAGCGCGTCGCTTCGGGCGTCGGCGAAGGCGCCAACGCGGTGCAGTTCGTGCACCAGTATCTGGGATCGGTGTGACATGCCTCTAACGTCCGTCAAACCCGAGATCGAAAGCGCGGTCCGCGACCTGAAAACCATTGACGTTTTTGCGGACTTGAGCGACGACGATCTGCGCTGGCTGGCCGACCACATGGAGGAAGCGCGCCTGGAAGCGGGCGAAGTGTACGGCCGCGCAGGCGATCCGCTCGACTACATGAGCATCCTGCTGGAAGGCGAGATGCAGTTTGAACGCGTTTCCGAGCCGGGAACGCCGGTATTCATCGTGGAAGCGGGGGAAGTGACCGGGCTGCTGCCATTTTCGCGGCTCACCCATTTTTCCGGCACGTCGCGGGCAATTACCGATTCGCGCGCTTTGCGCCTGCACCGCCGGCACTTCCCGGACATGCTGCATCGTATTCCGGTGCTGGGCCAGCGGCTGGTGGCTCTGATGTCCGACCGCATCCGCGAAACGACGCGCATCGAAACGCAGCGCGACAAACTGATGGCGCTCGGCAAACTCTCCGCCGGTCTGGCCCACGAGCTCAACAATCCCGCCGCGGCCGCGCAACGCGCTGCCAAGAGTTTGTACGAGGCCATGGGAAACGTCCGGGACGCCAGCTTGCGGCTGCTGCAGCATCCCCTCAGCAACGAGCAGCGCCAGGCCGTTTTCAACTTCGAGCGGGAAATAACCTTGCGGGTCGCCGCGAAGGACCAGAAACCGCAAGACCCGCTGGAACTGAGCGATCGCGAAGCGGCTCTGACTGCCCAGCTGGAAGAACACAACATCAAGGAGGCGTGGAAAATCGCGGGACCCCTGGCAGAGGCCTGCGCCAACGCGGAGAAAATGGACGAACTGCGAGCCATGGTCGGCGACGCGGTGATGGGCGATGCGCTGAGCCGGGTGGCCGCGGTGGTCACGATTTTCGGACTGATCCAGGAGATTGAAAACAGCACGAAACGCATCAGCGACCTGGTCGGCGCCATCAAACGATATTCCTATATGGACCAGGCCCCCATGCAGGAAGTCGATATTCCAGAGGACCTTGAGAACACGCTGAAGATTTTCGGGCACTGGCTGAAGAAAGGCATCACCGTCAAACGCGACTATGAAGAAGGCCTGCCCAAGGTTTGCGCGTACGGGAGCGAATTGAATCAGGTCTGGACGAATCTGATCGACAACGCCATTGACGCCATGAACGGACAAGGTGAGCTGCGCATACAAGCCTGCGCGGCGCTGGACTCGGTGGCTGTACTGATCGGCGACAACGGTCCGGGAATTCCGGAGTCCATTCAGTCGCGCATCTTTGAGCCGTTTTTTACGACCAAGCCAGTGGGCGAAGGCACCGGCCTGGGACTCGACACCGTCTATCGAATCGTGGCCAAACACCACGGGCGGGTTGAAGTGAATTCCAAGCCTGGGAATACGGAGTTCATCGTGCATCTTCCGCTGAAACAACCGAAGGCCGATTCGCACCACGGCGGTGCAGCCGGGGAAAAGCAGGAGAAGACATGAAGCTCGCGCCGGCTGGCGCGTGCCTGGCTGCCTGGGCAGCCCTGGCGCTTTGCGCGCCGGTGTGGGCCCAGGATCACCCGCAGGGTTCGCCGCAATATCCCTCGATGGCCCCGGTCGCGCAGTACCGCATCGCAAGCAGCGCGGATGAAATTGCGCTCGCGCGCAGCGCCGCGCCGCCTTCGATCTCGGGTGAGGCGGACGTTTGGGTGCTGGGCGCGCGTGGCTACGAGAAGGCGATCAAAGGCACGAACGGCTTTGCGTGCATCGTCGAGCGTTCCTGGGGCGCGGACCCCGACGATGCGGAGTTCTGGAATCCGAAGCTGCGCGGACCGGCTTGTTTCAACGAACCTGCTGCGCAGTCCGCGCTGCCGCAATATTTGAAGCGCACCGAATGGGTGCTGGCCGGAGCGGACAAACTGCAGATTCGCGAGCGCACCAGGGCCGCTTTTGCGTCGCTGGAGTTCACGGCACCCAAAGCGGGTGCCATGTGCTACATGCTTTCGCCCCGGCAGTATCTTTCCGACGCCGGCGGACGCTGGCTTCCGCACCTGATGTTCTTCGTCGGCGCAAAAAAACCCGCAGCATGGGGCGCGAATGCGGCGGGCTCCCCGATCATCGGGTTTGCAAGCAAGGACGATCCGTCAACATTGTTCATTGTTCCCGTGCGCACGTGGTCGGACGGAACACCGGCGCCGAACGTAACCAAGTAAGGCCAAACACCAGGGGGAGTTTATGGGTCCGCACTGTTCGCATCTGAGCCACATCAAGGACGTGAAGCCACACACCAAGGGTTGCGAAGAATGCCTGAAGATGGGCGACACGTGGGTCCACTTGCGCCTGTGCAAGGAATGCGGCCATGTCGGCTGCTGCGATTCATCCAAGAACAAACACGCCACCAAGCACTTCAAGGCCACGAAACATCCGATCATGCAATCCATCGAACCCGGCGAGGACTGGATGTGGTGCTTCGTGGACCAGGTGGAAATCGAGCCGTAACGCCGCCGTTGGCTTGGCGCTGCCCTGCTATCATTTCCTCATGACGACCATTCAGTGCAAAGGCTTGCTGTTCGACCTGGACGGCGTGCTGGTGGACTCGACTCCCGCGGTGGCGCGAGTGTGGACCATTTGGGCGCGCCAGCACGGATTCGATCCTGAGGAAACGGTGCGCAAAGCGCACGGGCGACCCAGCCTGACGACCATCAAGGAGCTCTTGCCGAATGCGGATCACGCGGCGGAAAACGATCTGGTCGAGCAGATGGAAGTGGAAGATATCGGCGATGTGATTCCGCTCCCCGGGACGCAGGAGCTGCTGGCTTCGCTTCCGGCGCATGCCTGGACCATTGTCACCTCCTGCACGCGCCGGTTGGCCCTGGTGCGGCTGCGTGTGGCGGGGCTCCCCGTCCCAGAGAAATTCGTCACCTCGACGGACATCGTGAATGGCAAGCCGCATCCTGAGCCTTACCTGAAAGGCGCGGCGTTGCTTGGCGTGCCGGCCGGCGATTGCCTGGTCATCGAGGACGCGCCAGCGGGAATCCGCGCCGGAAAGGCCGCGGGCGCGAGCGTGCTGGCTCTGCAGACCACCGAGAGCGACGACAAACTGCTGGCTGCCGGTGCCGGCTGGATCGTAAAGGATTGCTCCCGCGTGCGGCTCGCAGCCAACGGCAGAGACGGCCTCTCGCTTGCCCTGCAAACCGCTTCGGCGGGAGCGTCGGAAGGTTCGGCGGCACCGAAAAGCGGTTTTGACTCGCCCCACGTCTGATTCGTAGAATCCCATATTCGTTTTGACAATCGCATCTGCCACCTGAAGGAGCTTGCGGCATGAACCGTATCTCTCGCTTCGCGATGTTTGTGGTGCTTGGAATCGCTCTGGCGCCGTTGTCCTTCCCCACGTTTGCTCAGGAGAAAGATGACAAAGGCGACAAGAAGGCCGATGCCGCTCCGGCCAAGGAAGAATCGTCGGTCACCGACCACACCATCAAGATTGGCGGGCAAACCATTCCCTACAAGGCGACGGCGCAGACCATTCTGTTGAAGGACGATAAGGGTGAACCGACGGCGCTGGTCTATTCAACAGCCTACACCCGCAGCGACGTGAAGGACCTGGGCACCCGGCCCATCGCGTTCCTCTACAACGGAGGACCGGGCTCGTCTTCGGTGTGGCTGCACATGGGATCGTTTTCGCCGCGCCGGGTGATTACCGTGAACGCCGGGGTCACGCCGCCTGCGCCGTATAAGGTCGAAGATAACGTCTACTCGCTGTTGGATAAGACCGATCTGGTCTTTATTGATCCCGTGGGAACCGGATTCAGCCACGCGGTCGGCAAGGCGCAGAACAAGGATTTCTGGGGCGTGGATCCCGATGTGCGCTCGCTGGCGCAATTCATTCAGACCTACATCACCCGAACCAACCGTTGGAACTCGCCGAAGTTCCTGATCGGCGAGAGCTACGGAACGTTTCGCTCAGCCGCTCTGGCTGCCTACCTGCAGGATCGCAACAACATCTACCTCAACGGCATCGTGCTGATTTCTTCCGTTCTGGACCTGGGAACCATTTCCTTTTATCCGGGTCAGGACAGTGTCTACATCTACTACTTGCCGAGCTACGCGGCCACCGCCTGGTATCACAAGCTGCTGAAAGACCGGCCGGACAGCGTGACCGCGTTCATCGAAGAAGCTCGGAAGTTCGCGCAAACAGACTACGCGGCCGCCCTGGCGAAGGGCGACCGCTTAACCGACGCGGAAAAAGCCGAGGCCGCGAAGAAGCTGGCGCGGTTCACCGGCTTGAGCGAAGACTATCTGGTCAAGGCCAACCTGCGCGTAAACCTCCCGCAGTTTATGAAGGAGTTGCAGCGTAGCCGCGGACTCACCACCGGGCGCCTGGACGCGCGCTTCAGCGGACCTACCTACGACCTGCTGGGAGAATTTGCCGAGTACGACCCGCAAGAAACCGCGATTAGCGGCGCATTTGTGGCGGCGTTCAATGCGTACGTGCGCGAAGAGCTGAAATTCGGCGCCGACAAGAATTACCAGGTGGCGGCGGAATTCAACGGCGCGAACTGGGACTGGAAGCACCAGGGCGCCGACCAGTTTGGATTTCCGGGATCGCCGAACGTGGAAGGCGATCTGGTGAGCGCGATGATCGGCAATCCGCACCTGATGGTGGAAGTGGAAAATGGCTACTACGACCTGGCCACGCCGTTCTATGCCACGGAACAGACGATGGACCATCTGGGCCTTTCCTCCGCTTTGCACAAAAACATCAAGCTGCAATACTACGAAGCCGGGCACATGATGTACGTCCGCGACGAAGACCTGGCGAAACTTAAGGCCAACATCGCCGCGTTCATCGACAACGCCACAAAACGCTAGGAAAAACGCGGCGTTCCACAAGCGCACTGCGAAAACGTACAGGTAATCTTCTCGCCACGCCTGGCCACCTGCCTGGCGATTCCCGCGCCTGCCCCTCTTACACTGGAAGGGTAGCAAACGCGTGTCGGCCCTCTACAGGAACCGCGACCTCTTCCAGAACCAGGTACCCATGGGCACCACAAATTCGACCGTCGTAGCGGCGCCGCCGGAAACCGCGGAGCCGAAGCAGAAGACTTTTGGAGTTCCGCAGCTGATCACCGCCATGCTGCGCAGCGGCGAGCACATCAGCGATCTCATCTTCTCGCCAGGCAGGGCCCCTCAGGTGGAAGTCAGCGGCCAGCTGGTGGAGCTGAAATTCAAGGGCCTGGAATGCCTAAAACCCCAGGATACGCGGGCGATTGCGGGCGAGCTGATGGCCGGCAACGAAGTGCCGAAGCGCAAGCTGGAGCAGGAAGGCTCGGCGGACTTGTCCTACGGCATCAGCGGCGTTGGGCGCTTTCGCGTGAACATTTTCCGGCAGCGCGGCAGCGTGGCCATCGTCATGCGCGTGATCCCCGACAATATTCCGAGCTTCGCGGACTTGAAGCTGCCGAAGACGCTGCAAGAGATTCCCGAACTGCGCAACGGCATCGTGCTGGTAACCGGGCCGACCGGTTCAGGCAAATCGTCCACGCTGGCCGCGGTGCTGGACCGCATGAATGAAGAGAAGGCCTACCACATCCTCACCATTGAGGACCCGATCGAGTTCCTGCACCGCCACAAAAAGGCCACCATCCATCAGCGCGAACTGCACAGCGATACTCCGACCTTTGCGCTGGCGCTGCGCGCGGCCTTACGGCAGGCGCCCAAGGTGATCCTGGTAGGCGAAATGCGCGACCGCGAGACGATTGAGATCGCGCTGGAAGCTTCGGAAACGGGCCACCTGGTATTGTCCACCCTTCACACCATTGATGCCGCAAAGACGGTGGAGCGCATCGTCGGCGTGTTCCCCCTGGCCGACCAGCAAGGCATCCGCACCCGGCTGGCCAAGGCTTTTCGCTTCATCGTGTCGCAGCGGTTGCTGCCAAAGAAGGAAGGCGGCGGCCGCGTTGCGGCGGTCGAGATCCTGAAGTCCACCATGCGCACCCGCGAGTACGTGGAAAAAGGCGAAAGCGAAGGCAAGAGCCTGCTGGACGCCATGCGCGATGGAACGACCGAAGGCATGCAGCATTTCGACGGCGAGCTGGAACGTATGATCCGCGCCGGCATGGTGGACTTCGAGACCGCCATGGGCTTCGCCACAAATCCGGGCAACCTGCGGTTGGAGATGCAGGACTACACGGACGATCCGCGCAACCGCAGAGCGCCGGCGCCTTCGCGGGCCTCCGCAGTCGAAATCGAACGCTAGAGCCAGCACCCTCTGCCAGCGCCGCGCTGGCCCACATGGTTCGCTTCGCCCTCTTGCAGCCTTCACGCCGTCCGCGCACGCCAGCGCTTGGGATGCGAAGCGAAGCAACGGTATTATCGTCAGCGTGTTTGCCGCCGCTTGCCCTGATCCGCCGGACCTGGAGCCACTTGCCGCGACGCTTCAGCAATTTGCGTTCGCGGGAACCATCTTGATTGCATTGCAGTTGATTTTCCCGAAGGCCACGATGCGGCTTTCGGCTGCCGTGTGGCGCGGTGCACGCGGCCTCGCGCGGCGTCCGCTGCTGTGCGGTTTGTTACTTTTCGCCGCCGTCGCGGCGGTGCGATGCCTGCTGCTGCCGCGCCTTCCGGTGCCGGTCCCGGGAATACACGACGAGTTCAGCTACCTGTTGATGGGAGACACCTTCGCGCACGGGCGGCTTTCGAATCCCCCGCACGCGATGTGGATGAGTTTCGAGACGTTCCACGTGAACTGGTTCCCGCGCTACGCCTCCATGTATCCGCCGGCGCAAGGCGCGGTGCTGGCGCTGGGCGAAATTCTGGGGAATCCGTGGCTGGGGGTGGTGCTCAGTTGCGCGGCACTCTGCTGCGCGGTGTACTGGATGCTGCTGGCCTGGATGCCGTCGCGCTGGGCTTTGGTTGGAGGAGCGGTAGCCTGGCTGAAATTCGGCGTCACCAGCTATTGGATCAACAGCTATTGGGGCGGGGCGGCGGCGGCGACCGGCGGCGCTTTGCTGGCCGGAAGCGTGGCCAGGCTTCTGCGCCGCGCGCGGACGCGCGATGCATTGCTCTGCGGTTTGGGGCTGGCGATCCTGGCGAACAGCCGCCCCTACGAGGGTCTGCTTTTTTCATTGCCGGCGGCGGTAGTGATGCTGCGGTGGCTGTTTACGGGGACGCACATCGCCGCCGCGGCGAAGTGGCGGCGGGCGGCGCTGCCGCTCGCATGCGTGCTGGCAGCGACCTTGCTCTGCATGGGCTACTACAACCGCCAGCTTACCGGCCATGCGCTGCTTTTTCCGCACACGATGAATGTCCGCAACTACCACACCGCGCCGATGATGCTGTTCGAACATGCCAAGCCGGAACGCCGCTACAACAACCAGCAATTTGAAGATTTCTATAACGGTTGGGAGCGGGATGAGTACGACCACACCTGGGCGAGCGTGTGGTGCCTGACCTGGTTGAAGACGGTGCGCTTTTTTTCGGCGTACGCGTGGTGGGGAATGCTGCTGGCGGCGCCGGGAGCCTGGTTGGCGCTGCGGGACCGGAGGCTATTGTGGCTGATTGCTGCGGCGCTGCTGGTGGCTTCCGGGAGCTACCTCGTGGTGTGGTCCAACGCGCATTATGCGGCGCCGGCGACATGCGTGGTGATCGTGCTCTATGTCCAGGCGCTGAGGCATTTGCGCGCCCTGGGTTCCGGCGCGCGGCGCTGGGGAGCCATTCTGGCGCGGACTTCCCTGTTGCTTCTGCTGGTGGACACAGCCGGCGCGGCGATTCGAAAAGACTGCGACACCTTCTCGTGGACCTGCCAGGGAGACATCAGCCGGCTCGTGGTGCAGCGGAAGCTGGAAGCCTTGCCGGGGAAACATCTGGTGATAGTGCGCTATGGCGAGGACCACAACATCCATGACGATTGGGTGCAGAACGGGGCGGAGATCGACGGCGCCAAAATCGTGTGGGCGCGGGAACTCGGGACAGACCAGGACGCCAAGCTGCTGGAATACTTCAAGGACCGCACCGTGTGGCTGGTCACGCCGGATGACGACAATACCTATCTGGAGCGATACACCCCACCGGCTCAATGAGATGGCGAGCCGCTTTAGCGGGTGGCGACGATCAGGTTGTTCAAGCCCAGTTCGAATGTGGAGTGCTCGACCTCGGAGAAGCCGGCGCGCCGCAACAGGGATTTGACGTCGCGGACCGGAAGCCGCTTCTGGTGCTCATCGCTTTCCATCTCGTCGCTGACCAGATGCAGCGTGTGCAGGACGTTGAGCAGCGGGTCTACCAGGGCTGCGGGCCAGGTCATGACCAGCGAGCCGCCCGGGACCAGGATGCGGCAGGCTTCACGGAGAACCGCTTCGGGCTGCGTAAGGTGCTCGAACACCGCCAGCATCACGACGTGATCGAATTGAGAATCGCCGAAAGGTAAGCGGGCGCGCAGATCGGCGTGAATGCGCTGCCAGCGGCCATGCGTGCCGCTCTCCACTTGATCGTCAACGCCAACGCCGTAGGCAATCTTGTCTTCCGCAAAATCCAGAAAAGCCATTTCCAGGCCACAGCCCAGGTCGCAGACGCGCGAGCCCGGCGCCAGGTGTGGGTACGCGGCGCGAAAACGCATGCGGGCGATGAAGTGGTCGATCGAAGTGTAGGGCATCTATTCGAGGTCGTAATCGCCGATGTAGGTGCCGCGCGAGATTCCGAGCATGCTGAGAAAGCAGGCGGAGAAAATAATCTGCACGCCGAGAAAGAGCCACATGGACCAGAAGAGCACTTCGCGCACCTGCTGCAGGGGACCGAAGCCGCTCGAGGCCCATTGCCAAGTGACCCAGGCGCAACCACCCAGGCCCAGCAGGAAAAGCAGGCCGCCGATGAGCAGCCCTGATTCGAACGTCACGCGCTTCAGCACGCGACGCAGCGAAATGGCGCGGCGGTCGAAACGCTCCTCGTAGCTGAACACTTTGGCGAAAGCGCCAATGGAAAGAATCTGCGCGCCGAGCAGGGTGAAGATCACGCCAAAAATCATGGAGTGTACATCGAGAACGACGTTCGAATAGACGTGTCGCGGACCGGGAAAGAGCCAGAAGGCCAGAAACAGCCCCATGCCCATCAGCAATCCGCCGGGCAGCAGGAAAAGCCAGTTCGGCGCGTAGAGCAGCATGAAGCGCAGGTGGCGCCAGCCGTCGCGGAAGCTGCGCAAGTGCGGCGGGCGTCCACGCTTGTCCTTCCAGAGCGTAATGGGAATTTCCGATGTCCGGGCGCCAAGCTGCGCGGCCTTAATGACGAACTCCGAGGCGAACTCCATGCCGTTGCTGCGCAGGTCCATGCGCTCGAACACTTCGCGGGTGAAGCCGCGCATGCCGCAGTGCGTGTCGCCGACGCCGGTGTGAAAAAACAGGTTGAGCAGCGCGGTCAGGCCGGGATTTCCGATGTACTTGTGATGCCAGGGCATGGCCCCGCTCTTGATTTCGCCGGCGAAGCGATTGCCCATGACCACTTCGCTGCCCTTGCGCCATTCGGCCACGAAACGCGGAACTTCGGAAAAGTCGTAGCTGTCGTCGGCGTCGCCCATGACGATAAAAGCGCCGCGCGCCGCGCGAATACCGGCCTTCAATGCGGCGCCGTAGCCTCGCTGCGCAACGGGAATGACCCGAGCGCCGGCCCGCGCCGCAATTTCGATGGAGCCATCGGACGAGCCGTTATCGGCGACGACCACTTCGCCCAACAGGCCGGCGTCGCTCATGGCCTTGCGCGCTTTCTCCACGCAGATGCCGATGGAATTGGCTTCGTTCAGGCACGGGATCACCACGGAAACGCCCACTGGAGACGCGGGAACGCTTGAGACCAGTTCTGTCGTGAGGCGAGGATTGAGCGATACGGACGACTTGAAGCGCACTGCGCCACCTGGCGGCGAAAGGCGCGCGGACGGCAAGGACAGCTGGCGCGGCCGCGGTTTCCGCCTTGCATTTTTCCAGGTCAGCAGCCAGTATGATGGCGCTTTCCCGGAAATCCCTGAGAACTTAATTGTCCACTACTTTCGAGGCATCTTCCAGTAGCCCAGGCCGCGGTTCTGCGCCGGCAAGCCGCGGGCGATTGTTGCAAGTGCTGGGAATGTGGTTTGGGGTGGCGGCGGCGATTGGCAACACAATCGCGGCGGGCATCGTCACCGCGCACGGCTTCATCGCTTCCCTGCTCCCGAATGTTTGGCTGTTCCTCGGAGTCTGGATCCTCGGCGGGATCTACGCGCTGCTCGGCGCATCTTCGCTGGCCGAATTGGGCGCCGCAATCCCGCGCAGCGGCGGACAATACAATTATTCGCGACGCGCGCTGGGCGAGTACGCGGGCTTCATCGTGGGCTGGAGCGACTGGATTTCCACCTGCGGCACGAACGCCGTGGTGGCGCTGGTCATCGGCAATTACAGCGGCGTGCTGATTCCCGCCCTGGCCGGGAAAGATGCGACGATCGCGGTCTGCGTGTTGCTGGCCTTCGGCCTGCTCCAGTGGCGCGGCATCAAATGGGGCAGCGCGGCGCAACTGGTCACCGCGGCTCTGAAGACCGGCGCCTTCCTGGTGCTGGTGATTGCGTGCTTCGCGCTGGGCGGCGCTTCGCACCGTGCCGGAGCGGTGACCAGCGCTGCGGTCCCGGCCATGGCAACCGGGTGGCTGCTGGCCGCAGCCTTCATGATGGCTCTGCAAAAAGTGATTTACACCGTGGACGGCTGGGACGGCGTGATCTATTTCGGCGAAGAGGTCAAAGATCCCGGCCGCGACGTGCCACGCGCGATTTACGGCAGCGTGTTCTCCATCGTGGCCATTTATCTCCTGCTCAGCGCCGCCGTGGCGTATGTCCTGCCGATGAACGAGATTGCCGGGAACGGATTCGCGCTGGGTACGGCAGCCACGCGGATTTTCGGACAATATGGCGATCCGGTGATCCGCTCGATCATGCTGGTCTCGCTGCTGAGCTGCATCAATGCGTGCCAGCTTTTCTCGACGCGCACGCTTTACGCCATGAGCAGCGATGGCTTGTTCTTCCGCGCCGCGTCGCGCGTCAATGCCGGAGGCACGCCGGTGCTGGCATTGGCGCTCAGTACGGCGGTGGGCATCGCCTTTTGCGTGTTCCAGAAGTTTATGCGTGTAATCGACATGCTGGCGTTCTTTTTTGTCGCCAACTACACGCTGTCGTTCATTTCCACGTTCGTATTGCGCAAAAAAGAGCCGGCGCTGGCGCGGCCGTACCGCGCCTGGGGTTATCCGTGGACCACGGGTCTGGCCTTGACGGCTTCGGTGCTGTTTCTGGCGGGCGCGGTGTACACAGATCAGGAGAACACGCCGTGGGCCCTGGGCATCCTGGTTGCCAGCTATCCGGTGTTTCGGGTGATGAAGCTGTTCACCAAGGCAGCCCGCGCCTAAGCGCTACTGCACTTTTTCCGCGATCGACTTGGCCTGCAGGAAGTGCAGCAGGTAGTCCTTGCCGCCGGTTTTCGAATCGGTCCCCGACATATTGAATCCGCCAAAAGGGTGCGCGCCGACCATTGCGCCGGTGCATTTGCGGTTCAGATAGAGGTTGCCGACGTGAAAGACTTCCTCGGCTTTCCTCAGCTTGGCCTTGTTCTTTGAATACACGGCGCCCGTCAGGCCGAATTCCGTGTCGTTGGCGATTTCCAGCGCATGATCGAAATCTTTGGCCTTGATCACGGCCAGTACCGGGCCAAAAATCTCTTCCTGCGCGATGCGGGCCTTGGGGTCAACGTCCGCGATGATCGTGGGCTGAACAAAGTAACCGTCACCCGGCGCGCGGCCTCCGCCGAGCACCAGCTTCCCTTCCTTCTTGCCAATTTCGATGTATCTGAGGATTCCGTTCAAGGCCCCTTCGCTCACGACCGGCCCCATGTAATTGCCCGGATCCTCGGCAGGACCGACCGTGACCTTCTTGGCGCGTTCGACGAGTTTCTGCACGAACGAGTCATACACTTTTTCCGAAACGATGGCCCGCGAACACGCGGAGCACTTCTGCCCCTGATAGCCGAAGGCCGCGAGCGCGACGCCTTCCACGGCTGCATCGACGTCCGCCTCTTCGTCCACAATGGTGGCATCCTTGCCGCCCATTTCAAGAATGGCGCGCTTGATCCAAAGCTGGCCGGGCTGCCGCTTGCCGGCGGCTTCACTGATCAAGAGACCCACGTCCTTGGAGCCGGTGAAGGCGATGAAACGCGTCTTCGGGTGTTTCACCAGCGCGTCGCCCGCGATTTCGCCCAGGCCGGTCACGAATTGCAGCGCCTGCTTCGGAATGCCCGCTTCGTAGAGAATCTCGACCATCTTGGCGGCGATGATGGGCGACTCCTCGGAGGGTTTCAGGACCACGGTATTGCCGGCGACCAGAGCGGCAGCGGTCATACCCGTGGCGATGGCGGCGGGAAAGTTCCAGGGAGGAATTGCGGCACCGACGCCAAGCGGAACATAGACCATAAAATTCTTTTCGCCCGACATCGGCGTGACCGGATGCTCGCCGGCGTAGCGCAGCATTTCGCGGCCATAGAACTCCAGGAAGTCCACGGTTTCGGCGGTGTCGGCATCCGCTTCGGCCCAGGATTTGCCGACTTCTGCGCAAATCAAAGCTGAGATTTCGAACTTGCGCTGTCGCACGATGTTCGCAGCGCGAAAGAGAATTTCCACTCGTTGTTCCGCGGGAACGTTCTTCCAGGTGTCGAAATAGGCGTACGCCGACTCGACTGCCTGGCGGGCCTGTTCGGCGCTGGCGCTTTGCGAGACACCGACCACCTGCGAAGGATGTGACGGGTTGGTGGACTTGATTTTGTCGGCGGTGGTGACGGGCTTGCCGTCGATGTACATCGGGACTTCGCGGCCAGCTTCAGCGGCGACTTTTTTCAATGCCGCTTCCATCGCGGAGCGATTCTCCGGCTTGGAGAAATCCACGAACGGCTCGTTGGTAAATTCGGGTTTTTGCAGACGCGCTTCGGCAGTGGCCATGATTGAGTTCTCCGTTCGGAATGCTGTTGTATGCGAAAGGCTAGTTTACCGCGCGACGAGGTACGCGGCCAACCGGGCGGGCGCATTCAACGGGCGAGCGACTGGACCCAGGAGGCAAAGGCATTCCAGGCGTGGGTTTGCGCCAAAGGGAAACGGAGCCACTGGGCTGCGACGAGGAAGACCGTGGCCCAAATGGTGACTCTCTGCACGCGACCGGTGGACCAGAAGTCGTAGATCATGAGCGCGACGGGAAAGATATACGTGAGCGTCATGGCCAGAAAGACGTTGTTGAACACCGGAGCAATGCGCCAGCGCGCGGTGCCTGCGGTGAGCAGCGCGGTCGTGGCGATAAGAATGAGGCGTTTGTGCGCAGCCGCGTCGTTGCGCTTCAAGAAGGCGAACAGGATCAGCGTGCCAAAGATCAAAATGTCAAAGACGGGTACCACGAAAAAGACCTTGGGATCGAGGGCCCGCGGCGAGGATTGACGACCGAGCGCATTTGCCGCGGCAGCCAAGCCCAGGACCAGCATGGCCAGAGCCAGGAGAAAGCCGGCAACGCCGAGCTGGCGATGAATCTGAACGCGGCGCGTGGCGACGAGCGAGGTCTGAACCACCAGCAGGATCATCCAAAGAGAAAAAACGGCGCCGTGGAAATGCACGATGCGGCTGGGTAGTGGTGCGTTCGTCAGGCCCGCCAGATAGTACGTGGGAGCGAAGCCAATAAAGATGAAAACGAACATCAATGCGGTCGAGATCGAAAAGAACCAGCGGTCGTAGCGGCGTCCCGGCAAGGACCGGGTCGCGCGGACGGACGGAATCGTTGTGGCTGAAATGGCCAGTCTCCTCAAAAATGAATTGGCCAAAGGGTACCGTACGCGTGCCCACAGCTGGCTGGATTCTAATGCAACGCTGCGAGCTTGGCTAGAACCTCGGCTAGACGGCGAGTTCGCCGACAGCTTCAGCGAAGATGCGGGTGTGCAGGTCCACGTCGGCGGCGGTGGTGGCCGGGCACATGAGCGCCATATTGTGGAATGGCGTGAGCAGAACGCCGCGATTCAGAGCGTAGAGATGCAGAAAGCGCTCAAGCTCGAAGTCGGCTGCGGCGGCGGATTCGCCTCCATTGCGCGGCGGCCGGGGCGTGAAGTGATACTCCGCGCGGGCGCCGAGCTGGATGACGTTCCACGGCAGCCCGGAACGCGAAATTCCCGTCGCGACACCGTCGTTGAACTGTTTGGCCAGAGGGATCATGTGTGCAAAGGCTTCGGCGGTGAGAACCCTTTCCAGAGTGACACGCATCGCGGCGAGCGAAAATGCGTTGCCCGCGAGAGTGCCCCCAATGCCTCCGACATCGCAGTCCTCAAGGTGCATGCGGCTGGCGATTCGCTGGGCGACCTCTTCACTCAGCCCATACGCTGCGCCGGGAATGCCGCTCCCGATCGGTTTGCCGAAGACGACAAAATCCGGGTCGAGACTCCATTCGCGCGTGCAACCGCCGGGACCAACACAAATGGTGTGTGTCTCATCGGCAATCAGCAGCGCGCCATAGCGTCGGGTCAGTTCGCGAGCCGTTTTCCAGTAACCCTCATCCGGCAGGATGATGCCGACATTGGTCATCGCAGGTTCGGCGAGCACCACGGCAACATCATGATGCTTCAGCGCATCCTCGAGCGCGACCAGATCGTTGAACTCGATGACCCGAGTGGTCTCGGCCGGATTGACGGGCGGGCCGATATTGCCACGCCGTGGACCAACGATGCCATCGTGGAGCGAGGCGAAAGACTCGTCCACCGTGCCGTGGTAACAGTAGTTATAAACGAGCACCTTGGGCCGCTGCGTGATTTCCCGCGCGATGCGAATGGCGAAGCGGTTGGCGTCGGTCGCGGTCAAAGCGAATTGCCAGTAGGGCAAAGCAAAGCGCCGCTTCAGTTCATCGCCGACCCAGACCGCGTCTTCCGTGGGGAGCATGAGCGTGATGCCGTCGCGAACGCGTTTGGCCAGGGCGTCGGCGACGACATCCGGCGAATGCCCGGTCATGGCGCCGGTGTCGCCGAGGCAGAGGTCCACGTAATCGCGGCCGTCCACGTCGGTGAAGTGCGCGCCTTTTGCGTGGGCAACGAAGACCGGGAATGGGCCGGCCCACTTCTTCATCCAATTCATGGGCACACCGCCATGCAGCGAGCCCTTGGCGCGGGCGTAGAGCTCGGCGGATTTCGGGTGCTCGGCGATGAACCTCTGTTCCTCGCGTTGTTGAAGCAGGCGCAGCCGCTCGCGATTGACTTGGCTCATCGCAGCTCGTGGATGATCTCTTTGGCCGCGTTGGCGCCACTGGCGCCGGTCAGGCCATTGCCGGGATGCGTGCCATTGCTGCAAAGAAACAGGCCGCGAATCGGCGTCTTGTAGCGGGCCCAATCCAGAACCGGCCGCATAGTGAAAATCTGATCGAGGGCGAGCTCGCCGTGGAAGATGTGGCCTCCGGTGAAACCGTAGGTGGCTTCGAGGTCGGCGGGAGTGATGACCTGAATCGCTTCCACCAGGTTGCCAAGATTGGGCGAGTAGTTGGACAGGGTCTTGATGACCGTCGAGCCGAGCTCCGAAGCGCGCTCCTTCCAGCTTCCCTGCTTCAGCTTATAGGGCGCGAACTGCACGTAGGCGGAAAGAACGTGTTTCCCTTCGGGAGCGAGCGAAGGATCGAGAATGGTGGGAATCGTGACGTCGAGCCACGGAGCGGCAGCGAACTCCCCGTACTTCGAGGCGTCGAAAGCCCGCTCCAGATAGTCGATCTCCGGGCCGATGTGAATGCGGCCGGAAAGCGCGGAACGGAAACCATCCTGACCAATCGTACCGGCAAGCGACGGGAAAGAAGGCAGATCGTTCAGGGCCAGATTCACTTTGGCGACGGTGCCGTTGGCGCGCAGGTTTTTCATGCGCTGCGCAAAGCGAGGATCAAGCTGCGTGGCGTCGAGCAGCTGGAAGAACGTGCGCTTGGGGTCCACTCCGGAAACTACGGCTTCGACCGCGATTTCCTCGCCATTGCCGAGTTCGACCGCAACCACGGCGCCATTTTTGGTGCGGATGTGCCGGACTTCCGCGTTGGTTCGAATCTCCGCTCCGGCTTGTTTGGCGGCCTCGGCCAGGGCGTTGGTGAAGCGGCCCAATCCGCCTTTGGTAAATGCGGCGGAGCCGACGGGATTGGCATCCGCGGCCGCGCGGAGCAGAAGCACAGCCGTGGAACCGGCGGACCAGGGGCCGAGCGACGTGCCAAAAACTCCGCGCGCAGCAATGGTGGCGCGAATCAGCTCGGTTTCGAAAAATTCGGCGACGAAGTCCGCAACCGCCATCGGTCCCCAGCGCAGCAGATCAAAGATGCGCTTTTTGCCCAGGGAGCGAACGCCGCGGCCCGTTTTGAAAAGATTCCATAAATCTTCCGGCGTCGGCTTATCAATCGCGGGCGGAGTGATGGAGCAGAGCTGCGCGAAAACTCCGGCGATTTCCTCGAGCGCTTCGGCGAACTGCGTATAGCGCTCACCATCTTTGGCAGAGAGCCGGGCGATGCCACCGGCGGTCTTGTGGATATCCGAATAGAACAGCAGGGCCCTGCCATCCGGGGCGGGAGCAAACACCCGCGGGTCGGGCTGCAGAATCTGGCAATCGAATTTCTCCACCTGCAGGTCGCGCGCGACATCCGGGCGGAGCGGCCCGAGCGTGTGAGCAAGAGTCGAGGCATGGAATCCGGGATGGAACTCCTCGGTCACAGCGCCGCCGCCAACCATTTCGCGGCGCTCCAGGACGATGGGCTTGAATCCGCCCTTGGCCAGGTAGAAGGCGGTGATCAGGCCGTTGTGACCGCCGCCAATGACGACAACTTTTTGTCCCAGCGGCATGGTCAGTTCCCCGCCTTCGCGGCGCTGCGAGCGCCCTTCCACTCTTTGAGGATGACCTGGCTGGCGATGCGGCCGGGGGCGGCCATGATGCCGCCGCCGGGATGCGTCGCGGAACCGCACATGTACAAGCTCTCGATCGGCGTCTTGTAGTACGCCCAGCCGGGAACCGGACGAAGGAAAAAGAGCTGCTCGAGAGAAAGTTCGCCCTGGAAGATATTGCCCTGTGTCAGGCCGAATTCACGTTCCAGGTCCAGCGGCGTCAAAACCTGACGGCCAACGATGATCTTCTTGAGATTCGGGATGTACTCGCTCAGCGTGTTGATGACATTGTCGCCGAACGCTTCGCGCTGGTCGTCCCAGGTGCCTTGCGCCAGTTTGTACGGCGCATATTGCACGAAGCAGGAAAGGACATGCTTGCCCGGCGGCGCGACCGAAGGATCGGTCAGGCTGGGGATCACCATGTCCACATAGGGGCGGCGCGAGAAGTTGCCGTACTTGGCATCGTCGTACCCGCGTTCCATGTATTCCACGCTCGGCGAAATGGACATGGCACCGCGCAGGTGGGCGCCGTCACCTGGCATGCACTTAAAGTCCGGCAAGCCATCGAGCGCGAGATTCACTTTTCCTGAAGAGCCGCGGAACTTGTAGCGCTTCACCTCTTCGAGAAAATCGGAGGGAAGTTCGCTGGGGTCGAGGAATCTCTCAAAGGTGAGGTGAGGATCGACGCTGGAGGAAATGACCGAAGCGGTGATCTCTTCCCCGCTGCTGAGAGCCACGCCGCTGGCCCTACCGTTGCGCACGATGATCTTCGAAACGGCGGCCTTGGTGCGTATCTCGACGCCAGCTTCGCGCGCAGCCGACGCAATGGCGTTCGAAATGGCGCCGGTACCGCCGCGGCTGAATCCCCAGGAGCGGAAGGCCCCGTCAATTTCGCCCATGTAATGGTGCAGCAGAACATATGCGGTGCCGGGCGAGCGGATTCCAAGAAACGTGCCGATGATGCCCGACGCCGACATCGTCGCTTTCAGCACATCGGTTTCGAACCACTGGTCGAGGAAGTCGGCAGCGGACATGGTCATCAACTGAACCAAGGTGTACCGCTCGTCACTCGAAAGATCGCGGAAACGCTGCAGCAGAAAGTGCAGCTGCTTGAGGTCCTTGGGGCGCAACGTGGTGGGATCCGGCGGAATCATGGAGAGGATCGGCTTCACGAAGCGGCACATCGGGGTCATCATCTTGGAAAATTCTTCGTAGGCTTCGGCGTCAATGCGCGAATGGCGGCGGATTTCGCGGACGGTGCGGCCGTGGTCGTTCATGCGCCACAGGTAATTGCCATTGGGCATCGGCGTGAACGTGCCGTCGAGCGGGAGAATCTCCAGACCGTGGCGCGGCAGGTCGAGGTCGCGGATGATTTCCGGGCGAAGCAGCGAAACCACATACGAACACTCGCTGAACAGGAAACCGGGAATGATCTCTTCGGTGACCGCGGCTCCGCCCAGAACATGGCGACGCTCTAGAACCAGAACCTTCTTGCCCGCCTTCGCAAGATAGGCGGCATTGGTGAGGCCGTTGTGGCCGCCACCAATCACAATCACGTCATAGTGCTGCGCCATTCGCCGAGACTCCGGGTATGAGAAGAAAAATATGAATGAAAAAGTGTCCGCTCATTCTACCCGTGGCGCTTCCTGGCACACAAGGGCGCCAGGAATCCAAGAGTCGGACATTCCCGAAAAAAAGATTGCGACAGTCGTCCGGAGGCGCGGGCCGCTTCCTCTGATTTGTATTATGGCTACTTGACCTCCGCGTTATGGCGCGCTTAGACTTCGCGCAGCTTGTGGCCGGCGGCGACGCGAGGTTGCATTTCGCATGAACCAGGAAAGTGCTCCGAAATATGTGGTCGGAAAGCCGGTGGAGTACGTCTCGCGCGGATTCGAAGCCGCGGCGCCACCGGTCGTGCTGGAAATGCAAGCGCGGCGTGCCGCGCCGCCGGAAGAGCCGGGCCGTCCCAAAGAGAAACGTGCGGTGTGGATCGTGCATGGAATGGGCCAACAGGTCCCCTTCGAGACACTGGATAACCTGGCGCAGGGGCTGCTGCTGGTGGCAAAGGACAAGCTGTTGCCCGGCAGCGAGCCGCGCGTGACGGCGGTGAAGTTCAAGAGCGCGAGCGGCGGACCAAGCCAGGTCGTGGAACGAGTCGAATTGGATGTGCGTGACCCGGAAGATCCCGGCAAGGCCTGCCAACTTCATCTCTATGAAGCGTATTGGGCGCCGCTGACGGAGGGCGTTGCGAAGACCGGGGACGTGATCGGGTTTCTCTTAAATGGCGGATTCCGGGGGCTTCTAAATTCGCTGCGGCCGTTTCACCGAGCGATGTTTCCGCCGGTTGTGCCGGCAGGGATGGAAAGCGGCTGGCAACTTTTCCGAATTCCGAAGCGCGCGGCGTTGGAGGTGCTTTTCACCATCGGCATTCTCGCATCGCTGCTGGCGATTAACACGGTGGTGGTTGCCGCCGGTGCTGCGGCCGCCAAGTTGCCCGGAATCTGGCAACTGGCAGCAAGCCTGCCCTGGGAAAACTTGGCCGCGCTTGCCTCAGCGATATTTGCCGTGGCCCTGACGTTCGGGGTGATTCTGTTCCTGGGAGAAATGAGCAAGCCGCCGGGCCTGAAGAGGGCTCAGCGAATCCTGATTTCGACGTTGGGCTGGCTTGGATTTGGACTCACGGCCGGGACGATCATGGCGGGTGCGCTGCTGATGCTGCTTGGGCTGAAGTCTGCGGACCTGCTGCGGTTTCAGCCGCCGGTCCGCGCTTCACTGCAAACAATCGCCACGCTTTTTCTGATCGGGGCGGCGGGTCTCTCGCTTCTGGCGCTGGTGGTTCGCGGCGCGAAGCGCTCTGCAGGCACGGAATTGCGGGGCGACGGCCTGCTGGTGTTCTTCTTCGTTCTTGCGTTCGTGCTGCATCTCGCCGTGATACCGGCGTTGATCTATTTTGCGCGGCACCCATTGCCCTCGGCGGAGCAGCTTCCGGCGTGCGTCCCGCCGGCGGGCCGGATGATGGCCAATCTGATCGCGAGTCCGCTATGGGTCTTCCCCGCGCTGATCGCACTCACGAAGCTGGTGCGCGAATTGCTGATTCAATTTCCGGGCGACGTGGCGATCTATGTGGATTCGAACAAGCTGGATCGCTTTGACAAGGTGCGCAAGGAGATCAAACAGCTGGCGCTGGATTCCGCCAGCAGCATTTATACGGCGTTGGACGAGAACGGTGAGTTTGTCTATTCCAAGATTGCCATCGTCGGTCATTCGCTGGGATCGGTAATCGCCTACGACACCTTGAACAAACTGCTGAATCTGGATGACCTGGCTAGAAGCCCAGGGGCGAACCAGGGTCCCGTAGGAGTCGCGGGGCGGACCTGCCTGCTGGAAACCTTCGGCAGCCCGCTCGACAAAATCGCGTTTTTCTTCACGATTCAAGGCCAGGAGTCGTTTCACATTCGCGAACAGCTGGCGGCCGTGGTCCAACCTCTCATCCAGAGCTATGCGAAGTTCCGGCCGCAAGAATTCCGGTGGATCAACGTGCGTTCGGGCAATGACATCATTTCGGGGCCCCTAACCTTCTATGATTTGCCGGGTAAACCCGTGCCGCCCGCGGTGGAGGATGTGACGGACCCCGATGCGGTGGTGCCCATCGTGGCGCACACAGACTACTGGAAGAACAAGACGGTTTGGATGAAGCTGTACGAGCGGGTCAAGCCGTAGGCAGCGCGCGGGTTATTCATCCAGCGGCGTTCCCTCCAGAATTTCGCGGACGATTTCGCGAGCACGGCGCTCGTTTGCGGACGTGACGAGGAGGCGGGCGTCTCCTTGCGGTTCCTCCCAGCGACTGGAAATCTCATTCTCCGCGAGCGACATTTCGATCATTTCGCGCAGATCGGCCGGCTCGCCGTTCCACACCTCCACCGTGCGTTCCTCGAAATCCACATCTTGCACGTCACGTAACTTTTCCCGCCAGCGCTCGCCGCCACTCGAAGACGCGTCAGGCGTGGCGGGCAGCTCGTCCGTCGCCTCATAGGCCGGCGCCTCCAGCAGTTTCGCTACGCCGTCACGCGCCCCGCGCTGCACCGGGTCTTGCTCCGGAGCAGATGACATTCCCTCCAGTGCCTCCCCTGCGTCGTACTCCTCGGCCGAAGAAAACGCTTCCTGCACCACCAGGCCGGCTTTTTCATAGAGGGAAGCCGGCACGCCGATCTCGTAAGGCGATGTGTCGGCGAAGTGGAAGAGATGATCCTGGCGGTGAATGGTCTTGTGCGGAATACCCGCTTCATCGAGCAAGCCGCAGATTTCGGCGCAGATGCGCGGATCGGTTCCCTTCCAAAACGAGCAGAACGGATCGCGGTTTGGGTCGCCAGGCTCCTCGGCAGTTTCCTCCTCCGCGTGCTCGTGTGCGGCGCGTACAACCGCGGGGGCATCCACCAAGGGGAGTTGGCAATCGGCGCAGATGCTGAAGCCAGGGCGATACTGGGCCTTGCAGCGCGGGCAAATCATTGGCGCAGTGTACTACCTATCGCTCTTGTTTTCATAGGGTTCCGGAGATGCGTCTTTTGCCCGGCTCCGCGCGTATCCCTTCCAGTATGTGCGCCCTCTTGCAAATGTTGCGCATGAAGACAGCTTCCGGCGGCTCCGCGGCGCTCCCGGAACTCTCGCGCGCCGCGGTATGCTTCTCCACCCTGATGAGCGATGACGCCAAGTCTCTTTCCGCCGCGTTGAAGCGTCGCGATCCGGACGTGATGGACCGGCTGATCGAGGCCTACCAGTTTCGCTTGTTCCGCTATCTGCTGCACCTGACGGGAAGCCGGGAACGCGCCGAAGACTTCTTTCAGGAAACCTGGCTGCGCGTTCTGGAGCGCGGTCATCAGTACGATGGCAGATGGAAATTCGAGGCGTGGCTCTTCACCATCGCGCGGAACCTGGTGCTGGACTGGCACCGCCGCAAGAAGCCGCAGAGCGTCGAATCGCAAAACGAGGAAGGCGAAGAGACGACGCTGGATGTCCGCGATGATAAGACGGAATCTCCCCTGGAACAGGTGCTTCACGCCGAGGTGCGTGCCGGAGTGCAGCTCTCCCTGGAGCGCGTGCCGTCCGTGTACCGGGAGGTTCTGGTGCTGCGCTTTCAGGAAGAGTTGCAACTGGAAGAAATCGCGGGCGTGACCGGCGCTCCCATCTCCACGGTGAAATCGCGGTTGTACCGCGGCCTGGAAGCGTTGAAGAACGCGATGCAAGGAGGCGCCGCATGAGCGCCAGTGAGCACGAGCGCGCCAAAGATCTGCTGCTGCAGCGGCGCGTCGAAGCATTGCCTCGCGAAAACGAGCATTGGCTGCGCGAACACCTTGCGCAGTGCGATGCCTGTGCGGCCTCGGACGCGCAGATGAGCGAGGCCTTGGGCGCTTTTCGCGGCCTGCACATCGAAATGCCGCGGAATCTGGCTAGCCGCGCCCAGTTGCGGGTGCGCCTCCGCGCAGAGGAGTTGCGCGAGCACGGACCTGCCAACCGATTGATCTGGGCGGTCGCGTTGCTTTCGTGGATCTTCGGCATCGCATCGGCGCCGCTGGTTTGGCGCGGTTTTGCATGGCTGGGCGGCGAATTTGGCTTGCCCAAGTTCGTGTGGGTGGCTGGGGTTGCACTGTGGTGGATCGTGCCGGCGCTGGTGGCGACGGGTGTGGTGCTGTTGGAGCAGGGCCGGAGGGCCAGCGCGTCCGAGTGACGCAACGGAACACTTAGGAGAGTCGCAAGAATATGGGCAACTCACAGCAAGTACCGTCGCAAAGTCTGGGCGATTCCTGGAACGAACGGATGCGCATGATCCGCCTGCGCCGCAAGAAAGAAGCCTTCCGCCTTTCGGACGAGTTCCGCATCGTGCCGCGCTGGCTGAAAATACTCTGCATCACGCTGTACATTCTGGCGCTGCTGATTGCGGGCTTCACCATGGCCCTCTCGCCGGATTCGCGGCCGATTGATCTGCGCGGCAATCCGCCGGGCGCGATTCTCGCGGTCTGCGGGCTGATCAGCTTGCTGGCGATTCCGCTGTCGTGCTTCATCCTGATGCTGGGATATGTGAACCGCGATGCGCGGCGTCGCGGCATGAATTCGGCGCTCTGGACGCTGCTGGTGCTGGTGCTCTCGCCGGGTTCGATGGCCATCGGCTTCATTATTTACTTCCTGATTCGCGAGCCGCTGCCCTATGCCTGCCCGCGCTGCAACCATCTGGTGGGACCACGCTTCAACTATTGCCCGAACTGCAAATGCGATTTGCATCCAAGCTGCCCGAACTGCAAGCGCGAAATCGCGGAGACGGATAAGTTCTGTCCGTATTGCGCGCAGGACCTGGCGGTTGGCGAGCCGGCTGAACTGCCGGCGCCGCGATAATTCCGTCTAGTACCGCTCGACGGCAAGTGCTACCGCGTTGCCGCCGCCGAGGCAAAGCGCCGCAATGCCGCGCTTCCAATTGCGGCGTTCCAGTTCGTACAGCAAGGTCACCAGGATTCGCGCGCCGCTCGCGCCGATCGGGTGGCCGAGAGCCACTGCGCCGCCGTTCAGGTTTACTTTTTCCGGATTGAGCCTCAGCTGGCGCGTCACCGCGATCGCCGCCACGGAAAACGCCTCGTTGAGCTCGACCAGGTCCACGTCTTTCTCGCGATCCCAGCCGGTCTTTGCAAGCAGCTTCTCCACTGCATCCACCGGCGCCATCATCACCCATTTGGGCTCAACGCCGCTCACCGCCTGGGCGACAATGCGGGCGATCGGTTGCTTGCCCAGCGACGCGGCTTTGCGTTCGCTGGTGACGATAAGAGCCGCAGCACCGTCGTTGGTGCCGGGCGCGTTTCCGGCCGTCACCGTTCCATCTTTCTTGAATGCGGGCTTCAGCTTGGCGAGCGCTTCCAGCGTGGTGTCCTCGCGGGGCGATTCGTCGTACTTGACGACCAGCGGTTCACCCTTTTTTTGTGCAACCTCCAACGGCAGAATCTGTGCCTCGAAAAAACACGACTTGCGGGCGCGCACCGCCTTCTGGTGACTTTCGTAAGCGAACTTGTCCTGCTCCTCCCGCGAGATGCCGTACTTTTCGGCGACGAGCTCGCCGGTCATGCCCATGTGGAAGTTCTCGTAGGCGTCCCACAAACCGTCGTGAACCATGGAATCAACCAGGACCCCGTTGCCGATGCGGTAGCCGGTGCGGGCCTGCGGAAGCAGGTACGGGCAATTGGACATGGATTCCATGCCGCCGGCGACGACGATCTCACTTTCGCCGAGGGCCACAGCCTGCGCGGCTAGCGCCACCGCCTTCAGACCCGAGCCGCAAACTTTATTGATGGTCAGAGCGGCGACCCGCGGATCGCAGCCGCCTTTCAGAGCTGCCTGACGGGCGGGGTTCTGTCCAATCCCCGCCTGCACGACGTTGCCGAGAATCGCTTCGTCGATCTGGCTGGTTTCGATGCCGGCGCGCCGGGCCGCCTCGGCGACAACCTTGCCGCCAAGCTCCGGTGCGGTGAAAGACGCCAGGCCGCCCTGAAACTTGCCGATCGGCGTGCGAACGGCGGAAAGAATGACGGGCGTTTCCATGGGAGAGCCTCCGAAGGTGAGACTCTCTATTATAGCTGGGCCGAGATTCGCCTGCTTGCGGCCTACTGTTCGTCGGCGGACGGCCCGTAAAGTCCGGGGACGGGAACGTCCAGAAGGCGCAGATACATGGTGAGCTGCGCGCGGTGGTGAACCAGATGGTTCATGACCATCCCGCGAAGGCAGGCGCTGCGCGGCATGGTGAAGATCTCCTTGCCGCCGGCCAGCAGCGTCCAGTTCTTGCGGAAGTCTTCATCCGACGCTTTGGAGAGCACACCCCTCGCTTCCGCGGATTCCTTGTCGAATACGGCCAGCAGCTCTTTCGTGTTGTCCGTTTTCGGAGGGGCATACCCGGGGCCATCCACCGGCGCGTAATCCAGGTTCTCTGTCTGGAGCGTCATGGTGTACCAGCCGGGAAGGGTGGCGACGTGCCCGGCAAGCCAGCCGAGCGTGCCGGACTTCGGATGCGGCTTCCAATTCCACTTTTCGGATGGAACGCGTTCCAGCACCTTGCGGGTGTTTTTCATCTCTTCGTCGAATTCAGGAAGCAAAGACTGCGCAACGGACATAGACCCTCCAAGTTTCGCGGCTCACAGACTTTAGGCGAACAAAAAGCGAATCGTCAAGACTTTTCTGCCCACTCCGCCCCCGCCTCACGTTAGAATCCCGCCATGGCTCACCAGCGTTCCGATTCCTACCTCCAAGACTCCATCGGTCTCTTCACCTACTACAAGAAACTTGGCGAGGCCGCCATCGCGCAGTGTCCCGACGCCGGACTCGTCGCCACCCTGGACGACGAGGCGAACTCCATCGGCATCATCGTCAAGCACATGACCGGGAACATGCGCTCCCGCTGGACCGACTTCCTCACCAGCGACGGCGAGAAGGCCGACCGTAACCGCGATTCTGAATTTGAAGAAGCGCCCAAGACCCGTGGGGAAATTCTGGACTTGTGGGACGCGGGTTGGAAGTGCGTCTTTTCAGCGCTGGAGGCGCTGCACGATTCCGACCTCACCAAGACCGTGAAGATCCGCGGCGAAGAACACTCGGTAATGCAGGCGATCAATCGCCAGATTGCCCATTACAGCTATCACATCGGGCAAATCGTGCTGCTGGCCAAGCATTTCGCCGGAGCGGGCTGGAAGTCGCTGAGCGTCCCCAAAAATCAATCCAAGCAATTTACCGCCGACGTGCAAAGTGGCCGCAAATCGCAGCGGTAAACTCCTTCGCTTCTCCTTCGCCCCAAATCGCGCTACCCTGAGCTTGCCATGAATCGACTGTTTGACGACGGTCCTGCGCCACATCCAGCACCGGCCCTGGAGATGAACGCCGCGCAACGCCGTGCCGTCGAGCACGGCGAGGGGCCTCTGCTGGTGATTGCCGGCGCCGGAACCGGGAAGACTCGGGTGATCACCGAACGCATTCGCCATCTGCTGGAGACGGATGGTTCCCTGCTCGGCGAGAACATCCTGGGCCTGACGTTCACAAAGAAAGCGGCCGGCGAAATGCATCGCCGGGTGAGCAAGGCGTGCGGCGACCGCGCCGCAGGCATCATGCTCACCACCTTTCACGCGTTCTGCGAGTGGATCCTGAAGGAAGGCGCGCCCGGCCGGCTGCCGGTCGAAGATGTGGATCACTGGATTCTGCTGCGCCGCAACATGCGTCGTTTGCAACTCGAAAAGTACCGCCGGCTCGCGGAACCTGGGCAGTTTCTGACGGATTTCATACAGTTTTTTTCGCGCTGCCAGGATGAGCTGGTGTCTGCCGAGCAGTACGCCAGCTATGCGGAGGGCCTTGCGCAGCGATTGGAAGCCGAAAAACACGAACTGGACGAAGGCACCTACCGGGAGCGCCTGGAGGAAGCGGCCAAGCAGCGCGAGATCGCGCGCGCCTACCGCGCGAGTGAGCAGCTGATGGCCGAGAAAAATGCCGTTGCCATCAACGGTCTGATGACGGAAGCGGTGGAACTCCTGCAGAAGGACGAAAAACTTCGCGGCGCGCTGCAGCGGCGCTTCCGTCACGTGCTGGTGGACGAATTTCAGGACACCAATATCGCCCAGTTGCGCCTGCTGGAACTGATCACTGCTCCGCCTCGCAACATCGTGGCCGTTGGGGACAACGACCAGGCCATCTACCGCTTCCGGGGCGCTTCCTTTGGCAGCTTCAAGCTCTTCCTGCAGCGCTTCGCCGGCTGGAAAGAAGGCCAGGATTCCACGCGTTTCCGGGTGCTGCTGCAGGAAAATTATCGCTCCACACCAAACATCCTGCGGGTGGCCACGCAGGTAATCTCGCACAACGAAACCAGCGCGGACTTCCCGAAAAAAATTCTGAATGCCAGCAAACCCGAGGGCGAGCGGGTACGCATCGCCGAACTGGAAAATCAGAAAGACGAGGCAGTGTGGGTGGCGGGAGAGATTGAGCGTGGACACCGCGCCGGCGTCCGCTGGCGGGATTACGCCGTGCTCTATCGGCAGCACGCGCACCGCGACTTGCTCGTCGAGGAGCTTTCCCGCCGCAGAATTCCTTTCGTCATCGGACGTCTCTCGATTCTCGATCACCCGCTGGTCCGCGATGTGCTGGCTTACCTGCGGGTCATCGCGCGTCCGTACGATGACGTTTCCTGTGCGCGGATTCTGGCCGTTTCGGCCTGGGGTTTGCATCCCGCTGATTTGGTTCGCCTGGCGGAGCGCGCCAAGAAGGAGCGGAAAGCGCTGTACGACGTTCTGCAGGCGCGGCAGGGAGAGTTACCCTTCGACCCGGCGCCCGCGGCGCTCGACGACTTGCTGGCCTACCTGGGCGAACAGCGACGAACGATGCGGCGGCGAACGGCGCGCGAGATTCTGAGCGACCTGAGCGAATGGCTCGAGGTCTATCAGCGGGCCAGCGAAGGCGAGCGCAAGTACCTGGCGCGACTCGCGGAATTTGCCAAGGAGTGGGAGCCCAAAAGCGATACCCGCCTGCTTCTCGAATTCCTGGAATATCTCGACTACTACCAGCAGGCCAACGGCATGATCGCCCTGGAGGACGATTCCCCCGGCGACGCGGTGCAGCTGATGACCGTCCACGGAGCAAAAGGCCTGGAGTTTCCGCAAGTGTTCGTGCTGCGGGTCAATTTCCGTTCCTTCCCTGCCACCGAGCGCACTCCGCTTTTCGAATTTCCAGCGGAGCTCATGAAGGAAGAGCTGCCGCAGGGCGACTATCACACCCAGGAGGAGCGGCGGCTTTTCTATGTGGCGCTCACCCGCGCCGAAACGCGTTTGACCATCACCACCATCACGGAAAAACGCGGCAGGGTTCCGACGTTCATCGAAGACATCCTGATGGACCCGGCCATCAAGCGCCGCGACGTTCTGCAGATCGGCCCCAAGGTCGGCGCGCCGGACCCTGCCCGCAACCCGAGTCGCGGCCAATTGGAAGAAGGGTTGCTCTTCCCGGTCAGCGGCCCCGCGAAGATCTTCTCCCGCATCGCCGACTGGGCGGAAACCTATCATCCCCTGGTGCCCGAGCCTCTGCGATTGAGCCCTTCAAGCGTCTCCGGTTACCGCTCGTGTCCGCAGCGCTTCCTGTTCGAAAAGCTCTGGTCGATTGAAGGAGACGCCAAGGCCACCCTGACCTTCGGGCGCGTGGTCCACACGACGATCAAGCGCGTGGTGGCGGAAATGAAAAAGCGAAACAAGCTGCCGTTCGAAGAGGTGAAACGCATCTACGAAGCCGAGTGGTCGGCGCTCGGCTACGAGGACGACTATCAGGAGCAGGAGTACAAGAAAGACGGGCTGGAGCAACTGAAGGTGTTCCACGCCTCGCTGCTCGAATCGCTGCCGGAAATTCTTGAGCAAGAGAAGAGCTTCGAACTGGATCTGGAAAACAACGTCATCGTCACCGGCCGCATCGACCAGATCAACTCGCTGGGGGGCAAGGGCGGCAAAGACGTTGAGATTGTGGATTACAAGACCGGAAAACCGAAGAAGGACTCGGAAGCCAAGAAAGACCTGCAGCTGAGCCTCTACGCCATCGCCGCCAGGGAGATTCTGGAGCTAAACCCCGTCCGGCTGGTCTTCCACTATCTTCAGAACAACGAGCGCCAGGAAACGACGCGCGATGCCAAGCAGCTCGCGGAGGCTCAGGACGCGGTGCAGGAAACGGCGGCCGATATTCGCGCCGGCCAGTTTGCAGCCAACCCAGGCTTTCAGTGCCGCGGATGCGCCTACCGGCCAATTTGCCCGGCTCACGAAGAAGAGCTGCTTTAGCCCGAAAATAGACCCTAAACAAAAAAGGGCGCGGAGCCTGTACGCTCGCGCCCTCTCGGCAAAATTGGTCTTAGCCGGGACTACTTTCCCTTTTTGGGAGCCTTCTTGTCTTCCTTCTTGGCCTTTTTCTTCATCGCGACTCCTTTACCGAACTCTGACGTGAACGCGGCCGGCGACTCCGCCGCCTGACCGCGGTTGCTTTCCGGTATAAAGAGCGCGCGAGCGCGAGTCAAGACAAAACGCGAACTTGCCGTTGGAAGTCTCGCTCGGAAATTGCCGTCTAACGAGGTCCCGGCGCGGAGTAATAGCCTTCGCGGGTCAGGATGACCAGGCCTTCGCGGCGCACCCGAACTTCCACGGTGTGGTAGTCCTTGCCGGAATTGTTGCCGTGTGGATTGTAGCCGAGCGTATATTGATTGCGGGCTTGCTCGGTCACGCGGGAATACAGCTGTTCGAGCGATCCGCGCTTGGCCGCGTAGTACGTATCTCCACCGGAGTCCTTGGCATAGGATTGCAGGCGCGAGAATTTGCGCTCATAGTAACCGCTTCCTACTCCCACGCTATAGACCGCGATTCCGTACCGGAGCAATTCCTTCACCGTGTTGTTGTAAGTGTTGGTTTGATCCTTGCGGTTGTCGCCATCGGAAATCAAAAGAATTATCTTTCGGCGATCGCGCCCGCGATCTTTCAGCAGCTGGGCCGCCGCGAAGACCGCATCGTCCAAGGCCTTGGTCGTCTTGCTGCCCAGAATCAAGGTTGAAGGCGCGGGAGGCGGTGAGCCCGTAGCCCCCACGGACTGGCCATTGATGACCGGCCCGCTGGCGAACGGCCCGTCGGGCGCCGGAGCCCCCACCGAGGGGCGTGTATCGTCCAGACGCGTGCGATGCAGCTCGGTCAGCAGCTTGTCCTGGTCCTTGGTAAAGCCCTTGCCCGGATGGAAGTTGCTGTCGAAACGGCAGACGGCGGCTTCGTCGTTCGTGCTCAACCCGGCGACGATGGCCGATAGACTCGATTCCACCTGGTCCGAGTCCTTGGACTTCAGATCGTTGTCCAGGAGCAGCACCACGGAAAGCGGCAGCGCTTCCCCGGAAAAAAACTCGATGCGCTGTTCTACGTCATCGTCCAGGACGCGGAAGTCGTCGCGCGTCAGATCGGCCACCAAATGGCCCTGCGCGTTCTTTACGGTGACCGGAAGAAAGACGTAGTTGACGCGCACTATCAGGGCGTTTTCCAGGTCGCTCGGCTGTTGCTGGCGCGCCGGGGTCTGCGCGGTCTGGGCCTTGCTGGCCCCGGGTATGGCCGGCGCATCCGCCGGAACCTTGGGGGCGGGCGCCGGAGGGGGATCCTGCGCCGCAAAAGCGGGCGGTAACGTGAGCATGGCTGCCGCAAACAGCGCCGTCAACGCTTGCTGCGGACTTCTTTTCCGTGGACTTTTCATAGCCTCCCAGCCAAACTTTCCGGCGTCCGGAATGCCGGGCCGCGGCTCAGCCTGCCCCACGCATCCTCCGTCGCGTTCCCGTGCATCCTAATGGATGCACAAACAACTCAGCCCGGTTTGCTTGCTCCGGGACTCTTCCCTGCAGCCTCTGGCCGGCTGTCAGCCTTCGAGGAAAGTATACATGCCTTCATTCAGCAAATTGCTCAAGATGCCGCTGGCCCTCGCGGTCGCAGCCAGCCTGGCCGCGCCTGCCGTTCCCCAGGAGCCGTCGCAAGGCCCTGCCCTCAAAGCGACCGTGAGCCTGGTAAACCTGTTTGCGACCGTGCGCGACAAGAGCAAGCGGATTGTGAACGACCTCAAGCAGGAAGACTTCAAGGTGTACGAGGACAATCAGGAACAAAAGATTGCCTTCTTTTCGCGGGAGGTGACGCTCCCCATCACCCTTGGACTGCTCATCGACACCAGCGGCAGCGAACAAAACCGTCTCGGCGCGGAGCAGGAGGCGGCTTCGCGCTTCCTGGAGCGCGTCATGCGCAAGGGTGACGAAGCCATGGTCATCAGCTTCGACCTTGATGTGGACCTGCTCTCCGATTTCACCGACGACCGCGCACAGATCGAACGCGCTATCAACAAGGCCCGTATCGGCGCGGTCAGCGGCGGCGTTGTTACGCCCGGCACGATTCCATCCAACACCGGCGGAACCCATTTCTACGATGCCGTGTATCTCGCAACCAGCGAGAAACTCGCCACCGAAGCCGGCCGCAAGGCGCTCATCATCATCACGGACGCGCAGGATGAAGGCAGCAAACTGCGCCTGGAAGAGGCGATCGAGGCCGCGCAACGCACGGACACTGTGGTGCATGTGCTGCTGGTGCACGATCCCGGCTACTCGTGGCGCCCGGACGTGGCCAAAAAGCTCAGCGACGAAACCGGCGGCAGGACCATCGAAGTTTCCTCGGAAAAGCGCCTGAACGAGGCCTTCGATCAGATCTCCGAAGAGCTGCGCAGCCAGTACACCCTCGGCTACTACCCGACCGACACGGCGAAGGACGGGCGCTTCCGCAAGGTGCGGGTGGAGACCACGAACAAAGACTACAAAGTCCTGACGCGCAAGGGATACTACGCGCCCAAAAACTAGTGCATCGCCCCCGGAATTGACCCTTCGCTGAACAGCCGCTAACATTTGCATCCCACATGGATGGAGAGATCATTGGCCACTATAAGATTCTGCGGCAGCTCGGCCGCGGCGGAATGGGTGTGGTCTATGAGGCCGAGGACACCAAGCTTGGTCGCCGCGTCGCGCTGAAGTTCCTGCCCGAAGACAAAACCCGCGATCCGCAGACCCTGGAGCGCTTCTTGCGCGAGGCGCGCTCCGCTTCGGCCCTCAATCACCCCGGCATCTGCACCATTCACGCCATCGAAGAAGAGAACGGCCGCACCTTCCTCGCCCTGGAGCTGCTCGAAGGCCAATCCCTGGAAGCGGCGATGGTGAACGCGCCGCTGGCGTTCTTCCGGGTGCTGGAAATCGCCATCCAGCTCGCCGACGCGCTCGATGCCGCACACAAGAAAGGCATCGTGCATCGCGACATCAAACCGGCGAACATTTTTCTGACCGACCGCGGGCAGGCCAAAATCCTCGATTTCGGCCTGGCCAAGCTGGTGAAAAACGCCGGCGGCGAACACACCATAGATCCCGACGAGACCCACCTGACCAGCCCGGGGCTCGCCGTCGGCACCGTGCAATACATGTCGCCCGAACAGGCGCGCGGCGAAGAACTCGACGCCCGGACCGATCTCTTTTCCCTCGGTGCGGTGCTCTATCAGATGGTCACCGCGCAGCCGCCGTTCCCCGGTTCCACCAGCGCTGTGATCTTTGCCAACCTGCTGCACAAGACACCCATTTCGCCGGCCACGCTGAATCCCACCATTCCCGCCGAATTCGAACGCATCCTGAACAAGGCGCTGGAGAAAGACCGGGACGTGCGCTACCAGGTGGCAGCCGAGCTGCGCGGCGACCTCAAGCGGCTGCAACGCGAGAGCGATTCCGGACGTACCCCGATCGCTTCCTCATCCACGCGCACGCCGGCGGCGACGTCGTCACTCAGTTCACCGGCCATCGCGGCAAACAAATCCAGCGGTTCCGTCATCATCGCCGCAGCCAAAGAGAACAAGTTCGGCACCGGCCTTGCCGCTGGCATCCTCGTTCTGTTGCTGGCGGCCGCGGGCTACGGAGTCTATTCGCTGCTCGGCAAGTCGAAGCACGTGCCCTTCGAAAATTTTGAGGTCAGCAACCTGACTAACAGCGGGCACGTTTCCATGGCCGCCATTTCGCCGGACGGCAAGTACTTGCTGCAGGTGCATTCGGAAGGCGGACTCGAATCGCTTTGGTTGCGGCACATCGCCACGGGCAGCAACACCCAGGTCGTGGCGCCGGCCGCAACCCGCTACCAGGCGCTGACGTTTTCGAAAGACGGCAGCTATCTGTACTTCCTGCGGCGCGACGAGGAAGAACACGTCATCGGAATACTCTATGCAGCTCCGGTCCTCGGCGGAACGCCGCACGTCGTCAGCCGCGACGTCGACAGCTCCATCACCTTTTCCCCCGACGGCCAGCGGTTCGCATTTCTGCGCGAAAAGCACGATTCGCCATACTGGGACCTGATCGCCGCGAAAAGCGATGGCAGCGGGGAGCAGCAAATTTTCAAGGACCAGACCCTTTCGAGCGACAGCTACACCCCCGCATGGTCGCCGGACGGCAAGACCATCGTAATTCCCGTGACGCAGCCCACCAAAGAATCCATTGGCGGCTTGCTGCAGGTGGACGTCGCCACCGGCAAGATTACGAACCTTGCGACATCGCAATCGAAAATCTACTACCAGCCGGTTTGGCTCCCGAACGGCCAGGGGCTGATTGTGCCCTCCGCGGATCTGACCACCGGCGTCCCGCAAAGCCAGCTCGGCTACATGGCTTATCCCGGCGCGGAATACCGTCTGTTGACGCACGACACGAACGACTACCGGCACCCAAGCTTGTCCGCCGACGGAAAATCGCTGGTGGTCAATCAGGTCAAATTGAACTTCGAAATCGGCGTGGCTCCGGCCGCGTCTCCCTCTGACCTCAAGCCTCTCTCGCTGTCCTCGCAAGCTGACGTCTACCGCTGGTCGTGGTCGTCCGACGGCAAAATTCTCTTGCCGCAAGCGGGGCAGCTCAAGGCGGTCGCGTTAACCGGGGCGGAAACCTCGCTCGTGAATGATCCTTCCGCGATCGCCGACCAGGTCAACGCCTGCGCCGATGGCAAGTACATCGTCTACCGGCGCATCAGCCGTTCCGGCAGCGCGTACGTCAACATCTGGCGCGCCGACGCCAACGGTACGAACGCCATACAGTTGACCAAAGGCCAGAACGATCGCGAGCCCATCTGCTCCGGCGACAGCAAATGGGTGTATTACACGGATCAGGCTGCCAATCGCGCCGTAATGCGCATCCCGATCGAGGGCGGTAGTCCGCAGACGGTGGTCAGCGAATCCATCGGCCAGTTTGATCTTTCGCCGGATGGCAAACTCATCGCCTCGGTCACCGTTGCCGAAGACGACCACAAGCTCACGCTGCGCTTCGATCCGATTGGCGGCGGCAAGCCGACCATGGTTGATGCCGACCCGCGCATGTCCTCGCCGCCGCTCTTCTCCCCTGACGGAAAAACCATCGTCTATGTGGTACGGGAAAAAGGCGTGGACAACCTCTGGTCGCAGACCCTGGACGGCAAGAATGCCAGGCCGCTGACGACGTTCACCAAAGACCTGATTTTTGGGTATCACTACTCGAAGGACGGCAAGCTCATCGCCATTGAACGCGGAAACACGGATTCCGACGCGTTCCTCTTCCGCGACACAACCAAGTGAATTGCCGTCGCTTCACGGCTTGTTGATGGGACTGGTCTGTCCGGCGGGAGCCGGCGCACTGGAATTCTGCCCCGGCGCGCTGGCCGAGGTTCGCGACTTGGCATAGTACCCGCGGCGTGCCCGCACCTGATACCCATTGTGGTTCGGGATTTCGATCTTGATGCGGTGGTATTTGCCGTTGGCCACGAAGTTCGATGGGCTATAGGTGATCGTGTACTGGTTGCGCAGTTCGTCGCCGATGTCCTGGAACGACTGGTTCAGATCGTCAACGTGGTACGGGAAAAACGCGCGGCCGCCCGTCTCTTCGGCCAGATCTTTCAGAATCTCGTCGCCTTCCGTCAGATGCATCTTGCGGTTCGCCGCTTTCGAAGGATCGGTCGTCGAAAGCTGAATCCATTGCGTGCTGGTGCTGATGGTGTAGATGACCACGTTGGTGCGCTGTGCCATTTCGATCGCCTCAGCGCGCGTGTGATTCGAAAGATTGTCATCCCCGTCGCTGATCAGCACCATAACCCGGCGAACAACGTCCGGCTGGTCGCCGGGCGGGCGCGGCGGATTGCTCAGGTGCTTCGCGCAAGCTTCATAGATGGCGTCGTAAACCGCGGTGCCTCCGCCCGCGCGCGTCTTGTTGATCTCGTCCCGCAGCATCCCCCCATCCCCGGTGAACGCCTGGATGACTTGCGGCTCGTCGTCAAAGGTCATGGCGAACGCCTGGTCCCTGCCCCGGCGCAGCACGCTGTACAGAAAATCCACGGCAGCTTCCTGTTCGAATTTGATGCGATCGCGAATGCTGTTCGAAGTGTCCAGAAGCATGCCGATGCGCAGCGGAAGGTCCGACTGCTTGCTGAAGAAGCGGATCTCTTGCGGCACGTTGTCGTCGCTGATCTTGAAGTCGTTTTTGTCTAGATCGGGTACCAGCTTGTTGCGGCGATCCAGCACCGTTAGCAGCACGTCCACCAGGTTCACTTCGCGAACGACTGCCGGTTGCTGCCCGGTCTGGGGCACCGGCTCCTGCGCCGGTGGCGGCGGAGTGGGTTGCTGAGGGATGGCCAGCAAAGGTTGCGCGAGCAGGACCGCGGCGAGGAGCGTGAAGGAGCGTTTCATGGTTGGAAATTATAGGTAGCGGAAAGAGACTCCGTCAATTTTGCCCAGTGAGAGGCGCGAAGCCGCTGGATGGTTGCTTCCAGAGGTGACCGCTTTCCCTCACAGATACTGGGCGTAGGCGGCCGCGTCGGCGTGCGCGGCAAGTCGCAAACGCTCCAGATAGGATTGCAGGTCTTGCGCGAGCGGCGCCAGGACTTCAACCTGGCGGCCATCGCGCGGGTGAGGAAAGCTCAACCGAGCGGCGTGCAGAAACTGCCGGCTCGGCGCGGCCAACGTCAACTTCCCTGCCTTCAGGGTTGCATGCGCCCCATAGAGCTTGTCGCCGGCAATGGGGTGCCGGACGGCCGCGAAGTGAACGCGAATCTGGTGGGTCCTGCCGGTGTGCAGCCGCACTTCAGCCAGCGTGGATTCGCCTAGTACTAACAGGCGGCGCCACTCCGTCAGTGCTTCCCGGACCTTGCCGGCAGGCAGCGTGCGAACTCCCTTGGGCGGCGGCCACGCCTTCATCCTGGTGCGATGCCCTGGATCTCGCCCGATTGGCAGCGCGATACGACCGCTCTCCCCTTCCAGCTTGCCCTCCACCAGCGCGAGATACACCTTCTGGACTCCGCGGGCCTGAAACGCTTCGGCCAGTTTTGCGTGCGCGAAGTCGTTCTTGGCGACAATAATTGCGCCGGAGGTCTCTTTGTCCAGGCGGTGAACAATTCCGGGGCGCAGGGATTGGCCTTCTTCGTCGTCTTCTGCGGATACGCTGCCCTTAGACAAGCCCTGCCCTCGCCCGAGTAAAGCATTCACCAGGGTGCCTCGGTCGCTTCCGGCCCCTGCATGCACGCTCATTCCAGCAGGTTTATTGACCACCAACAGATCCTCATCCTCGTACAAAACGTCCAGCGGAATCTGCTCGGCTTCCGCTCGCAGCGCCGGGCGCTCGCGCGCCTCGATTTGGACCGTCTCCCCGCCCCGCAGCTTGAGCGCCGCTTTGGCCAAACCGCCGTTAACGCGAATCAAGCCTTCCTCTATCAGTTCCTGAATCCGCGCGCGCGAAATCTCGGGGCACTCCGCCGCCAGCCAGCGGTCCAGTCGTTCTCCACGCCGCTCTGGCGGGACAATCAGCTCCCGAATTGGGTTTTCCTGTCTCATGTCACCTGTGTTCGAATGAGCGCCCAATTTCCGCAACCCGGCGTTCACTTTCGGTCACGCCGCCCCGCCCTCAGAAAATCTCCGGCGACCGGCATGCTAGCATCAAGTCGTTCTTCCAATTTCGCGCGAAAATGCGGCGGAGCTGCCGGACTTCTTGTTCTCCGAAACCACAACTTCGTCCCCAGCGCCGCCGGCGCGGCGTTTCTCGCTCGGTTGGCAGTACTTTGCCCTGTTCGTCATCATTGTACTCGTCGCTGGCATCCGTCTTCGCCTTCGCGACTTCCCCCTCGAACGCGATGAAGGCGAATACGCCTACGCCGGCCAGTTGATCCTCCAGGGCATTCCCCCTTATCAGCTGGCCTACAACATGAAACTCCCGGGGACCTATGCCGCGTACGCAGCGATCCTGGCCGTCTTCGGCCAGACCCCGGCCGCAATCCACATCGGTATCGCTCTCGTCAACGCCGCTTCGATCTTTCTCGTCTTCCTGCTCGTACGCCGCCTTTTTGACCCTCTCGCCGCCGTTGTGAGCGCGGCCACTTTCGGACTATTCACAATTCGGCCCCTGCTGTTCGGACTGGCCGGCCACGCGACTCATTTCGTCACCCTTTTCTTTCTGCTCTCTCTCTTTGTGCTTCTTCGCGCGCAGGAAACCCGCAAGCTTTCTGCTTTCTTTGTGAGCGGTCTGCTCTCCGGCTGCGCGCTCCTGATGAAGCAGCCGGGCGCCTTTCTGGCGCTTTTTGTCGCTTTGTACCTGTGCTGGGAGGGATGGCAGCAGCATCGGGCACGCAGGGCAATCATGCAAAGTGCCATCGCGTTTTCCGCCGGAACGATACTTCCCTATCTGCTGACCTGCGTGATCCTGTGGCGCGCCGGGGTCTTCCCCAAGTTCTGGTTCTGGACCGTTTCGTATGCCCGCGCCTATGGCTCGGAGCTCACTCTGTCCGAAGGACTCACGCAGTTTGCCAACCGCATGGTCCTGCAGAAGGAAAACATGCTGCTGGTCTGGCTCTTCATCGTGTTCGGAATGGCCGCGTTCCTTTGGGACCGGAGCGTTCGCCCCCGTGCGGTCTTCCTTCTCGGACTGCTGGCGTGCTCGTTCTTCGCGCTCAGCGTGGGCTTCTACTACCGCGGGCACTATTTCATTCTGCTGTATCCCGCGCTGGCCATGCTCGCCGGCATCGGCGTCAGCTCCGCCTACCGGCTGCTGGAACGCCATTCCGGGAAAGCTCTGATCGCGACCGCCGCGCCGATCCTGTTTACGGTGGCCTTTGCCGCGGCCGTTTATGCCGACCGCAAGATCTATTTTGTCGATTCCCCGCTCGAAGCGTGCCGCGAAATCTACGGGACCAACCCTTTTCCTGAGACGCTGGTTGTCGCGGACTACATCAAAGCTCATTCCACCCCGCGGGACCGCATCGCGGTCATCGGCTCCGAACCGCAAATCTATTTCTACGCGCAACGCCGTTCCGTCACCGGGTACATCTACACCTATCCGCTCGTCGAGGAGCAACAATATGGCTCTCGCATGCAGCGCGAGATGATTCAGGAAGTCGAATCGGCAAAGCCGGAGTTTCTGGTTTACGTGCTTCGGCCCGAGTCCTGGCTGACCAGGCCCGGCGCCGACCAGCACATCTTCGATTGGGCCGGCGATTATACTCGACGCAATTACGATCTGGTGGGCATTGCCGACGGCGGTAATCACGACATCTATCGCTGGGGTCCGGAGGCGGCTACCTACCGGCCGCGCCGCCCGGCCGTCGTCCTCGTCTATCGGCGCGCTTCCTGAGTCACGGCACGAGCCGGTCGGGGGGGACTATCGCTTGGTGAGTTCCATGGTCAAGCCGGTACCGCTGTTGAGCGGAAACGAGAACCTGGTGCCCGGGGCCGAGCGTTCGAATTCTTTCGCCATCGCTCGAAAATGCAGGTCCTCGAATGGCTTGTACCGCCAGTCTTTCCACACCCCGAACGGCAGCAGGACCAGCATGCACAAAGCCGCCAAGCGGCGCGCCCTCTGCCCGTGCTCCGCGGAAACCAGCATCCACAGCAGCGTGGCTAGAAATGCCAGCATCGGGAAGTAGTAGTAGCGGTTTCCACAACCTGGCACCTGCAGCGCCACCCACTGCAAACCACCGGCATCGGTCGCAAGCGGCCGTGCCAGCCCCAGCGCAAACACCATCACCGCAAAGAGCGTGAGTAACTTCAAGCCAAGCGGCCCTTTTAGCACGCCGAACGCAAGAACTGCGGTGCCAACCATCGCCGCAACCAGCTCAAGCGCATACAGATCCCGGCCCTGGCCAGCTAAATGGATGAACGAACGAAGGCCGAGGAGCGACGACACAAAGACCTGGCCGCCTAAAATCGTCACGAACCTGTCGAACGACGCTCCGTTGGTGTTCGGTCTCTGGCTTCCCGCGTAAACGAAAATCATGGCCAGTTGCAGGAGCGTTCCGGGAATCAGCGCGGAAAGCGCGAAGTTGTACCTCGGTCCGCGCCGCCAGCGCAGCACCGCCGCAATCGGCAGCAGCAGCATCCCTAAGGGCCCGGCCAGGGTGATCGCCACGAGCACCGTCGCGTCGAAGATCCGTCCGCCGCGCGATGCCGCGGGTTGCGCAAGAAGCACCAGAAACGCGGCGAGCGCGAGGTGCCAGTGCAGGTTGGTCGTGTTGGCGTGCAACTCAAAAGAATTCGGCAGCGCGAGATAGATGAATCCCGCAGCCACCCGTACCGGCCATGCGATCTCTCTGAATCGCGGAGAGAGCCACAAGTTGAGCGGCAAAATCGCCGCGGCCAAAGCGATCAAGTTCATGGCCAGAGGAGCCCAGTGCAGGGGCAGCAACTGCGCCAGCAAGCCGATCAACCGAGACAGCGTATTTAAGTAACCTCCCAGCGGCATCCACAGGCATCGCCAGCCGAAGGTGTACGCGTCGGCATACCAATACTTGCCGTCTTCCGCATAGAATTGCGCGTTCAGCAGCGCATCCGGCCGGCGCGAAAAGAGAAGCAAAAACGCAATCGCCGCCACCGTAAGGTGGAGCGCCACAGGAGCGATGCCCTTTCTGCTCAGCCCTGCTTCTCGATTGCCGATGACCATCTTCCTTTCCCGCCCCCTGCAAAACTGTTGTGCGTAGCCAGGGGAGCCGCCACCGCCTGCTCCGACCTGTTGAGGCTCCCGCAACAACCGTCGCAAGAACCCCCGCATCCTTCGCCGCACCCTCTATGATGGAACTTCGCCCGCACCGCGGCAGACGAGCTGGCCATGCCTTCTGAACACTCACCTTCCGACCTTCAAACGCTCTATCGCACGCGGTTCGCCGCGAACTCGGACTATCGCCAGCAGGTCTGGGCCGTACTTGTCACCTTCTTCGCTCGATGGATCCCAAAGGATGCGGTGGTTCTCGATCTCGGCTGCGGTTGGTGCGAATTCATCAACGCCGTGGCTTGTTCGAAAAAACTTGCGATGGACCTTAACCCCGACGCGAAGCGCAACGCGGCCCGCGACGTCCAGGTTCTCGAACAGGATTGCTCGGAACGGTGGGCCCTCGGCGACGACACGCTGCAGGTCGTTTTTACCAGCAATTTCCTGGAGCACCTCCCCAACAAGTCCGCTGTCGAGCGGACTTTGCTCGAAGCGTACCGTTCCCTGCAACCGGGCGGCCGTCTCATCGCTATGGGCCCCAACATCAAGTGCGTTCCGGGAGCCTATTGGGATTTCTTCGATCACTACGTTCCCTTGACCGAACTTTCCCTGGCCGAGATTCTGGAAAAGAGCGGTTTCCAGGTCGAGGTTCGCCGCGAGCGTTTTCTTCCCTACACCATGTCGCATGGCAGAAACTATCCGCTCTGGATGCTCCGCCTGTATCTCGCGATGCCCTGGCTGTGGCGCTTCGCTGGAGCACAATTCCTGGTCGTCGCCCGCAAACCCTAACGGACCGGCCGGCGCTATCGCTTCTTGTAATCTCCACGGCTAAAATACTTTTCGAGCCAGATATACAGACAGATAAAAAGATACCGGCTGCCCATCTCCTTGATGGAAAGCTTCGAAGTGCCGACGCGACGGTTGCGCCAGGTAATTGGCATGGTCGTCCAGGTGTACCCGCGCACGATGGCTTTAAGCGGAAGTTCCACCGTCAAATTGAAGTGCGGCGATAGCAGGGGCTGGCAGCCCTCGATCACGGTTCGCCGGTAGGCTTTGAAGGCGTTCGTTGTATCGTTCAGCCTGACGCCAAAGATGACCCGAATGAACGCGTTGGCTATGCGGTTCAGCTTCAGCTTCAGCCATGGATAGTCGATTACCCCGCCGCCCTTGAGAAAGCGCGAACCGAACACCGCATCCCAGCCCTCGTTCAGCAGCTCCCAATAACGCACCACATCCCGGCAGTCGTCTGATTCATCGGCCATCATGATCACGACCGCATCTCCGGTCATGCAGGCCAGCCCACGGGCGATGGCCCTCCCAAAACCGTGTTGCCCGAGGTTCTGCACCGCCCGCAATGCCGGATTGTGTTCGCTCAGTTCCTGCAGGATTCTCCAGGTGCCGTCGCTGCTGCCGTCGTCCACCACCACAATCTCATGTGGAACATGGCGCAGGCGCAATTCCAGGTGCAGGTGCTCCACCGTGGAGGCGATGCAGCCTTCCTCGTTGTGCGCGGGAATGACCACGCTCAGCAGGGTCAACGCCGCAGGAGTTTTGCCCTCGGAGTGCACTTCCGGAACCGCCGTCAAAACGCCCATAACTCAAGCTATCGGCGACCGGCATTGCGGTCAATCTTGCCGCGGGCCACCTGCGAACTAACAGGCACCGGCTGTTCGCTCAGGGTGACTCCGAGCCTGTGTCCGGCGCGTTTTTACTGTCAGCGCAACCTCGCTTTGTTCCCTCGCTCTCCGTCGCGAGATCGAGGGTAAGCTTTTCTATCAACTCCGCGATCAGGATCGTTCGGTTCAAGCGTTCATGGAGGCACTAAATTGCCGCAAAGTCTTGGCGATGACACGCCTTTCGGCGAACCACAGCCTCCCTCCGCACCCGTTTCTTCTTCTCGCAAATTTCCCGGCGCGGACTACGTGGTCGTCCTGCTCGTCATCCTTCTTTTTGCGAGCATCCGCTATCGCCTGCGCGACCTACCCTTAGAACGCGACGAAGGAGAGTACGCCTACGCGGGACAGTTGATCCTTCAGGGCGTTCCCCCTTATCAACTGGCTTACAACATGAAGCTGCCTGGCACCTACGTGGCCTACGCAGCGATGATCGCGCTCTTTGGCGAGTCTCCCGCCGGTCTTCACATTGGCCTGATTTTCGTCAACGCCATCTCCATTGTTCTGGTCTTCCTTATTACGCGAAAACTTTTCGACCCTCTGGCCGCAAACGTTGCCGCCGCGGCGTTTGGCCTGTTCACAATTCGCCCTCAGCTCTTCGGCCTCGCCGGCCACGCCACGCACTTTGTCGTTCTCGCGGCCCTGGCTTCGATCTTGCTCCTCTTGAAGAGCCGGGAAACCCACCGTACGGGACTCCTCTTTGCCGCGGGCTTGTGCGCCGGCATCGCTTTCCTGATGAAACAGCCGGGAATTTTCTTTGTCCTTTTCGGAATCGTTTATATCGCTTCCCTTCATCGCCGCTCCTCCAGCGCCCAGCCGCCCTTGCTCCGCGGACTCTTCGCCTTCTCTGCCGGGAGCATTCTGCCTTACGCGTTTACCTGCCTGCTTCTCGCTTGGGCCGGCGTCTTCGCCAACTTCTGGTTTTGGACCTTTTCCTACGCGCGCGCCTACGGCAGCGAAGTGTCGTTTCGCCAGGCGTTGCACTATTTCGCGGCACGCATGAGTTTTCTGACGAAGGACGCAGTGCTGCTCTGGGTATTTATCGTGCTCGGGATGGCCGCATTTCTCTGGGAGGTCCGGCTGAAGCAACACGCCCCTTTTGTTCTCGCCCTTCTGGCATGTTCCTTCCTGGCGGTCAGCGCCGGCTTCTACTATCGCGCTCACTACTTCATCTTGATCTATCCCGCTCTGACGATCCTTGCCGGGGTTGGGGTCAGCGCTGCCGCCAGCCTGGTGCGACGCGCCTCCTCCGCGAAGCTCGCCGCCGCTCTTCCCGTGCTGCTCTTCGCCGTTGCGTTTGCCGGCCCGCTCTTTGCGGAACGTCGCCTGTACTTTCAAGAGTCGGCCGACGCCGCTTGCCGCGAAATTTACGGCGACGTACCCTTTCCCCAGGCCCTGGGCATCGGCAAGTTCATCGAACAGCATTCCGACCCGCGCTCGCGCATCGCGGTACTCGGTTCTGAACCTGAGATCTATTTCTACGCCAAACGGCTATCCGCCACCGGCTACCTTTACACCTATCCCCTGATGGAAGACCAGCCCTTCGCGGAAGCGATGCAGCAGCAGTTCATTCGCGAGGTCGAATCGCAAAAACCGGAAATCATCGTTTCGGTGATGATTCTCGAGTCCTGGGGGCGGCGCCCGGATTCCAAGGATTTGGTCCTGCGCTGGGCCGATTCCTATTTGCGAGCAAACTATTCTTTCATCGGCATCGCCGACGGCGGCAATCACGATATCTACCGCTGGGGTCCGGCCGCCGCTTCCTATCGTCCCCGCAGAGCGGCCGTGCTTCTTGTTTTCCGCCGCAACCCCTGAGCATTTCCGCGATTCACTTTTTTTTGAGCTCCATACTCCATCCGGTGGGATTGAGCGGGATTCGGATCGTCTCTCCCGGCCCCATTCTTTCGAATTGTGCCGCGTATTGCTGGAAGTGGAAATCCTTGAAGCGGGGGTAATTCCAGTCGCTGTAGATTCCAATCAGCAACAGCGCCAGGATGGCGTATGCCAGGCCACGCATCCCCTTCCTCCAGGGCGATGGCGCTCCGATGATCCAGAACAGGCAAACGAGGAATGCCAGCCCCGGGAAAAAGTAATAGCGATTTCCGATCCCGGGCAATTGCAGGATTTCCCATTGTGGTTGCTGGCTCGATGGATCGACCAGGGGGCTCCACAGCGCCAAAGTCAGCACCGTCGCCGCAAACATCACAAACAGCCTCAGTTCCAGTGGACCGTACCTTACCGCATACGCGATCACTCCGAGCCCCACGATCATCGCCACCACTTCCACTCGGAACAGAAGACCGCGATTCCCGACGACGTGCCACAGCAGGATGGTTTTCATGCCCAGGGTAATCGCGCAAAAAATCTGCCCGCCCACAATCCCCACAAACCGGGCCAAGGTCGCTCCGTTGGGGGGCGCGGGTCTGGAGTGAGAGAACAAGATCAAGCCGGTCTGCACCAGCGCGCCGGGAAGCAGCGCGATCAGATGCAGATTGCTGCCATCCCGTGTACCCAGCCAGCGCATCAACAAGGCGATCGGAATCACCAGAATCCCGAACGGTCCGGCAAAGCTGAGACTGATCAACACCAGTGCGTCAAATAGCTTCCATCCGACCGTCGCAGGCCGTTCACCGAGCAGGATCAGGCAACTGAGCAGCGCCAGCCGCCACTGCAGGTTGGTCAGGATGCCGTGCGTTTCATACGAATTGGGCAGCGCGACATAAAGCACGCAGGCTGCGAGTCTCGTCTTCATCGCAATGCGGTCGAAACGCGAAGACAGAAAGACCGTCACCGGCAGAACTTCCACCGTCAGCGCGATCAGATTCATTACCAGAGGAACCATGGCAAACGGGAAAAGCAGCGTGAACAGTCCGACCAGCCGCGAAAAGTCGTTCAGGTAGCCGTCCAGCGGAATCAGCAGGCACTTCCATCCCAGGTGGTAAGCGTCCGCGTACCAATATTTCCCGTCCTCCGCCCAAAATTGCGGGTTGTAGATCACTTCGGGTCGGCGACTGACCAGCGCCGCGAACGCGCCCGCGAACGCTGCCAACTGCACTAAGATTCTCTTGTTCCCGTCTTGCAACCAGAGGGGCACGGCGGATTTTTCCGCGAGAGGGAGGGCCGGAGCGCTCATGCTCCAAGCTATCGGCATTCAGGAATTGTGGTCAACAAAAGCTGCGTTCTCTGCCGTCAAAGGTGTACTGTCTTACTGGCCTGCAGCCCAAATTTGTGGAGTCGGTTCGTGCCTATAGCCCGCATTGTCGTCCGCTTCCGGTTCGTCCTGCTTGCGATCATCTCCGGTCAGCTTTTTCTGTCGGCGCTTGCCGCGCAGCAGGTCGCCATCACCGTGGACGACCTGCCATCGCACGGTCCGCTTCCCGCCGGTACCACGCGCGAACAGGTCGCGCGCCAGATGCTGGCGGCCTTCCAAGCCGCCGGCCTCCCGCCCGTCTACGGCTTCATCAACGCCGGCCGCCTCGAAAAAGACCCTCAGGACATCGTGGTGCTCAAACTGTGGCGCGAGGCCGGCCAGCCGCTCGGCAACCACACCTACACGCACATTAATTTCAATGAGCACACGGTCGCGGAATTCGAAGACAACATCGTGCGCAACGAGGACCTGCTGAAGCAGCTCATGGGCGAAAACGACTGGCACTGGTTTCGTTACCCGTATCTTTGGGAGGGCGATACCCTCGAGAAGCGCCGCGCGGTGCGCGCATATCTGAAGGAACACAACTATCGCATCGCGCAGGTCACGCTCGACTTCGAAGACTACGCCTGGAATCCGGCTTACGCGCGCTGCGCCGACAAGAAGGACGAGAAAGCAATCGCCTGGCTGCGGGAAAGCTATCTGAAAACGGCTTCGGAGTATTTCGATCTGGACCGCAAACTTGCCCAGCAGCTATTCGGCCGCGAAATCAAGCACGTCCTGCTCCTGCACATCGGCGCCTTTGACGCGCAAATGTTTCCGCAACTCGTCGCGTTGATGAAGCAAAAAGGCTTCCAATTCGTGACACTCGAGCAGGCGCAAGCGGATCCCGTCTATCAGACCGATCCCGATGCAGCGCTGAAGAACGGCGGCACGCTCCTGGATCAGATGATGGACTCGCGCCGGCTGGCCTATCCGCCGCACGCGGAAAAGCCTTTGAAGGAACTGCAGCAGATCTGCCAGGACCCGCCGAAAGCCAAACCCTGATGAGCGTGGCGCGCCGGCTGTCCTGAATTTTAGCGCCTTGGTGAATCCGCGGCCGGTTTCGCTCCGCCGCTGAAAATCACGTCCAGCACAATCAGGATTGCTCCAATCGTGATCGCGGAATCCGCCACATTGAAGGCGGGATAGCGGTACGTGCCGAACCACACTTCAAAAAAGTCGGTCACCGCTCCATGCAAAATGCGGTCCGCCAGATTCCCCGTGGCCCCGCCCAGAAGCAGTGCCAGCCCTGCTGCCCCGCGCCACGAAACACCTGATCCGCTCAGCAAATACCAGGCCAGAGCCAGGATTACCGCCAGCGATCCCGCGATCAGCGCGTAGCGAACCCAGGGCGACGGATTGTCCGCAAACATGCTGAACGCGACACCTGGATTCTTGCTGTGCACCAGGTAGATAAATCCGCGCACCACTTCGTGGCGCCAGCCCTCCGTCGTCCTGGCCTCCACCAGGGCCTTCGTCAGCCGGTCCAGAAACACCACGACGAAGGTCAGAATCAGCCATCGCATTCGCGAAGCGTGGATCATGCTTCCGTTGGGTCCGGCGCGCGCACCGCCGCTACTCGCCGCCCTCGATCTCCTGCAGGGCCGGCGAGCAGCGCTCGCAAATGGTCGGGTAGCGCGGATTCTCGCCAACGTGCGTCGAATAGTTCCAGCAACGTTCGCACTTCGTCCCGTCCGCTTTGTGAATGCAAACTTCCAGCGAGGGCACGATCTCGCTCTTGTAGTCCGGCGCTCCCGCGCTGAAGAAATCCACCTGGGAAACGATGAAGAGTCCGGGCAATTGCGGCAGGTAGTTCTTCAGCTTGGCTTTCAATTCAGGATTGCCGTTCAGGAGCACCTTCGCTTCCAGCCCGGAATTGATCTTCTTCTCGTTGCGCGCGGCTTCCAGGGCCTTCAGCACCTCGGCGCGCACCTTCGCCAGCAGCTCCCAGTTCGCCGCGTGTGCCTCGCTGATCCCGCTACGCAGTTCCGCATCGCCTGGGAACAGCGCCGCGTGGACGCTCGCCGCTTCCCCGGCCGGCTGCGGCAGATACTTCCAGATCTCCTCCGCCGTAAACACCAGGATCGGCGCGGCCAGGCGCACCAGCGCACTGGTAATCTTGTAGATTGCCGTTTGCGCGGAACGCCGCGCCGGATGGTTCGGAGCCTTGGTGTACAAGCGGTCTTTCAGCACGTCGTAGTAAAACGCGCTCAGGTCCACCACGCAGTAGTCGTGGATCGCGTGGTACACGCGGTGGAATTCGTACCCCGCGTACCATTCCCGGCACTTCTTGGCCAGATCCGCCGTCCGCTCGAGCATCCAGCGGTCCATCTCTTCCATTTGCTCGTATGCCAAGATGTCGCGGGAAGGAACAAAGTCGCTCAGATTCCCCAGCGCGAACCGGAACGTGTTGCGAATCTTGCGGTACGCTTCGCTGAGCTGCGTCATCACCCGCTCGCTCATCTTCACGTCGGCCTGATATTCCACCGACGTCACCCACAACCTCAGCAGGTCTGCGCCCCACTTGTTGCAAATCTCGGCCGGTTCGATCGAGTTGCCGAGCGACTTGGACATCGGCCGCCCTTGCTCGTCCAGCGTCCAGCCGTGCGTGACCACGCTGCGGTACGGCGCGGCGTGCTTCACCCCAGTGGCGACCAGCAAGGAGCTGTGAAACCAGCCGCGGTACTGGTCCGGTCCTTCCAGGTACACGTCCGCCGGCCACTCGTTGCCTTTGAGCACGGCCAGATTCGAAGAGCCGGAATCGAACCACACGTCCAGAATGTCGTTTTCCTTCCGCCACTGCGAAGCTCCGCAGGGACACTTCGTGCCGGCGGGCAGCAACTCTTCCGGGGTGTGCTTGTACCAGGCGTCGGCGCCTTCCTTCTTGAACCATTCGATGACGTTCTTCAGCGCCGCAAAATCTTCCAACTGTTTGCCGCATCCTTCGCAGAAAAAGACGATGATCGGCACGCCCCAGAAACGCTGCCGCGAAACGCACCAGTCGGGCCGCTTTTCGATCATTTCGTAAATGCGGTCTTCGCCCCACGCCGGGATCCACTTCACGCCATGGATTTCACCAAGCGCCTCTTGCCGCAGCGATTTGCTGCTGTCCTTCCCCACCGCATCCATTCGAATGAACCACTGCTCGGTAGCGCGGAAGATCACCGGATTGTGGCAGCGCCAGCAGTGCGGGTAGCTGTGCTTGTATGGATGATGCCCCAGCAGTGCCCCGCGATCGCCCAGGAGTTTCACGATGATCGGGTTGGCCGTAAAAACGTCTTTGCCCTTGTATTCCGGCAAACCTTCCGTGTACACGCCCTTGTCGTCCAGTGGCGCGTACACCTCCAGGCCATAGCGTTGCCCGGAGTTGAAGTCGTCCACGCCGTGTCCGGGCGCCGTGTGCACGATGCCGGAACCCTGGTCCAGCGTGACGTAGTCCGCCAGCAGGCCCGGTACTTGCACCGGCAAGAAAGGATGCTGGAACTTCGCCCCTTCGAAATCGCGGCCCTTGAACTTGCCGAGCACTTCCGCCTGCTTGATATCGCATTCTGCCTGCAGCGCCGCCACGCGATCCGCCGCCAGCAGCAGTTTGCCTTTTTCGGTCTGCACCACCGCGTACTCAAAGTCCGGATGGAATGCCAGCCCGCGGTTGTGAGGGATGGTCCAGGGAGTCGTGGTCCAGATAACCGCCGAAACGTCGCCGCCGATCCCTGCTGCTTCGCCTTTGGCGCCGCCCACCACGCCAAACTTCACCCAGATAGACGGGCTGACATGGTCTTCGTACTCCACTTCGGCCTCTGCCAGCGCCGTCGAATCGTAAATGCACCAGTACACCGGCTTGCGTCCGCGATAGACGTAGCCCTTTTCCATGAACTCCAGAAAGGCATCCGCGATGGTCGCTTCGTAATCGAAGCTCATGGTCAGGTACGGGTCGTTCCAGCGCCCAAACACGCCGAGCCGTTTGAAATCCTTCTTGTGTTGCTCGACATAGCGCGTGGCAAACTCCCGGCAGAGCTTGCGAAACTCGGCCGGCGAGACTTTGCCCTTGCCGCCCAGCTCTTTTTCGACCTGGGTTTCAATCGGCAGCCCATGGCAATCCCACCCGGGAACATAGGGCGCATAGTGCCCGGCCATGCTTTTGCTCTTGACGATCAAGTCTTTCAGGATCTTGTTCAGCCCGGTGCCCAGGTGGATCGTCCCCGTCGGATAAGGCGGCCCGTCATGCAGCACGAACAACGGCTTCCCCTGCCGGGCGGCCAGAATCTGCTCGTAGAGATTCCCTTCCTGCCAGGCTTCGAGCTGTTTCGGCTCGTTCTGCGGCAGGTTGGCCTTCATCGGGAAGTCGGTCTTCGGCAGATTCAGGGTTTTCTTCAGTTCGAGTGGTTCAGACATAGAGCCGCGTGTCGTAGTCCCTTCTGGAGCCTTTTCGTTTCGCCCGGCTTTGCCCGTGGTGGTGCGATTTGGCGTTAGTGGCGCAGCGGGAACATCGCAAAGCAGTGTAACCACGTATGTTACAATGAATGCGGTAGAGGTGTCAGCCGGACCCGATGCAACCTATCGCCCCGGCTGTGAATCGTACCCTCTCAGATGGCTCCAGACGCGATGCGTGCGCGTCTAACTTAAGTCGGGGAATCTGTTGGCACCCACTCTTCTCAATTTGGAACCGCAGCGCCGCCCGGGTACGGAAGACGCCAAAAACCAGGTGTCCGTGCCTTCTTCGGCTGTTCCCAAGTTCGGCCGTCCGGAAATGCTCATGCCGGACAATTTCTGGTCCAACCTGAAGCAGTTTCTCTTCGAGCGCCCAGTCAAAATCCGCGGCGATGTGAAGTCCGACCTGCTCCCCGACGAGTACGGCGGCGGGTTCTTCGACAACATGAAGGAGTTTTTCTCCGGCCGCAAGGCGCCGAAGGGCAAGATCAATAGCCGGTTGTCCACCGGATTGGTGGAGGATTTCGGCGGTTTTGGCGACCGCATCAAGGAATTTTTCTCCCCGACCAAGCAGGCACCGCTGCCGTTTGAAGTTAAGCCCGTCCGGGTCAAGGAAATCTGGTCCAAGGACGAGAACTTCGGCTGGACCCAGGCCATCTCCATCGGTCTGCACGTCGGCTTGATCGCACTTGTTCTGGTGCCCCTGTTCATGCACGTTCTGCCCCCGGCTACGGAGGCCATGAACAAGACCGATGCCACACTCATCGATATTTCGCCCTACATAAGCAAACTTCCCGCGGGCGCCCAGAAGGCCGGCGGCGGTGGCGGCGCCAACGACCACACGCTTACGCCTGTAAACAAAGGCAAGCTACCCAAGTTCAAGATGACGCAGTTCGCCGCACCGCAGGCCAAAATTTTGAATCCGGCGCCGAAGCTGCCCATGGACCCTTCCCTTCTCGGCCCGCCGGACCTGAAGGTTCCTAGCCCGGACCTGCCAACGATTGGCGATCCGCTGGCCAACGCCAGCTCCGATTCGCTTGGCCACGGCAATGGCACGGGTATCGGTAGCGGCACCGGCGGCGGTCTTGGGCCCGGCGAAGGCGGCGGCACCGGCGGCGGTGCGTTCCGCGCGGGCGTCAACGGCGTGGGCATGCCCAGCTGCCTCTATTGCCCGGATCCGCAGTATTCCGACGAAGCGCGCAAGGCCAAGTATCAGGGTGTTGTGGTTTTGCAGGTCGTGATCACGCTCGACGGCCGCGCCACCAACATCGTCGTCGTAAAGAGCCCTGGGCTGGGCCTGGATGAAAAGGCGATTGAAGCCGTCCGCCAGTGGAAGTTCCGCCCGGCTATCGGCCCCAGCGGCAAGCCGGTTCCGACACAGGTTCCCATCGAAGTCACGTTCCGGCTCTTCTAACAATTACCCTGCAGGCCAACGGGCAACCTTTCCTCTTTCGCGTGGTTCTCACCGCGGGTCATCACCGTGCCTTCGTGCGGTGACGCGTTTGCTGCCGCGGCTCGTCACGAGCGCGGCGTCGAGGGTGAACGCCATGTCCGAACCAGCCCGTAAGCCGTTCGCACAAGTCTCTTTGCAAGCCGGCGTAATGCGCCGGTTCCGCGAAAACCTGGCAAGCCTGTGGACCATTCCGCGAGTGGCGATGCCCGCCGGCCCGTCGCAGCTCCATCTGCTGGATGAACCCCGTGCGAGAACCTCTTCTCGCGCGCAATTCGGCTCAGCCGCGCTGCACGTCTCTGTGGCGGCTGCTGTTGTATATGCCCTGACCCATCCGATTTTGCCGACCTCGCCTCCGAAAAATCTGCAGAACCCCTCCTTGGCCGGCGAACACCGGATTGCCTACTTTCTTGCACCGGCCACGGAGCCGAGCGAAGGAAAGCGCGGGTCCGGGGGCCGCAACAATCCCCTTCCGGCGACGGCCGGCAACCTGCTCCCCATGTCCAACCAGGCGCTTATGAGCCCCCGTCTTCCCGATAGCCGTCCGCATCCACTCTCCGTGCAGCTTGCGGTGCGCGAGGCGGACGCTCCGGAAATTGTCCCACCCGTGCAGGACCCGGGGTTGCCCTGGAACACGGACCGCAACCTTTCCGAAGGCAAAGGCAAGGACGGCATCGGTAACGGGCCTGACGGCTCGATGGGCGATTCTCCCGGTTTCAACGGCTCAGGAATCGGCGCCGATCCTCGTTCCTTCGCGGCGGCGGCTTCTCCGGTGGTCTGCAAGTACTGTCCCGACCCTCTGTACTCGGAGGACGCGCGCCGCCAGAAGCTGCAGGGCACTGTCACCATGCGCGTTCTGGTAGGCGCCGACGGCCGCGCCCGCGACATTCGAGTCACGCATGGTCTTGGGCTCGGTCTCGATGAAAACTCCGTGCAGGCGGTGCGCTCCTGGCTCTTCATCCCAGCCCGCGACGCCTCGCACCGACCGGTCGCATCGTGGATCACCATCGAAACACTCTTCCGCTTGTATTGAAGCGCCGCGATTCCCGCCTGGAAACAGTTGCCAACAACGGAGCACCGGGCATTTCGCGCTCTGCTACGATGCAGGGCATGAGAAAGCTTTTACGAATCCCGGCGAGCCTGGCGCTGCTTCTTTTGGCCACGTCCGCCTCCGCCCGAGCGCAAGCCGCCAAGGGCTCGCTGGACATTTCCGCGCACGTCACGCCCACCTCAGCCAAGGCGGAGCCCGCTCGCGATTTCACGTTGTACCTGCTGACTCGCAGCTACAGCGACATCGTGAAGGAACTCGATCAGCGTGATGGGCCGCCGCAGCGCGACCAATTCATTGACGACCTGAAGATTTCCAAAGAGCTGCGTGCCTGGCTTCACAAGCACGACGTGATGGACATCACCATGCCGGGCTTCGATAAACTCGTCACCGCAGACGATATTTTAGGCGTTCCGGAATTCCTGCTGGCCTATCAGCGCTCCAATAGCGGCGGCGTCACCAATGGAATCCCCAAGCCGAAATACCGGGAACTCGACAAGACGGAAAACCCCGACCGTTACAAGAAGCAGTATGACGAATATCTCGCCGCGCTGAAGAAATTCATTCAGGCGCATCCGGAGAGCGTCGCCGGCATGGAGCTGGAACTCGACGCCGTCAACCCGGCGCGCAAATGGGCGGAAGCGCAGAACCAGCATCGCCGCCGCGTGCAACAATTTGCCCCAGCCGAAGCTCAGACGAAATTCCTCGTGGCCAAAGTGGATACCGACCTCGACGGTCACGCCCACCTGGACGGCGTTCCGCCCGGGGACTATTGGCTCAGCTCCCTGGGCCTGACGGCTTCCGCCGGGGACGCTCGCCTGCAGTGGGACGTCCCGGTCCGTGTTTCCGCCGGACAAACTCTGCGCATTGAGTTGACGAATCTCAACGCAATCGACACTCTATCCTCTAAGACACCGTAGCGAAGCGAAACGCCTCGCGGCTGGCATTCCTGGACCGGCCGGCTGTTCCGGCGCAAGTTCTGGCAGAACCGACGGAGCGATGGAACCACCCCTTTACTGGATTCTCTTTAATGCCTTTGTGCTGGTCGCAGTGGCGCTGGACCTGGGTGTTTTCCACCGCAAGGCCCACCGTATCGGCGTGCGCGAAGCGCTGGCCTGGAGCGCGGTGTGGATCGCCCTGGCCATGCTCTTCGGTTTCGGCGTGTGGAAATACCTCGGCTACGAACGCGGCCTCGAATACTTCACCGGCTACGTAATTGAAAAAGCCCTCAGCGTGGACAACCTGTTCGTCTTTCTGGTGGTGTTCCGCGTATTCGCGGTGCAGGAGGAATACCAGCATCGCGTATTGGGTTACGGCATTCTTGGCGCGTTATTGATGCGCGGGGCCATGATCGCGGCCGGCTCGGCCCTCATCTCCCGCTTCGAGTGGATCCTCTACGTTTTTGGCGCTTTCATCGTCTACGCCGGCTTCCATATGCTCTTTGTCAAACACGGCCAGGAGCATCCTGAGAATAATTTTCTGGTCCGCTTTTTTGGCAAGCATTTCCGGGTGACACAAGGCTATCGCGCAGGTCGCTTCTTCGCGCGGGAGAACGGCAAACTCTTTGCCACCCCGCTCTTTGTGGTGCTGCTGGTCGTGGAAATCACGGATGTGACGTTCGCGGTGGATTCCATCCCCGCCATCTTCGGCATTACTCGCGACCCGTTCATCGTCTACACCTCAAACGTCTTCGCGATCCTGGGGCTGCGCTCGCTCTATTTCCTGCTGGCCTCGGTACTCGATAAATTCGCTTACCTGAAATTCGGGCTTTCGTTTGTGCTGATCTTTGTCGGACTGAAGATGATCGTGGAACCGTGGCTGCATATTCCGGTCATCGCGTCGCTGGGCGTGGTACTGGGCATGCTCGCACTTTCCGTCATGGTGTCTCTGGTATGGCCTCCAAAAATCATCCAGCAGAATCAAGGAAAAACCGGGCATGTCTGACTGGAACCCGCAATGGGTTGAGGCACTCTCGGCAACCGACGCCCAACAGCGCGGGGAAGCCGCGCGCCAGATTTATCGGGCTGGGCGGAGCAGAGCCGATGCCGCCGTCCATGCTTGGTGGCAGAACCCGGAGTTCGCCGCGTTGTGCGGTGGCGAGCCGCACGTGACCGTCGGCCTGGCGGTCCGTCCGGAAACCTTTGCAAGAATCCGCCAGGCCCATGGCCAACCGCCGCTCGCGCAAGTTCCGCCGGATCAGGATGCCCGCGAGTTTGAGTTGCATTTCTCCGGCGGCGTGGCACTCGACGTGCTAACTTCGCGTGACCCGGAAGCTTCCGGAGCTATCGCCCGCTTTCTGGCCAAGCAGGGCGAAGGCGTTCAACAGGTGGAATTCCTGTGCTCGAATGTGGACCAGGCCACGCAGATTCTGCGCGATCAATTTGGGGTGGAACCGATCTATCCGCAAACGCGCGCGGGGGCGAACGGCACCCGCATCAACTTTTTTCTGGTTGTCGCTCCCAGCGGTCACAAGGTTCTGGTGGAGCTCTACGAGAATCCGAGCGGCGTTTAGCTCACGCTCAATTCGCGCCAGGCCCGCAAAAGCTCGCCGACGGTCCAGGCTTGTGCGATGCAGCCCCGCGGCGTGTGCGGCGGATCGCCATCGAAAATTTCCGGCAAGCTTCCCAGCCCGTAGTCAATTGTGGATTCGCCCAGCGATTGCAGAAAGCGGCGCGCTGCTTCTCGATTCCTGTAAACGCGAAAGTGCGCCAAGGCGAATGACGGCAAGAGCCAGCCCCACACGGTCCCCTGATGATAGGCAGCGTCTCGTTCGTGTGCCCCGCCGGCGTAGCGTCCGGTGTACCCGGGTTCCCCAGGCGCGAGGCTGCGCAGTCCGACGGGGGTTACCAGGGCGGAAGCGCAGCAGTCCACGACCGCCTTCTGTTGCTCCGCGGAGAGCAGATCCGGCAGCAAGGACACGGCGAAAATCTGGTTGGGCCGCAGGGCGGCATCATTCCCTACCCCGGGCGCATCGATCACGTCGAAGCAGCAATTGCGCTGCGCGTTCCAGAACTTCCGGAAGTTGGCGCGGGCGCGCGCGGCTAGCTCAAGGTATTCGCGGTTGTCCAAATTCAAATGGCTCGCGAAGCCGGCCAGGGTCTCGAGCGCCGCAATCCACAGTGCGTTGATTTCGACAGGCTTGCCCGTACGCGGCGTTACCACCCAGTCGCCGACTTTTGCGTCCATCCAGGTGAGTTGCGCGCCGGGCCCGCCTCCGTAGAGCAGCCCGTCCGACGGATCAACGTGAATGTTATACCGCGTGCCTTCCACGTGCGCGTGTACGATACCGGCCAATACCGGAAACAGACGCTGCAACGTCGCCCGCTCCTGCGACGCGGCGAAATAGCGCCGAATCGCCTCGAAATACCAGAGCGTCGCGTCCATGGTGTTGTAGCCGGGAACTCCGCCAGCCTCCGGAAAATTATTGGGAAGCATGCCTCCGTCCACAAAGGTAGAGAACGCCAGCAAAATCTGTTGCGCGATTGCCGTTCGGCCAGTCGCCAGCGTCAGTCCGGCCAGAGCAATCATCGTGTCCCGGCCCCAGTCCGCGAACCAGTGGTACCCGGCGATGATCGTCTTCCCTTCGGGGTGGCCGGAGAGCGGACGGCTTACAACGAATTGATCCGCCGCGAGCAGCAGCTGGCGCAGCCAGGCCGGCGAACTGCCCGTATCCTGCGATTTCAGAAGCGGTTCAGCGGCCGCGAGTATCTCCGATTCGCGATTTCGCTCCGCTGCATGTGCTTTCGCTGCGTCCAGGTCGCTTCCGCGCTCCGTCGAACACACAATCGAAACGTCTTGCCCTTTCCCGAGCCGCGCGCGAAAGATCGCGGCAAGCAGCTGATCTTCATGGTCGTCCAGCCCGCGTTCCCGTTCCCGCAAAAACAGAACATCGCGATACCAGATGTGCTGCGGTTCGCAGGACGCTCCGGCAGCCCGCACGAAGAAGGGCGTCGCACCTTCGAACGCCGTGATTGCCGCACCTTCCGGAATCGCCGCAATGCTCATGCGCCAGTCGCCCGCATGCGTGACGCCATGAAAATCGCGGTAGTTCGCGAGAACCTTCAGCTCCAAATCAACCGCGGCCGGAGCGTCAAGAATCGAGTACCGAATAAACGTGGTGTTTTCGCCGGCCCGCATCCAGATGCGCTTCTCCATTCGCACCACGCCTGCGCGATAAACCCAAACCGGCACGCCGCCGTCCAGGCGAAAAGATTCCAGGTACTGCAAACCGCGAGGCGCCACCGCTCCGCTGAGCCAGCGATGGGTGGCAAGCTCGTAGGAGTCCTTGCCCACAGTGAGAATTTCATCCACACCGCAGGCCAGCAGAGTCCGCTGACTTGGCGGCGCGAGCGCGGCAACCAGAAGCCCGTGATAGCGCCGAGTCGCCGAACCTGAAATCGTCCCGGAAGCGAAGCCTCCTAGACCGTTGGTAACCAGCCACTCCCGTTGCTCGGCGTCGGCCAGATTCGTGCAAACGTCGGCTTCGAATGCGACCGCGGGCGCAGGTTCGGAGCCCCCGCCCGATGCCGGTCGGTCAACCTTTGTTGCTCGTGGATCGTTTGCTTCGCTTCGGGATTTTCGCTGCTTCACTGGCGGCGATGTTTTGGAAGTCCCGTCCTTGCGGCCAGAACGCTTTGGCTTGTGGGGGGCAGGCACCGCGGCACCTTACCTATTCACCGCTCTGCTCAAGCAGCTTTGCCACCAGCCCGGTCCATCCGGTCTGGTGATTTGCGCCCAATCCGGCGCCATTGTCGCCGTGAAAATACTCATGAAAAAAAACCAGATCGCGCCAGAACGGATCGGTTTGAAAGTGCTCTAACGCTCCGGCTACAGGACGCCGTCCGTCCCGGCCGCGCAGAAAAATGCGGCCGAGGCGCCGTGAAATCTCCGTGGCCACGCCCCACAAATCAAAATTGCTGTTGGAGCGCGACGGGCACGGCACCTGAAAATCCTCGCCATAGTAGTGATGAAACTTCTGTAGCGATTCGATGAGCAAGTAGTTCACCGGCATCCAGATCGGCCCGCGCCAGTTGGAATTTCCGCCAAAGAGGCCCGTGGTCGATTCCGCCGGCTCATAATCCACGCGGCTGATGACGCCATCCACGTTGACTTCGTAAGGATGCGCGTCGTGATACCGCGACAGCGCTCGGATCCCGTAGGGCGAGAGAAATTCCGTCTCGTCCAGCATGCGCGACAATATGCGCTTCAGTTGCCGCCGGTTCACCAGCGACAGCAGTCGCCGCACCCCTCGCGCCGAACGCTGCGACATTTCTATGTGCTCCGGCACGTCGCTGTGATTGTCTATGAACCACTGCATGCGCCGCTTGAATCCGGGCAACCGATCGATGATTTCCGGCTCCAGCGTCTCCACCGCGAACAACGGAATCAGCCCCACCATGGAGCGAATCTTCAGGAAGTGCTCCTGGCCATCCGGAAGATGCAGCACGTCGTAGTAGAAGCCGTCTTCCTCGTCCCACAGCGAAACGCCGCCCGAACCGAAGTCGTTCATCGCGCGCGCGATGTAAACAAAGTGCTCAAAAAACTTGCTGGCTACGTCCTCGTAGGCCGGGTCGTCTTTCGCCAGCTCCAGCGCCATCGCCAGCATGTTTAGGCAATACATCCCCATCCAGCTGGTGCCGTCCGATTGCTCGAGGTGGCCGCCTGTGGGCAGCGGCGCGGAGCGATCGAAAACTCCGATATTGTCGAGGCCCAGAAATCCACCCTGAAAAATATTCTGGCCGTCGGGATCCTTGCGATTCACCCACCACGTGAAATTCAACAGCAGCTTATGAAACACTTTCTCGAGAAACGACCGGTCCGCAACGCCGCGCACGCGCCGCTCGATTTTGTACACGCGCCAGGCCGCCCAGGCATGCACGGGCGGGTTTACGTCGCTGAACGCCCACTCATAGGCCGGCAATTGTCCGTTCGGGTGCATATACCATTCGCGCAAAAGCAGGATGAGCTGCTCCTTCGCGAAATCCGGGTCAATCAGGGAAAGCGGAATGCAGTGAAACGCCAGGTCCCAGGCCGCGTACCACGGGTATTCCCACTTGTCGGGCATGGAGATGATGTCGTCGTTGTAGAGATGCGTCCAATCCTTGTTGCGGCCCTTCCAGCGCTGCATGGGGGGAGGCGGTCCCGCCGGATCGCCTTCCAGCCAGGCCTTCACATCGTAGTGGTAGAACTGCTTGGACCACAGCATGCCCCCGTAGGCCTGGCGCATCACGTTCTTCGCGTCGTCCGACAGGTGGTCGGGAATCCGGGAGGCGTAAAATTCGTCGGCTTCCGCCTTGCGCAACTCGAAAAGTTTGTCGAAGCCTGCCCCGAAATTGTTGGTTCCCGGAACATCGGCGCCGCGCTCCTGGTGCGCGGGCGAAGTGATGGCGCCAATGGTCGTGGCGTCCAGGTCCATGCCGCCCAGCGGCTCGATATCGGTAAGGCGCAGCTTGATCGTCGCGCTCTCGCCGGCCCCCAGGCTCAGCCGGTACAGCGCGGCCATCTTCGTTCCCGCAGGTTGCGGATTCACGGCTTCCTGCTTTCCGCGAATCAGGTATTCGTGGAAAGCGTCCTTGACGTAAGGCGTGCGGTTGCGGCCGCCAAAAATGCGCGCGAAGTCCGTCTCATTTTCCGTGAACAGAAATTCCGGCTGACCTGCAGCGAGCAGCCAGCGCTTTCCGTACTGCCAGTGTTGCAGCTCGGCCGAGAGAATGCCGTCAATGGGCGTGGAGCGCCGGATCACCGGCCGGCGCAGGTCCTTGCCCCAGGACCAGGTGTTGCGAAACCACACCGTCGGAAGCAGGTGCAGCATTGCGGGTTCCGGCCCGCGGTTGTGCGCCGTGATGCGGATCAATATGTCTTCGTCGCTGGCCTTGGCGTATTCCGTAAAAACGTCGAAGTAGCGGTTTTCCGCGAACACCCCGGTGTCATACAGCTCAAACTCCGGCTCGGAGCGCCCGCGCCGGCGGTTCTCCTCGACCAGCGCATCATAAGGAAACGCCGCCTGCGGATACTTGTACAACATCTTCATGTAGCTGTGCGTCGGCGTGGAGTCGAGATAGAAGTAGCACTCCTTCACGTCTTCGCCGTGATTGCCTTCATTGCCGGTCAACCCGAACAGCCGTTCCTTCAAAATCGCGTCGCGGCCGTTCCACATCGCCAGCGCGAAACAGATCATCTGATGGCGGTCGCTGATGCCGGCAATCCCGTCCTCTCCCCAACGGTAGGCGCGCGAGCGCGCGTGGTCGTGCGGAAAATATTCCCAGGCCGTTCCGTTCGCGCTGTAGTCCTCTCGCACCGTTCCCCATTGCCGCTCCGAGAGATACGGCCCCCAGCGCTTCCAATATTCCTTGCGGGTGCGATTGTCTTCGAGACGAATATCTTCGGTGGTCTGCAGTCGGGGCATGAAAGTGAACCTCTGCGGGACGAGCCTTGCTGCGATTCACGCAGGCGTAAAAGGATAGCAGGAGTCGCGCAAAGGAAGATGACTCTTGTGCGAGTACCTGGCCCATTGCAGGTCCGCAACAATGCGCCGCCAACCGTGGCACACTTAGTGTCCATCTTCGGAACTGCGGCATCGAATCGAGGCAGCGGAAAGAGGCCAAGCGCATGAGGCGGATTGCGGCAACAGCAGTAATGGTTCTGGCTCTGGCCTGCAGGGCGCAAGCCCAGCAGGACAGCGAATCGCTGAAGCGGATGAACGACTCCGTGGACGCTTTGCTCCGGCGCGTTTCCCCGAGCGTGGTCCAGATTCTGGTGACCGGCTACGGCAACGTCTCGGAAGGCGAGAAGGGCAACGCCGGTGTCGTGATTGGCCGGCAAAAAGCCATCGGCTCCGGATTTGTGATTGACCCCAGCGGATACATCGTCACCAACGCGCACGTCGTCAACGGCGCGCAGCGCGTTCAGGTGGTCATTCCCCCGGCCCAGTCTGACGGTTCTGTGAGCAGCGTCCTCTCCGCAAGAACCACTGTGGTCACCGCTCGCATCGTCGGCGCGGCCCCGCGCATTGACCTGGCCCTGCTGAAAGTGGACGGCGTGAAACTGACCGCTCTGCCTCTCGCCGATTATCGCAAGCTGCGCCAGGGCGAGATGGTTTTTGCCCTGGGCAGCCCGCAAGGTCTGCGCAATTCGGTAACCCACGGCGTCATCTCTTCCGTCGCGCGGCAGACCGATCCGGATTCGCCCATGGTGTACATCCAGACCGACGCACCGATCAATCCCGGCAATTCCGGCGGTCCCTTAATCAACGCCGGCGGTGAAGTCGTCGGGGTGAACACGTTTATTTTCTCGCAGTCGGGCGGAAACGAAGGGTTGGGTTTTGCCATTCCCTGCGGCGTTGTGCAACAGGTCTATCAACAGCTTCGCAAATTCGGCCACGTGCATCAGGCGGAAATCGGTGTCCAGCTGCAGACCATCACGCCGGAGATGGCGCAGGGCCTCAAACTCCCGCGAAATTTTGGCGTGATCGTCTCCGACGTCGAGCCCGGCAGCCCGGCGGAGACTGCGGGAATCCGCGTCGGCGATATTCTGCTGACCATTGACGGCAAGCCCGCCGACAACCTGCCTTACGTCGGTTTTCACATGCTCTCGCTCAGCAACGGCGAGAAGGTGCATCTGGAAACGTTGCGCGGCGAGCTACGCCAGTCGTTTGACGTGCCGCTGAAGGAGCATCGCCACGACATGGACACCGTGTCCGCCCTGGCGGACCCGGAGAAAAATCTCGTGCCGCAGCTGGGCATCCTGGCGATTGAAATTGATAAAAAGATTGCGTCCATGGTGGAAGATCTGCGCGATCCTTACGGAATCATCGTGGCCGCGCGGGCGACGGGCGGCAGCGAGGTGCCCCTGACTACGGGTGACGTGATCCGCAGCCTGAACGGCGAACCCATGAACTCGCTGGAGCGGCTCCGCGCGACCCTGAAAGCCTTGCCACCGAGCGCACCGGTCGTGTTGCAGATCCAACGCGACGGAAAACTGCAGTTTGTTACGTTCTCTCTGGAGTAGCGATTCGCGCGCCGCGCGCACTCAGGAAAACAGTTCCCCGACCGCTCGATACGCCTGATCCATGGCCACGTCCGTGTACGCCGTGGCGCCCGAATCGGAGTTGGCAATCGTGATGCGCCCGAATTTTTTGCGGCCCAAGATGTGCGGCTGCCGACCGTCCGGCCACTCCGGATCGAAAAGCGGGTTGTATTCGTAGCCATAACCGTGCGGCCAGCGATTCACGGTGATCGCCTCGATATCGCGCGCGGGGTCGAAGCCTCCGTCCGCGAGCGAGCGCGCCAGCTGCTCGCGAATCTTGCGCTCAAACAGCGCAAACGGTGTCGCCAGCAGCTCCATGCGGCCGGCCTTGTGCTGCTCGCGGGCGGGCAGTCCCGGCTTGCAGGGAGTTCGGCTCATGTGCACGAGAATTGGTTCTTCCGGCGAACGCGGGCTTTTGTAGCCGCCGATGTCCACCACCCAATTCAGGCTGGCCGCATTCCAGTAGGCGCCGGGCGCGTGAATATTCGAAACGCCCAGCTTCTTGAACGCCCGCCAGTTGCGCAAACCCACGCTGGTATAAACCAGCGGCACTTTCACCAGATAATGCAGGGCCTCTTTCTGGGCCGCGGGAAGCTCGGGACACAGGAAAGGAATCGTCATGTTCCAGCAGGCAAGCACGCACGCGCCCGCGCGCACCGTAAACACGTCTTTTCCGCTCGCGTATGTGACTTCGACCGCGGTCGCCGCTTTTGGCTCGCCTAGATTCCGCACGCCGACCACCGTGCTGTTCAGACGAATGCGGATCGGCGCTCCGGACTTGTCCAGCAAATCGTAGTGCACCGGCGCGGTGACGATGTCTTCTGCGGACACGCCGGGCACCGCGCCCGGCACCAGATCGCGCACCAGCAGCCGCGCAATCGACGCATTGCCATCGGGGAAGTGAAAACGCTCGGACCCGCCGTTGGCGTAGCCCGCGGCGGAATAACTCATGTGCGGCGCAGCGCCGGGTGTGAGTTGCAGCCCCTGGAAGCCCGGCAGACCAAGCGCCCAGCAGTCCAACGCCGGCTCCGCGTCAATGCCCACGCCCCACTCGCCGTTGGTTCTCGTTTGATAAAACGGGATTACGCCGGGGTCGGCGCCGGCCACCTGCAGCAAAAAATCCTTGTAGCTGATGCGCGAAAGCCGGTCCTTTTTTTCTGTGGAGGTGAGTCCCGGAAGGTAGTCCACTTTGCCGCGTTCGATGCGCAGAATGTCGCGGCGCGCAGTTTCCGAAAGCGGGGCCTGAGCCAGGAACTCCTTCCATTGGGTGTCGCCGCCTTCGCCCGTCGCTTCTTCCTCTTCCACCATAACCCCGGGAACCAGCCGGTCGTCGCCAAAGGTCTCGCGATCGAAAAACACCGCGGAGCGCAAGCCCTGTGAGCGATAGAAACCATGATCCGTGCACCGCTTATCCAGCGCGGCCGCATCGATTCCCAGCTTCTTCATCAAGCCCGCGGCCTCGGCGCTATACGGCGTCGGGCTATCGATCAGCATGGTGCCGCCGTTCAGCAGTTGCAGCTTGCCGCCAAGATGAAATTCGTTGCGCCGGGCATGTCCGCCGAAGTCGTCGTGATTTTCCAGAATCAAAATCTTCGCAGAGGCTCCGACGCGCTCACGAAAAAAATGTGCCGCAGAAAGCCCGCTGATTCCGCCGCCGACCACGATCAGGTCGTACTGCTCCGGCAAAGCCTTTGGAGTCGGCGCGTTCTTCCAGAAAGTTCCGTCGCGCAAACTGTGCGCGATCTCAAATGAACCGGGATGGCTGCCGCGCAACCCGGTGCTCACCGGCGGATTGTAATCAGGCTGGTTCTGAGGCTCGCTGGCACTGGCGTTCTGAGCCGCCTTTAGGCTCGCAGGCAGCAACGTCGCCCCAACCGCCAGCGCCGCCCCATTCAGAAAATCACGCCGCGGAATCGCGCGGTCCATCCCTAGCTCGCGATCGGACCAGGTGCGCGGCCGTTGATCGCTCATGCCGATAGCAACTCTTGCACCGCGCGCCAGGCCTGGTCCATCGCTTGGTCGGTGTAGGCAGCCGCGCCGGCGTCGGAATTGGCGATTGCGATGCGCCCGAAGCGCTTGCGCCCGATGTCGCAAGGGCGCTGCCCCTCCGGCCATTCCGGGTCGAACAAATAGTTGTACTCGTAGGCGTAGCCGTGCGGCCAGCGATTTACCGTAATGCCCACGATGTCGAGCGCCGGGTCGAACCCGCCTCCCGCGAGCACTCGCGCGAACTGGTCGCGTATGTTCCGCTCGAACGTCGTAAACGGGGTCGCCAGCAGTTCGCCGCGCCCCGCCCGGTGCTGGTCGCGTTCCGGCAGTCCCGGCATGCACGGCGTGCGTTCCATGCGCACCAGCACGGGTTCGTCCGGCTTCTTCGGCGATTGGTAACTCCCCACATTCACGCAATCTTCCAGGGTCATGTCGTCGTGGAACATTCCCGGGCAATCGATGCTGCGAAGGCCCAGCTTGGCGAACGCGGACCAATTCCGCAGAGCCACCGACGTATAGACCAGCGGAACCTTCACCCCGTAGCGCAGCGCTTCCTTTTGCGACTCCGGCAGTTCCGGACAAAGATACGGAATCATCATGTTCCAGCAGGCCAGGATCGTATTGCGCGCGTGCACCGTCGCGAGCTGACCCTCGCGCGTGTAGGTGATGTCCACCTGCTTGCTCTGTGCCGGGTCGCCGGCATGTTTGGCGGCAACCACGATCGCGCTCAAGCGAATTCGCACCGGCGCATCCGCTTTATCCAGCTGCGCATAGTCGAATTGGGCTGTAACCACATCTTCGGCGCTGCTCCCGGAAGCGACGCCCGGAACCAGGCGGCGCACCAGCATCCGCGCGATCGTTGCGTTGCCATCCGGAAAATGAAATTCGTAGGGCGGCTTCGGCGTCGCGGCCCCCGCCGGGGTATAGCCCATGCGCGGGTGGGCGCCTGGTTCCAGCGCCAGTCCGCGAAAGCCTGGTTGAAACAGCGCCCAGCAATCCAGCGCATTCACCGCGTCAATGCCGATTCCAAAAAGCGAATGGGTCCGCTTCTGGTAATACGGAAGCGCCGCCGGGGTAATCTGGATGACCTTCAGCAGGTAGTCCTTGTAGCTCATCCGCGAGAGCTTGTCTTTCTTCTGCAGCGAGGTCAGGCCAGGGAAATAATCCACCGACTCCGTCTCGACCCGCAGAATCGCGGCCTGCACTTCCGGCGTCAGCGGCGTCTTCTGTAAAAAGGCTTTCCATTCCTCCGCGCCGCCCCCGCCAAACCGGCTTGGCGGGTTCGTGACCAGCCGATCCTCGCCAAAAGTCTGCTTGTCAAAGAAAATGCCGCGTCCCAGGCCTTTGTACACTTCGTGGTCGTCACATTTCTTTGCGAGCGCCACCGGATCGATCCCCAGCTCATCCATCAGGCCGCGTGCGACCTTGCTGTAAGGAAAGGGCGACTCGATGGCCCACGTTCCGCCGTTCAGCAGCAGCATCCGCCCGTTCACCCGCAACTCATTGCGCTTGGCGTGTCCGCCGAAATCGTCGTGATTATCCAGAATCAGGACGCGCGCATTGGGATTCTGCGCACGCCAGAAATATGCCGCCGCGAGCCCGCTGATGCCGCCGCCGACGATCACCAGGTCGTACGACTCTTTCGTATCCGCCGCCACCGTACTCTTGCCGGGGAACCGGCCGTCGCGCACGCCATGTGCCGCCTCAAAGGAGCCGTCATGGCTCCCGCGCATTCCGGTCAGTGCTGGTGGGTAGTAGCCCGGCTTGTCCTGCGCCGCAATCGGTGCCGCAGTGCCGCCCAGGGCATCCATCACAAACGCAGGCAGCCCGGCGGTGGAAACAGAAGTACCCGCTGCGCCGATCGCTACGCCGTTCAGGAAGTCCCGCCGGCTGATCTGCCGGTCCATGCCGAGTTCGCGATCACTCAGCTTGACTTCGCTCGCCTTGTCGTCGCGTTCGCTCAAGTGCCCCCCGCAAGAGTCGCGTGTCGCGCCGGTGCTGCGTTACTTCTTCGGAGCGGAAGAGTAGTGCAGGAAGGCGACCTTCCATTCCCCGTTCCGCTTGAAGAGAACGTCCGACTCCTGGTTGTCTTCGTCGGTAATCTTGCCGTCCTTCAGTTTGGTGCGGACGTGGAGGACGTAGCTGGCCACAGCCGTGTCCTTCGAAGGGCCGACCTGAATGTGCAAGTCGGAGAGCTCCACCTTCTGTACCCGGTTGCCTTCCCCGATGTACGCCGTCCATTCCTTCCGGTACTGCTCCAGGTTGGTCCGGCCTTCCGGCAAGAACTGCGAAAAGTCCGCCGCGTAAAACGAGAAATACTTGGCCAGGTCGTTGGCTTCATAGGCGGCGTTGGCGCGCTGCTCGAAATCCCTGATCTCGTCCTCGACGGAAGCGGGGGCCGCTGAGGCTCGCAGGGACAGGGACGCAATGGGGGCGGTAAGAATCAGTGCGGAAACGAGAAGGCGAGCGGGCTTCATGGCAGCTCCTTGATGTCCGCTACCTTACTATAATTTGGGAACCTTTGGAAAATGCCAGAAAGGAGCCGACGCGACGGGCTTACGGTTTGTCCGGGCTCTCGAGCGCCTTGTGCACAACGATTGCCGTGCCAACGCCGGCCCCGATCGCCACGGCCAGCATGAAGTGTCCCGGAGCACCCGCCATGACCGGGGGCTTGTTGGTCTGCCAGATGCCCGGCGCGCAGGCCACGTGGCTGTGTGAATGGTGATACTCGGCGTCGCGCGGATACTCCGGATAGTCGCTCAGCACCGGCTTCCAGGAATCGTCATAGTTCACGCCGATTTCGGAGAGGACGTTGTAGGTCTTGTTGGTTTCAATGACCTTGGTCTCGCGGCCCGAGGTGGCCTGCAGCACGCTGCGCGTGGCCGTAGCCTTCACCTCGCAGCGGGACTCGATAATCACCTGCCCAACGGCCAGTTCGGTCGTCTTGGGCACAAACTTGATGTCCTGCGCAAACAAGGTCAGATTTTCCGAGACGCCCTTCGCGGAGTAGGAAACCGAACCGCGCTCCAATTCCACAATCACCCGGTCGCCCTGGCGAAAGAAACGAGCGCTGCTGTTCGGTCCAAGCACAAACTGCATCGTCGCGCTCTGTACTTGCGCGCGCCCCTCATCACCCGTTTTGATCAGGTCGCCGGAGAATACCGTCGCTCCGCTGGAAACTGCCACGCCGTCCATCGTCGCGTTGTTGCCGCCGGTAACCACCCCAGCTTGTGAGGGCTGTTGGGCCACGGTGCTTTGCATTGCAATCACGACAAAACTGGCGACCGCAAGGGCTGTTTTGAAAAGCGTTCGCACTTGCACCTCGATGGGTTCTGAGAGTTCTAAAACTACCTCCCATTTTCCCTCGTTTACGGGTTCTCCCGCCAAGCCCAAGTTTCTCTGTATGTCACTTAATAGACAAGTGGTTACGGGAATTCTCTGTGTCCCAAATGCTGTTAATTGTTAGGAAACACTAACTTGCGCCGCCCGAGTTCAAACCTCAAAATTGTCCAACGTCCCTGTTCGGTATCCAAAGCAGCCATCCTTCTCTTCGCGTGGAGGCAACGAGATGACCATTTCCGAGAGCGCCCGTTTCCGACGCAGTTCCACGGTCGTAAGCCGTGAGATCGCGTCCGAAACCCTGGTGGTGCCGATCCGGGGTGGCGTCGGCGATCTTGATGCCATTTTCTCGTTCAATCCCGTGGGCTCCGATCTGTGGATGCTGATGGAGAAGGAAACGAGCGTGGGAGAGATGGCGGCCTGGATCGCGGAGCGTTACGAGGTTGGCGAGGCACAAGCCAAGTCCGATATCCGCGAGTTTCTCAATGAGCTCTTGCAGGCGGGATTGGTGCAGCCCGCGGAGGTAGTTCCCAAGAGCCTGGAGCCGATGTCTGGGACTTATGCAAGTTGCTGAATACAGTAAGTTTAGCGGCCTAATTCACGCCAAGCACGCGGGGAAGCGCGCCCCGATGGAAGTCTCCATCGAGGTGACGCATCGCTGCCCTCTCGATTGCCTCCACTGCTATAACAACCTGCCCATGGGCGATTCCGCCGCTCGAACCAGCGAGCTGACCCTCGACCAGCATCGTCTTCTGCTCGACCAGCTTCAGGACGCAGGCTGCCTCTGGCTCCTGTACACCGGCGGGGAAATCTTCGGTCGCAAGGATTTCCCGGAAATCTATAAGGAAGCCAAGAAGCGCGGTTTCCTGATTACCCTGTTCACCAACGGCACCCTGATCTCCCCTGCCATCGCCGATATGCTGGCCGAGTGGCGGCCTTTCGCCATCGAAATAACGCTCTACGGGGCCACGCGCGAAACGTATGAGGCTCTCACCCAGATTCCCGGCTCCTTCGATCGTTGCATGCGCGGAATCCAGTTGCTCAAAGATCGTGGCCTGCCACTCAAGCTGAAAACCGTGCCCACTACGGTAAATCGCCACGAAGTCTATGAAATGAAAAGGCTTGCCGAAGAAGAACTCGGCGTCGAATTCAAGTTTGATTCCCTGATCAACCCCCGCACCGACTGCTCACAGAGCCCTCTTGCGGTGCGCCTGCTTCCCGAAGAGGTTGTGGCCCTGGACTATCACGACCGCAAGAAGCAGCAGGAATACCGGCGCCTGGTGGAACGCGACATCGCCGAGTCCGGTCAGGCTCCAGATAGCGATCAGATTTATTCCTGCGGCGGCGGCGTGGCCGGTTGCGCCATTGATCCCACGGGCAAGATGAGCATCTGCGTGATCTCTCACCAGGAAAGCTATGACTGGCGCCAGGGCTCTTTCCGCGAGGGTTGGGACACTTTTCTGCTGCAGACCCGCAGCAGAACGCGCACGCGAGTCACCCGTTGCTCGGACTGCAAGCTCCGCTCCGTCTGCAGCATGTGTCCGGCAAACGGCGAACTCGAAGCCGGCGACCCGGAATCTCCGGTCGATTTTCTTTGTGAAGTTGCCCATTTGCGCGCTTACGCGCTGGGCTTGAGCGTTCCCGCGCATGGCGAGTGTCCTTATTGCCCCGGCGGCGCAGGTTACGCCGGCACTATGGAATCCGCGCGTCGCATCGCCGCTAAGCAGATTGATGTGGGGAGCTGGCAGCCTCGCGAGCGAAATCTGTTACCGATCCTGCAGTCAAACCAAGGTTGCGGAGCAAGCGCTTGCGGTTCGTGCGCCACGCACTAAGTGAAAGACATGACGAAGACGCAAGACGACAAACTGCAGCCCAAGACCCCGTACCAGGCGCCCAAAGTGGTCGCGGTCAGCCTGCGCCCCGAAGAAGCTGTCCTGGGCCATTGCAAGGTTACCGGTTCCGCAGGACCCATCTCCGGCAGCTGTGGCAGCGCCCTCGCCTGCCGCTCCATCGGATCCTGATGCAAAGAGGAATGCGTGAGCGTCCTGGAACACAACTCGCCCGTTATCGGAACGTCGCGCCCCACAAGTGCGCGCACTGACCACGCCTCCCGCGTTTGCTATCAGGTCGGCGGTATCTCCTTTGCCATGCAAGCGCAGCCCGGTATGCGCCTGGCCCTCGACCCCGGCTTGGCGGACTTTGCCTTCAAGTCTCCCCTTTGCGATCTGGAATTTGCATGTGGATGGACTTCGAATCTGACGTTGCCGAGGAGCAAACCCGCCTTTGTCTCCGGCGGTCTGTGGACGGCGTATCGCGAGAACAACGGCACGTCGTTGTACTTCCAGACCCCGCGCCTGGGTGAGACCCCCTACAAACACTGCTGGCTGAGCGACGACCTCTCGCACGGCCGGGTCTCCCTGCTGCAGCGTTTCTTCGATCCTGAACTTCCCGTCTACCCGCTCGAGTATCCGCTCGACGAATTGCTGATGATTCATCGCTTGAGCCGTGGCGACGGGGTGGAGATTCACTCGTGCGGCGTGGTGTCGCGCGATGGCGCTGGCCGCCTTTTTGTGGGCCACTCCGGCGCAGGCAAGAGCACCGCCTCTCGACTGTGGCTCCGCGAACCGGGAATCCGCGTGCTGAGCGACGACCGCATCATCGTACGCATGGAGCAGGGCGGACCCGTCATGTATGGCACGCCCTGGCACGGTGACGCCGGACTCGCCGAACCGTCTAGTGCCTCTCTGCAGCGAATTTTCCTGCTCGAACAGGCTGCGAAAAACGAGATCGTGCCTCTCGCTCCGGCGCGCGGCGCGGCGGAACTTTTCGCCCGTACTTTCGTGCCGCACCACCACGCCGAGGGCGTGGCGCGTACTCTGCAATTTCTGGAAAAGCTTACGTCGATCGCCCCCGTCTCCATTCTCCGCTGCACCGCGGATGCCCGGGCGATTGAGGAGGTATTGCGTGCGGCCTGACCCTGCAGGGATTTGGACCAATTCGGCCCGCTTCCAGGCCATGTGCCGCTCCGTGCTGCAATCCGGCGCGCAGCTCCGCTTTCACGCCAGAGGAATGAGCATGCAGCCGAACGTGCTGGACGGCGACCTGGTGGTGATCGAGGCCGCGCAATCGGAAACGGTAAAGAAAGGCGAGATCGTGCTGACGGATTCGACAGAAGGGTTGCGCTTGCATCGCGTCGTCGGAATCAGCGCTGGGCAGGTCATCACCAGGGGTGATGCTGGTTCGAACTGCGACCCTGCGGGCAACACGCTGCTCGGCCGAGTGGTGGCGATTGAACGCGCCGGCCAGACCATACCGGCCCGCGGCAAAATCGTCATCGCCCAACAGCGGCTCCGCACCACCCTTCGGCGTGCCCGGCTGGCTCTTTCCGCGCGCCTGGCCAACCTTGGCCTCGCCGGCGCCGTGGCCCTGGTGCTTCTCGGCGCCGCTCCGGCCATGCGAGCGCAAAGCGCCGATCTCTCCATGACCCAGGGCGCGTCGCCCACGACGGTTGCCCCAGGCGGAACCATCACGTACACCGAAGTGGTTACAAATAACGGCCCTAACACCGCGACCACCGCGACCTTTTTCCAGGCGGTGCCTTCCAACACCACCTTCCTGTCCATCAGCACGCCCGCAGGCTGGACTTGCGCCACGCCGGCGGTGGGCGCCACCGGTGACATCAATTGCAGCAACGCTTCTTTCGCCGCCGGCTCCTCTGCTTTCACGATTCAAGTGAAAGTGGCGGCCGGGGCCGCCGCCGGGACGCAAATCACGAATTCGGCCGATGTTACCTCCAATACCGCGGATCCGGTGGCCACCAACAACGCCACGCTCACCACGGTCAACGTCGAGTCCTCCACGCAGGCGGATTTGACCATTTCCGGTTCCGCTTCTCCTTCCCCGGTCTATGTCGCCTCTTCCCTCACCTACACCTACGTGGTACAGAATCTTGGCCTCGCGAATATCACCAACAGCGCCACCCTCTCCGATACCCTGCCCGCCGGTGTGACCTACGTTTCCTCCACCAGCACTCAGGGCAGTTGCGCCAACGCCGCCGGCACCGTGACCTGCAGCCTGGGAGCGCTCGCGAACGGCGCCAGCGCCACGGTAAGCATTACCGTCAGCACACCTGCCACCGCACAGTCGCTCTCCAATACGGCCTCCGTGGCGCCCTCGATTTCCGACCCGACCGATCCGGTCAACTCCAATAATTCCGTCACCATCATCACGGTCGTTCAGCCGAGCTCTTGCAGCGCCACGGGAACTCCCACCGCCGGCGGCAATCTCACCGGAATCGTAAATACGTATTTCGCGCCTTCGAATACGACCACGAATCTTGCGGTCGGCGCCACGCAGGTGAACCTCGGCGCCGCCAGCGGAGCAACCACCCCAATCGCCGTTGGGGATCGCATCCTCATCATCCAGATGCAGGACGCCCTCTTCACTACGACGAACGATTCGACATACGGCGACGGCATCACGGGAGACCCGGGCTCGGGCTGGACCTCGCTGAACAGCACCGGCAAGTACGAATTCGTGACGGCAACAACCGCTGTTCCGACGACTGGCGGCACGCTGAAATTCACCGGCACCGGGCCCAGCGGCGGCACGCTCTACGCCTACGACGGCAAGAACTACGCAAACGGCGCAAACGGCAACGGTCAGGCGACCTATCAGATCATCCGCGTGCCGCAGTACACCACCGCCACTCTGACCTCCGGCCTCACCGCCCTGGCCTGGAATGGATCGGTCGGAGGGGTCCTGGCTTTCGACGTTTCGTCTCTTCTGACCCTCGGTGGCACCGTCAGCGTGGATAAACTCGGCTTCCGCGGCGGTGGCGGCCGAACGCTGGGCGGCAACAACAATGCGGCGAATACCGACTACCGCAGCGTCAGCACCAGAGCCGCGCACGGCTCCAAGGGAGAAGGCATCGCGGGCTCGCCCGAGTACACGGCCAACGCGGCGATCACCGCCGTGAATAACAGCACCAGCGAGGGCTATCCGCAGGGCAGCTACGCGCGCGGCGCACCGGGCAATGCGGGCGGCGGCGGCACGGACGATAGCCCCAGCGACAACAGCGAAAATTCCGGGGGCGGTGGCGGCGGAAACGGCGGCACCGGCGGCCTTGGCGGCTACGCCTGGAACACCAGCGGAAATCGCGGCGGCTTCGGCGGCGTGGCGTTCCCGGCATCGGTGAATCAGATCGTGATGGGTGGCGGTGGCGGCGCGGGAACAACCAACAACGGCACCTCGGACCCCAACACCAACACCAGCGGTGTCAACAGCAGCGGCGCGGCGGGCGGCGGCATTGTGCTCATCACCGCGGGTTCGGTCACCGGCACCGGGAGCATCACCGCCAATGGCCAGAGCGCGATCAATGTGCAGAACGACGGCGGCGGCGGCGGCGGGGCGGGCGGCAGCATCGTTCTACTCGCCAACAGCGGCAACCTCAGCGGACTGACGGTGAGCGCCAATGGTGGCAACGGCGGAAGCACCTGGCTGGCGTCCGACCCTATGGGCTACCCTGGCAATCGTCACGGCCCCGGCGGCGGCGGTGGCGGAGGAGTCATCATTCTTAGCTCGACCCCGCTCAGCTCTTCGGTCGCGGGCGGCGCCAACGGGCAGACCACGACTGCTCTGGACGCATTCGGCTCAACTCCCGGGGCGGCCGGTATTCTGGTGACCAACGCGACCGCGGGTTCGGTTCCGGGGCCACAGACCGGCGGTTTCTGCGCCAGCGCCGATCTCTCCATTACCAATGCCGGTTCACCCAGCGCGGTCACACCAGGCAGCAACATCACCTATACGCAAACCGTCACCAACAACGGTGCTTCCAGCGCCGTGGATGTCGTGGTCAGCGAAGCGATTCCTGCGAACACCACCTTTCAGTCCATCAGTATTCCGTCAGGCTGGACCTGCAGCACCCCGGCGGTCGGCGCCACCGGCAACATCAGCTGCAACATCTCGCTGCTCGCCAACGCCGGTACCGGCACATTTACCGTGGTGGTGAATGCCAACGCGGGCACCATCGATCAGACTCAGGTCACGGACACGGTCACGGTGGATTCCGGCACCAACGACCCGAACCTGACCAACAATTCCGCCAGCGTGACCACCGTCGTGGCCAAGCCTGCTGCGGCGGACCTGACTGTAACCAACGTTGCCTCGCCCAATCCGGTGGCCACAGGCTCCAACGTTACCTTCACTCAAGTCGTTGCCAACAATGGCCCGTCTGCCGCTTCGACGGTCACCTTTACCGAGGCCATTCCGACCGGTTCCACTTTCGTTTCCATGGCCACGCCCTCTGGCTGGAGCTGCTCGACGCCGGCTGTTGGAGGAACGGGCAACATCACCTGCACCATCGGCACGCTCGCCGTCGGCGCCACTGCCACCTTCTCGCCGGTGGTGAAAGCTACGGCGGCCGCGGGAAGCACCATCAGCGATACCGCCTATATCAGCTCCGCGCTTACGCCCGACTCGAATCCCAACAGCAACGACGCGACCGCATCGGTCTCCGTTGTCGCCGCCACCGGAGCCGACCTGGCCGTCACCTCTTCGGCTACGCCCAATCCGGTCGTCGCTGGCTCCAGCATCACTTTCAGCCAAAGCATCACCAACAATGGTCCCGCCGCCTCACTCGTCGATACCTACAGCTTCCCGATTCCGGCCAACACCAAGTTCGCGTCCATGACCACGCCGACCGGCTGGACATGTTCGAATCCCGGCGTGGGAAACACCGGCACGGTGACGTGCACCCGGGCAAGCTTCGCTTCGGGCACGGTCAGTCCCTTTAACATCGTAGTGACCGTGAACTCCGGAACCGCCAACGGAACCACCATCACCGGCACATCCACCATCGCGTCCACCGGCACTACTGATCCGATCAGCTCGAACAATACGGTTTCCGCCGCTGTCGTCGTGGCATCGCCCTCGCAGGCCGATGTTTCGATCGTCAAGACCGGCACGCCCGATCCCGTGGATCAGAACACCAATCTCGTTTACACGCTGAAAGTCTCCAACAATGGACCGGCTTCCGCGCTCGGCGTTACCGTCAGCGACCCGCTTCCGGCCGGCGTAACCTTCGTCTCCGCCAGCAGCACCCAGGGCACCTGCAACAGTGCGTCGCCCGTGAGCTGCACCATCGGCACCATGAGCCCCGGCAGCGTGGTCATCGTCACCATCAACGCCACTGCCAACACCATCAGCACCGCAACCAAGCCGACCAACACCGCGACCGTCAGCACCACGTCCAGCGACCCCAACTCGGCCAACAACACTTCCAGCTTCACCTCGACCATCATTTACCCGACCGCGGTCCAGCTCGTTTCCTTCCAGGCCATTCCACAAAGCGATGGCACGGTACTGCTGGAATGGAAGACTCGCGAGGAGATTCGCAATCTCGGCTTCAACGTCTACCGCGAAAGCGGCAGCGGCCGCCAGAAGTTGAATCCTTCGCTGATCGCCGGATCCGCTCTTATTCTCAAGCGCAGCAAGCCGCAGCACGGCGCCAAGACCTATCAGTGGATCGACGCCAATCCCTCGGCCGACGCTTCCTATGTCCTGGAAGATGTGGACCTCGACGGCTCGCGCAACACTCACGGTCCGGTCAAAGCCGAAGCCAGTGCAACCCGCGCCGCCGCGCGTTCCGGCGCCGCGCCTGCAGCGCTCATCACCCACCTGAATGCATTGGCCAGCGAATCGGCGGCGGCGACTGCGTCCCCGGCCGTTTCTTCGCCCGCGTCTCCGCGCCGCATCGTGCGCGAGTCGCTTGCTCCGGCGGCGCTCGCCGTCCCGGCCATCGCCCCGGTGAATCTCGACGGCGAAGCCGCGGTAAAAATCTCCGTGGACCACCAGGGCTGGTACCGCGTCACCCGTTCCCAGCTCGTTGCCGCCGGCTTCGACGCATCTTCCAACGCGCACACGCTGCAGCTCTTTGCCGAAGGCGTCGAGCAGCCGTTGCTCATCAACGGCAATCAAGTTGGCTCGCTCGACCCGAAGGACTCCATCGAGTTCTACGGTACGGGCATTGACACCCCGTATTCCGGCACCCGCGTTTACTGGCTGGTTTCCGGTCATCAGGCCGGCAAGCGCATACCGCTGGAACGTCCTTATTCCGGCAGCTCGCCGGTCAACGCTTTCGTTGACACCTCCGTGCGCCAGGATCGCACCACCTATTTCGCGGCGTTGCTCAACAGCGAGGACCAAGACAACTTCTTCGGCGCCGTCATCACCAACGAGCCGGTTGACCAGATACTCGACGCGGCGCACGTCGTCCCGTCGTCCAACTTGCCGGTTTCCCTGGACGTCACGCTGCAAGGCGCGTCCGACGGTCAGGCTCACAGCGTCTCGGTCTCCTTCAATGGCAATTTCCTCGGCACCATGCAATTCGCCGGCGAAACCAGTTTCCACACTTCGTTTCCGCTCAACCCGGCAACGATTCTGGAAGGCGCCAACACCGTTACGCTGACCGCCCTCAACGGCGACGATGATGTCAGCCTGGTGCAATCCATCGTTTTGCATTACGCGCGGTCCTTTGCCGCCGACGGCAATTTTCTCCAGATGCAGGCGACCGCCGGCAGCGCCATTCAGGTTTCCGGCTTCAGCAATTCGCGCATCCGGGTGTTCGATATCAGCAACCCGGAAGCGATTCAGCAATTGCAAGGCACGGTTCGCGCCGACGGTTCGTCCTTCACCGTGGACTTCGGCGTTCCCGGCAGCGCCAATTCCAGCCAGCAGCGCGATTTGCTTGCTTTGGCCGACGACCAGGTGGAAGCTCCGGTGGCTCTTGCATTCCACCCGCGCAGCACCCTGGCCGGCCAGCCAACCGGCGCCTCCATCGTCATGATTTCTCACCCGGACTTTGTGCAGAGCCTGGCCCCGCTGGTCCAGCTGCGCGAGCAGCAGGGCTACACGGTCAAGGTCGTCACCACCGAGCAGATCTTCGACGCCTTCAACTACGGCGAGCGCAGCCCCTACGCCATTCGTTCGTACCTGCGCTCCGCAAGCTCGCGCCTGCAAGGCAAACCGCAATTCCTGCTCCTCGTGGGCGATGCCTCGGTGGATCCGCGCAATTACCTGGGCTTCGGCAATCTCGATTTTGTTCCGACGCGCCTGATCGATACGCAATCGCTCAAGACCGCGTCCGACGATTGGTTCAGCGATTTCAAGCAGACCGGCTACGCGACCATTCCCACCGGCCGCCTGCCGGTGCGCACGGCCGCCGACGCCAGCATGATCGTGGCGAAAATCGTGGCCTACGAAACCGGTCGCAGCTCCGGCACCTGGAACTCCGAGGCTCTGGTCATCGCCGATCAGAACGTCGGCTCGGACTTTTCTTCCACCGCCGATGCCGTCGCCGCTTCGCTGAAGAGCGTGCTCTCGGTCAACAAGATCGAAACCGGCGACACCGACCCGGGCGTGGTCAAACAGCAGATCGTTGACGCCATCAACCAGGGCAAAGCCGTCGTCAACTTCACGGGCCACGGCTCCGTCGAACAGTGGTCTTTCTCCGACCTCTTCGACGACAACGACGCCGCCGCGCTGCAGAACGGCGGCCGCCTCCCGGTGTTCTTCATCATGAATTGCTTGAACGGCTTCTTTCAGGACGTGTACACGCAGAGCCTGGCCGAATCGCTGGTTCTCAACCCCAACGGCGGCGCCGTGGCGGTGTGGGCCTCGTCCGGATTCACGGACGCTCCACCCCAGGCCGGTCAGGATATCGCGCTGGCCAAGCTGCTCGCGTCGCGTAGCCAGCTGACGCTTGGCCAGATTGTCCTGCAGACCAAGACCACTACCGTCGACCCCGACGTCCGGCGCACCTGGATTCTGTTCGGCGACCCGGCGATGCGCATGCAATTCACGGCGCCTGCGCCGGCAGCGATTTCCCGTCCGGCTCCCGCGAAGCCTAACGTCGAGCCACGCAACATTGCGAACCGCAGCACGCAGGGGGCAAAGCCGCTATGAAAAACACTCGTCTCGTGCAGTTCATCGCTGCCGGGGCCGGCTCTGGTTTCGCCGCCCAGGCCATCGGCTTGCTACTGGACCACTCGGCGTCCGGGTCGCGCCTGGATGGCCAGCTGCTTTATAACTGGGCTTGCCTGATTCTTGCGCCCGCGGCCTTCGTGGCCCGGCTCGGAAATCCCGAAGGACCGATCGCGGCTTCGCTCGGTACGTCTCTGCTTGTCATCGCCGCCAACGCGATCTATTACGGAATGGTCTGCGCGTTTTGCCAGCTGCTTTTCGGGCGCCTCGCGCAAAAGCTCGCGTACGAGCGGGCCATCGCTTCCGGGTATGTTCGCCCTGTCGTGGTGCGGCGCATGCGCGCTTCCGTTCCCGAGCTGAGCGCCGATCTCTAAGTTTTCCGGAATGGCCCGGCTCAGTGGCCGTGGCCGCCGCCCTGCCCCGTCAGATCGTGATACACCTTGGGCACCGCTGTGCGCCGGAAATGCTCATAGAGTTCGAATACCAGCAGCCCCGCCACGATCACGGTGAACTGCGGCAGGTGATGCAAATTGCCGTAGGACAGCTGGCTGCAAATCGCGGCCATCACCGGTATCAGCACCACGCTGACGATCAACGCGTAGCGCAGGCGCAGCACATGGAAGAGCAGAATCAGAACAAACGCTTCGAATAGCTCCAGCAGGAACAGCACACCACGGCTCGGCACCGGATATCCGCCGCCGTGCAGTTCCGTCTCCACCACGTTCGCCATCACTTCCACGCCGACCAACTGGCCCACAGGCGTGTCGTGCCGGTCCTGTCCCTGATACGAGCCGCCCAGTAGCACGATCTTGCCGCGAATCGGGCTTGCCGTCGGCCAGCGCTGTGAAAGTTCCGCCACTTTTGTGGCGGAAAATCGCAGGCGCTGGGTCCCGCCGCGCTCGCCGGCGAAGCGAATTACCAGGTCTTGCGAAGTGTCCTTGCTGTGATCCAGGCCGTCCGGCTTGCCATCCAGATACGCCGCGACGATCGCCGAAGAGAACGATGGCAACTCGCCGACGCTGGTCTTGATCGAACGCCGGTATCGCCGGGTCACCCGGTCTTCCGCGTCGTCCAGCAGCAGCGGTATCCCCGAGCTATTCTTCGCCGTGTCCAGATCTTCCTGACCGCCCAGAATCGGCACCGGATCGATTTGTTCGCGTCCGTTCGCCTCTTCCGGCACCTCTCGAATCTCCCGCTCCCACACGATGCGCGTCTTCTGGCCATCCAGACGCAATCCGCAGTGAAACCCCGGCGCCGAGGTATCGATATCCACGGCGATCACCGCCGGCTCGCCCTTGGCGATCTCTTCGATCAGTGTCTTCAGTTGAATTGGGTCGAGCGGGCTGGTGGATTCGAACATTTTCTCGTAGTCCGCGTCGTCAATCACGACCAGCGCCACCGGGCTATCTTCGGGCACCGTGTTCAGCCGCATCTCCGCGTCGGTGACGATCGTCTCCAGCTTGTGCAGGACGCCGGTATGCCCGAACACCCACGTCAAAACGATCAGGAGCACCAGCACCGGCAGCGCGCGGAGGATGCGCCGGCCCAGGCTCGGCGCGGCCGCAGGCGTGGTGCGGCCGGCTGCGCCCTGCTTCGCGGGCGTTTCGCTCACTTCGCCTGCCCGGACCGCATGGAGTTCAAATACTCCAGATACGCTCGCTGGTACGAGCGCTTGGTTTCTTCCGGAACCGTGTCGCCCCAGGTGTCCGTCTTCTTCACGAAGTCCGCGAACTTCGCGTTCCATTCGGCAAAATCCGCTGCCGGGACGGCCAGCACCCACGCGCTGCTGCTCTCGTCGCCGTGCTTCGCGCGCAGCAGGAAGAGCCCCGGCTTTATTCCCTCACACCCTGGCGCCACCTTGTCACCCGGCAGCAAATCCACCACCGCGGCTTTCGACCTCCACGCCGCGCCGGTCGCGCCCTCCCGCTGAATCTCTACACAGCGCAGCTCGTAGACACCCTTCTCCTGTCCCTCCAGCAGCGCGGTGAAGTCGATCGCTGCCCCTTCCAGCGGCACCACGCCGTCACGATGCAGAGCAAACCCTCCGCCTCTCACGCGGTGCAGGGAGTAGTGGTCCGGCCGCGCCCCGAAAAGGTCTTGCACCGCGTGCCACGCCGTGGCGAAGGCATTTTCCGCAGCCGGCGCATCCGGAAGCGGACGAACCGGGTCGTAGCACCCGCCGCCGGTCCGGCATTCGCCGCAGACGCCGCTGCGGCAACGGATGGTGCGAATCACATCGCCATTGAGGTTTGCGACGATGATGTAGTCCTGACTCACCGGGCTCTCATTGACAAGCATGGCTCCGGCCGGCAGCTGCGTTCCGATCGCCAGCGGCTGCTCCGTGCCGGCCACTCTCCACATGCCAACCATATCCAGCACATAGCCGATCTTGGTCGCAGCCGCCGCGCTGCGATTGGCCGCGGGTGCGGGAGCTGCACAACACGCCCAAGCGAGCAGCATGGCAAGCAGCAGGGGCCGCGTGCCTCCCGGGCTCCGTTTGTGTTTCGCCTGCGTCACTTTGCTATCTCCAATTCCCAATCAGCACAAATGGCGCCCAGAAATACGGGTGCGCAAACGGCGCTTTCGGGTCCGCGTGGAACGGCGGCGCGTCAATTTCCGCGTCGCTATCGTCGTCCAGGTCGCTGCGCTTCTTGGCACCGGCGGTCAACACCTGGCCGCACCCGCCGACCGGACAGCCGTGCAGCAAGTCCAGCTGGGCACGCCGCAAGTCCTCGATCTTCGGGGCGCCCGGGTGTTCGTCGTGGTGGCGGTAAAAATCCTGCATCAGGCGCATGGTGCTCGCGTCCGCCACCGACCAGAGCGTAGCGATCACCGCCCGCGCGCCCTTGATCTGCGCCAGCACCGCGAAATTCTCCACTTCGGAACCTTGCCCGCTGCCCACCGCCGTGTTGCACGCCGAAAGCGTCAGCAGCTCCACGCCGCGAAAAATATTGGTTCCGCTCCGTAGTTCCTGCAAGCTCAAGTGCCGGCTATTGTCTTTGTCTGGCTCCGGCCCGCCCAGCAACAGGTAGGACTCATTGTCGGTACCTGGCCGGAAACGGAAGTGGCTGGCGACGTGGACCAGCGTATATCCCTTGCCATGCGCCAGCGCGTCCTTCATTGCGTCCTTGGTGAAGGTGTCGTCCAGCAGAATCTTTCCTGCCACCACACCCTGCCGGGACTCCGCGTCCTGGTCGTCGCGGATCACGCTGCGCAGCTCATCCGGAACATACGGCAGCGGATACGTGCCCTTGGAGACGCCCATTCCCAGGCCGCGCCACTTTTCGGGTGCGGGCTTTTCCAAACGCGAATGGCTCGCAGGCGTAAAGATGGTCAGGTTGTACCGCTCGACCAGATACTGCTTTCCGTCATGAAGCGCGGCGATTGGCACATAGCGCAGCGCTCCGTCGAGCGACCACATCAGGGTCTTGGCGCCCGCTTCATCCAGCGCCCGCTGCACCGGCGCTACCAGGATCTTGTACATCTCCTGCGCCATCGGCACCGGGTCGTAGCGAGGGTCCTTGAGCACCTGCTGGAACTTCAGCACCTTTGCATTCAGGTCTGCGGCGCTGATTTCATAGGTAAAATTCTTCTGGGTATCCGGCGTGTACAGAATCACGTGGTAGCGCTCTTCCGTCACCACCGTGTACACCGCCACCGTACCGTTCCCGAGTTCCCGCAGCGTTTCCTGCAATCCCCTGCCTTCGCGCACCCGCTCCGCTTCCACATCGCCCTTGGAAGCCGAACCGAACTCTCCCGGCAGCCGCGCCAAGTACGCATCGAAGCTGTCGTTGGCCAGACTCAATTCCTTCTCGGCGTGGGCGAACTCCCGCTTTTCGGCCGCAGTCAGGCTTTCCTTGGCCGCCAGCTCCGCATAGCGCCGCCCAACGAGCACGATGTGTTCCTGAATCTTCTGGTAGCCCTCCCAAGCGGTGCTCTCGGGTTTCGTCGAAGACGCCATGCCCGACGCAAAGTCCGAGCCATCGCGCCGCACAAAATCCATGTACTCTTCGGTTTTCAGCAGATCCAACACCTGCTGCGCTTCCGGAATCCGTCCTTGCGCGATCAGCACGTCCGCCAGCTCGCGGTATGTGCCATAGTGCGAGTGCAGGTAGCTCTTCTGCAGGTCGTCACCGATGCCCTGCATGTTGACGCGGATCTGCTGGTACGCGTTTACCGCCTGTTTCCCGTAGAACGCCGCCAGGGCCGGCTGCTTCATGCCCTTCCACAAGCGCATCAAGCGGTCCAGGGTTTCGCCTTCGCCATCCAGGTCGCGGATCCGGTAACGCACGGCCAGCGCCTGATCGAAGAAACCGAGCGCCGTCTTCGCGTCGCCCGCCTGCTCATAAGCCAGACCGAGGTCGTGCAGGACTTCTCCCTGTCGTACCGGATTGCCGTTCTTCTTGGTAATTTCCAGTGCCTGCTGCAGCGGTTCGATCGCCTTCTTGGCGTTCTCCGCCCCGCCCTGCTGCAGTTGCAGTTGTCCGATGCGCTCCAGCGCATAGGCCTGCTCGCCCAGGCTGCCGAAATTGCGCTGCACAATCAGGCCCTTGCGGAAGGTCTGCTCCGCCTGCTTGGCTTCGCCCATGGCGGCATAGGCGTCGCCCAGTTGATTGATCCCGCGCCCCTTCGCGCGCAGGTTCAGGAACATCATGTTGCCCCGCAGCCCTCGCTCAAATTCCTCGGCTGCCTGGGCGTAGAATTCCTTGGCGTGTGCCGCGTCGCCCAGTGACGCGTACGTCAGCCCGATGAGCGCCAGAATTTGCGCGTGACTCTCTTCCCGCCGGAGCAGTCCGCTCGGCTTCGAAAGGTCCTTGGCCGCCAGCAGATTCGCCAGCGCGTCGCGCTTCTGCCCCATCAGCAGGTAGGTCTCGCCCACGCGATAGAGCGCGGCTTGTTCCTGCTCCTGCAATTTGCCGGCGCGCGCCACCTTCACCGCTTCCTGATGCGCCGCCAGCGCCTTCTCTCGCTGCCCCAGCCAGTTGTAGGCGATCCCAACGCCGAGCAAGGCTTCGACTTCGTCCTTGTCCTGACCCGCCGCGTGCCATCTCTCCCGTGCTTCCTGGTACGCCGCCAGGGCCTTTTGCCCTTCGTTCAGGTTCAGCCAGGCATCGCCCAAGACACTCAGCGTCTTTGCCGTGTCCTGATCGCGGCCGAGTTTCCGGCGCAACTCCAATGCCTGGCTCAGCGCGGCCACTGCCTGCTGCAGACCCTCCCGCCGCATGGCGCCTTCGCCTTCGGACTCGAACTTGTCGGCACGCGACTTATCGCTCTCTGCCTGCGCCGTCTTCTCAGCCGGCTTCTTGCCGATTCTTTCTTCCAGGGCGGCCTTGAGTGCCTCGTTCTGTTTCAGGAGGGCTTTCAGATGCTCGTTGGCAATCGCCAGCTCGACCGTCAACTGCATGACCGTCGCCAGGATCACGCTGTCTCTCAGACCGGGCACTTTCAGCTCATCCGCCACCTTGGTGGCGACGTCCGCGAAGTGATTGGCCGTTTCCCATCCGGTCAGGCTGGTAAAGGAGAAGCGGTCCCACACCTCATCGAGCGATACCAGTTGCTTCTGCTGCAAGATTTCTCCTTGGCGTACCGTCAGTTCGGGATCGTAGATCACGTCCGCGCCAACCTTTTTCACGAACGCGATGAATTCCCCATCGCCCTGCTTCATCAGCGCGAAATCGGTGTTGAACTCCTCCAGCGCCTTTTCCTTTTCGCCGGCTTCCAGGTACGCCACGCCAAGGAAGCGGTGCGCCTCCCCGAGCATGTCCTTGCACCCCTTGGTCTCCTGCGGGCAATCGGCAATGGCTCGCTGGAACAGGGCCATCGCCTCCGCGCGGCGGCCGCGCATCATCTCCACGCCGCCCTTCCCCACCAGCATCTCCGCCACCTTGGCGGTATTTTTCTGCTCTCGCCAGATGCTTTCCTGCTGCTCAAAGGCCTGCCACGCCGCGTCATAGTCCTTCAACGCATAAGCGTCATGCACTATGGACACCAGCATCTCGACGGACTTCTTCACGTCACCGGTCTGGCGGTAGAGGGCCAGTGCTTGTTGCGCGTCCAGAATGCTGGACTTGCGGTCCTCGCGTTTCACATCCAGGTCGGCAAGCTCCGCCCATACCCGCGCTTCTTCCTCGGGCTTGCCATACTGATGCAGTAATTCTTGGCTCTCGACCAGCGCCGCGCGCTTGCGATCCCGCACCGCGGCCTGCCACGGCTTGGCCCGCTGGTCGTCCTGTTCGAACGGCGTGTAATACAGCACCGTGCCCATTTTTTCCAGAAACAGTGCCTGTTGATGGTAACGCTTGTTTTCCCGTGCGATTGCCAGGCCCCTGGCGAGGTAGTCGTCCCGTTCCTTTTCCAGGGCCGTGGTTTGCTCGCTGCTGTCGCGGTGCGTGTGCAGCTCGTCCAGCGCGCCCGCCGCCGCAAGGTACATGCCAGCCTCGTCCTCCGGGTCCTGCGCCTCGTGGTAGCGCGGAATCGCCTGCTTGTAATCGGCAAGAGCCTTTTCTTTTTGGTCGCTTTTCGAATAGAGATTCCCGCGAATTTCCAGCGCCAGTGCTTCCTCTCGTGCGGCGTGCACCTGGCGCGCCGCGGCGATGGCCTTTGAGTACAGCGCCTCCGCCTTCACCTTGTCGCCCAGCTCTTCGTGCGCATAGCCCAGCCGGTACTGGCACGTCGCCAGGCTACGCAGCTCGCCGCTCTTCTCCCGCAGCTCGAGTTCGCGGGTCAGCTCCGCCTTCGCTTCCTCGTACTTTCCCGTGCGGATCAGCAGAAATCCGAGCTCCGCGCGCGCCGCGGCCTCGTTTCCTTCTTGTCCCAATTCCCGAAAAAGATCGGCCGCTTCCTTGTACCGGGCGGCCGCTTCGGGCCGGTGCTGCGCGGCGCTCTGCGCCATCGCCAGGCGGTATGCCATGTTCGCCTGGACCGCCTTGTCGCCCGATTTCTGCGCGTTGTCGTACCCGCTCTGGCAGGACGCCAGCGCTTCGCTCCACTGGCCGGTCTTTTCGAATTCGCGGCAAACGCCTTCCACCGCAAAGGTTTCGTGGTACGCGTCGCCGGTTTCGCGCAGCAGAGCGAGCGCCTCCTGATACTTCTTCAGCGCCTGCTGGTCGGCATCTTTCTCTTCGCTGTTCTGCGTGAACAGAGCATCTGCCAGGGAGCCGAGCGCGCGCACCCGCTTCCGGTCCCGCTCCGTCGCCGGGTGCAACTCAACCAAGCTCAACTCATACCTGCCCGGCTTGGCATCCTTGTCGTCCGGCACCACTTCCAGCCGGTACGCACCGCCGGTTTCCGCCACCCATGCCAGGTTCTCCGGGCCTTCGGTTCCCGTGGTCCCGTCGATCTTCATCACCTGCTTGCCCGCCGGGTCGAACAGGTACAACACCACATCCAGACCCTGCTGCTCGGCGACCACTTCCACGTACTCGCCGGCCTTGAGCGACACGGTGTAGGCACGCTTTTCGCCGCCGTGCATCTGTTCCACGATCGGTGGCGCATGCAGCGTCAGCTCACGCGGAATGGAATTTTCCTGGCCGAAAGTTGCCGATGGGAGGGAACAGGAAGAAACGAAAAAAAGGAGGAAAAGCAGCGCGCACTTGGCGGCGCTGGCGCCGGCTGTCCGCCCGGACGACGCCTTCCGGCACACCATCAAGCTGGGCACACGCTGCGGCACGGCTGGGCACCTTCAAACGTCTAGAGAGTACCACCAGTTCTTCGCAGGTAGAACGCCGGGGAGGGCCGATTCTTGCACGGAGACGGCAAAGGCAGGCTTTTCAGAAGATTGGCTGGGAGGCCTGGACTCGAACCAGGATAGTCAGATTCAGAATCTGAAGTCCTGCCAATTGGACGACCTCCCAGCAGGAACGCCGCGCACGGCGCGCAGCAACAAAAACGAATCGCAGCACGTTCCCGGGTTCGGGACAGCCACGATTCACTCAACCAGAATAGACGCGTTTACCGGCCCCGTCAACCCGCGCACGGCCGACGAGGCCGCGCCGAGGCCCCGCCAAGCCATCACCTGTCCGCTTCAATCCGCCGGCAGACTGGTCTTGGCCTTTTCTGTCGCCCCGTCGGTAATTCCCACCACGGCCATCTCGCCATTCGCGCTTAGATGAAATTCCGTGCCGCCCCAGGCCACACGGTTCGAAAAGAAGCTCGCCAGCCACACCGCAAAATGAATCGCGTCGCGCACCGGCACCAGCCACAGTTTTCTCCGCGCCGTCTCGTCGCGCAAGCCCCAGACGCCGACGGTCCACGCCAGAAACAGCCGCAACACCAGATACGCGCCGAAAAAGGCCAGCGCGCCATCCCGCGAGCCGCTCACTGCAGCGCCTAGAATCGCCAGCGGCAGGCCATGCGTGAATAGCAGCCCCAGGTACGACAGCGGGCGGCACAGGCGGATGGTCCGCGCCCAGCGCGACTGGTGCTCCCAGAAGGCGCGGAAGCTCATCGCCGGATACATGGTGTCCACAATCTCGTCCGACAGCAGCGCCCGCCCGCCGGCCTTGGTTACGCGGTTGCCGATTTCGTAGTCGTCCGCCAGCACGTTGGCCAGCGCCGCGTACCCGCCAATGCGCGCGAGCCATTCTTTGCTGGTAGCCACGGAAGCGCCCAGCGCAAATGTCACGCCCTCGGAGGAATTGGCCACCAGCACGCCGCCGGCAAAGTCGGTCGCCGACCCGAGCGCTTCCAGTTCCGCCCAGAAATTCGCCTGCGCCACGCCGCGGTAAAGGCAACTCACCACGCCATTCTTGGGATCCGCAAACGGCCGCGCCATCGCCCGCAAGTATTCCGGGCCCACGCGCACGTCGCCATCGCTTTGTACCAGCAGAGCAAACTTCGCTTCCCTGGCCAGCAGCGCCAGGTTGCTGACTTTTCGGTTGGCGCCGAGCTGCGGCGCGTCGGAAAGCAACCGTATCGAGCGCTCCGGAAACTCTTTCATCAGGCGGCGCACCAGCGGCACCGCTTGGTCATCCAGTTGATTCACACAGAACAGAATTTCGTATTCGGCGGGATATTCCTGGGTGCAGAAGCTGCGGAAATTCTCATAGGAAGCAAAATCCACGCCTCGCACCGGCTTCAGGATACTCGCGGGTGGCGTGAAATCGCGGTCACGGCTCTGGCGTTCGCGCGTGAAAAAGCGCACGGCCGCGATGGCGGCCACAACGTAATAGGCCAGCGGCGCGACCGCCAGCAGCAGAAAGAAATCCCGCACCAGGTGGCCGGCCGTCGGCGGCAGTGCGAGGATGGCCATCGGAGGGTTACCGCTTGCCGCGCGCGAGGTCAGTGCGCCGCATCGGCGCCGGCATCCGGAGTGATGATCGCGCCGTTGGCGCGGCGCGCCACCAGCCGGCCGCCCTTCAGCAACACGTAATTGTTATCGCGCCACAGGCTGCGTTTGCTCAGGTAGCTGGCGCACCAGATGATGAAGCCGTGCAGATCCCGCAGGGGATAGAGCAGAGCCGTTTTCTTCGCGATCGGATCGCGCGCCGCAACCCACCCGACAATCCAGCATTCGAGAATGCGGTTCACCAGCGATGCGGCAAACAGGCCCACACCCAGCCAGGGCAGGTGCAGGAACAGGCAGGCGATCAGCCCCAGGATTCCGAATGGCACCGCGAACGTCAGCCCCGTTCCCGGGTGGCCTTTGGGCCGCGAGTATCGCGTCCCCATAGCCCAGCGCAACTGCCGCTCCCACATGCGGTGAAACGACATCGAAGGCGAAACGTGGTCCACCACATGGTAGGAAAGCACCACCTTGTAGCCGGCTTTGTAGATGAAATTGCCGACCACGAAATCGTTGGAGAGATATTCGCGCACCGCCTCATAGCCGCCGATTTTCCCGATGGAGTCTTTGCGCAGCGCGATGGTGGGGCCCAAACCGAACTTCATGCCCTCCAGCAGATTGACGATCAACACGCCCGCGGTGAATTCCACGGTCTGCCCGATGGCGTCTACCGCGCCCCACAGCCCGCCGGCATTTTTGCCGCGGAACACGCAAGTCACCGCTCCCACCTTGGGATCGAGGAGCGGCGGGACCACGTCGCGCAAATACGTCGGGCCGACTTCCACGTCGCTGTCGCTGGTCACCAGCACATCGTGTGCGGCGTGCCCGCTGAGGTGATGAAAGCAGTAGTTCGGAGCATTGGGCCAGCGCGGCTGACCGGTAATGAAGATGCGGCACGGGATGTGCGGATAGCGGGCGCTGATTTCGCGAATCACCGGCAGGGCGGAATCGTCGGCTTCGTCCGCGGCAAAAAGAATTTCATATTCGGGGTAGTCCTGCCGGAAAAAGCTTTCGATATTTTCCTGGAAGCGGGCTTCGTTGCCATGCACCGGTTTCAGCACCGAGACCGGGGGCAACTGGGCGGGCGCAAGCTTCTGGTACACCGCGCGGTCGCGCTTGCCATCGCGCAGAAACTTGATTGTGCCCAGAATGGCCAGCACCAGCACGATCGTGGAGCTGATCGTTCCCACGACGGCGATGCCTAGAAGAATGTACCAGAACACCAAAATAAGCCTCCTTCGCGGGGCGGGCCCGGAACGCCCATCTCTAGTTTAGCAAGCCCCGCGCCTGCAAACGACAGCAAGCTTGCGCTTTTTCCCGCAAAACCCGAGGAACGTCCTTCAATTACCGACGGCGTGATTCGTCACCACAAATTTGCCGCCGCTCCTGGCCAGCGGGAAAAATTCCAGCCCGCCAAGCTCTTTCGGCGTCTCCTGGTCCGTCCAAAGGAACACGCGCTGCGGGCTCTTCCACCGCGCCGCCAGCGACTCGCTGGTCTCGAAAATTTTCGGCGCATCGGGAAACTTTGCTCCGTACCACAGATTGCCGCTCGGCTCGTGCAGCACGTGCACCTGGATTCCGGTGTAGAAATTCAAGGTGGAGGCTTCGTGATACTCGCCGTCAATCACGATCACGTCGCCCGGCTGAAACCTCTTCTGAATGGCCTGGGCCAGAGCGTAGGAAGAAAGAATCGGGGAAAACGTGGCCAGCGCCGCATGCACACAGGTCAGCAGCACGACCATCATCGCGGTGAGAGCGATGTTTCCGGCGGTCGGGTTGCGCCACCGCCGAAAAAGCCAGTTCAGGCTGGTACCGAGAAAGAGTCCCGCGGTTACGCCCAGCAGCGGCAGCCGGAACGCTCCGAGCGCCTGCGGCGTCAGGTCCAGCACGTGACCCAGGGACAGGTTGTAGTCCTCTGGATTCTTCTTCAGCAGGTCCGCCAGATCGGCGCCCGCCGGTGGCGCGTGCGCGACGGAAAGCAGGTAACTGCCGGCGATAAGCGCAATCACACCCACCGCCATCATGGCGGCAGACGCGATTCGTCCACCGCGCAGATCGCTCTCGCTGGCCTCGCCGCTCGATTCCCGGGCGAGCCACGCGCCCACCAGCAGCGCGATCCCCGGAACCGCCGGGATGGTGTAGTACTCCTGCCGCGTGGAAAAACTGAAAAAGAGCAGCATGACGATCGGCCACAGAAAAAAGAGCAGGTTGCCCGCGGCTTCCTTGTTCCACGGTTCGTTTGCCAGCGCTCGCCATTCGCGCAGCCGCACGGGAACGCGACGCAAGGCGCGCGGCAAAAACGCACTCCACGGCAGAAGCCACGCGATCGTCAGAAACCAGAACAACAGCAGCGGCACGGTATCGTAGCCCGGGGGGACGCGCTTGTTCAGAAAGCGCATCACGTGCTCGTTGATGAAGTAAAACCACAGGAACCCGCGCGATTCGCCCGCCGCCGGATTGCGCAGCGCCGCCAGCACATGCCACGGCGCGGCAATCAGCAAGAACACCAGCGTGCTCGAGAGCAGGTGCATGCGAAACACGCGGCGCCAGGCGCCGGTCAGCAGGAGAAACAATGCGATCGCGCCGATCGGGAAGATCAGCCCGATCAAGCCTTTGGTCAAAATGTTCAGGGCGCAGGAGGCGGCAAATCCCCAGCAGGCCAGCCGCGATGGCTCCTTGCCTTCCATCGCCCGCAGAAAACATTCGTAGCCCAGCACCATCCACAGCGCGACAAGCACTTCGGGAATCAGGAATCGCGTGTAAAGAAAAACGCCGAGCGAACTGATGAGCGCCACCGCCGCGTACAGGCCGGCCGCGCCGCCATAAACAAAGCGCCCCAGCCGGTAGGTCGCGAGCGCCAGAGCCAGCACCGCGAGCATCAGCGGCAGGCGCGCGCTCCAGGTGGCCACGCCGAAAATCTTGAAGCTGACCAGCACGCACCAGTACATCAGCGGAGCCTTTTCCAGATAACGAAAGCCGTTGGTGTAGAGCGTCACCCAATCGTGGCGCAGGAGCATCTCGCGCGCCGCTTCCGCGTGTACCGTGTCCACGTCGTCCAGCAGCGGCGGGCGCGAGAGCCATACCATGTAGATCAGCGCCCACACCACGAACACCGCGGCAATTCCGACACGCCAGTCGGCGGCCATACTCGCAGTCTTGTTCGGCGTTTTCACGGAAGTCATCGGCGGAATCAAGCCGGGCGAAAAGCGGCTCAGCCTGCGGCCACCAGGGCCACGCCCGCACAAACCAGAATCACGCCCGCCCAGCGAGCGGTGTTCACATCTTCACCCAGCAGATATTTTGCGCCCAGCGCCCCCACCACATAGCTCAGCGCGGAGATGGGGATCACGAAGCTCAGCGGGTGCCAGGAAAGCAGAATCAGCAGCGCGAAAAACGAAAGGGCCATCAGCGGAATGCCCAGCCAGAACCACCCGCTGCAAATCGCCCGGCCAAGAAAAATCAGTATTTCGCGTGGCCGCATGCGTTCCGGCTCGCCGGTGGTCTTGGCGCCCTGCGCGATCGCCACCTCTCCGCCGGTAGAACCGCAAATCAGGATAAAGAGCAGCAGTACGGTCAGCATGCCGCCGCCTTCTCCGGCACGGCGCATTCCGTGGTGCGCGGCTTGGTCTGCCCGACCAGAATCACGCCGACACAGATCAGCAGCACGCCGATCCAGCGCTTGGCGGAAACAGTTTCGTGCAGAACCACCACCGCGAGAAAAGTTTGCAGCGCATAGCCGAACGCGCCCGCGGGCATCACGTAGCTGTAGTCCGCCCAGCTCATCACGGTCATCTGGCTGGCCATAAATCCGAGGAGAAACAGGATGCCGATCCAGATGGTGGCGTTGGTGGAGATCGACGCAAGAAAATGCAGCAAACCGTGGGTTGTGAAATGCACCGCTCCGGCATCGGTCATGCCGCGCTTCAGCATCAGGTCACCCGCGACGGCGCACACCACCATCGCCAGGACCATGATCAGCGTCTTGATCCGTAGCCTGCTCTCGGTTGCCATAGATGCGATTGCCGCCGCCCGGCCTCAGTCGTTCCCCGCAGCGGAGGAAGCGCCGGGAACGGAAACCATGGATTTTTCCGGATCGCCGCCCTGGCGAACCCACTTCCAGCGCTCGGCGCGCAGCTTCAGGAAGCTGGTGGCTTCGTGATACAGGCGCTTGCGCTCGTGGCTGTCCCACAAGGCTTCGCGAACAATGCGCCAGGCCACGCGGGGCCGGAAATAATACTCGTCATAGAAGCGGTTCACGCCGGCCATCATCTGGGCCTTGGAGAGATGCGGATATTCGATGTGCGGCAACTGGTGGCCGCCGGAATCTGCCAGCGCTTCTACGCGCAGGAAGCCGTCCTTGGACATCTGGTCGTGCAGTTCGGTGCCGGGCATGGCGTGGGCCAGGGAAACCTGGATGGTCTCGCAGTCGAGCTCTTTGGCGAATTCGATGGTCTTGTCGATGGTCTCGGCGGTTTCGCCGGGCAGCCCGATGATGAAGTCGCCGTGCACCTTGATGCCGACCTTTTTGCAGTTCTTCATGAACTCGCGCGCCATTTCCACGGTCGCGCCTTTCTTGATGTTCTTGAGGATCTGCGCATCGCCGGATTCGAAGCCCACGATGAAAAGGCGCGCGCCGCCATCGGCCATGGCCTTCAGCTCTTCGTACTTGCTGTGGCAGCGGGCGGTGCAGGACCACTGGAACTTGAGCGGCTTGAATTTCTGGCTGAGTTCGATGGCCCGGTCGCGGCGAATATTGAAGGTGTCGTCGTCGAAGAAAATTTCCTTCATCTGCGGGAAGTATTCGAGGGTGTTCTTCACTTCCTGGACGACGTTGTCCACCGAGCGGGTGCGCCAGGCGTGGCCGGAAATGGTCTGCGGCCACATGCAGAAGGTGCACATGGCAGGGCAGCCGCGCGTGGTGTAGAAGGAAACGAACGGGTGCAGCAGAAACGGCACGTTGTAGCGCTCGATCTGCAGGTCGCGCTTGTAGATGTCCGTGGCGTAGGGCAGCGCGTCAAGCTCCGCGGTGTGCAGATTCGGCCGCGGGGTATTCATCACGATCTTGCCGTCTTTGCGGAAGCAGGCGCCGGCAATCTGCTCGAGCGGCTTGCCATGAGCGAATTCCGCCACGGAGTGATCGAATTCGCCGCGCACCACGAAATCGATGTCTTCGCTGGCGTTCAGCGTCTCTTCCGGCTTGATGTGCCCGTGCGGGCCGACAAAAGCGATTTTCAGGCCGGGATTGGCTTCCTTGATCTTGCGGATCAGCTTGATATCGCTGAAGAAACCGACGGTAGAGGTGTAAAGAACGAGAAACTCGTAGTCTTTGCAGATCTCGATGGTCTGCTTCCAATCGATCTTGTGCGGAGAAGCGTCCACCAGGCGGCTGCCGGGAATGAGGCCGGCGGGATAGCTCAGCCAAACCGGATACCAGTAGGACTCGATTTCGCGCGTCGCGGGCCACCGCGAGCTTGCACCGCCATCGAAATTCTCAAAACTCGGCGGGTTCAACAGAACCGTCTTCATAACATCAGGCATTCATCACCCTCAGCGTGACTACGCTAAACCAGAGATAGGCGGGACCCCAGAGGACGCGGACGGCAGTGGATCGTCCCAATACGCCCCGAAACTACTGCATTTAGTGTAACCGACTTATACAGGAGCGCCCAACAAACAAATGTCATTTGTTTGCCATAAGTTGGGATGCGCGAGACGCGGCAATTGATGCATGAAAACAGAATCGAGGCTCGCGGGACAGGTAACCCCGACTTTGCGGGGGCCGCCCGCAATCCCTGGTTTGCCTTCAGGAGGACGACGAGCCTACTTCGCCAAGAATCGTGAGAATCCGGGGAAGCCAGGCAAGGTGTTCGGGCTTCATGAGCACCGAGCGGAGGCAAGTGACGGTGGAGCGGCCAGCTTCGGCGGCCAGGCCGGGCCAGAACTTGACCGGCAGTTCGGCTACGGCCAGATGCAGATCGCGTCGCGCGGCGGCATTGAAAATGCGGCGCGACGCGGCGGAGATTTCAGCGAGCGAATGGGCCCGGGGAACAAAGCAGAGAATATCGAGTTCGGGTTCGAAGGCGGGTAGAAAGTCATCGCCGGAAGCAATGGCTCGGTAGAAAGCCAGCGCGGCTTCCCTGCCCTGCTCCAGACCGCGGGCAAATTCTCCTCCGGCCGTGAGCGGCAAAAGCCTCTGCGTGGCCCAGAGCGCGGCAGCGGCGGCGCCGGGGCGCGAGCATTCCAGACTGATCTCGCCGAGATGCAATTCAGCGGAACTGAAATAGGTGTAAGGCGAATCGTGTTTGTAGAGCCGGCCAACGGCAGGGTCGCGGAAGAGCACGCAGCCGCAGCCGTAAGGTTGCAGACCGTGCTTGTGCGGGTCGATGACAATGCTATCGGCGTCGCCGATGGCGGCAAAACTCTGCACGGCGCCGGCGGCAAGATTGGAGGCGAGCTTGAAGTAACCGCCGTAAGCGGCATCCACGTGGATGCGGAAGTCATAGCGCTGGCGAAGTTGCCGGATGGCGGGCAGCGGATCGACCGAGCCGGTGGCCGTGGTGCCCAGGGTAACGACGACGGTGCCGACACCGCCGCGCGCGAGACGACGTTCGAGGTCGTTCAGGTCCATGCGGCCCGACGAGTCACAGAGGATCTTTTCGAAGGGGAGCTGCAGGACGCCGGAGATGCGGCTGTGCGTGTAGTGGGCCTGCTCGCTGGCGACGATTGTCTTGTGCGGATGCAGCTGTCCGGCTACCCACAAGGCTTCGAGATTGGCCAAGGTGCCGCCGCCGCACAGGTGGCCGAGAAATTCTGGCCAGCCGAACATGGCTGCGATTTCCTGCACGGCTTCTTTTTCAAGGGATGAAGTCGCGCGTCCGCCATCGAGCGCGTGGTTGTTGGGATTGATGTGCATGGCCAGCGAGTAGGCCAGGCGCGCAACGGGGTGCGGCGGCTTCAACATCTGGCCGGCGTACAAGGGATGAAAGTAGGGATAGTTGTCTTGCAGCTTCCCGGCCAGCGCGAGCAGGACCTCTTCCATGCGGGCGCTGCCCGGGATGGCCTGCGCGAACTCCGGCAGCGCGGAAAAACCGGCATCGAGCTTTTGCAGCGCAGCGGCAAGAATCCCAAGAGTGTCGCGGTCGAGTGGCATGCGCGGCCGATTCTACTGGAGAACCTTGTCGAGTTGCCCGGCGGTCTTCAGCAGATCGAGCTGTGCCTGCTGGCGCTGGAAGGTGGCGTCAAGCAGCGTCATCCATTTTTCGTTTTCATCGAGGCGGGATTTTTCCACCTCCTGCAGTCCGGCCTTGCCTTCCTCAAATCGCGCCTGCAGCTGGGCCAGGTCCTGCTGCACCAGCTGGAGCTCGAGGCGGGCGACCTCCTTCGCGGCGTCCGCTTCGCGCACGCGGCGGGTCTTGCGGCGGACGTCTGCGCTGACCAGATTTTTCTTGCTGGAAAGCGAGGCTTTGGAAGCTTCGAGATTGGTCTGAGCCAGGGCCACGCTGGCTTTGGTGCTGGCGCTGAAGATGGGCACCTGCACCTGGACGCCAGCGTTGAAATTGTTGCGCTGGAACGCGTTGAAGTACTGGTCGTAGTTGTTGAACTTGGCGAGAAGGCTATAGACGCTGACGAGTTCGAGAGTCGGCCAGTAGCCGCGCTTTTCGCCGGCCAGGCGGAAGGTCTTGGCCTGGACGTCGGATTGCGCGAGGCGCAACTCCGTATTGTCCTGCATCGCGAGCGCGATAAGATTGGCGCCTTCCTGCTCAGCCGCGCCGGGCAAATCCTCCGGAACGACATCGAATTCCTGTTCGGGCGCGAGGCCGCACTGATTGCGCAAGAAGACTTCCAGTTCGTCCTGGCGCCCCTGCAACTGCAACAGGCGTTGCGCTACCTGGGCTTTGGTGAGCTGCGCGCGTGTGACCTCGATAGGGAGCGAGAGCCCTTCGCCGGTGCGCTGCTGCACCACTTCATAAATCTTGTCGGCGCTGGATTTTTCCTTCTGCAGCAGCTCCGCGGAGTGACGGACCTTCACCAGCTCCAGATAGGCCGAAGCGGTGCGGCTGATCACCGAGTTGCGCGTGTCTTCGAGGGCGATCTTCTGTGCGCGGGCCTGCTCCTGCTGCTCCTTGCCCTGGCCGCGCAGCGGTTCATTGAAAATCTGCTCGGTATACGTGACGTTGAAAAGCGCGGGAGCCCGCCCACCCGGTGTTTCGGGGATGCCGTAGGTATAGCCCGCGCCGGAGCCGGCGTACACATTGGGCAGGAACTGCGCCTTGGTAATCATCGCGGCGCGATCGGCGATGCTGGCCTGGATTTTGGCCACCTGGATGTCGCGGCTGTTCTGCAGCGCGAGCTCGATGGCGCGCTTCAGGGTCAGCGAGAGGCGCGAGGATTCCTGGGCCGGAGAGAACGAGCCGAGCGCGGCACTCAGAAACAGAACAGCAAACAGACGCGGATAGGGACGCATTGGACGAGCCTCACTTGTGACCGACGGCGTACAGAATCTTGGATGAAAGGATGCGGCTACTCATAGCGCAGCGACTCGATGGGCTGCAGGCGCGCAGCCTGGTTGGCCGGAAGAAAACCAAAAAAAAGGCCGGTGGAGCAGGAAACGACAAAGGCCAGAATAACGCTCAGCCCGGAAATAGGCACACGCAGATTGCTCGGCAGGAAAAATTGCGCGGTGACCGGAACCGCGAGGCCGATCAGGATACCGATAACCGCTCCGCCGCCGCTGATGAGGAAGGCTTCAATCAAAAACTGGTAGAGGATCTCGCGGCGCGCGGCGCCAATCGCTTTGCGAATGCCGATTTCGCGGGTGCGCTCCTTCACCGTGACCAGCATGATGTTCATGATGCCGATGCCGCTGATCAGCAGGGCGATGAACGCGATGACGATTAGCACGATGGTGAGGGTCAGCGAGATGGTGCGCGCAGCGTCGAGAATGGCGGTGAGCGTCTGAACATCGTATTCGGCCGACGCGGGATGGCGGCTCTTGAGAATTTGCGCGACCTGCCGCTGCACGGAGGGAACGTCTTCCGGGCTGGCCGCTTGCGCATCCAGAACACGCACCACATCCACGCCGGTGTAGTACTTCATCAGACCAAAGGGAATGAGCACCGATTCGGCCTGGATATCCGAAAGGCCAAACGTCTCCACGCGCTCGACGAAGACTCCGATCACCGTGAACATCAGCTCGCCCATGCGCACGGTGCGGCCCAGGGGATTTTCTCCGTTGAACAAGCGCTGCGCGAGCTGTTTGGTGATGAGGCAGACCTTGTCGCGGCGCTCCATATCGGTGGCGTCGAAATAGCGGCCACGGAGCACCAGCAAGCGGCGAATTTCCTGGTAACCCTGGGTGACGCCGATCAGGTTCACGGGACGCTCGACCCCGCCGACCACGACGGTCATCGGAATGTCGCGCACGCCGGCGACACGAATCACCTGCGGGACCGAGGTGCGAATCGCTTCCATGTCTTCGAGCGTGAGTTCATGGCTGAGCGGCTGGGCCTTGTCTGGAGTCTTGACCATCTCCGTCCACACCAGATTCGAGCCGACACTCTCGATTTGCTGCAGCACGAACTTCTTGCTGGTCAGCGCGACGGTGACCACCAACACGATGGAAGCGCTGCCGATGATGACCCCAAGCGAAGTCAGCATGGCGCGCAGTTTGTTGGCGCGCAGGGCGTCCAGGGCGACGCTGAAGGTTTCGTGAAGGTCCATCATCGGAGTTGGTCGCGCGCGGTCATTGCAGGCGCTTGAGGGCCTCGCTGGCGTAGCGGTTTTTCGGTTCCAGGTTCAACGCTTCGCGATATTCCCGTTTGGCGCCGGCGAGGTCGTTGCGGTTCTCCTGCAGGCGGCCCAGCCAGTAGTGGGTCATGGCCGGAGAAGGATAGTTGCTGCGGCGCGGGGTGTTGGCCAGGTATTCGCGCAGGCGCTTGTCGGAGCGGTCGGCGTCCTTTTTTTCGAGTATGTCGGCAACCGCGCGGTAGAAATTGGTGCGCGGGTCGTCGGGAACCGCTCGCTGGCCTTCAGCAAGAACCAGACCAAGCGGCTGCGGCTGGTCATGCTTGGAATAGTAGTCGCCGATATCGTAGATCAGGTCGGCGGAACCCGGATCAAGGGCCAGGGCTTTGCGGAATTCGGCGTCAGCCGCGGCGAAGTCTTTTTTCTGGCGCCGGCAGTTGCCGCGGGCATAGTGGCCTTCGGCGGCGTCGAGTTGCGCCAGCTTTTCTATCTCCGCACGGGCTTTGTCTTCCCCGCCTCCGGCAATGCCGGGGGCTGTGCAATCGTACTCGATCAGCGCCTGCGCGGCGGAGTAGTTGCGCGGGTCGAGCCGAACCGCGATCTCAAATTCCTTGCGGGCTTTCTTGGCCAGCGAGAGTCCGCTGAACCAGCTGGAGCGGTCGGCCTTCTCGCCGTAGGCTCGCCCGAGAAGCTCGTGGTACAGCGAGTTCCCGGGATCGAGCGCAACCGCGGTTTCGGCGGGGGGAATGGCGCGGTCGAATTGCTCGCTTTCAAAATAGCATTGGGCGAGAAAGTGGTGGAGCGGCGCCTCTCTGGGTGCGGCGGCGATGGCCGCGTTGATCGCGGCAATGGCCCGGGGATAGTCGCCGGCGTCGAAGGCCTTGCCGGCGGCTTCGGGAACTTTGCCGGAGGGCTGGGCTGGGAGCGCCGCAGCGAGCAGCGCGGCGAGAAGTGCAAAGCGGATGGCGCACGTGCGTGCCATGACTCAATGCCCCTGCGCGAGCGACTGGGTGTTGGTGATTTTCACGCGCATGCCGGCGCGCAGATCCACGTCGCCGGGCAAGGCCACCAGATCGTCGGCGCCAAGTCCGCTGATCACCTCGTAATGCGCGGAATCGGCGATGCCGATCTGGATGGCGCGCTTCTCGAGCACTTTACGCAGTCCTTCGGATTTGACGATATACACAAAGCGCTTGCCGTCCTCGGCCGCGACCGTGCCGCGCGGAACGACCAGAACATTCGAACGCTCATTGGAATTGATGCGCACCGCGACGTTTATGTTGGGCAGAAGTTCGAGCTTGTCGTTGCTGACCGAGCAGAGCAATTCGCCGACGCTGCGCGTGCCGCGCGGAACCACCTGCTTGGGGATGACTTCCGTCAGGCCCTGCCAGCTGCGATCGGGCAGGGCGTCCCAGGTGATTCGCACCGGCTGGTTGGGGCGGAGCGCGCCCAGTTCGGGCTCGTCAATGAACGCGCGCACGCGGACTTGATGGAGATCGGCCATTTCGGCCAGGAGGTCGCCGGCCTTCACGTAATCGCCCTGGCGTACGGGGAGCGAGTACAGGGTGCCGTCGGAAGGGGCGACGATGCGTCCGTCACGCACCTTTTGTTCGAGCGAGGCTACTTCGTTCTGGGCCTGCTGCACCTGCAGCATGGAGCGCGAAGCGTCGAGACGAACGGAGCGTTCGAACTCCTGTTTGACTGCGGTGAGTCGCGTGACTTCCGTGCTGGCCTTGGCCAACTCGAGTTCATTCGCGGCCAGCTCGTCTCGGGTGGCGGCTTGCTGGGCCACCAGGCGCTGCAGCGCGTCGTGCACGCGCTGCAGGCGGTCGCGCTCGGCGGTGGCCTTGGCCAGGTCGCCGGTTACGCGCGCGGCGTCGTCGGAGCGGCCGCCGGAGGATGCAGTACGGTAGGCCTCCTGGGCCTGCAGAAGTCGGGCGCGGGCTTGCGCCAGCATAGCCGCGGCGTCCTTGACGTCCAGCTCCATGATGAGCTGGCCTTTTTTCAGCTGCTGGCCTTCGGCCACGGCGATTTTCTGGATGAACGTATCGAGCTGCGCGCGCATGACCTGCGGAGCGATGGGCTCGACTTTGCCGTTGCTGGCGATGGAAGCGACGATGTCTTCGCGGCTGGGCCGGACGGCGGACAGCTTGACCACCGGTTCGCGCCCGCTGAGCGCAACAAGAACGTATGCCAGGATTCCGGCGCCGACCAGAAACAGCAGAATGCGATTGCGCAAACGTCGTTCCATGGGTCGCTGCGTTCGGTTCCTTTCGCCGCACCACACGGAGCCGCAAGAGTTCTGCAAACTCCGTTACCACCGCACAACATGCTTACGAAAACCGGGCTGGAAACGCTTTACCGCCCATTGCCACGAGCAGACCGGAGACTTTTATCTTAACAAGAGCTGCGGAACTTGCACCACCGTAAGGCGAAAACCGGCGGAAACAGGTAATCTTGCTGGCCGGCGGCGCGTAGAACAGGTAGGCGGCAAGCGAGGCGGCGAGTGATCGAAGCGATCCATCTTTGCAAACGGTTCCAGGACAAGAAGCGGGGCGAAGTGCGCGCGGTGGACGATGTGAGCTTCACCTGCCGGCCGGGCGAAATCTACGGATTGCTCGGGGCGAACGGCGCGGGCAAGACCACCACTCTGCGCATGCTGGCGACAATCCTGGAACCGACCGACGGAACGGCTCGCCTCTGCGGGCAGGACGTGGTGGAGCATCCCGAAGCGGCGCGCGCGCAGTGCGGATTCTTGTCCACCGCGACCGCTCTCTACCCACGGCTGACCGCGCAAGAGATGGTGGAGTACTTCGGGCGGCTGAACGGGCTGGACGAAAGCACGCTGAAAAAACGCGTGGATGAGATTTTTGCCCGCCTGGACATGAACGACTTCCGCGACCGCCGCTGCGACAAGCTCTCCACCGGCATGAAGCAGAAGACTTCCATCGCCCGCACCCTGGTGCACGATCCGCCGGTGATGATTTTCGACGAGCCGACGCTGGGGCTGGACATCATGACCGCGCGCACCATCATCGAGTTCATCCGGGAATGCCGGCAACGCGGCAAGACGGTCATCTTCTCCACCCACGTGATGCGCGAAGTCGAGAAGCTCTGCGACGTCGTGGGCATCATCCAGAACGGGAAGCTGCTGGCGGAAGGCACCATCGAGCAGCTGCGGGAAAGGTATGGCGAGCAGGACCTGGAAGAGGTCTTCGTCAAGATCGTGGCACCGCACTTCGCAGCGCAGGAGGCTCGCTGAAATGAGCCTGCGCAATGTCGGGATCGTCTACCGGAAAGAGCTGCGCGAGGCGCTGCGCGACCGGCGCACGCTGATCACCACCATTCTTGTGCCGCTGTTGATGCTGCCGGTGCTTACCGTGGGCTTCATCGGGGTGGCGTCCATGGTCGTCGGCAAAGCCAAGGAGCAGAAGGCCAAGGTCATGGTGCTGGGAGCGGCCAACGCCCCGGATGCCGTGGCCCAGTTGCGGCAATCGAAAAAGATCGAAGTGCTGCCGGAAGCCGCGGATTGGAAAAGCCAGATCGGCGAGAAGACCATTGGTGCAGCGGTGGAGTTTCCCCCGGATTTTCAAAGCAACCTGGGGCAGCGGCCGGCCGGCACCGTGAAGATTTATATCTACGAGGGCGAACTCAAATCGGGTTTGACCGCCGGCGCGGTGGAGGAGAGCTTGAAGGACTATCGCGACACCGTGGTTGTCGAGCGGCTGGCCGCGAATCATCTTCCCAAAGAACTGGCGAAACCGTTCGACATGAAACAGGAGAACGTCGCTTCGGCACAGAAGGTATTCGGTGCGGTGCTGGGCGGGATGATCGCCTACCTGCTGATCTTCATGTGCCTGAATGGCGGCATGCACCCGGCGATTGACCTGACCGCGGGCGAAAAAGAACGCGGCACGATGGAGACGATTCTCTCCAGCCCGGTTTCGCGCACCCACCTGGTGCTCGGAAAGTTCCTGCTGGTGCTGACCGCTTCCCTGACCACCGCCGGACTGTTGATCCTTTCCCTGAGCGGGTGGCTGCTGGCGATCAGATTGTTTCATCTGACGGACGGCCTGAGCGACGCGGGGCAGCCGCCGCTGCAGGTCGTCATGGGGCCGCTGGCAGTGCTTTCCGTGTTTATTATGGCTATTCCGCTGGCGGTGCTGTTTTCCGCCGGCCTGATTACCATCGCGCTGTTCGCCAAAAGCCACAAAGAAGCGCAGAGCTATATCGCTCCGCTGATGTTTCTGGTGGTGATTCCCTCGGTGGCGGCCATGCTGCCCGGCGTGGACCTGACCCCCAAGCTGGCGATCATTCCTCTGCTCAACGTCAGCCTCTTGTGCAAAGAACTCGTCACCGGTGTCTACCACTGGAACTACATCGCGCTGATCTTTCTTTCCACTTGCCTCTATGCGGCCGGGGTACTGTTCCTGGCGGTGAAGATGTTTCAGCGGGAGTCGGTGCTGTTCCGGTCGTGAAGGGCCGGAAACCTCGGCGCCGCAAATTCCGTATCTAGCAGCATGACACCGGCTCTTCGCGCCGCCTTGCGCATCCTGGCGCTCCTGCTGTTCTTTCCCATGCTTCTTTCGGCCGTCGCCGGGTGGATGGCGGCACCGGGCTTTCTGCATCCGCAATTGCGTCAACTTACGCCGGACCTGGTGCGGGACGCGGATGTGACCCTGCGAGCAATCGGCGCACAACGCGAATCGTTTGACCTGACCGCCCCGGACGGAGCGCCATTGCGCGGCTGGAAAATTCACGCGCCGCATGCCAACGGCGCGTGGGTGCTGGTATTTCACGGCGTGGCGGACAACCGCTACGGAATGATGGAGCACGCCCGCATGCTTCTGCTGGCGGGCTACGGCGTGGTGCTGATGGACGCGCGGGCACACGGAGCAAGCGGCGGCGCCATAGCGACCTACGGATGGCTGGAACGCCGCGATGCCGGCGCGGTGATCGATCGCCTGCAGCGCGAGGAACATCCAGCGCACCTCTACGCCCTGGGCAATTCCATGGGAGCGGGCATCGCGCTGCAGGCGGCCGGCGCGGACCCGCGCATCGAAGCAGTGGCAGCCGAGGCGCCCTTTGCCAGCCTGCGCGAAGCCACCTACGATTACGCGGGGCTGCAGAAGTGGCCTTTGCTCGGCAAGACGCTTTTCGCGCCCGGCGCGTGGCTGGTGCTGTATCGCGGCGAAAGGCTCGCGGGCTTCGATGCCAGCGCGGTCTCGCCGGAGCGAGCCGTCGCCGCAAGGGCCTTTCCCATCCTGCTGATTTGCGACGGCGCCGACGTGGTTCTTCCCTGCCGCCATGCGCAGATGATTTTTCGCGCGGCGGCCGGGCCCAGGGAATTGTGGCGTGTGCCGGGAGCCGCGCATACGGCGGCGCTGGGCACCGCCCCTGATGAATTTCGCAGCCGGGTGATCGGATTTTTCGACGAGCAACGCGCGGGGACCGCCCCGCTCAAGACGGGCGAAGCGAGCCCGGATCGCACGACTCGCTGAGGCGACGCACGGTTTCGCGCATGCGCACGGCCAGCGCGGCGATGGTCTCCAAACGCTTCAGGCCGGCGGCCGACAAGTGAACCGCGTCGTCTCGGCGCACCTCGGCCAGCAGCAATTCGGCGTTCCCGAGAATGCCGGTAAGCGGGTTGTTCAGCTCGTGGCGAAGTATCTCCCCGAACGTCTCCTCTTCCCGCGAATTTCCGCCCGATTTTTCCCGCAGCGATCGCAAACGGCGCATGGCCCGCTCGCATTTCTCCAGGCAGGCTTCGGCATCTTCACGAGCCGAGCCGGACGCCACCACCAGCGAAGAGATTCCCGATGAGAGCCAGGACGAGAAGTGGGACAGATGCTCGCCCGCGCAGAAGAGCACCACCGGTGCAAGGGTCGAGGACACCACGCCCTCCGCGCCCAGCAGCAGCTCTTCCCGGATTGCAGGCCGCTCGTCAAGGCAGGAATCATCGAAGAGAATCACGTCCGCCGCTTCCGAGCCGGCGATCCGGTCCGGCGCGACAAAGGAATGGACGTTCCACGCGGAAGGCGCTTGCGCAAAAACCGCGCGGATGGCGGAGCGGAATTCCTCGTTGGCGCTGATGCACAGCAGCCGTGCCTGAAGTGTGGTGTCGCGGGGTTCCATGGCCTGTGTCCCAATGCATTACCGGCTCAGCGGTGGTCCTGCGCATTTCCGAGAGCAGGTGCGGCGTGCGCGCCCTCGGCGATGGGCCCCGGCCCGCCGGCGAGCAGCGCAAGTTTTTCGACGAACTCCTCCACGCGGAAGGGCTTGGCTACATGGGGAAGATCGTGGACGCGGAGAAAGTCGCGCGTGGACGCGGCCAGCACGTCTCCGGTCACCAGCAGGAATTTGTCGGCCAGGGCGCTGCCCGCTTCGCGCAGGGTACGGTAGAACTGCTTGCCGTCCAGATGGGGCATTTTCATGTCGCAGATGATCATGACGTAGCTGTCATGCAGCGCGGCGTGCAGCGCGCCGCGCGAATCGGAGCGCACGTCGGCGGAATAGCCGAGGTCGGAAAGCAGGTCGGCAATGAGTTGCGCCACGGTGCTCTCGTCTTCCACCACCAGCACGCGTCCGGAAGCGTGCGGCAGGCTGGAGAGAGCGGCGGCCGGCATCTGCGGCACCGCAACCGGAATGGGCGCCACCGCTGCGGCAAACGAGAGCCGGAAGTGTGCTCCACGGCCAGGGGAACTCTCCAGATGAATCTCACCTTCATTCTGCTGGACCAGCGCGCGCACGATGGAGAGGCCAAGGCCGGTGCCCACGCCGACCGGCTTGGTTGTGAAATAGGGATCGAAAATCCGGTGACGATCGGACTCCGGTATGCCGGGTCCGTTATCCGAGAGATCGAGGGCGATGCGGCCTCCCGGAATTGCCGAGGTGCGCAAGGAGATGCGCCCGCCGGGCCCCTGTGGCAGCAGGGCGTGGTGGGCGTTGGAGATGAGATTGGTCAGAATCTGCTGCAACTGGCCGGCGTCGCCTTGCATGCTCAGGGGTTCGGCAGTCAGCTCAAGTTCCAGGCCGATTCCGTCCGCGGCCAGCTCCGCGCGGCGCTGCTCGGCGATTTCCCGCACGACGGAGTTCAGTGACAAGACTTTGCGTTCGCCACGCGGTTCGCGAACGGAGACCAGCAGGCGTCGCAGCAGCGTGGAGGCGCGGTCGGCTTCGGAGAAAATGCGCTGCAGTTCGTCGCGAAATTCGGAAGCGGCCGCGCGCCGCAGCAGGCGCTGTGCGTTGCCCAGAATGGTCGTGAGCGGATTGCTGAGCTCGTGCGCCACGCCGCTCAGTTGCTGGCCCATTTCCGCCAGGCGTTCGGTCTTGCTGAGGCGGGCCTGCAGCAGCTGCTGCGGCGTGAGGTCGCGATAGAGTTCCAGCCTTCCAAGGCGCGCGCCTTCCGCGTTCACCAGGGGACGCGAAACGCGCTCCACCAGCCGCTGGCCGCGTTTCACAATCTGCACCTCTTCCCGCAGGCTCGGTTCCAGCCCCCGGGTGGCGTTCCGCCAGCGCTCCGCAAAGCGCGTGGGATTCGCCACGCAGGGTGCCAGCAGGCTGACCAGATCGTGCAGGCTGCTGGCCGAATCCCGCTCGGCATCGCTGAGCGCGAAGAGCTGCGCGAAGCGCTGGTTCATGAGCAGCAGGCGGTCGGATTCATCGAAAAGCAGCACGCCTTGATCGATCCACTCCGTGAGGGCATCGAGTTCGATCTGCGAGCGGTCGTGCTGCGCCTCGTGTCGCGCGACCTGCACCGTGAGCAGGTGGTGCACGGCGTCCAGCGGGGCCGCCAGCAAGATGGCGCGGGCACCGTTATACAGCTCTACCGGGATGGGATCGAGACGCGCAGGCAACCCGGACGGGCGTGCCAGCTGCCCTAGCCAGGCCTCTACGCGCGGCCATTCTCCGGCGTGCAGCAACTGTGGCGCAATCGCGGGCCGGGGAAAGAGCCGCGCCGCAGGGGGACTGCTGTGCACAATCTCGCCGCGGCCATTCACCACAAAGATGGCTTCGGAAGAGTTATCCAGCAGCCGGCGCGCGATCGCTAAAGCGCTTTCCGCTTGCGCGGGCGGCGCCGAAGCAAGCGCGGCCGCGGCCAACGAGGCCCGCGTTTCCAGGCGGTCCACATGCACGAAGGTGGCGGAGGCGGCGGAAAGCCCGGCAACCAGGACTCCCAGGGCTTGGCCCGCCACCACAATCGGCAAGGCCACGACACGGGCCAGTTCACTGCCCTTCCATCGCCCGTCCACATCGCGGCCAAAGGCCTTGCCGGTACGCAGCGCCTCCCGCCAGATCTCGGCGAGAGGATCCTCCATCGCCGAACGTGCCCACAATTGATCGCCCGCGCACCAGCGGAAGGCGACCGGCTCGGCCGCCAGGTTGGCTTCGAGCAGCTCCGCCGGAATGGATTCGCCGCCGCCCGCGAGTACGCCGTTGCGCACGCCAATCATGACGAATTGCCCTGGCCGCTGCGGACGGCCGAGAACGCGCAGTGCGCTGTCGGTAAGCGTTTCGAGGATGACGTCCTGCGCGGCGCGCGCGGCCACCAGCGTCCACAGGCCGCGCATTTCCGCAAGGTCCGCCGTGCGCAACGCGGCCGCAGTCCGCTCGCTGCGGTACGCCAGCGCCAGTGCCAGTTCGGCGGCCACCCGGTTCAGAGCGTCCAGCGGCAGGGCGCGCAGCGCATGCGAATTTCCCGCAAAGAGCAGTCCATAGACCTGGTTCTCCGCGCGCACCGGTATCCAGGCCACGCGACGCATCTCCGCTGCCGGCCCGACCTGTATTGGAATCATCACCCCAGGTTCGAACTCTATCGCCGGGCCATCCGCAAGCACGCTGGCCGGAACCGACAGGTGCGGGCCAACATGGTTCCATTCGTCCGGCGCCTCTTCTCGGTCATGAATCCAGAAAAGGCCTTCGAAAGCGGCGCGCGCTGGCTGGCGGCCCGGCCAAACCGATGTGGAAAGCCAGATCCCGAGGCGATCCAACTTGGAATCGCAGTACTGGCCGAGCGCAGCATGCGCGGCACGGCAGAGTTCCTCGAGCGAGGCTCCTTCGCGCGCAGCTTCGCTGACCGAAAGAGACCGCAGCGACTCTCGTTCGTTGCAATTTTCTTTGCGCCAGAACGCCATGCGCTACGAGCACATGCAGTCCGCGTGCCCAAGCGCAGCCTTTGCAAATCTTCCTGAATGAGGCGCTTGCGGGAATTGCGCCACCGTGCGGAAAATCTTTTGGGGACGAAGGGTTCCGATTCGGCACCGGACACCCGCTGCCTCGCTTCAGCGCGGGGCCGCTTCCGGTAGCTTGTATTCCTTCAGCTTTCGATACAGAGTCGTCTTCCCGATTCCGAGGAGGCGTGCCGCCGCAACCTTGTCTCCCTGCGTTTCCCGCAACGTGCGAATGATTGCGCGGCGCTCCAGTTCTTCGAGCGGCATAACCTCTTCGAGAACCAATGGACGCGCCGGTTCCCGCTCGGTTTGATTCAGACTGGAAGGCAAGGCGTATTGGTCAATCATGGAGCTCAGCCCGCTGACCGCCAGCGCCCGCTCAATGCAGTTTTCCAGCTCGCGTACATTCCCGGGCCAGTCATAAGCCAGAAGCTGCTGCATCGCTTCCGGAGTCAAGGATTCCACGCGCGAGCCGCTTTCCTTCTTTTTCGCGATAAATGCCAGCGCCAGGGCGGGAATGTCGTTCTTCCGTTCGCGCAGGGGGGGCAGCTTGATCTGCACCACGTTCAGCCGAAAATAGAGATCCTGGCGAAATTTGCCCTCACGGATGAGAAATTCCAGGTCGCGATTCGTGGCGGCCACGATGCGAACGTCGAATGCGCGCCGCTCCGTGGCGCCGACAGGACGCACCTCGCGCTCTTGTATCGCGCGCAACAGCTTGGCTTGCATTTCGAGGGGCATTTCGCCGATTTCGTCGAGGAACAGTGTTCCGCCGTTGGCCGCTTCCAGCAGGCCGCGCTTCGATTGCACCGCTCCGGTGAAAGCCCCGCGCACGTGCCCGAACAACTCGGACTCGATGAGCGTGGGGCTGATGGCGGAGCAGTCCACGGGAACGAACGGACCGCGACTTCGCGGACTCACCTGATGCACCGCGCGGGCGACCAATTCCTTGCCGGTACCGCTCTCACCCAGGATTAATACCGAATAGCTGCCGGGGCCGACGCGGTCGATGAGCTCGTAGACCTTCAGCATTTTGGGCGAAGTTCCGATCATCGAACCGAAGGTGGCTTCCGCGCCGATTCCCTGCCGCAGCGCCCGGTTCTCTTGCGCCAGCTCAAGGTTTTCCTTGGCACGGGTGAGCCGGCTGCGCAACTCGTCCACACGAAAAGGCTTGGTCACATAATCCCGGGCTCCCAGCTTCATGGCGGAAATCGCCGATTCGATGCTGCCGAACTGGGTGAGTACGATTGCCGGTATGCGAGGATGGGTTGCAGTCACCCGCTGCAGGAAGTCCAGACCGGTCATGCCGGGAAGCCGAAGATCGGCCAGAACAATATCTACCGGATCGCGCTCGAGAACTTGCAGCGCCAGTTCCGCAGAGGGCACGGTAATCGCATGCAGGCCAGCCTGCGCGGCCACCGTGGCGCAAAGCTCCCGGGTATTCTCTTCATCGTCTACGACCAGCAAGGTCATGGGAACCGACGGACGACTTTCAATGTGGTGCGCGGCGGTTGGCAAGGTCATGGCGTATCGGACAGAGCAAGCGACGTTCCAGAGGCGAACAAATTCCGAAGTGTTTCATTATGTGCTAGTTCACACTTCTAATACTGAAACAGGTCTTTCTGAATTGGAACAGCAAATTGCGAATCGGTGCCGGATTCCGGCATTTTTCCCATTTTGGGAAGGGTGCGGCGGGTCGGTCACCTTCCGGGGCTTGGCAGCATGAGCAGGCCTTCTGACTCGGATGCCACCAGAAACCCGTCTCCCTGCGCCGCCAGCAGGGCGGCCCGGCCGGCTTCGGCCTCGTGGTCGACGCGCTGCCAGGAGCGCCCCGCGTCGCGCGAGAGATAAATCCCCCCGTTGCGCATGGCCAGCAGCCAGGCATGAGCGCCGATGGCAGGGGGCGCATCGGACGTGATGACCGGCAGTCCGTTCGCCAGCAGGCGCCAAGGACCATCGTCGGCACGAACGAATACACCCTGTTCGGTGCCCAAAAACAGTTGCGACGAAGCGCCCGATTCGTCGCGACCCAACCACAACAACCTGCCCACGTGGTCCGGCGCGCTCTCGGCCAGCCACTCGGTCGAATTGGCTCCCCTGCGCCAGAGCCGGTTCGCGGCAATGGCCAGCAGACCGCCGCTTCGCAGCGTGACCAGGTCGTCGACCGGCGCGGGAATCCCTTTCTGCAGGACGCGACGGAACGCGGTGCCCTGGGCTGCGCGCCTCCAGAAACCGTCGGCGGTGACCGCCAGCACCTGACCGGCGGTTTCAACCAACTTGGTGACATGCGGCGGGACGGCACGCGACCAACGGGATCTTTTCCCGGTTCCCGGCCCGGGCCGAGACAGGTCCGTGAAGTCCGCGCTGCGCCAGGCATGGCTGGGGGCGTCGAACCAGGCGAGGCCGCCCTGCGCGAACGAGATCCACCAGCCGGATGATAACCCATGGATTGCGTCGATCGTGACGCCATGGCCCGGCGCCGGCAACTGGCGCCAGGAGAGACCGGCGTCGCTGGACTCCAGGAGCGCGCCGTCCGGACCGGCCAGGCGAATCAACAGGTGCGCCGGATTGCCGGTGTCCACCGCGGCAGCGGCGATCACGGGGTGCGTGAATCCGCGATTGACCGGAACCAGGGAATTTCCGGTGAGGTCAGCGGCCAGCACGCCACGTTCGGTTCCGGCGAGAATGCGACTCCCCTGGGGCGACGGCAAGGCCACGACCGCGTTGACGACGGTTTCCCGGCCGGTCAACCGAACCCAGCTTTCCCCGGAATCCGGCGTCCGCCACAAGCCCTCCGTGGTGGCTGCGTAAAAGACTCGCGGGTCCGCGGGGTCCTGGGTGATCTGTTGCGTGCGGCGGCTGGAATACGGGATGCCCTGCAACTTGGTCCAGGAAGCGCCGGCATCCTCGCTGCGGTAGATGCCGGAGCAAGCGCTGGAAAAAATCCGGCGGGGATCCCGCGCGTCAATGCGCAGGCTCATGATGTCCGAATCGTCGATCATGCCCTCCGCGATGGGGCTCCAGGTCTTCCCGGAATCGCTGGTCTTCCAGGGCAGGTGATAGGTGCCGACGTAGATGACTTCGGGATGCTGCGGATCAATGGCCAGGGAATCCACGTTCTGCAGCTCCGGATCATGGGCGGGCGTGATGCGCTGCCAGGTGCGCGCGTCGTCGGTAGAGAGAAAAACACCGCTGCGGGTACCCGCGACCCACACGCGCGGGTCGGAAGGAGAGCGGTGCAACGCACGAACCGCTTCTCCCGCAAGCCCGGCGGGGCGCCAGCTGCGCGCGCCATCGCGGCTTTCAAAAATTCCGCCGCCGGCCTGCGGACCGCGAAACCAAACGCCGGCAAGAAGCCGCTCGGGCGCGTCCGGGTTCGCGCCGGAAGCGAGTGCCTGCACTACGCCATCGAGGCGGTCCCCCGCGCGGCCGCGTAACTCCCAATGCTGCGCTTGGTCCGGCGAAGCGAACACGTGACCGTCGGGCGTGCCGAGATACAGGGTGCGCGAAGGCGTCGCGACAAGGGAGATCACGGCGCCGCCTTCCGGCCCGCGCCGCTCCCAGGTTTGTGCGCCAAGCGGGTTGACCGGCGATATCGCGAGAAGCGCGGCGGCGAGCAGCAGATGGCGTGCGCGCGGCCATAGCAAAATCGGGCACCGCGGCGAAAGCGCACGCGGGTTCAGCTGGTGCACGATGCAAAACCTCGCAGGAAAAACAACGGGCCCGGAGCTGTCTCCGGGCCCGCGTTGCTTTTGCCAGTGGGCGGGGTCACGTCTTTGCGCGACGCCGCACGGTGGCGTTAGTAGCTGGCGCCTTCCGGCACGACGACGAAGTCCACCCGACGGTTGGCCTTTTCCTGGCCCTTTTCCTTCGAGGCTTCGCCGACGCGGGTGGAGATGCGCGAGGCATCCACGCCCTTTTCGACGATGTATTTCTTCGCCAGATCCGCGCGGGTCTGTGCCAGCTTGGCGGCCTTCGGCTCCTTGCCGTCGGCGTAGCCAACGATGACCAGCTTGGCGTTGGGATCGTTCTTCAAGCGCAGAGCCACGTCATCGCCCACGCGCTTGCAGGCATTGTCAAAGCGGGACGCGCCCACCTTGTTGTAGCCGCAATCGCCGGCCTTGGAGGCCTGCGGAGGAGGCGGAGGCTGCTGCACGTCCACGTTGGTGGAGGCATCGGCCATACCGCCGCGCCCGTCGCTCACCGAGCACTTCACGGTGTAGCTGCCGGGAGCCAGTCCGGTGGAGTCGAACGTAGCCTTGGCGCCATTGCCCGCAACCTGACCGCCGGTGGCGGAATAGCTATAGGTCAGCGGATCGCCGTCGGGATCGCTCGCGGTCGCGGTGATACCGGTGCGTTCGCCCGGCATGATCGGGCTGCGGTCCGTCGAGCAGGAGATTGTCGGCGGCTGGTTCGGCTTCTTGGCCACGGTCACGTCGGCAGCGCAGGTCGCGGTGCCGCCCTTGCCGTCGTCCACCTTGGCGTTGACGGTGTAGCTGCCTTCCGCCAGGCCGGAGGTGTTGAAGCGTGCGTCAGGGCCGGTGCCTTCGACCGTGCCGCCAGTCGCGGTGTAGCTGTAAGTCAGCGCATCGTTATCGGGATCGCTGGCGTTCACGTGCACCGTGACCGGATCGTTCGAACCGGCATACACGGACGTGGGACTGGCCGAGCAGGCCGCAACCGGCGGATGATTCGGCGGAGGCGGCGGATTGGGAATACCGAAGCGCAGCACCACGCCGGTACCCAGGCGAATGCTGTTCTGGCGGCCGTTGGGGTTCACGTTCGCGCCATTGAAATTGGTCATCAGGTAATCGATCTGGGCGAAGCGCCAGGCGAGGTTCTTGGTGAAGACCACGTCCACGCCGCCGCCGGCCGCCAGAGCAAACACGTTCTGGCCCGGGCCGCCGGTCAGCTGGCCGCCGCCGTGCGCGCCGCCAAACAGAAATTCGCCGAACGGCACGAAGTGATCGAAGCGGCGCAGGTTCAAGCGCGGGCCGAAGAGGTACGAGCTCAGGCCGCCATCGAGCTTGTTGCCCGCGACGTCGCGCGTAAAGGTGTAACCGCCAACTTCGCCGACCAGGCCGAGCCAGCGGTTGGCGTTGTAAGCGAAACCGCCCGTCGCGCCGTGGTTATTGAAATTGTTGAAGCCGTCGCCGGGGTTGAAGCTGATGTAGCTGTAACCGAGGTTCACTTCGTACTTCGGCACCAACTGACCCGGAGCGCGCGTGTCCTTGGCCGGCGCTTGCGGGCCCGGGAACGGCGTGGGCCGGGGCACGGCGGGAACGGCAAAAACCCCGCGCGTGGTTCCGCTCGCAGTCGCTTCCGGCGCCGCCGTGGAATCCGCCGGCGTCACTTCCGTGGCCGGCTTCGGCGCGTTGTCATCCTTCTGCTGCGCAATAAGCGGAAACGCGAGGAGCGCTCCCACCGCTGCTGCTGCACACCACTTACGCATATACATCCTCCATAAATTCGTTGTTACGCTCTCCGCTCGTTCCCGCGTTCGCCCCCGCGAACGGTCTGGCCGCAGAGGGTTGCGGCGCACCCACCATCTTCGCCATCCTGCAGAGCAAGCCGAAATTCCGGCGTCCCGCAATCCCCGGCCCAAAGAATTCACGGGGAGGGACGTCATACAAGAAGCAAAGCGCGGTGACATAAAGACTAAGTCAATCGCTACCCTTCCGCAAGCAATTCCTCAACCAACGCACGGTTCGCGCGTTTTGCGTCTTTTGTCCCTCGGGAGGCAATGCGCCCCAACCCGGGGCGTTGCGTCGTCGGTTACACTTCCTTCGTGCACCCCTCACACCATGACGACCTTCACCACGATTGATCTCAACTGGACCGGACGAGCGAAGGCCATCGCGGCCCTGCTGGTGGAGTCCGCCGACGCCTGCGCGATCGTTGATCCAGGCCCGGAATCCACGCTGGAGCATTTGCAGCAGGGGCTGCGCTCGCGCGGCCAGAGCATTGCATCCGTCCAGGCCATCTTGCTCACCCACATTCACCTGGACCACGCCGGCGCGACCGGCGCGTTAATTCGCCAGAATCCGAAACTACGGGTGTACGTTCACGAGTTCGGCGCCGTGCACATGGCCGACCCCTCGCGCCTGTTGGCCAGCGCGGGCCGCCTGTATGGCGGGGACATGCAGGCGCTCTACGGCGATTGCCAGCCTGTGCCGCAGGAGCACCTGCAGCCGCTGGAAGGCGGCGAGATCCTGCGCGTCGGGGAAGCCGCCTTTTCTGTGCACTACACGCCGGGCCACGCGTCGCATCACGTTTCCTTCTGGCACGAACCTTCCCGCACCGCGCTGGTCGGCGACACCGCGGGCATCCGGGTGCAAGGCGATTCGTTTCTTTTGCCGGCAACGCCGCCGCCTGATGTCGAAATGGATTTGTGGAAGGCTTCGCTCGATGCCATCGCGTCGTGGAATCCGGAAAGACTGTTTCTCACGCACTTCGGATTCATCGAGCAGCCGCGGGAGCACATCCGACGCTACAAAGAGCGACTCGACGACTGGACGGCGCTGACGCGGAGGTTCTTGCAATCGGGCATGGAACTCCCGGAGGCGGAAAAGGCATTCGTGGACGCGGTGGCGTCCGAAGTCCGTTCAGCGCTGCCGCCCGAGCCGGCCGAGCAATATATCTTGAACGGCGGGCTGCGGCTTTCCTGGCTGGGGCTCTTGCGTTACGTGCGAAAAACGCTGCGCCCGTAGGCGGCGTTCAGGAGGGACGCTCTTCCGGTTCGGCTTGCGCTTGGGCTGCGGGTTCGGCAGGTTGCTCAGCGGAGGCGGGCGCCGGCGCGGCGGCCGGCACTTCCGCGGTCGGTGCCGGAGGCGCGCTCAACCCTTCCAGGCGCGCCGCAAGGCCATCCACCAGCAGGCTTATCAGCTTCTCCGCGCCGCTGCCGTCGGGATCTTTCTCCGGGTTGTACTGCGCCACATCGAGTCCAAGGAGCGTCTTGCGGCTCAGGATCTCGCGCAGCGCATCGCGCACTTCGCTGAGGCGCAAACCGCCGCTGCCCGGAACGTTCACCGCGGCAAACTCCTCCGCGGAAATCACGTCGGTATCCAGGTGCAGCACAAAATCGCGGGCGTCCGCGTGAAGATGCGCCAGCGCGTCGCGCGTCGCCGCGGCTGCGCCCTTCTTCTGGATGTCCGCGGCGCGGACATGGCGCAGCGGAGACTTGCCCAGGAATTCCTCTTCCGCCGGATCCAGGCGTTCGATGCCGAACAGCAACACGTCCGGCTCGCGCACCAGCGGTGGCTCGCCCCAGAAGCGCACCAGTTCCGGGGCGCCGCGTCCGATGATGTGGGCGACGACCATGCCGTCAATGCGGCCGGACGGGGTGGTAGCCGGCGTATTCAAATCCGCGTCGCGATCCATCCACAGCAGATTGACCTGTTTGTAATAGCGCCGCGCGCCCGTGAGCAGTCCGATCACCTGCGCGCAATCGCCGCCGAGGACCAGCAGCAACGCTCCGCTCTTGATCGCCGTTTCCGCGTGCAGCTTCAGATCGTTGAGCCCGGCCACGATGGCCGGAAGATTCCGCGCGCGCTTGTGTTCGTCATCGTCGGCAAAAAGGCGAGCGGGACAGTCGCCGAGGTCGGTCACTTCAAAGCCCGCTTGCTGCAGCTTTTGTACCAGCCCCGCGGCGCGCAGCGCGGCCGGGGCTTTTTCGGTGCCGGGGGAAAACGCCGCGGCGCTCGAGCAAGCGCCAATCAAGGCAATCTTCTTCGGCTGACGGACAATTTTGACCGCCACGATCGTCTCCTGAAGTTTCTGAAAAACCGGCGCAGCCTGCTGTGCGCGCCGCCCCTGCCCCGTGCAACCAGTAAATTCCGAGCCGCGTCCTGCGAGGTCAGCGCCTCGGCGCCGGCGCGATCGTCGCCAATTCCGGCGGCAATGTGAAACGCACGTCCTCGCGAATGAGATCCAGATCGCGCTGGTCGGTAAAGCCGTGCTCCGCCAGGCGCTGGCTCACTTGCTCCACCAGAACCTCCGGAGCGGAAGCACCGGCCGTAAGTCCCACGCTCTTGGCGCCGTTCAGCCACGCCGGATCAATATCCGAAGCGGAGTCAATCAATTCCGCCTTCACGCCGCGACGCTGAGCCACTTCCACCAGACGATTCGAATTGGAGCTGTTCTGCGAACCGACCACCAGGATCAGGTCCACATCCTGCGCCACTTGTTCCACCGCTTCCTGGCGGTTTTGCGTGGCATAGCAGATGTCGTCGCTCTTTGGCCCCACGATCTTGGGGAACTTCTGCCGCAGGCGGGCCACGATTTCCTGGGTGTCGTAAAGACTGAGCGTCGTTTGCGTCAGGAAAGCCAGCTTGTCCGGGTTGGTCACTTCCAGGCGGTCTACCGCTTCCACAGAGTCCACGACGATGGTGCGGTCGGGCGCTTCGCCGGAGGTGCCGATAATTTCCTGGTGATCCTTGTGGCCGATCAGAATGATGGTGCGGTCTTCGCGGGCGAACTTCAGGGCTTCAAAATGGACCTTGGTCACCAGCGGGCAGGTGGCATCAATCACCTTGAGCGAACGTGATTTCGCCTCATCGCGAACCGCCGGCGGCACGCCGTGCGCGCTGAAAACCAGCACCGCGCCGTGCGGTACTTCGGATATGGATTCCACGAAAATCGCCCCGCGGCGGCGCAACTGCTCCACGACGTACGTGTTGTGCACGATCTCGTGGTGCACATAAACCGGCGCGCCGTAAGCCTCCAGCGCCAGTTCCACGATGTCCACGGCACGCACTACGCCCGCGCAAAAACCGCGCGGCCGCACGCGCAGAAGGACCTTGCCCTTGGATTCCGTCAACGTCTTGCTCCCATGCGTTCTAAGATGCTGATTCCTAAAACTCTATCATACCCCATACGCACGGACGCCGGTCACAGGTTTTCCCGAAAACGTGCCGTTGCCGATTGCACTTGGGGGCCGCTCCCCTGCCGCGGGTCGATGGTTGGGTTTGCAAGCAGTAAGACGATTTCTCAACCCTCTTTCCCAGAGTCCGCCAAAATCTCAGCAATCTCTCATCATGGCCACTCCTTCTCCCTCGTCACCGGAAAACCGGCGTCGCAGTCGACGCGTCATGATTCACATCCCGGTTCTGGTGGTCACCAAAAATCGGGAACGTTTCCTGATGCGCGAAGAGACGCACACCCTCGTCATCAATGCGCACGGCGGACTGATGTATCTGGACATGGAGGTTGTCTGCGGACAGCCCCTGGTCCTGATCAATCCGCAGACGGGGGAGGAGGAGGGCTGCCGAGTCGTTCGCGTGGATCAGAAGCCGGGAAGCCGAAACACCGTGGCCTTCGAATTCAACCGCCCTGCTCCCTTGTTCTGGCCTATCACTTTCCCGCCCGCCGACTGGAAGGTTGCGTCTTACCAGGAACCTTGAGCCTTTCGGTCGCGCAACTTCTTCGTCTTCCTGGTGTTTCATTAAGCGGGAGAAATTGGCCATGCGTTTGCCGCGTGCTGTGAAATCTTTGCTGGTGTTCGCTGTACTGGCGTTGGGGTTTGGCTTGGCCGGATGCGACGACCACGTCACCGTGGACCGCGATCCGAGCATCCCCATCATCAAGGGCAACACCTGGGCCTGGCGCCCGATGGAAGGTGCGCCGCCCCCTGGTAACACCAATTCACCGGACCGTCCCGTGATCTCGCGCGACATCGTTCCCGGCCGCAACGCGGTTCCGCCGAATCCGGACATTGAAAATGACATCGTCCGCAATCGCATCAAATACGCCATCGAGCGTTCGCTAGCGGAAAAGGGGCTGGTGCAGGTGCAGAATCCGGCGCAGGCAGACTTCCTGGTGGATTATCACATCGGGGTGCAAAATCGGCGTGAAACCGTGGCCACTCCGGTGAACCGGCCGGTGCTGGTGTGCGGGTACTACGGATGCTGGAACTCCTACGGTTGGGGCTATTGGGGCCCGCCGGAATTGATGTATCACACGGTGCGTTATCGCGAAGGCACGATCGTTCTGGACCTGGTGCAACGCGCGGGCAATCGCCTGGCCTATCGGGCCATCGGCCAGAAGGCCGTGAACCAGAATGCCTACTCGCAAGATTCAATCAATAGCGGCGTGAAGGCTCTGCTAAAGCAGTTGAAGCCATCAAAGTAAATGGCGGTCCCATCGGAGACTCTCGCAGGCAGCGCCGGGGATCGCGCATCCCTTCCCGCTGCTCTTGCGTGGCATACTCTTCGGCATGAGCGCCGCGCAAAGGCCCGAGGGGAAGGACGCATCGTCCTCACAAAAGCGTCCGGGCTTACGCGCCGCCGCATCGGCTCTCGCGGCAATCGGGCGTGAATTTCACGCGCGCGGCTGGGCCCGCGGCACCAGCGGCAACTACAGCGCCGTCCTGCAGCACAGCCCGCTGCGCCTGCTCATCAGTTCCTCGGGACTCGATAAATCACAATTACATGCCACGGATTTTCTGACGGCAGCCGAACCCGATGCCTCGGGCATCCGGGTGCTCTCCGGCAAAGGCAAGCCATCTGCGGAGACCCTGCTGCATTTCGCGGTCGCCCGCGCTCGCGCGGCAGGTTCTGTTTTGCACACACATTCCGTCTGGAATACGCTGCTTTCCGAACGTTTCGCCACGAAGGACGGCCTGGCCATTCAGGGCTACGAAATGCTGAAAGGCCTCGAAGGCGTGGCGACACACGAGCATCGCGAGTGGATTCCCATTTTCCGCAACACCCAGAACATCGCGGCACTGGCGGAGGAGGTAGAGTCGCTGCTGGGCCGCGAGCCGGCCGTTCATGCGTTCCTTCTCGCGGGCCACGGGTTATATACTTGGGGAGAGGACGTCGCGCAGGCACGGCGTCACGTGGAAATCCTCGAGTTCCTGTTTGAGGTCGTCGGTCGCCGCGAGTTTTCCGCACCGCATTCGCCCGCGTAAGGCGCTGGGAGTCGTTATGGCCACGGTTCACATCCCGGATGAAAGGCGCACGCTGACCGCACCCGACGAGGTACGCGCGTATCTCGCAACCATTGGCATCACCTTCGAACAATGGACGCCGGCTCATGAACTTCCCGCCGCTGCTTCCGCGGAAGAGGTGTTGGCCGCGTATGCTCCGGAAATTGAGCGGCTCAAGCGCGAAGGCGGCTACGTGACGGCCGACGTCATTGACGTGCAGTCGAGCACGCCGGGTCTGGATGCCATGCTGAACCGCTTCAATTCGGAACATTGGCACGACGAAGACGAAGTTCGGTTCATTTTGGAGGGGCGCGGACTGTTCCATATTCATCCGCGTGAGGGTTCGGTCGTCTCGATTACCGTCGAGGCCGGTGATTTGCTTCGCGTTCCGCGGGGGACGTGGCACTGGTTCGACCTGTGCCAGGAAAAGCGTATCCGCGCCATCCGCCTGTTTCAGGACAGCACCGGATGGACTCCGCACTATACGCAAAGCGGCACCGACCGAGGCTACGATCCGGTCTGCTTCGGTCCCTCCTATCTGCCGCCGCGCGGCACCATGAGTTGAACGCGTGACCGCCAAGCGCGCGCTGCCATTCGCTTCGGCTGAAATTCGCCTGATCCTGCTCGACATCGAAGGCACCACCACGCCTATCGATTTCGTTTTTAAGACGCTCTTCCCGTTTGCTTCCGCCCGCGTGGACGATTTTTTCGCGGATCACGCGGCGGAATTCGAGACGAAGGCACTGGTGGCGGAACTCCGGGCTCTCTGGCAACTACAGGCGGCACAGGATCAAACGATTCCGGCCTGGGACCACGCGACGCACGAAGCAGCGCTGGCCTCGGCCGCGCGGTTCGCGAAATGGCTGATCGCGCGGGACAGCAAGGCCACGGCCCTGAAAACGCTCCAGGGAAAAATCTGGGAGCAGGGTTTTCGCTCCGGAGAATTGCGCGGCGAAGTCTATCCGGATGTTGCGCCGGCGTTCGCGCGCTGGAGGGAGCAGCAGCGCAGCGTCGCGATTTTTTCCTCGGGCAGCGTTCTGGCGCAGAAGCTGCTCTTCGCACACTCGACCTCGGGCGATCTCTCCCCGTACATCGCGGCGTACTTCGACACCACGACTGGACCGAAGCGTGAGCCCGGCAGCTACGCCACGATCATGGCCATTTTGCGCCTGGCACCGCGGCAAAGCCTGTTCGTTTCGGACGTGCCACAGGAACTCGACGCCGCCCGGACCGCCGGCCTGGCCACCGCCCACTCGCTTCGCCCGGGAGTCGCCGCGGCGCAAGACTATTTCTCGGTGACGTCATTCGACGAACTTTTCTGACGGCGGCTACAGCTAGAAGTTCTAGAACTAACCCGTTCGGTTTAGCCGTAAGCCAGTTGTTTCTGGCTTTCAATTCTTTTTTTCAGTTAGAATCCATTCATCTCGGAGATTCTGGTCCCTTTTTTGCACGAGGAGGTTCTGCCATTCCCGGTCGTGTGCGAACCAGCCCGTTTGGTGCAAGTGCAAGATGCCGCTCTTTGATTTCATTTCTCCGTTTTCGCGGAGACCTCGCGTGAGCACAATTCCCACCGCAGACGCTACTTTCGGCTTCACCGGGCCGGAAGCCCGCCGCAGCACGCGCATCGAGAAGCCGACCCCGCTGCTCATCACCGGGCACGACGGGCTCGGCCAGGAATTTCTGGAGCGCACCACCGCGGTCAGCATGAACCTGCACGGCTGCCGCTATCCTTCGCGCCACGATTGCCGCGTCGGCTCCTGGATCACGCTGCAGATCGGCGAAGCCCCGATCAACGAAATCGTCACCACGGTCCGCGCCCAGGTGCGTTCGGTGCAGATTCCGCGCAATCCGCGCGACCTCTATCACGTGGGCGTTGAACTGGAAAACCCCGCGAACATTTGGCGGATCCCGGCGCCGCCGACGGACTGGCTCAGCCCGCAGGAGCGGCTCGCGGCGGAGCTTCCTCCCTCCCATGAACAAACCGCCGCTGCAACCGGGCCGGGCCGAGCACCGCTGGCGGAGGACATGCCCAAGATTGCCGGAAGCAATGGCAACAATGGGGGCATTGGCGGCAACGGCGCCAATGGCAGCGTTGCGATCGGCAGCGAATCGCCGAACGGCGAAAACGGCAGCGACCGGATTTTCCTGAGCGAAGCCCTCGCTGGTCTGGCACCTTCGATCACGCCGCGCTCTCCGGTGATGCCTTCGACCTCGAAAGCCGCGTCTAATTTTCCGCCGGCGGAAGCCGCGGCGGCCTACGCGCGTCCAAACCGCGTCAGCATCACTCCGGAAAAGCTGCTGGCCGCGCTGCAGCCCAAGATCGAAAAGGCAGCCGAAACCGCGATCCTCACCGCAGTCACCAAGCACCTGGCCCCGGCGCTGCATTCCGCGATCAACTCCATTGACGCCGCGCGCGAGGCATCCATCCAGCAGGTTTCCCAGTCATCCGCGCAGCAGCGCAGCGCCCTGGTGCACACTTCGCGGGAGGAAGTCCTTGCGCGCGTCGAAGACCGCCTGGACGAAGTGCGTTCCCGCTGGGACGCGCAACTAGAAGGCTATCGCATTCGCGCCGAAGAGATCGTCCAGCGCATTGACCGCCAGGCCGGCAGCGCGCAGAAAAATCTCGGCGAAGCCCGCGAGCTGAGCGAACGCGCCCTCCGCGACACCCAGCAGCGCCTGGCCTCCCTGGTCGCCGAATCCCTCTCTTCCGCGCTTGACGAATTCAATCGCGGAATTGCGCAGGCCTCGCACCGCCATCTCACCAATCTGCTCGAAGAGGCACAGTCCCTGACCCGCGAAGCGACCGCGTATCTCGAATCCAACGTCGCCGAAGCGCGCGCCACGGTGCAGACCGCCGCCAGCGAAGCCCTGGGCGAATTCCGGCGCCAGACGGAGATTCATGCCACCGTTACCGCCTCCGCTACCACCCAGCGCGTCGCTTCCGCGCTGGACGCGCTGGATGCTCAGCATCGCGAGGCTTGCGACGCACGCCGCAAGGCCATTGAGACCGACATCGCCCGCTCGACCGAGCAGATCACCGAACAGTTCCGCCAGGGCCTGCGCGCGTTCTTCTACTCCTGCCTGGTGGCCGCGGTCGGCGCCGTAGAGCAGCACTCGCAGGTCACCAAGGAGGGCCTGGCCTTCGACCCGCGCAACTTCCTGCCGCCGCAAACCTGAGCTTCCGGTTTCGCGCCAGCCGCCACCCCGCTCTCCTGTCCGTTCGCCGGCAGCCCGCGGCCGTTCGCCGATTCCCCGCCGGCTTGTCCGTGAATCCCATGATAGAAACGGTCCAGGTTTCGCGTATAGTAGAGGGGACTGCACGAGCGACGGGTTTCCCCCCGTACTCTACCCGGAATCGATAAATAGAAATTCTGCCCGCTCGAAATTTCAGCGATTAGGAGCATCTCTCTCCCTATGCCGGCTGCAGACCTCGCCTCTCTCAAGATTCACGACGCAGCGCGCTCGCGCGGCGGTTCGGGGAAGTTCTGGGGTTTCTTTGCCGCCGGCCTGGGCGTTCTGCTGCTGGTCGCCGGCGTCGTATTCGGGCTGAAAAACCGGGCGCCCGTGGTCGAAACGGCCACCGCGCGACCTGCCGGTGAGCCCGGGCAGCAGGTAGCCCTGAATGCCAGCGGTTATGTCACGCCGCGCCGCCGGGCCACGGTCGCCGCGAAAATCACCGGCCGGGTCACCGGAGTCTTTTTCGACGAGGGCAACCACGCCACGGAAGGCCAACTGCTGGCCACGCTCGACGACTCTGACGCCAAGCGGGCGCTGGAAACTGCGATCGCGGATCGCGATTCCGCCAAGGCCGCTATTCAGGATTACGAAGTGCAGTTGAGGTATGCCGAGATCCAGCTGCACCGCTCGGAACAGCTGCAGGCGGCCAGTGTGCAAAGCCAGGATCAGCTGGACAGCGCGCGCACCAACGCCGACAGCCTGCGGGCCAAAATCTCGCTGGCCAAGCAGCAAGTGGCTGCAGCCGAGGCCCGCATTCGCGAAGCCCAGCAGGCGGTGGACAACTGCGTCATCCGCGCGCCGTTCTCCGGAATCATCGTTTCCAAGGACGCGCAGGTCGGCGAAATGGTCTCGCCGATTTCCGCCGGCGGCGGCTTTACCCGCACCGGCATCGCCACGATCGTGGACATGAATTCCAACGAAGTGGAAGTGGACGTAAACGAAGCCTACATTGCGCGGGTGCAGCCGCAGCAAAAAGTCACGTCCACGCTGGATGCCTACCCCGACTGGCAAATCCCTTCCCACGTGCGCACCGTAATTCCCACCGCCGACCGCCAGAAGGCCACGGTGAAGGTACGCATCTCGTTCGACAAACTGGACCCGCGCATCTTGCCGGACATGGGCGTGAAGGTCGCGTTTATCAGCGAAGAAGAGAAACCCAAGAAGGATGCGACCAAGGATTCCGGCCCCAAACCTGTGGCCATCATTCCCAAGTCCGCGGTGCGCGGCGACGGCAGCAACACCTATGTCTATCTCCTTCGCGACTCCAAGCTGGAACGCCGCAGCGTCAGGCTCGGCAACGACCGCGGGTCCGACGTGGAGGTCCTGGCCGGCGTGAATTCGGGCGATACCCTGGTCACGCGCGGCCCGGCAAATTTGCAGGACGGGCAAACCGTCCGGACCGGTGAAAAGGAGTAACGCATGATCCGTGTGGACAATTCCGGAAGTTCCTCCGCGCTCATTCAGGTGCGCGGTCTAAACAAGACCTACCGGCGCGGCGGCGAGAACATTTCGGTGCTGCAGGGCCTCAACCTGGACGTGGACAAGGGCGACTTCGTCGCGTTCATGGGACCGAGCGGCTCCGGCAAGACCACGCTGCTCAACCTGCTCGGCGGCCTTGATGTGCCCACCTCCGGCCACATCTCCGTGGACGGCGACGAGATCACCAACATGTCCAGCGGCAAGCTGACGCAGTGGCGCGCCCGCCACGTCGGCTTCATCTTCCAGATGTACAACTTGATTCCCGTGCTCACCGCGTTCCAGAACGTGGAACTGCCGCTGCTGCTGACCAAGCTGAGCAAGGCGCAGCGCCGCCAGCACGTGGAGACCGCGCTGTCCGTCGTGGGCCTCGCCGAACGGATGAACCACTATCCTCGTCAGCTTTCCGGCGGACAGGAACAGCGCGTCACCATCGCCCGCGCCATCGTTTCCGATCCCACCTTCCTGCTTTGCGACGAACCCACCGGCGACCTGGACCGCAAGAGCGCCACGGAAATCATGGCCTTGATCGAAGAACTGGTCGGCAAGCACGGCAAGACCGTGCTGATGGTCACGCACGACCCGGTCGTCGCCGCCCGCGCCAACACCACACTGCATCTGGAGAAGGGCGTTTTGGTGGAAGGTGCCAAGCTCGCCGAACACAGCCTGGCCGGAGGCGCCGCATGAAATTCAGCAGACTGATCTGGGCCAACCTGCTTCGCAAGAAAGTCCGGCTCATCCTTACCATTGGCTCCTTCGCCGTGGCGCTTTTCCTGTTTGCCTTTCTCGCCGTAGTGAAAGACGCTTTTGGCCGCGGCGCCGATGTCGCGGGCGCCGACCGCCTGGTCATCATCAACCGCACTTCCATCATCAATCCCATTCCGCTTTCCTATCGCGACAAAATTCTGCGCGTTCCCGGCGTGAAGTACATCACCCACAACAACTGGTTCGGCGGCGTCTACCAGGATGAAAAGAATTTCTTCCCGCAATTCGTGATCGATCCGGAAAACCAGCGGCAGGTTTTTCCCGAGCTCGTCGTGCCGGACGATCAGTGGAGCGCCTTCTTGAAAGACCGCCAGGGCGCCATCGCCGGGGCCCGCACTGCCGAGAAATATCACTGGAAGATAGGCGACCGCATCCCCATCAAGACCACGCTCTACGGCGGCGGCTCCTGGGAGTTCAATCTGGTCGGCATCTACCACGGCAAGCGCCCGCAGGACGATGAGACCCAGTTCTGGTTCCAGTGGGATTACTTCGAGGAAAAAGTGCCGGAACGCGTGAAAGGCCAGGTCGGCTGGTACGTGCTCCGCCTGGACAATCCCGATAGCGCGGTTCGCGTGGCCAAGGCGATTGACGATCAGTTTGCCAACTCGCCCTTCGAGACCAAGACCGAGACCGAATCGGCTTTCGCCGCGAGCTGGGTCAAGCAGTTTGGCAACATCAAGTTCCTCATCCTCTCGATTGGCGCGGTGGTCTTTCTCACGCTGCTGCTGGTCACGGGCAACACCATGGCCATTTCCGTGCGCGAACGCACATCAGAGCTCGCGGTCCTGAAAGCGATCGGCTTTTCCGACCGGGCGGTGCTCTTCTTCGTCCTGGCCGAATCGCTGGTCATCGCGCTCATCGGCGGAATATTGGGTCTGCTCCTGGCGATGGTTGTGGTGCCGGCCATGGCCAAAGCACTCAATGGCTTGCTCCCGACCCTGATTCTTGCGCCGTACATTCTTGTGGGAGGCCTGCTGATCGCGGTCGCCGTCGGCATTGTCAGCGGCCTACTGCCTGGCATCGGCGCCATGCGCATGCGCGTCGTCAACGCGTTACGGAGGGTCTGACATGGCCATTCCCCTGATCTACAACGTCCGCAGTGTCCGTGCGCGCTGGACCTCGACCATCGTGGCGGTTCTCGGAATTGCCGGCACGGTGGGCGTCTTCATCGCCATGCTGTCCCTCGCGCATGGTTTCAAGGCCACGCTGGTCGCGTCCGGTTCACCACAAAACGCGCTGATCATGCGCGCCGGTTCGCCTTCGGAAATGATGGGCGGTATCACCCTCGATTCCATCAAAGTCGTCGCCGACGCGCCGGGCATCGCGCGCGATAGCAGCGGGCCGCTGCTCACCCAGGAAGTCGTCGGCGTGATCCCGGTGCCGCTGATCAGCACCGGCACCGACGCCAACGTCCAGGTGCGCGGCGTTTCCCCCAACGTTCTGGAAATTCGCAAGTTCGTAAGGGTCGCGGAGGGAAGAATGTTCGCTCCCGGCGTCTCCGAACTTGTCGTCGGCAAAAATGCCGCCAAGACCTACGCCGGGCTGACGCTGGGCAACACCATTGACTTCGCCGGCGGCCGCTGGCAGGTCGTCGGCATCTTCGACGCCGGTGGTTCTTCCTTTGACTCCGAAATCTGGTGCGACTCCCACGTGCTGAACGAAGTCCTCAAGCGTCCCGCCAACATCTTTCAGTCCGTGACGGTGCACCTGCAATCCAGGGACTCTTTCCAGCAACTGAAGGATTCACTGACGTCCGATCCGCGCCTCAACGTGGACGTGATTCGCGAAATCGACTACTACGCCAAGCAGTCCCGCACCATGACCACGCTCATCACCGTGCTGGGCGGCCTGGTCGCCGGGATCATGGCGATTGGCGCGGTTTTCGGCGCGCTGAACACCATGTACTCCGCGGTTTCCGAACGCGGCCGCGAAATCGCCACCATGCGCGCGCTGGGCTTCGATAGCTCCGCCGTGGTCTTCTCGTTTCTGGTGGAGGCGCTGCTGATTGCCCTGGTCGGCGGGTTGCTCGGCTGCCTGGCGGTGCTTCCGCTCAACGGCCTCACCACCAGCACCATGAACTTTCAGACGTTCTCCAACCTGGCGTTCGCCTTCAAGATCACTCCGGACCTCCTGGTGGAAGGCCTGGTTTTTGCGCTGGTGATGGGCGTGATCGGCGGTCTGCTGCCTGCCATTCGCGCGGCGGTCGTTCCGGTAGCCTCGGCACTCCGTTCACTATAGCCGGGCGGTCTGGCCGGACGTCTGTCGCGCGCGGATCCAAAAACACAAAGGGCAGGCGTTGCTGATGCAATGCCTGCCCTTTTCTTATGGCCCGGCGCTCCCGTGCTGGCTGGCCCTTCTCTGGCTGCCCTGACGGGATTGCGCAGGGAATCTGTTCGCAGGGATGACGTCCGTTTCGTCCGGATCGGTCTCCACGCGAACTCATCGAACGATGACACAAAACGACGCCGGAGTTTTCCTAAACCGTCCAAGCTTTACAAAATTTACCAGGCCAAGCGCTTTCCTCGCCCGCGCGCCCATCAGCAAAAAAACAAAAAAGCCAACCGCTTGCTCAGGGCGATTGGCTCTTCTGCTTCGTTCTTGATGCCGCTCCCGGCCGAAACTGCAGGAGTACAGTCCGTCGGTAGCTTCTCCCTTACAAAATCGCGAAACCTCTCAACGGGCTGCGGCCGAACCCGTGCGCCGGACGGCGCGCTTTGCCAGTTCTTCCGCTCCGCTCAGCGTAGCCGTGGCACCGCGTCGCGCCAGTTCTTCCACCGAGTTCACGCCGCGCTTGGCATAGGCCACCGCCGGGTGCTTGCTCTCGGCCACCCGCTCCACCGCCACCGCCCAGCCCTGGTGCAACAGATAGATCCCCGCCAACGCCGCGCCGAACACCGCAAACACCAGCGCGAACAGCGCGAAGGCCGCCAGCAGTTCCCGGACAAAGTACAACTGCATCGCCACCACCGCTCCCAGGAACCACCACATCCACTTCCGGCTCTTGTCTTGATTCTTCATTTCCCTGTCCTCTGGCCCTCGTTCTCTCTTGCCGGTCCGGCTGCCATTTTTGGGGCCGCTTGCTCTCTTTAGGCTCCCAAAGTTAGATGCAGAACCTGTCCTTAGGTTCCGGTATGTCCTGCACCTGTACGATTAGACAGGAAGGGAACCTCAAATTCGATGGTACAGAAGGTACAATTTTGCGGCTAAACCAGTCTCCTAGTACGCCCATAGCGAGACGCGAGATGGCCGCAACCTAGTCATTAAAATAGAGTTATATCTACATGAGACGACTTGAGAAATTTTGCCCAGTTTTCGCTGTACCTGCTGTGGAAAACCCTGCCCGGCGGGACAGGTTATAAGGATCGTCCTCCCTGGTCGGCCAGCCCACTTAGGGACTTCCGAGGCCCTCTCAAGCCCCGCTCCTGCTGTTGTGCGAGCTAGGTGTCTATGTTCTAATCCGCCCGACGCGTCCCTCTATGTCCGAATCCAGCATGGACTTGCTCATCGTCATCGTCATTCTTGTGTTTCTAGCGGGGCCGATCATGGCCATCGTCGCCTTGGTCGGCATCAACCGCTTGCAGGACAGTCTGGCCGGGATGCAGTTCCTGACCTCGCGCCTCATCCGTGCCGAACAACGCCTGGAAGAGCTAGAGAAGGCGCTCAAAGCCGGCGCCAGCGTCAGCGTCAGCTCCTCCAGCGAAGGGGCATCGCCCGTTGCAACGCCGCAGGCGGCGGCACCGATTCCAATTGTCCCTCCGGCCTCGCTGGAGCTTCCGCCGCCACCTGCTCCGCCGCCTTCCCAGGCGGTCGAAGTCCCGCCCTCGATTAAAGTCAGCCATAGCGATCTTGGCCGTTCCCCGGCGCCGGGCAGCGGCGAAGACGGATCATCATCCTTCGATCTCGAGACCGTGATCGCGGGAAAACTGTTCAGCCGCGTCGGCATCGTCGCTTTGCTTATTGCGGTCTCTTACGGACTGAAATACGCCTTCGACAATCACTGGATCGGGCCCTCCGGCCGCGTGGCGATCGGAGTTCTTCTGGGCGCACTGATGCTGCCGTGGAGCCAGTTGCTTCTCGGCCGCGGCTACACCTATTTCTCCGAAGGGATCGCCGCGCTGGGCGAAGCCACGCTCTTCCTCTCGGTCTGGACCGGCTGCCAGTACTACACTTTGTACAGCCGCGATGTCGGCTTTCTGGGAATGATTGGCATTACCGCCGTCATGGCCGCCATTTCCATCGGCCGGAATTCCCAGCGCATCGCGGTGCTCTCCCTGCTCGGCGGTTTGCTCACTCCCATCCTCGCCAGCAGCGGCAAGAATCAGGAAACCATTCTTTTCTCGTACCTCTTGTTGCTGGGCGCGGCGGCGCTTGCTCTCGTTTGGCGCAAAGGCTGGAGCTGGCTGGCGCCCGTCGGTTTTCTTGGAACCGTTATTTACTTCTGGGGCTGGTACGGCGAGTTCTACAAAGAGGACGCGCTCGAAAAAACGCTCCTGTTTGCCGCACTCTTTTTCCTGCTGTACGAACTGCAGCCCGCCCTGCGCGCGGTGCGCGGCGCCGGCTTCGATCGAACCGATACCGCCATCGTCTTGCTGAATATCTGCCAGTTCTCCGCGGCGGCCTTCTCCATGCTTTGGCCGGAAGACAAGTGGCCGCTCACCCTGTTGTGTATCGCTCTCGCCGCCGGTCATGTGGCCATCGCGCGTTTCGCGCCGGAAGACGAAGAAGACCGGCCGCGCCTGCCCAAATTGCTCTTCGCCGGCCTGGCTCTGACCCTGCTCACGCTGGCCGTTCCGGTGCGCCTGGAAGGCAAGTGGATCACGCTCAGCTTTTCCGTTGAGGGCGCCATTCTCGTCTGGACCGGCTTTCGCACCTTGAGCAACGGTCTGCGCCAGGCCGGCTATTTTCTGCTCGCGCTTTCCACGCTTCGTCTGCTTGTGCTGCCTCCGGATGGCGGCGCCTTTCTTTTCAACGAACGCTTCGCCGCCTATCTGGTTCTGATTGCATGTCTCGGCGTGGCCCTGTGGTCCGCGCGCTCGTATGCGGAAACGCTCGGACGATCCGAACGGGCCGAAGTCGGCATTTTCGGCGTGGCCATCAATGTTCTTGCGCTGATCGCCCTTTCGATCGAATTTTGGGATCGCTTCGGCGGCGTCAAGGCGGGCATTGACGCCGAATTTGCGCGTCACCTCTCGCTCAGTATTCTCTGGACCGTCTACGCGACGGTTTTGCTCATTCTTGGCATGCGCGAAAAGTCTTCGCTCATTCGCTGGCAAGCCCTGGCACTCTTCGTTCTGGTCGTGGGGAAAGTCTTCTTCTACGACTCGGCTTTCCTGGAACGCGGCTACCGGATTCTCTCTTTCTTCGTGCTCGGTGCCGTCCTTCTCGGCGTCTCGTTCTTCTATCACCGCAAGCTCGTCCGCAATCGGGAGACGGCATGAAAAGGTTGCGCGGCGCAATCGTCGTACTGCTCGCCTGTAGCTGCCTGGCCGGGGCAGCCGATCTCCCCGAGCGTTGGCGCTCCTGGCGTTATTCTCGGTCCATCAGCACGCCGGTCGCGGCGTCGCACGACACCGGCGAACTCCGCTTGCCCTGGGAGGTTCTCGGCCATTCCTCCACGGGAGGGGCGGACATCCGGGTGATTGATTCCTCCGGCCTAGAAGTTCCCTTCGAGCTTTGGACCTCGGCCGCCGCGCCGGACACACGAAGCCACTCCGCCAATCTGCTGGAGAACAGCTTCGTAGAGGGGAAATACACGCAAGTCGTCGCGGATCTCGGCGCGCAGCCTGAAATCTACGATCACGTAACGCTGGAAACGCCGGAAAGCGACTTTGTCATCTGGGCCGAGGTGGCGCTCAGCGACGATGCAAAAACCTGGCGCGTTGTGGAACCGCGCGGCCCGCTGGCGCGTCTTCGTTCCCGCTCCATTGACGGGACTCAGACCATCGCCTACGTCGGCGTAGCCTCCCGTTATGCTCGCGTGCGCATTTTCAAGAAAGAGGCACAATTCCCGGTTTCCGGGCTCACGTTTTCCTACCAGGTCCGGCCGCCGCTGGAACTTGCCGAGATTCCCGCCACCTTCAAGCCCGTCTCTGCGCCGGAGGGTGAGTCCGCATGGACCACCGTGCTGGCTTCATCAAGTTTGCCGGTCTCGCGCGTGCAATTCGCCACCGGCACCGGCGAGTTCTACCGCGCCGTGCGAATCAGCGAAAGCGACGACGGCAAGCAGTGGAACGATCGCGGCTCCGGCGCCATCTATCGCTACACCCTGGCCGGCAAGAAACACGAATCGCTCACGGTGGAATTCCCGGAGTGGCGCCAGGGCCTTCTGCTGCGTGTCGCCATCATCGATCTGAACGACCGGCCGCTCGCCGACGTCAGCGTCAAACTGCTGGGCGTGCCGCGCCGCATCTACCTGAAGGCCAAACCAGGTCAGGCTTATCGCCTGCTCTATGGAAACGAGAACGCTTCCGCTCCGCAATATGACTTGAGCCACTATTTCGAAGCCAGCCCGCAAAAAGTAGTTTCCGCGCTCCTGACCCTCGGCCCCGAAGAACCAACCTCCAACTTCCGGGATCCGCGGCCCTTCTCCGAGCAGCACCCATCCTTTATATGGATTGCTTTCGCCCTTGCCGCGATTTTTATCGGCACCACCGCGTTGCGTGCGCTGCGCCCGCGCACACCGCGACCGCCGGCTGGGTAGCCGCCGCGCTCCGCAAAGCGCTCGTCTTACAACTCGATTGTCTGGAATTCAGTTCCCGCGGAAGGCGTAGCCCAAGTCGAACGGCAGTTTGCCGTCAATGCGCAGCACTTTCACCGAATTGTTGATCGAATAAACGTCCACGATTCCCAGCGCGCCGGGCGTCATCTCCACCTGCCTCAGCAGCTCGTCGTCGCTGTCCACGATTCGCACCACCTGCCGGCCTTCATTCAGCTTGGCAAGCGCCGCCCTCAGCTCCGGCCCGGTTACCCCAAAGAGCTTCTGCAGCGCGACATGCATCTCCGGAGCATCGGGATTCTTCAGAACCAGGGTAAAGTTTTTGCCGTCAGGCCAGGACTTCGTCGCGCCCTTGCACATCTTCACCAGATCCGCGAGCGGCACGTCGCTCAGCTTGCTGCCGCTGCTCACGACCACCGCCATGTTCTTCACCGCGGGCACCGCCGGCAGAACCAGCACGGCCAGGGCGGCCAGCGCCGTCAGCCCGCGCGCGATTCTCTGCAAGAGCGTTGCGTCCATAGCCTCGTCACCTTCTGAGCAGGCAGGCAAAGTATGAATTCCGGCTTTTCCCCGGACAAGTGCCGCATACGAACAAACAAAAACTGTGGCCAAAGCGGCAATCCGCGTGACCAAGCCGCCGCACCTGTCCGATGGGTCAGTTACGCGCCGCGCCTGACTGGCGGTAGCGTGGCATCAGGCCCGGTGAAATTTCAGCGAGTGGCGGCCCGGCGCCGCGGAGCGCACTTCGATGAAGCATCTTCTTCGTATCGCAGTCTTTCTGATCCTAGCGGTCCTGTTGCCGCTCTCCGTGTGGTCACGCCCGCAGGAGTCCGCAAGCGTCAGCGACTCCGGCGCCGCGCCGCATCGCGCCTCGCATACCGCCACGGCTTCCGTTCCTCGCGTCTTCGCGATTCCCGTCAGCGCCAAATCCCCCGAAGCCCGCAAGCTCGTGGAAAAGGCGCTCGATCAGTACGAAAACGTCCTGCTCGACGATTCGGTGGAGACCGCCAGGAAGGCCGTCGAAAAAGACCCGCAATTCGCGCTCGCCTATGCCGTCTGGTCCTTCGCCGCGCGCCGCACGCAACCCGCCCCCGAAGCTCTGCGCAAAGCCGAAGAGTTCGCCCCGGCCGCCCCGCCTGAAGAACAGCTACTAGTGAACTTCCTCGTCTCGGTCCAGAAGGAAGACATGCTTCCCGCCATCGCCAGCATGAACGATCTCCTCAAACGCTTCCCGCGCAATGCGCACGTCCTCTATCTCACGTCCGAATGGCTCTATTTCCAGCAGGACTACGATCGCTCTCTCAAAATGATGGAAGAGATCGTCAGGATCGACCCCAAGTTCGCGCCTGCCTTCAACATGCTCGGCTACGGTCAGGTGGAAAGCGGCAACCCCGATCCGGTCAAAGCCATCACCTATCTCAAGCGCTATGCCGAACTGCAGCCCGGCCAGCCCAATCCCGAGGATTCTCTCGGCGAAGTCTCGCGCTACGTCGGCGACGATGCATCGTCGATCGCCCACTACACCGCCGCGCTCAAAATCACCCCGACTTTCCTGACCTCCCAGACCGGACTCGGCGACACCTACACCCTCATGGGCCGGTACCCGGAAGCCCGCAAGGCCTACGACAAGGCCGCCGCCATGGCCGCCAGTGACCGCGACCGCCTCCATGTCCTGTTCCAGAAAACTCTGGCGCTCTTCTGGCAGGGAGAGCGCGAAGACGGCTTGCGCGAACTCGACCGCCTGGCCGCCGAGGCCCGTGAAGTCCGCGAGCCCTACGCCGAATTCGAGATCGAAGAAGGCCGCGCGCTGCTCACCCCCGATCCCGCCGAACAACTGGTCCTGCTGCGCGCGCTCGAAGCCCGTTTCAGTGTCAGCCTGACCGGCATGAGCGACTCCGACCGCGGCCCCTCGCTCGCCTCTGTTTGGCGCGACCAGGTGCGCATACTCGCCGCACAAAAACAGTTTGACGAAGCCAACCTGCTTGTTGGCAAGCTGGAACAACTCTCCGCCAAGTCCCGCGACCTGATCGTCGAAGATTGTTACGAGTCTGCCCGCGGCTACATCCTCTTTGCGCAGGGTGATTTCGCCGCCGCACAGGGCGAGCTCTCCGCCGACCCGCACTCGGCCCTCGCCGCGCAGTGGCTCATCGCTGCTCGCGAACACATTGGAGACAAAAAGGGCGCGGATGCAGCCAGACTTCGGCTGAAATATCTCCGCGCCCCAACCGTTGAATGGTATTTGGCTCATCATCCGCAGGCGCAAACCAACTGACGCGCCCGCGGCGCACCCAGCAAGCCTGGACTAGGCTTTCTTGATCAGGCGCGTGATCCACACCAGAATCACCGCGCCGATGAACGCCACGATGATCCCGCCGATTAGTCCGCCGCCCGCGGAAATTCCCAGCAGTCCGAACAACCAGCCGCCCAGAATGCCGCCCAGGATGCCCAGAATGATGTCCACTACGATTCCGTAGCCTCCGCCCTTCATTACTTTCCCGGCCAGAAATCCGGCAATCAGCCCAACCACCAGCCAGTAGATCAATCCACTCATTGTCTTTCCTCCCAAGAAAACCCTTCTCGCGGCGGCTTGTTTTTAGAATACTCCCCGGCCAAAGGTCAATCGTAATCCTGTAGAGAGCAGCAGATCGTTCCCCTTCAGGTTTGGCGGCGGGTCTGAAATGTACCGGTCGCTGAAGGTCACCTGCCAGCCCAGCCAGGCCTTGATCCTGGTCGAAGCGGTGGCGTCGAAGTTGATACGGTAGTCGCCCGGCGACGACAGGTTGGGAAAGAACGAAAGCTGCTCGCTCAGCGTGGTCCGCGGCCCCAGCTTGGTGGACAGGCTTTCGCCAACCACGATTTCCGCGCTGTGCCGGGATTGCGAGGGAATCAGAATCTGCGGAGGTGGCGGCGCCGGATTCGAAGTCAGATACGCCGAGAAATACTCCTGATTGAAGCTTCCGCCGCCGAAGACGTCGAATTGCGTTCGCTTCGAATTGATCACGTGGTAGCCGAGACCGCCGCCCAGGACGTTTCGCAAATCCAGGTGCTGCAGCGCGTCCGAATCAAAATCAGTGAACGCAAACAGGTAGACCTTCTGGGTCAGGTTGATATCGTCGCGCAGACCGGCGTGAATCGCGTTGGCGGTTACCACCGACGGATCCTGGTTGTTGTCTTTCGAATAGACCTGCGTGTAGTACACCGTGAATTTGTTGTTCGGCACCACGCGCGCCGCCTTGCCCGCAATGGTCAGCGCCGAGGTGGAGGAGTTGCCTTCCGTCACGCTGAGTCCCAGGTCGAAGATCCCGCTCCAGTAGTCCCGCAGCTTCGGATGTTGCAGCCGGTCGTGCTCCGCCTGCTCCGCGTCGTTGCGCACCGCCTTCACGGCGGCTGGGGGCGTTGCCACTTCGCCGCCGCTGGTCGCCACCGCGATCTTTCCGTCCGTGGTATTGACCGTTCCCGTTACCACCCGCCCGTCCGAAAGCGTCAGGTGCAGCGGCTCCGCGGAAACCAGCGCCGTCACTGCGTCCCAGGGCACGGTCACGTCACCCGCCAAATCCGTCTTGATCAACAGCGTCTTTGCGTCGTCATCGGTCTTGACGATCTTCCCCGTCAAGCGGTCGCCATTTTTCAGCGTTACCTGGTCGGCCTGAACGGTTGCTGCGTACAGCGACAACACCACCAGCGCCAGAGTTGCTCTTCGTAGCATTCGCTTTCTCCTTGCAGTTTTCGCGGGTTCCGAGCCGGGCACGGGTGAGCTGGAGGAGCCCTTGCAGCGTCGCGGAAAAGTCTAACCGAAACTTCGCTTTGCGTCCCGCCGGTTCTTGCTGGCAGCAAGGCCTGGCCGCTTTCCCGCGATCAAATGCGTATACTGGACATCATCAGGAACGCGGCAATTCCACGCGAAAAAGGACCCTCATGACCGTCAGGCCGGCAAAATCTCCGTACCATTTCCTGCTTCTCGGCGCGCTGCTCTTCGCGCTCGTGCTCGCATCCTGCGCCACGGCACCGGCGCCCCATCCGGTTGCGCCCGCCGCCAGGAAACCCGCCGTCGTCTTCATGACCGATTTCGGCACCGCCAACGACGCCGTCGCCATCTGCAAGGCGGTAATACTCGGTATCTCGCCCGATGTCCGCATCATGGACATCACACATCAGGTCACGCCCTTCCAGATAGAAGAAGCCTCGCGCTTCCTGTTCGGCGTCACCCCTTACTATCCTGCTGGCACGGTTTTCCTGGTGGTCGTTGATCCCGGCGTCGGCACCTCGCGCAAAGCCGTCATCGTCAAATCGAAAAAGGGCCAGTACTTCGTCCTGCCGGACAACGGTATCGTCAGCGCCGTCATCGAGCGCGACGGCCTGGAGGGCGCCCGCGAAATCACCAACCAGACCTGGATGATTCAGTCCGCCGTGTCCTCCACGTTCCACGGCCGCGATATCTTCTCCCCGGCCGCCGCGCACCTGGCCGAGGGCTGGGACTACACCATTGCCGGGCCGGAAGTCGGGCAACTCGTGAACCTCGCTCCCAAAGTGGCTGCGCTCGACGCCAAGGGTGTCACCGGCGAGATCATCGGCCTCGACGATCCCTTCGGCTCCCTGATTTCCAACATCACGCGCGAAGACCTCGAAAAGCTGGGCTACGCGCCCGGCGACAAGATTACCGTCCAGCTCAACAAGAAGCCCGTCACTCTCCCCTTCGTCAAAACCTTCATGAATGTGCCCGTCGGCGACACGCTGCTCTACATCGATTCACGCGGCCGCGTCGCGATTGCCGTCAACCAGGGCAACTACGCCAGGAAGTTCAACGTCTCCCCGCCCGTTCCCATCTTCATCCCCGCGAAGAGACACTGATCTCTGGTGTTGCCGCAAACGCAGATCTGTGGCGTTGGGGGCAACCCGCACTTGTTCCGGGGAGCCGTGCCGCCGTTCCACCCGGGATTTGCTTTTTCCCCAGCAGCAGCTAAAAATAGCCAAAGCGCACACGCTCGAAAGGCCCAGCATGCCAGAAGCCGTCATCGTTTCCGCCGTTCGCACCCCAGTCGGACGCGCTTACAAAGGCACGCTCCGCTCCACCCGCCCCGACGACCTCGCCGCTCTGGTCATCAAGGAGGCCATCGTCCGCGTGCCCGGCCTCAATCCCGCCGAAATTGACGACGTCGTCCTCGGTTGCGCCATGCCCGAAGGCGAACAGGGCATGAACGTCGCCCGCATCGCGGCGCTCCGCGCCGGATTGCCGGTTGAGACTTCCGCGATGACCATCAATCGCTTCTGCTCCTCTGGCCTGCAAGCCATCGCGCTCGCCGCGGACCGCATTCGCTCCGGCGGCGCCGAGATTATCGTCGCGGGCGGCACCGAATCCATGTCCATGGTGCCCATGGGCGGCAACAAGATCTCGCCCAACCCCTGGCTGGTGGACAACTATCCCGACGCCTACATCAATATGGGCCTGGGCACGGAAAATATCGCTCGCAAGTTCGGCATCTCGCGCGAAGCGGCCGACCAGTTCGCGCTGCAGTCGCATCAGAAAGCCGTCGCCGCCATCGCCGCGGGAAAATTCAAGGACGAAACCATCCCGGTCGAAGTCAAAACCGTCTCCGTGCCGGCAAGTAACGGCAACGGCGCCAAAGCCAAGCCCCAGAAAGCCGCGACGCAAACCGTGGCCTTCGATACCGACGAACTGCCTCGCGCGGACACTTCGCTCGAGGTGCTCGGCAAACTCAAGCCTGCCTTTCACGCCAAAGGGTCGGTCACCGCCGGCAACAGTTCGCCCATGAGCGATGGCGCCGCCGCCGTGGTAGTCATGAGCGACGCGCGCGCCCGGGCTCTGGGCGCCAAGCCGCTCGCGCGTTTCATCGCTTACGCCACTGCCGGCGTCCTGCCCGAGGAATTCGGCATCGGCCCGGTGCACGCCATCCCCAAAGCGCTCAAGCTCGCCGGACTCTCTCTCAAAGACATTTCGGTGATTGAACTCAATGAAGCCTTTGCCGCCCAGTCGCTCGCCGTCATGCAGCAGGCTGGGCTCGACCCCGATAGCGTCAATCCCAACGGTGGCGCCATCGCGCTCGGCCATCCACTGGGCTGCACCGGCGCCAAACTCACGGCCAGCATCATTCTCGAACTCGAGCGCCGCAACGCCCGTTACGGCATGGTCACCATGTGCATCGGCGGCGGCATGGGCGCCGCCGGGATTCTCGAACGCCTCTGATTTTTTTTACGGGCGCCTGGTACTCCCGTTTCATTGCAGCGGCTCTTGCCGCGGAGTACAATCCCCAAAGGATCGCGTAACACTGTTAACCGTTTTCGCTTCTTCCTTCTCTTCCTCGGAGGCACGCGCATGGCCACCACCGTCGTCAGCAAAGCCGCGGCAAAGGGAGGCAGCTTCCTCCTTGAATCCCCCGCCCCGCAGGATGTCTTCACCCCCGCCGATCTCACCGACGATCAAAGACTCATTGGCCAGACCGCCGAGGAATTTGTAACCAAGGAAGTTCTGCCCCTGGTCAAGGACTTGGAGAACAAGAAGCCCGGCCTGATGGCCGAGCTGATCAAGAAGGGCGGCGAACTCGGCTTGATGGGCGGCGGCGTGCCAGAAGCCTATGGCGGCCCCGGCCTGGACAAGATCTCGACCACCATCCTCACCGAAAAACTCTCCATTTATGGCGGCTTCGCGGTCACGCACGGGGCCCACGCCGGCATCGGCACGCTGCCCATCGTCTATTTCGGCACGGAGGAACAGAAGAAAAAATATCTGCCGAAGCTGGCGACCGGAGAACTGATCGGCGCCTACTGCCTCAGCGAACCGCAGGCCGGCTCCGACGCGCAAAACTCGCTGACACGCGCTGAGCTCACACCCGACGGCACGCACTACGTGCTCAACGGCCAGAAAATGTGGATCACCAACGGCGGCTTCGCCGATCTGTACATCGTCTTCGCAAAAATCGATGGCGACAAATTCTCCGCCTTCATCGTCGAACGCAATTTCCCCGGCTGCAAACCCGGCAACGAAGAACACAAGATGGGCATTCACGGCAGCTCCACCACGCCGGTCTTCCTGGAAAACTGCAAAGTGCCCAAGGAAAATCTGCTGCACGAAATCGGCCGCGGCCACATCGTGGCCTTCAATATCCTTAACGCCGGCCGCTTCACCCTGGGAGCCAGTTGCGTCGGCGGCTCCAAGCACGTGCTGATGACCGCCTCCAAATATTCCAAGGAGCGCAAAGCCTTCGGCAAATCCATCGGCGATTTCGGCCTGGTGAAGGAAAAGCTCGCCGAAATGGCCATCCAGATTTTCGCCGTCGAGTCCATGGTCTATCGCAGCGCGGGCAATATCGAAGCCATGGTGGCGGCCGGGACCGGCGACAAGACCGCTCACCTGATGAAGGTGCTCGAGGAATACGCCATCGAAAGCTCCATCGCCAAGGTCTATGGCAGCGAAATGCTGGACTACGTCGTGGACGAGGGCGTGCAGATCTTCGGCGGCTACGGTTTCCACGAGGAGTATCCCGTGTGCCGCGCCTATCGCGATTCCCGCATCAACCGCATCTTTGAAGGCACCAACGAAATCAACCGCATGCTCATTGTGCAAATGCTTATGAAGCGCGCCATGGGCGGCCAGCTGCCCTTGATCCCCGCGGCCATGAAGCTCGCCGACGAAATCCTCGCCGGCCCGGGATTCGAAGAGGCGCCGGAAGGCGTCCTCGCAGAAGAGGCCCGCGTCGTGGCCAACGCCAAGAAAATCTTCCTGCAAGCCGCGGGCGGCGCCGTGCAGAAATTCCGCGAGAAGCTGGCCGACGAACAGGAACTCGTCGCCGCCCTCGCTAACATCGTCATGGAAGTCTATGCCATGGAGTCTTGCCTGCTCCGCGCTCAGAAAGCCGCCGCGGCCAGGGGCGAAGCAGCCAATAAGGTCATGCTGGAAGCTGCGCAGGTGTTCATCAGCGACGCCATGGAGCGCATCGAGCACGACGCCAGGCGCTCGCTCACTGCCGTCCAGGACGGCGACATGCTCACCACCCAGCTTGCCGTGCTCAAACGCTTCGGCAAGCGCCCCGCCGTGGACACCATCGCATTGCGTCGCAGCGTCGCCGCCGCGGTCCAGGCCCAGGACCGCTACCCTTTCGAGGGTCGCTAGCGCCGGGCAGCGAGAGGACCGCGCCGCCACAGCAAGCGTTATTCTTTTCTACCGTTACTCTGCTTGAGATCGTATCTGTTTCGCCATTGGCTGCCTGTTTTGCCATCCTGCCGCCGGTTTAAAATTGCGTAAACTGGATATTCACGCGAAACGCAGTGCTTTTGGCACCGCTTATGCCACGGAAACTGTCCATCCTGGCCGCGGCGATCGTCGTCCTTCATATCGTCGGGGTACTGGTCCTCGGAAGGTCGGTCGCTGGTTCCCTGTTCGGAAATACTCTGCAGAACCTATCCGCTTTTGCGGCCATGTTTGTGTGCTGGTCGGCGATGCGCCGCGCGAGCGGCTTCGCGCGCAGTTTCTGGGGCCTGGTCGGAGCCGGCGTCGGCGTCTGGGGTGTCGCCAACCTCGGCTGGACCTATTACGAAGTGGTGTTGCACCGCGAACCGCCGGAACTCTCCTTCGTACGGTTCCTCTTCGATACGCAGGGCGCTTTCTTCGCCATGGCCATCCTGCTGGACCAGGATCAGAGCGAAAAGGAAGTGGACCCCGGTTTTTTGATCGACGCCCTCCAGCTGGTGATTATCTTCCTGTTTGTTTTTGCCGGCCTCTACTACGTTCCCTCGCTCGCACTCAACCCGGGCGACGCGCTCATCCGCGAATACTGGGTCGCCCTCGGCCAGCTGGGCGTACTTTTCATCATCGCGCTCCTGCGCCGTTCCCTGACCGCATCGCGCGAGGCCAAGCGCTTGTATGGCGGGCTGGCGGCGTATCTCCTGGTGTACACCCTCGGTTCCGGCTCGGCGTATCTCATCCAGTGGAGAGTGGAATCGCCCACCGGCACCTTCATGGACCTGTGCTGGAGCATTCCGCTGCTCTGGGCCATGCTGTGGGCGGCTTCCTGGAAGCCTGCCGCGACACTTACGCCAGATCCCACGCCGCGCACCAAGACCCTCGCCGAAACCGTGCTGACCAACGCGCTCTTTGGCATCGCTCCGGTGATCGTGTTCCTCCTTTCCGCGGGGCTCGGCCCGGACTGGGAAACCCTGCGCTACTCGCTGCTCGCGGTGTCCTTGCTGTGTTACGTCGCGCGCATGGCGCTCACCGACTACCGCCAGTCGCGCCACGCGGATACCGTGCGCAAGCAGGCCAAGGCGCTGGATTTTGCGGTAGACGGAATGGCGATCGTCGGCGCCGACGGGAAATATTCCTACGTGAACGCTGGCTATGCGGAGATGCTCGGCACCGCCAGCCGCGACGACATGATCGGCAAGACCTGGGACAAGGTTTCCATCAAAGCCGCCCATGGTCCCGCTCCCGATGAAATTCGCGCCGCGTTGTTGCGCGATGGCCGTTGGTTCGGCATCGCGGAAATCTCTCGGGCCGGCAAGCTGATCCCTGTCGAACTTGCGGTCACTTCCCTGCCGGAGGGCGGGGTGGTGCTGCTGAGCCGCGATTTGACCGAACGCCGCCGCGCGGAACGCGCGCGTGCCGACGCAGAGATCAAGTACCAGATGATCGTCGAGAAGGTTGCCGCGATCAGCTATATCGCCGAGCCGGGAATCACCGGCCGCTGGTATTACGTCAGCCCGCAAATCGAAACCATTCTCGGCTACACGCAGGAAGAATGGCTGCTGCAATCCGAACACTGGCTGAAATTCGTGCATCCCGACGATCGCCCCGCGGTGGAAGAAGCCGAGCGCATCGCCGAGAAGAAACACTCCTTTCAAGCCGAGTACCGCATGTCGCGCAAGGACGGTTCCACCATCTGGGTCAGTGACACCGCGACAATTGTGCAAGGCAGCGCCAACCATCCCGTCATGGAAGGGCTGCTGGTGGACATCAGCGAGCGCAAACTGATGGAAATGCAATCGCAACAGGCGCGCCGCATGGAAGCCGTCGGTCGCCTGGCCGGAGGCATCGCCCACGACTTCAACAACCTGCTCACGATCATCAAGGGCTATACCGAGTTGGCGCGGCAGCGCACGGAAGGCCAGCCCGCGCTGCGCAACGATATCGAACGCATCGAAGACGCCAGCGAACGCGCCGCCGCCCTGGTGCGCCAGCTCCTCGCATTCAGCCGCAAGCAGGTGCTGCAGCCGCGCAATCTGGATTTGAACGGAATCGTCCGCGGGCTCGAGCAGCTCTTGCGCCGCCTGCTCGGCGAAGATATCCGCCTGCAGACTGCGCTGGGCGCCGATCTCGGCACCATCAAGGCAGATCCATCGCAAATCGAACAGGTGCTGATGAACCTGGTGGTAAACGCGCGCGACGCCATGCCAAACGGCGGCAAGCTCATCGTGGAAACCTGCAACGCGGAACTCGACCCCGCGTACGCGAGCGAACACATCGCGGTAAAGGCCGGGCCTTACGTGATGCTGGCGGTTTCCGATACCGGCGTCGGCATGAGCGCAGAAACGGTGGCGCACATTTTCGAGCCATTCTTTACCACCAAAGGCGGAACACGCGGCACCGGCCTGGGTCTGGCCACCACCTACGGCATCGTGAAGCAGAGCGGCGGCTACATCTGGGTCTACAGCGAGCCCGGCCGCGGTACCACGTTCAAGGTATATCTGCCGCGTCTCGATGAACGAGCCGAGCCTCTTCCCGCCGCGCGGCTGCGCTCCGGCGCGCAACGCGGAACGGAAACGATTCTGCTGGTCGAAGACGACGACGCCGTTCGCGAGCTGACCGAAACCGTGCTGCGGTCGTATGGCTATAACGTGATCGTCTCCGAAGATCCGCAGCACGCGCAGCGCCTCTCCGCCGATCCTGCTCTCGACATCCGGCTGGTGCTCACCGATGTGGTGATGCCTTCCATGAGCGGGCGCGAGCTGGTGCAGAAACTCCTGGCTCGCCACCCGCACATGCGCGTGCTGTACATGTCCGGCTATACCGACAACGTGATTTCGAGTGGCGGCGTACTGGAGCCGGGCCTGGCCTTCCTGCAGAAGCCGTTTACCCCAGCGGCGCTGGCACTGAAGGTTCGCGAAGTTCTGGACGCGGTGGCGCCTGCCGCCAGGTAGTCCTCCCGCGGCGATTGCCCGCAGTCCGATTAGGGCCGGCGTCTCGAAAGCCCCGCCAGGTGAGTCGTCTCCATCCAAATGTAGGGTTTACGGGCGGGTTACGCGTGAGATGCGCCGCGCTTCGGGATGGTGAATGGTCCAATCATCCGGAGGGAAGACCACCGGCCAGAAATTCGGGACCGCTTCCGTCAGCTCAATCGCGATTTCGAACCTTCCTTCGCGTTCCGCGACGGTTTCCACCACGCGACAGCGGCACTCCCGGTTCGTCGTCGAGTTGCGCAGCATGAGTGCCTGAGAATCGCGCATCCGCGTGCCGAGGACGATAAGTGCACCATGCGAGTTCACAAGCAGGGTGGATGTTTCTTCCTGGAACTTCACGCCGTCATTAAGTACGCCGGAGACCGTGATGCGCACGGAAAGATAGATGCGCTGGCTGCGGCGGAATTTGCCGGGATTGAAGCGTGGCCCGACGCTGGTTTCGTTCATCAGGATGACCGCGGCTCGGAGCGCGCAGGGACGCGGGCGAGTGAGCAGCAAAGAAATAACTGCAAACGGAGTGCCAGTCGGCAAGATTAGTAAAGACTAATCCTGCCGCACCTCCCATCCTTCATCCTCTTCCTCTCTCCTGATGCTTCGGCGTTCCCCTGCTGTACTCAGGGCTTCGGGCGGTTCGAATACTTTTCGAACAGCCGCTTGTGCTTGTTGTCGAGTGAGGTGAGCTGCCCTTTGATGAACAGGTATTTCACTTCGGTCGTGACTTCCAGAGGGTCGCCATCGGTGACGATGACGTTAGCGAGCTTTCCGGTTTCCAGTGTTCCAACCTGGTCCGCAACACCGAAAATCTGAGCCGGGTACAGCGTAACCGCCTTGAGCGCTTCGTTGTAGGCCAGGCCGTGTGCCACGGCGTTCGCGGCATTCTGGCCCAGCCGGCGCGCGAAGGAGTTGTCGAAGCTGCCGATGGCGAACTTCACCCCAGCCTTGGAAAGTTCTGCGGGCTGGGTGAGCAGAACGTCGTAGGGATCGTCTTCTTCCTCCACCTCGGAGAGCACCGGGCGAAGAATCACAGGGACATTCTTGGAGCGGAGCAAGTCTTTGACCTTGTAGGCTTCTTCGCCGCCGGCCAGGATCATTTTGAGTTTCTGCTGGTCGCAGAATTCCACTGCGGCGCGAATGTCACGCGCGCGGTCGGCGAACACCAGAACGGGAAGCTGGCCGCGAACCACGGGAACCAGGGCTTCGAGTTTGACGTCGCGTTCGAAATCGGACGGGCCGCCGTGGCCAATGGCCTGCGCATAGTGGCGGGCTCGCTCGAACCAGTCCTGCAACTCGTTGATCTGCTTCTCGTACTCCTGCTTGGCTTCGCTGTAGGGGCGGTCCTTGCGGGAGAAGGTGGCGAAATCGAAGGTGCGGGACTCGATCGTCGGCCAATTGATGACCATGGCCGCGCTGCGTTTGAGGTTCATGTCCTCGTAGGTCCAGCCGGCCAGGCTAAAGGCCGAGGCCTGACCGCCGACGGTGGCCCGGCTGCCCCCGGAATCGAATCCTCCGCTGGCAGGCGCAGCGACGACTTCGGTGATGCCGGCCGCGCGCGTCACGGGAATGTGTTCGCTTGAGGGCAAAACAGCCGTGGCGGCGACCACATCGGGATTGAAATTCCCGGTCTCAGAAGTGTCCACGGTGGCATTGACGGCGCTGATTTCGCTGAGGCCCATCTGGGTAACGCCATCGAAAAGGCCGGGATACACCTGCAGACCTTTGCCGTCGATTACCTGCGCGCCCGAGGGTATTTCCACCGCGGCGCCGACCGCGGCAATCTTGCCGTCCTTGATGACGATGGTGCCGTCGTCAATCGGCGTGCCGGCAACGGTGAAAATCTTGGCGTGGGTGATGACGTAGGCCTGGCTCGGCGAAGACTGCGCGAGAGCTCCTGGAGCGCCCGCGGCCAGCGGCATCAGCAGGGTTGAAACTACCAGGAGACGGTGTACGCGGAACATCTCAGCGCTCCTCACTGGGCACCGCCATCGGGCATAACGATTTCGTCCAGACCGCTGTCGCGGGACACGGCATTCGCAGGACGTTTCGGTTTCTCGTCGGGTTTCTTGGCGTCATCCGGTTTTTTCTCGTCGGGCTTCTTTTCGGCCTTTTTCTCCTTGGCAAGGAGATCCTTCTTCTCCTGATCGAGGGCAGCGCGGCCGGCGATGTCCTTGTCGCGATCGAAGAGAACCCGCCCATCCACCAGCGTCTTCTGGACTACAGCGTACGCGCTGAGCGGGTCGTGATTGTAGATAACCAGATCGGCGTCCTTGCCGACCTCAATGGAACCGACGCGCTTATCAATGCCGAGCTGTATTGCGGGATTGATGGTAACGAGCTTCAGCGCCTCGTCGCGGGTCAGGCCGCCATAGCGAATCATCTTGGCGGCTTCCTGGTTGAGGTGCGTGGCCTCTTCCGCGTCGTCGGAATTAATGGAAACCACCACGCCGCGCCGGGTCATGATCGCGGTGTTATACGGAATGGCCTCGTATGCTTCGACCTTATAAGCCCACCAATCGGAAAAGGTGGAGGCTCCGACGCCATCGGCGGCGAGCTCATCGGCCACCTTGTAGCCTTCGAGAACGTGCTGGAGGGTGCGGACCTTGAAGCCGAATTCCTTGGCCACCCGCAGCAGCATGAGAATTTCATCTTCACGGTAGCAATGGGCGTGAACATAGCGCTTGCCTTCGAGCACCTCGACCAGCGGCTCCAGGCGCAGGTCGCGGCGCGGCGGCAGCGCGCTCTTGTCCCCCGCGGCCACTTTCTTGTTGTACGCGTCCCAGGAATTTTTGTAATCGCGGGCTTCGCTGAATGCGCCGCGAATGGTCTCTTCCACGCCCATGCGGGTGGCGGGATAGCGCTTCGGCTGGCCGGGAATGCTGAAGTTGGAGCGCTTGGGGTTTTCGCCAAGCGCAAACTTGATGCCGGGAAGCGCGCCTTCGAACGGCAGCTTGGCGGCGGGCTGGCCCCAGCGGAGCTTGATCACCACCGTCTGCCCGCCGATGGCGTTGGCGCTGCCATGCAGGATGTTGGCCGCGGTCACGCCGCCGGCCAGATCGCGATAGATATCGATGTCGTCGGAATCGAGCACTTCGAGCGTGTTGGCGATGGACGAAACGGAGACGCTGGCCTCGTTCACGCCGCCCTCGATAGCGATGTGCGAGTGGCAATCGATGATGCCGGGCATGACGAACTGCCCAGCGGCATCAATCACCGTGGCGCCTTGCGGGGCTTTCACGCTGGGGCCGACCTCGGCGATTTTCCCGTCCTTGATGAGAATCGAGCCACGTTCGATGGTGCCCTTGGTGACCGTGAGGATGGTGGCGTTTTGAATGAGAATCACCGGAGGCGCGTCGGGAGCGGGAGTTGCGTGCCCGGACGCGGCGGCCAACAGCAGCGCAACCGCGACGATGGCGTGACGGAATTTCATTGCGCATCTCCTTGGCCGGCAAGGTTCGCTGCGGACCGCGCCGCCAGCGACGAGGTCGGCGCGGACTTGGTTCCGGTGAAATCGAGTGAGTAGCCCAGCACGGCGATGTTGCCTTTGAGCGTGCTGCCATCGAAGGTGCCGGAGAAGGTGACGTCGGCGAACGAACCTTCGACCGGCATATTGATCACGAAATTGAATTTGTCGGCGCTGAGATAGCCGGAAATGATGGTGCCGACGCCGCGCTTGCCGCTGACCGTGCCGGAGATGCTGCCGTCTCCGGCCATCACCAGCTCCGCCACGGATTCTTCCGAGCCCTCAGGTGTGGTGTAAGCGAGTTTCCACTTGCCGCTGATATCGCCCTTGGGAGCATCCTTGGGCTTTTCCGGCTCATGAATCGTAAAGCGGTGGCCGTCCACGAAGACCAATTTAATCTTGGTTTTTTCGTTGAAGAGATCGCCGTCCGCGACCACCAGGTTGGCAATTTTGCCTTTTTCGATGGAGCCAAGCCGATCCGCCACGCCGAAAATCTCCGCGGGCGAAAGCGTGAGAGCACGGAGGGCGGCGTCCGGCGCGAGGCCGGCGTCTATGGATTTTTTCACAGCTTTGAGCAGCGCCTTGGGGTCGCTCTGTGCGCCGGAAGCGAAGCTGAACTTCACGCCGGCTTTGACGAAGGCTGCCGGCGTGGAGGGCGCGCGGTCGCGGAAGCGCAGCGTCCGTAGCGAAGGCTGATCGTCGGGATCGGCGTCCTTTTCGGCTTCGGGCCACTTCAGGTCAATGATGACCGGAGTTTTCCTGGCGGCGATTTCGTCGGCGATTTCATACCCGGCCTGACCGCCAAAGATGGCGGCGGAGATTTTCCAGCGTTCGGCGATGGCCAGGACCCGGCGCATATCGAGCGCGGTATTGCTGGCGATCAGGAAGAACGCGTGGTCCTGGAGCGCATCGGAGAGCGCGGCGGAAGCGCGATCGTAACGCGGGCGCGCGGTGCCCTTGGGATTCTTGTCGTAGGCGGCGTTGGCCCTGGCCAGCCAATCGGTGTCCAGCAGGAACTGGTGTTCGTAGCCGATCACCCCCATCAGTGAATCAGGGAAGCCGCTTGCAAAACCGCCGGTGGCGCGCATCACCACGGGAATGGCGACCGGCGACTTCACGACGAGGTCGCCATTGCGTTCACCCGCGAGATCAAGCACTGCCGCCTGGCCCGGAAAGAATCCGCCCTTGGGCGCGGAAACCACGGTGGTGAATCCCGCGCTGCGCCAAGTTTCGATGCGCTTATCGGCCAGGCTCGCTTCGTCCGCCGCCTTGCGCCAGATGGTGGTCTGCGGGCGATCTTCGGGACCGCGCGCGACCTCACCGCCGCGCCGCGGTCCGCCTTCCGCAGGCGCGGCCGGAGCCGTGGGCGCAATGCCCACGTCGGTGAACGAGTCCACGAGTCCCGGATAGACGACGAGGCCTTTGCCTTCCACGACCCAGGCGTCAGCGGGAATCGCGGCGTCCGCAGCGACGGCGATGATCACGCCGCGGCCAATCACCACGGTCGCGTTTTCCAGGGGCGGACCCGAGACCGGAACCACCTTGGCACCGCGGATCGCGAAGTATTGCGGCTCCCCGCCTTGCGCCAAGGCGCAAGTGGCGGTCACGAGCGAAAGCAAAGCCAGCAAGGCGATAGGCACAGACCTGCCGCTGCGGCGCAGAAGAGAACGCATCCTGAACTCCTTGTTGCAATGCGAATGAAATGCCAGTGAATGCCCGGGCATAAGCGTCCGGACGGTCGAGGCTACAGAGAAGTTCTCACTGCGTCAAGCGTGCGGCGGCACGGGAGATTCTTGCGCGGGGCGGTCGTTCCACTTGGCCAGGTCACGGCTTTTTCTTCTTGCCGAAAAGTCCCCCGAGTGCGTTCACCGCGTTGGCAGGAGTGTCCACTCCGCCCTTGCCCAGGTTGGCGAGCGAGCCGCCCGCGCAACCGAGCTGCGATTTGAGCAAGCCCGCGGCCAAACCGGCCGCGTCCGGAACGAATTTCGGGTCCGAGGCGGTGCCTTGAATCAGGAAAGGAATCGTGGTGCCGCCTTTGCAGCTGCCGCCCTGCTTGCCGAGAACGCCGGCCATGGTGCCAACGCCGGCGCCGGCCCCACCGATCGCACCGATGGCGCCGCCGGTCAGCGTCGCGGCCATCTTGAAGTCCAGATTATTCTTCGCATCGAGCGTGCCGCCGCCGACAAGATTGCCGACGCCGGTTACCACCGCCAGGAAATCATCGGCCCGCAAACCGGTCGGCGCCATGTGCACGTTGGTGGTGAGTTTCTCGATGTCGAGATCTTTGCCGGTCTTGAGCCCTGTGAGAGCGGAGATGCCGGCCATCTTGGAGCCAAGATCAAAACCCGCGAGTTTCGCTCCGAACAGGCCGATCGTGCCGTCGGTGACGAGCCTGTTGGTCGGGCCTTTGACGTTCAGGTCCGTGCTCATGGTGCCGGCCGTGAGCGACGCGCCCTTCGGCAGATTGACCCCGATGGCAGGCAGGAACGCCTCCAGATCCTTCGCCGGCATATTTTGGCCCACGATCTTCAGGTCCACCACCGTTGCTTCGCCCTGGCTGGCGTAGGTGCCATTCAATCGGGAGGTTGCGTTGCCGATCTTGATCGTGGAAGGGTTCAGAACGCCGGAATTTTTGCGCAGGTCGTACTTGGTGGAGTACTGCACGTCGAGTGGAATGCCGGCGGGAGTGCCGCCCTGCACGAGCAAGGCTTTGGAGAGACGCACGGTGCCGTTGGTCTGCGCGATTCCGGCGGAGCTGACGAGCGTGGTGTCGAGATCGGCGATCCCCCCGAGGCCGAGCGACGGATCGAGGACCCCGGTACTGGCGAGATTCAGTCCGCTGACATGCAGCTTGGCGTCAATGGGAGTGAGCGTGGAATCGGACTTATCCAGAGGGCCCAGGTTACCCTCCAGCTTGAAGTTGCCGCCGCCGGGCAGTTCGGCGGTAGCCGTGACCGGGAACTTGGAGTTCATGGAAAAGTCGGAGGCCGTGACATTGACCTTGTCGTAGGTGTAGCGCCGCTGCGAGTTCGTGGTGCCCAGGATGATTTTGCCGTTCGAGAGCGTCAGCTTCTTGACGGAAATGTCGCTCGCGGACCCGCTGCTCGAAGCGGGGGCCGAACCGCCGGACGGTGGCGCGGCGGTCTTGGTGGCCGGCGTCGAAGAGCCGCCGAGCGAGGAGTAGTTCCAGTCGCCGGCGGGATTTTTCAGCAGTGTAACCTGCGGCTCTTCGATGGTGATATCGGTCACGTTCAACTGCTTGGAAAAGATCAGAGGCAGGACCTCGACGCCGACTTTGAGGGATTTCGCGGTCAGGAACGGCGCGGCGCTGAACTTGGGATCGTCGCCGATGGAAAGGTCCTTGGCGCCGACGGACCCGCCAATGAGCGAAAAACTCAGGTCGCCGACCTGCACTTTGCGGCCCAGCGCGGCCGACGCTTTTTCCTCGATGGTGGGGCGGAACTGGTTCACCGGAACGAAGAACGGAATGATGATCAGCAGGACCAGCAGAACACCGACACCAATAAGAACGTAGCGCAAGGTGCGATTCATCGTGACCTCCGAACGGAAGACGACAAGGCTAAATCTTGGCGGCGCGGAGATGATAGCACACGGACAACGCGCGGGACGCGCGGCTCTAGTGGTGGGGCGGGCGGGAGTCCAACCCGCGACCTAGGCGTTAGGAGTGCCTCGCTCTATGCATCTGAGCTACCGCCCCGCAGCAATAGTTTACAGTGAAAGCGCCGGTGCGCGCGACGCAGCCGGGCGCCAACCGTGCGCGGGATGAACGCGGGAGCGGAGCATGCGTTGACGGCTGCGCGGCGCGGGCGTAGCCTGAGTCTTCAGATGACGAAAATCGGATTTGCGACGCAGGGACGAGCGATCGCGCTGCGAAAAGCGATCAGCGCCGTGCTGCTTTTGCTGCTCGTGGCGGCGCCGGTGTGCGCTCCTCTCTGCCGGGCGCTGGGGTGTGAAACTGCTGCGAGCGCTGCGCCCCATCACGCGTGCCATGCAGGCCACGAAGGTCTTGAGGGCCATGCGGCAATGATGAGCCCGGACGGCGCACTTTCACACCTGTCGCGCGCGGAAAGCGGCTGCGATTTGCGCGAAGGGCAGGTTTCGCTCGCGCCGAGGCGGGCCGAGGAAAACGCCGGAGCGCAACCGGCTGCTGAATTTTCGGGTGCGCAGAGTGTCCCGCAGTGTCTTGCGGCGGCTGGCCCTGGCTTCGTCGAATTTCTCGGTTCTTCTCCGCAGCGGACTTCTCTCGACCATTCTTCCGTGCTGCGGCTCTGAGCGCGGCTTTTCCCTTCCCTTTCCCTGCTTGGAATTTGTGCTCCTCCGCGGTCTTGTCCGCGTGGGGGTCTTCGAACCGTTGCACTTCGATACAAAGGAAAAGAACATGAGCGAATCACGCAGGAATTTCTTTCGCAACGCCGCGGTGTTTGGCGCGGGTCTGCTCTCGCTGGCGCAGCCCGCCGGCGCACAAAAACAAGAAGCGCATGGTTCGCACGGACTTCCCGAACCCGCAAAGAAGAGCGGTAGCGCGCCGCCGGCCATGATCGCCCCCGACATTCCGGACTTGCCGTACACCCGGGACGGCGGCGTGAAAGTATTCCACTTGATTGCCGAGCCGGTGAAACGCCGCATCGTGCCCTGGAAGACGCTGCAGGTATGGGGCTACAACGGCAGCTGCCCCGGGCCGACCATTCAGGTGCAGCAGGGCGACCGGGTGCGCATCCACCTCGAAAACCGCCTGCCGGAAAGCACGTCCATGCACTGGCACGGGCTGGAAGTGCCGATTGAACAGGACGGCGTGCCCTGGATCAGCCAGAAACCGATCCCGCCCGGGGAGACGTTCACCTATGAATTCACGGTCCATCAGGAGGGCACATTTTTCTATCACGCGCACAGCGCGATGCAGGAAATGATCGGGCTGATCGGAATGTTCATTGCGCACCCGCGCGAACCGCACGCGCCGGCCGTGCAGCACGATTACGGCATCGTGCTGCAGGAGTGGGCGGTGCTGCCGAACAGCGCGGTGCCGAACACGGCCAACATGGAGTTCAACTGGCTCACGTTCAACGGAGTGTCCGCGCCATGGACGACGCCACTGCTCGCAAGGCTCGGTAGCCGGGTCCGCCTGCGCTTCGTGAACCTGGGGATGGATCACCATCCGATACACCTGCACGGAAATCAGTTTGTGGTTACCGGAACCGAGGGCGGGCGAGCGCCGGAGACGACGTGGTGCCCGGGCAACACGGTTCTGGTGGGCGTGGCGCAAGCGCGGGTGGTGGAGTTCGAAGCGAAATACCCGGGCGCTTGGATGATTCACTGCCACCTGCCGCACCACATGATGAACTCCATGATGGACCTGTTGCGCGACCGGCAAATTATGACTTCCGACCAGAGCGAGGCCGGCGCGATGGCGCAGATGCAGGCGATGGCGGCGAAAAACGGCTTCGTGCACCAGCACCCCTCGCCGGTTGCAGAAAACGCCGCGGAAGTTGCGGGCTTCCCGCAGGACGCGTTCATGGAAATGGGTATGGACGAGTTGGCGCAGATGCCGGAAGCGCACGGGCTGCCGAAAAACTGGAGCGCGGGAATGATGGGAATGATGACCATGGTGCGGGTGCTGCCCGAAAAAGAGTTCGAAGAAATTGCCGCCCGCAAGCGGGAACGCGAAAGCAAGGAGGCCGAGCATGCGCACCATTCCTAAGATCACCCGCAAATTTGCGGCGTATGCGTTTGCCTTGACGTTCCAGGGAGGGCTGGCGTTGGCGCAGGATGCGCCGATGCCCGGAATGCAGATGCAGCACCAGCATGCCGGGGATTCCGGCGCCACGCTGAAAACGGAGCTGCCCCGGTTTGGCGCGACGCAGAAGAACGCGAGTGGCCCGCTTTTCGACTTGTCTCAAGCCCTGCAGACGGCGAAGGCCGGCAATCCAACGTTCCGGCAGGCCGAAGCCGGGCTGCAGGCGGCGAGGGCTCGCGCGGTGCAGGCCGGCTTGTACCCGAATCCGCTGGTGGGGTATGCCGGTGACGAAATTCGCGGCGGCGAAACGCACGGCGGAAAACAGGGATTTTTCTTCGAACAGACGATTGTCACCGGCGGGAAGCTTGCGCTGGCGCGAACCGCGGCCGAGAAAGAAGTACGACTTGCCGAAATAGAAGCAGAGGAGCAGGAACTCCGCGTTCAGACCTCGGTGAAGATGGCCTTCTACCGCGTGCTGGCCGCCCAGGAACTGGCGGATTGCCGTGCCAGCCTGGCGCAGATTGCCGAGCAGGAAGCGCAAATACAGCAGGGGCTGGCAAACACCGGGCAGGCCGACGAGACGGAAGTGCTGGCCGCGCGGGTGGAAGCCCAGCGCGCACGGCTGGCCGCGCGGATGAAGGAAAACACGCTGCGCGAAGAGTGGCGAACGCTGGCAGCGGTGATGGGACGCCCCGACATGCCCTTGCAGACCGTGGCCGGCGATCTGGAGCACGGCTGGCCGGAATTGAGCGAGGCCGAAGCCGTGGATCGCGTTGCGCAGCAGAGTCCCGCGGTGCGGATCGCCGCGGCAGCGCGAGAGCAGGCGAACGCCGCTTTGGCCCGCGCGCAGCGCGAGAAGATTCCGGACATCGTGGCCCGCGCCGGAGTCGAGTATAACCACGAATCCTTGAACGCTCTGCCGCAGGCAATTGGCTGGCAGGCCAATGCGCAACTGGCGATGGCCTTGCCGATCTTCAACCGCAACCAGGGCAACGTAGCGGCGGAGCGTGCCGCAATCGATCGCGCCCAGGCCGAGGAGCAACGGGTTGCGCTGACACTGCGCGACCGCGCCGCGACCGTGATTGACCAGTACGCGAACGCCCGGCTCATGGCCGAGCAGTATCGCGACAACCTGCTTCCCCTGGCGCGCAGGTCCTACACCCTGATGGCCGAGCGGCACGCGGAGATGCTGGCAGCCTACCCACGAGTGCTGGAGACCCAGCGCAAGTTGTTTGAGCTGCACTTCGAATACCTTGGCGCGCTGGAAAGCGTATGGACCACCGGGCTGGAGCTGCAGGGCTTTCTACTGAGCGATGGCTTGGAGGCGCCGGCGCGCCCCGGCGAAATGGACCGCGCCATCCGTGAGACCAACGTGCCTATGCCGGAGCGGTTGCGCTCGCCGGGCGAATAGGGCCTGGAAAGGGCTGAGTGGCGAATCCGATACAGTAGTACCGCGGGTTCATTGACCCCCTGAAATTCCGCCAATTACGTTGAAATGGGGCGCATGGGTGTCGCCGGGCGCTATTCCGGCCTGTTTGCGGCGTGTACGGGCCACTTTACAACTGTAGAAAATGAAGCCAAGGACGAACGCGGCGGCGATTGTCTTGCCGCCCGGATGAAGCCAGACGAAGAATGCTGACGCTAAGCAAAGCGGGACGCTACGAAATCAGCGGCGAAATCGGCCGCGGCGCGATGGGTGTGGTGTACCGCGCCAACGACCCGGTCATCGGACGAACCGTTGCGGTAAAGACGCTGCAGCTTTCCGAAGAGGGCACCGGGCTTTCGCGAACCGAATTGCTGGCTCGTTTTCAGACCGAAGCCCGTGCGGCGGGCCTGCTGACCCATCCCAATATCGTGGTGGTGTACGACGCCGGAGAAGAGGAAGGGCTCTTCTTCATCACCATGGAGCTGGTGGAAGGCAAGAGCCTGCAGCACTTGCTCGACTCCGGGCAGATGTTTCCGCTGCCGCGGGTGCTGCGCATCATGGAACAGACCTGCAGCGCGCTGCAGTTTGCCCACGACCGCAACATCGTGCACCGCGACATCAAGCCGGCCAACCTGATGCTGACGCCGGACGACATCGTCAAGATTACCGACTTTGGCACCGCGAAAATTCTGCAATTTGGCACCGTGCAGCAGACCGCGCACGTCATGGGCACCCCCAGTTACATGTCGCCGGAACAAGTGAAAGGCAAAGTAGTGGACGGGCGCAGCGATATTTTCTCGCTGGGCGTGATGCTCTATGAAATGGTCACGGGCGAAAAACCATTTCCGGGGCAGAACATCACCACCGTGATTTACAAGATCGTGAACGAAGAGCCGGTGCCGCCGAAAGACATCGATCCTTCGATTCACCCCGGGTTGAGCACGGTGATCATGCGGGCGCTGGCCAAGGATCCGGCGCAACGCTACCAGAGCTGCCGCGATTTCCTGGAAGAGCTGAAGAATTACCGCACGGTAGCAGCGGGCGGCGCGAATCCGAATGCCACCCTGGCTATGCCCGCAAATAGCGCGGCGGAAGCGCCCCACCTTCGTGAAACGCAGTTGGCCGCCACCTCGCGGTCGCTGAACGCACGCGCCGCTGGACCAGCACAAACGCCGGTGGTGCGCCGCACGGGCGCCATTCCCCCTGCCGCGCCGGCTGAGCCGGTGCAAGAAAAGAAACGCGGCGTGGTCGGGACCATCCTCGGCGCGATTTTGCTTTTGGGCGTGATCGTCTTCGGCGCGCAGAAAATTCGCCCGGTGTTCGAAGCGGCGCGGCAGCAGAATCGCGCGGCACAGGCGAGTGTTGAAAACCCAACGAGTCCGGCGACGACGGATACCGTGCAGCCTGCAGCTGTGCCGGCGGCTGCGGCGAGCAGCGCGACGGACAATCCTGAGAGCGGCGCAAGCAATGCTCCGTCCGCGACGCCCGAGACCTTGGAGCACGTGAAACCGGCTCCGCCCGCTCCGGCCGCGAACTCGTTGACGGCCGTGGCCGCGGATTACCGCACGCGCATCGCGAAAGAAGCCGCGCAGCAAGGCTTCGCCAATCGCCTTTCGGTCCTGGGTTCGGGTACCACGCTCACTTTGCACGGGAAATTGCGTCCCGCGGAGCACAGCGAATTGCTGCACTTCCTGCGCGGCGCTCCATCCGGCGTCCTGGTGGTGGACGATATCCAGTACGACGATGGCCCAGTGGACCGCGAGGACAACGCCAGCCATCCGGCCGTGCAGCCGGGGCGCGCGGGAATTCACATCATCACCAACGTGATCGGAGCGACCGCGTCGCTCGGCACCGCTGCGGCGCCTTCCGCCCACCAGTGCGAAACGCCTTGCAGCATCGCCGGGTTGCCGCCGGGTAACTACAGCCTGCAGGTGGTGAAGAGCGGATTCCAGCCGATGCGCACGATGTTGCAGCTGGACGCGGGCCGCTCCGTGGACCAAAAAGTCACGCTGGAACCCCTGGCCCAGGGACTTTTTGTTGACTCCAATCCGGCGGGCGCGGACGTCTTCATCAACGGTTCCAAGCAGGGTGGGCAGACGCCGGTGACCCTGCCTCTGGCTCCGGGAAAATACAATCTGGTGGTTCGAATGGCCGGGCACGATGCCTTCAGCCAGACCGTAGCGGTCGGCGAAGAGGGGCAAACCAAGGTAGAAGCTGAGCTCAAGCCCAAGGCCGGGCACGTGGCTTGGGCACAAGTGGACTCGACGCCTCCGGGCGCGGACATTCTGGTGGATGGCATCCCCACCGGGAAACGCACCCCGGATCGAGTGGAGATCTCTCCCGGTATTCATCACATTCTATTGAAGTTAGACGGGTACCGGATCGCGCGGAACGCGGTTCAAGCGAGCGAAGGCGGAACCGTGACGACGAGCGCGGAGCTGGTGAAGAAGTAGATAGGCAGGAAGTTTCGTCTTGACATCCTAGTAGTTCTAGTACTATAATTCTCTTTCCGATTCGTTCTTCTGGGTCCGTCCCAGTCTACGGAACCAATGAGCCTCTTTAAGAAGCGCAAGCTCCCTCTTCCGGCAAGCCCCGCGCCTGTCCCGGAGGAACTCGAGCCGGCCGCGCTCGTTGCTTCTAATGTTGTCTCGGCGATGCCGCTTCGCCGTCACGTTGGTGCCGGTGAAGTCCACGAAGCGTTGCGCCGTTTACAGATCCTGCTGCATACCCACCGCCTCTATCACCACGCTCACCCAAAATGCCTGGAGAGCCTGGACACGACCTACGATTCGCTGCAGGACATCACTCTGGCGCTGAACGGTCTGGAAATCCGCGTCGAACGGGAAAATTTGGTGGTGCCGAAGCTGAGCGAAGCGCCCGTGCCTGATGGGAAGGGCGAGTTGCGCACCCTGGCGATGGATCTGCAGGCTGCGGGTGTGCAAACACTGGTGTTCCTGCGGCAATTCCATGTAGGCGAACTGGACACCCTTTCCCAACTGCTGCGCGCCTCGCTGCTAAAATCGGGAGAGTCCAACAAGCGGCAGAGAGACTCCTGGTGGACCGCCAAGCTGCTGGAGTTCGGGGTGGAAGGCATTCGGGTGAATGCACAGACAGACCGGCGAGTGGATACCGTACTGGCAAGCCTGATCGCGGCCCTGGTAGCGTTCGGCGGGAATTCCCCCACGGAAGACCTGGACACGGCGATCGCAGCGCCTTCGCTGGAGAGCTTGTCCGCGGTGCTGCGCCTGGTTTCGCGGCTGACGCCGCCGCTCGAAAGCGCGCGCGGGCTGGCGCCGGACGAGGCCGCCAGGGCCATTCACGCCGCGCTCTCCGAGGCCAATCGCGACACCGTACACCTTCTGCTCAGCGCGATTTCGCAGCACGCGCCCAAGGAAGCGGAGAAGCCGCAACCCTACCTGATCCGGCTCTCCGAGCAGATCATCCTGGAATTTCTCAGTGCGGAATTTTCCTACGGCGCGATAGCGCCGCGCGAGGTGGCGAAGACCCTGCAGCTGCTCGCCGATGTACTGGTTTCATCAGGGGGTTACAGCGGCCCGCATTCTTCGCAGCATTTGTCCTCTTTGGCGGCGCTTTGGGCGGACGAAGCGCACCGGGAAAAGCTGATCGAGCGATTCTGGGCAAGTTTGCCGCCGCGGGAAAAGTCCGCAGTGCTGCGCGGACAGGACGTGTGGTGCGTCCCGGTCTCCGCGATCCGGCAGAACCTGGCGCAACTCGCCGATGCAGGCGCGGACGCTCCGCGGCGCGAAGCCCGCAACATTTTGCTGAACTACGCGCGCAGGCTGGAGATGCCGGAAGCGGGCGCGCGGCGCAGCGTCAGCGCGGGTCTGAATGAACTATCCGGGGTCATCGAGTCGCTGTGGCCAAATCAGCTGCCGGAGGAATTGAACCGCTGCACGCTGAAGGCGCTGGAAAGCGAAAACCAGCCGGAAACCGCGGCGCTACTCTCCGCGTTTCTGGACACGCTCTGCCGCATCGCCCTGACGCGAGGCGATTTCGCGGCGCTGGAAGGGATTTTGCTCGGGCTGGAGCGGCCGCCGCGCGAACCGCAATTCGAACACATGCACGCGCTGGCGCATCGCCTGATCGCGCAAGACCGCTGGCTGCTGCTGGTGGATGCGGCGCTGGCAAATCGAGCGCTGGATCCGGCGCTTCCGCGATTGCTGGTGCGCGATCCGGAGCGCTTGCTGGACCGCCTGACCCTGTTGCTGACCGAACCACGCGCGCAGGAGTTGCTGCCGCCCATGGCCCGATTGCTGCGCACCATCGGCGTGCCGGTGCTGAATCTGCTGGAGACGCGGCTCTACGAAGCGCGCAAGCAGCGGGTCAGCGCGGCCATCAAGCTGCTGGCAACGGCGGACCCGGAACGCCTGCTGCGCGGGCTGCCGCGCGCGCTCTCGAGCTGGGAATGGAATTTGCAGGACCTGGCGGTCAGCGAATTGTCGCGTCCGGCCAATGCAACTTCGGCGCACTCCGCAGCCTTTGTGTTTTCGACGATCCTAAGCGACGCGCACCCGCTAGTGGTTCCGATGATGGTGGACCACATCGGACTGGCACAAGAGACCACAGCCGCGCCGCAATTGATGGAAATTGCCGCCGGCGCGCATGAGCAACTGCGCGATCAGTATGTGCGCATCAAGGCCATTGAGGCGCTGGCGCGGATGCGTGCAACCGAAGCGGCGGACATTCTCCGGACGATTACCGACAAGCGCGATGGGCTCGCCTATGCGGAGCCGGCGGGGCTGCGCTCTGTGGCCGCGGACGCCTTGGCGCTGCTGGAGGACCGGCCGGCGGCGGCGCAGGTGCGCGCGGCATACGAAACGGCCCCGCAAGCGGGTTCGACCTTCGTGGTGCCGCGGCGCTATACGCGAGTGCCGCTCGAATCGCCTTTGCGCGCGCAGATCGAAGGCGGGGCTCCGGTCATGGCGCGGGTCAAGACCATCAGCCTGGGCGGCGCCTACCTGGAATCGCCGCGCAAGCTGAACGTGGGCGATACGATTCAGCTCGAAGTGCGTTCGGGTCTGCGCAAAATTCATTTCACCGCGGTGGTGCGCAATGCCGGGCCGGACGGCAACGGTGTGGAGTTCCTGCACATGAAGGGCGACGACCGCGACAAGCTGCGCAAGCTGGTGCAGCGGCACTTGTAGTCCCGCCGGCATCCCGGCCGCACTTTTTCACGCAATCCGGCGTGACTCAAAGGGCGCACCGCCCGGGATTGACGAAGTTTGCAGTTGCATATCCCTCAGCCATGCAGTAAAAGCCAAAGAGTCAAGCATTTACCAGCACTCTTGCGCAGGGGCCTGCCCCCTGCCACCGCTAGGGGTAGCGGGCACTTGCAGTGTGAAAATCGGGGAGGCGGTCATGAAACGCAATCACTTTGGGTTGGCGTTGCTGATTCTGCTTGCGCTGACGTTTGCCAGCTCCACGCTGCGGGCGCAGCTGAACACTGCCACGCTGTCCGGAACAGTCACGGACCCGCAAGGCCTGGGCGTCAAGACGCCCAAGGTTACGCTGACCAACAAGGCCACCGGTGCGGAGCACACCGCGACCGGCGACGAGAGCGGCCGCTACGGCTTCGTGGGACTGCCGCCGGGCACCTACACGATCGCGGTGGACGGCGGTGCGTCCTTCAATACCTTCACGGCGGAGATTACCCTAACGGTCGGCCAGGAAGGCTTGTACAACCCGCGCCTCGACTTGCAGGGGGTAAAGACCACGGTGACCGTGGTCTCCGAAACCGCGGTGATCGAGCCGACGAAATCGGAAGTGTCGCAGACCGTCGGACAAAACCGCATTGACAACCTGCCCATCAACGGGCGCAACTACATCAATTTCACGCTGACCAACTCACAGGTGAATCGCGACGCGGCGCCTTCGATCGGTCCGGCGCCGACCAGCGGTTTGAACATCGGCGGACAACGCGCGCGCGCCAACATGGTGAGCGTGGACGGCGCCGACGCGGTGGACAACTCGGTCAATGGAATCCGTTCCACGCTCTCGCAAGAGGGGGTGCAGGAATTCCAGATGATTCTGAGCAACTACAACGCCGAGTACGGACGCGCCACCGGCGGCGTGGTGAACATCGTCACCAAGGGCGGCGGCAACGAGTTTCATGGCGACCTGTTCGGGTACTTCCGCAACAAGTCATTTCAGGCGCGCAATGCGTTCTCCGGCGAGGTGGATCCGGCCAGCGGCGACCTGACTCCGGTGAAGCAGCCCTACACCCGCGTGCAGACGGGTTTCACCTTTGGCGGGCCGATCAAGAAGGACAAGACATTTTTCTTTTTGTCTTACGAATACACGCAACGCGAGGAGACCGGCTTTTCCAGCATCGGCGAGAATAATTTCGGCCTGCAAACGTTTCAGGTGCCGACCGGCCCCGCCAGCAGCGTTCCCGTGCAGCTGACGCCGGCGCAGGGCGCGGCGCTGAATTCCCTTCTGGCCGCGGGTGATTTCGGCCTGGCGGCGAATTACGGCTTGCTGCTGGGTTCCGCTTCAAGCGTGGCCCTGAACAAGCTGGACTACGGCGCGGTGGTGACCGCGCTTTCCGGCGGTTCGATTACCCCGGTCAATCCGGTGAGCACGCCGGGCGGGGTGCTGTTCCAGGAATTTCCGGTGCCGGTCTCCTGTCCGTTCGGCGCGACCGTGAACTCTCTGGCTTGCACCGGTTTCGCGGGCATCGGGCCCAACGGTTCGGTGGTATCCGCCGGCGCAGCGCCCCTGCCCTCTTCCTATGTGGCCCTGAATTCGATACGCGGCAACTACCCGATTTCGGAGAAAACCGGCTTGTGGTCGGCGCGCCTGGATCAGCAATGGAGCGACCGTGAAGTTTCCCACCTGCGCGTAGGATTCTCGCCGTCGCAAGTCACGGGCCTGCAGTCCACCTCGCAGAACCAGGTGTTCGGGCAGAACTCGGGCTCGCGCGTGGGCGCCACCCACTACCGCGACGTGAACGCTTCGTTCGAACACGACTCCTATTTGAGCGGCTCCACCATCAACCAGTTCCGCTTCCAGTTCGCGCGCCGCGGCCTGCACTTTGGATTTTCCCCGCTGCCGGGCGGCGACCAGATCGGCGTGAACATTCCGGGCTACGCGTACTTCGGACGCGAACCCTATTCCACGGTGGACCGCATCGAACGCCGCTTCCAGTTCAACGACCAGATTCAGACCGTGAAAGGCAACCACACCTTCAAATTCGGCATTGACGCCAATCTGATCCAGCTGCGTTCCGCCAAATCGCAGATTTTCGAACTGGATTTCGGCGGCGACGTGAACTTTGGCGGCCTGGCGGTTTCCAACTTTGGCCTGCCGGATTCCGTTCCGACCGCCGGCGGCACGATTCTCCTGCCGGGCACGACCGGTCTGCAGTCCTACGGCCTGGGCATTCCGACCACGTACATTCAAGGCATCGGGCAATCGAACGAGCCGTTCGACAACCTGCCCTTCGCCTTCTACGCCCAGGACACCTGGAGGGTCACACCAAAGCTGACCTTGAACTACGGCCTGCGCTACGACGTGGAAATCACGCCGCTGTTCGCCGCGGCCACGCCGTTGAACGCCGACGCGGAAAAAGCGCTGGGCGTGACCGAAGGCATTCCGCGGGACTACAACAACTTTGCGCCGCGTTTCGGCTTTGCCTATTCGCCAAGCAGCAAGACCGCGATTCGCGGGGGCTACGGCATCTTCTACGACCACCCACTGCTGGCCATCGCGTTCAATTCGGTCACCGCCGATGGCGGGCGTTCCGTGCAGCTGATTTCCGCCGGCGGCACTCCTTCCGCCTGCGGACTCGTCACCGCGGACTGCGCCAACGGTCTGGACGGCCCGACCAATCTGAACGGCTCCTCTATCTTCCAGGGCGTGCTGAACGCGTTGCCGAGCATGTTCTACCTGCCGAACCAGCAGCGCTTCACGGCGGATACCACAACCTCGCTCTTCGCCAACCAGAATTACCTCGCCGCCGGATTCCCGCTGCCCATTCTTCCCTTTACGCTGCCGGTGGACCGTAAATTCGTGTTCGGCTACGCGCAGCAGGCCAACCTCACCATCGAACGGCAAATCGCCGGCAACTGGACGCTTAGCGTGGCCTACACCTACACCCACGGTTCGCACCTGAACAAGCCGGTGGACGTGAACTCGACCGATCCGGAATTGCTGACGAACAATCTGTTCAATGCCGATGCGGCAGGGCTGGGCTTCACGAGCCCGGTGACGGTCACCGCCCCGGCGACCAACGTTGCGCCCACCGCGGGAACCTGCGGCGTGGGCGTGGTTGCTCCGAGCGTGCTGGGACAGCTTTTCGGTTGCCCTGTTCCGCTCGCCGGGCTGAACGGCAAGTACGTCGGCACCCCGGCGTTCTTCAACTTCTTCCGCCCGTCCGGCCCGAACCCTTCCTTCCAGGGGCTGGTGCCCGGCGGCTATGGCACACAAGTGGCGCTTGCCAATCTGGCCGGCTACCCGCAGGGCTTCGGCGTGCCGGTGGCTTTCAACAGCGTGGATGCACAGCAGTCCACGGGCAGCTCCGTCTACCACGGCTTGACGGTCACCGTGAATAAGCGCATCTCGAAGGGCTTCGAACTGCTCTCGAGCTACACCTGGTCGCACGCCATTGACGATTCGACCGACTTGCAGTCAACCCTCGAAGCGCAGGACAGCCGCTTCCTCGAGTTCGAACGCTCCAACTCCGACTTCGACCAGCGGCACCGCTGGGTGACCAGCGGCGTGTTCACCACCGGCCCGCGCCACGGCGACGGCGCGTGGAAGAGTTTCCTTTCCAACTTCACGTTCGCTCCTTTGATCGAGCTGGCCTCGGGCCGGCCCTACTCGGTGATCACCGGCACGGACTATCGCCTGGACCTCGGCTCTTCGAACGGGCGCCCGTCGGTCGGGACCGGCGGCGGCCTGACCGCAACTTCGCCATACATCAACGGCGTGACCTTCACGCTGCCCACGACTTGCCTGACCAATTCCGGCCAGCCGTTCATCGTTCAGGGTGTAACGCCGCCCGCCGGCTGCGACGGCAATCTTGGCCGCAATCCCTTTGTCACGCCGGGCTTCTTCGAAATCGACCTGCGTATCGCCAAGAAGATTCCGCTCGGGGAAAAGTTCAACCTGGACCTGATCGCCGACGGTTTCAACCTGCTGAATCGCACCAACGTCACCGCGGTGAACCAGCTGTGCGATCCCGCTTCCAGCACGACTTGTTTCGCGGGCCAGCCCACCGCCGCGGCCGATGCGCGCCAGTTCCAGTTCGCGGTCAAGCTGAGCTGGTAGCCGCGCCGTCGCAAGACCCCGGCCCTCCTTGCACTGCGAGGAGGGCCTTTTCGTTTGCACCGGCTTGCCGAAATCGCGCTTCGCGGTAGAGTAGGGTTATCGCTTGTTGTCGTGTGTTGTCGTGTGTTGTCGTGCCGCATTTTTTTCGGGGAAAGCAGCGGAGGCGCATGCAGCAATTTCTGCTCGGTGGGCTGATTGTGGTGCTGATCGTCGTGGTGGGTCTGGTGCTGTGGCTGGCGCGGCAGAGCGCCGGCGCGCAGCAGAAGAGCGCCGCGATCGAATCGCAGATGAACGACCTGCGCGGCGAACTGCGTTCGGTGGTGAACGCGCAGGCGCAAGCCGCGGGACAACTCAGCAGCATCGCCGCCACCGTCACCCAGCGCCTGGATTCGGTGAGCAAATCGCTGACCGACGGCGTCGCACAGAGCGCCAGCATCTCCGCCAAGAGCCAGGATGCCATGCGCGAGGAACTCAAAGGCACGCAGAGCATGATGGAGCGCATCTACAAGCAGCTTGGCGAATTTCAGGAAGTGAGCCGCGGCCTGAGCAGCGCCCAGCAGTCGCTGGAATCCGTTCTGGGCGGCGCCAAGACCCGCGGCATCCTGGGCGAAATCACGCTGGAACGGCTGCTGGAAGACACCCTGCCGCAAGCGCAGTACGCGACACAGTACCGCTTCACGAGCGGAGAAGCGGTGGACGCGGTGATCCGCCTGCGCGACAAAAAGCTGCTGGCCATCGATTCGAAATTTCCGCTGGACGCCTTCCGGCGGATCCAGAGCGAGGGCGAAGACGCCCGGCGCGCGTTCGTCACGGCCGTGAAAGGCCACGCCGATTCCATCGCCAAGAAGTACATTCTGCCCGGCGAGGATACGCTGGATCTGGCGCTGATGTTCGTCCCATCGGAGACCGTGTACTACGAGATGCTGCAGAGCACCGACAGCAAGGGCGTCGCGCTCGACGCTTACTGCCGCGAGAGACGCATCGTGGCGGTTTCGCCCAATACGCTCTACGCGCACCTGTGCGTGATCGCCATGGGCCTGCGCGGCATGCAGATCGAAGAGAACGCGCGAAAGCTTGCCGGCGGTCTGGCGGGCCTGCAGAAACAGCTGGGGAATTTTTCCGAAGCCTTTGACAAGGTGGGCTTCCACTTGAAAAACGCCTCGCAGGCTTATTCGGATTCGGGCAAGAAGTTCGATAAAGCGGAATTGGCTCTGGAAGGCATGCTGGCCAGCGGCGAAGTCGCGGCCGGCGTGCAGGCGGAGCTGCCGCTGCCTACCCTTCCCGCTTCCGGGGATCGCTAGCAGGACGTCAGGGCTTCACCGCTCCGGGCAGTAAACGGATCGAGACCAGAATGTTCCCGCGGGCTTTTCCGGTCAGCGGAAAGATCGCGGCATTTGCGGAGCCGCCGCTGGAGGTCGCGCGCGCCGAAGCGCCGCCCGCGAGCTCTGCCACTTCCGGCGCCAGATTGCGCGCCTCCAGCATCACGCGCTCCGTGGTTCCTTCAATTTTCACGGAAAGCGTGCGCTTTTCCCCGGGGCGCAGCGGCGAGCTGTCCGCCTCCAGCGAGAGCGCCAGAAAAATCACCCGCGTCCAACCGGCCTCGCCCTTGGCGCAGGAGATGCTCACGTCGGCGGGACCCGGTTCGAGTTCGGCGGGCGGCAGAACGGTCAATGCTTCGGGCGAAGAGGCCAGCACCAGCGCCTGGCGCCCGTTGATCTGCACCGTGTTGCGGTCGGCATCGCCGCAAAAGCCGTGCCCCAGCAATTCGAAACGGTCGGTCAGCGAAGCAAAGTGCGGCGCCTGCAAGACCTGGGTTGTTGAGCGGGACTTGCTTTGCTCGGCGGGAACCACCTGGGTCTGTACGCGTCCCGGCCGCCCTTGCAGAGTGGCGTAGAGCGTCCCCGACGTGAGGGGAGCGACGAAGAGCCCGCGGCCGGTGGCGTCCGTGGTGACGCGGTCGCCATTCGAAAACGCAATGGTCGCACCGGGCGTCAGCCGCCCGTTCACGTCCAGCACCGCAACCGTGGCGCGATCGCCCGAAATCATTTTTCGAGGCAGCAGCAGGATGCGGGCGTTCTTGGCCAAAGGCGCGGGCGGAATCTGCTGCGCGAGCGCGCCCGCCGCCAGGAAACACACGGTGAACGCTGCACGCAATAGCTTGGCGCGGCCGGAAGACATGCCCTCGATTGTAGGAGAGAATCGCAGCACGTGGTAGCTGCAGGGCATTATCCATAGGGCGGCGGCGGAACCTGGTAAAGCAGCACCTTGCGGCCGGGCACCCCCGCCTGCAATCGCCGCAACCGGTAGACGAATCGCCGCGGCGGCGCCCCCTTTTCAGCGGCATCCAGCGCGAAGTACGCGTCGCCCACGCGCACCACCCTGGGCGGAATCCAATCCGGCTTCTCGTGCGTCGCGCGAATCAGCAGAAAATGCTCTTCTCCTCTGGCATCTTCCGCCAGTTCATCCGTCAGCTCCTGCGTCCGGGCCGCCGCGACTTGTTGCCTCAGGTTCGAAATGAAGGAGCGCACCGCGTCCTTCCCGCTCGGCGTGTGCAGCGCATCCCCACGCGGCGGACGTCCGCTCGCTTTGCCGTAGAGCCAGTCCACGGCACAAAAGGGCAGGCTGGCAAACGCTTGCTCGGTACAAAATCCAGCAAGGAAGCGAACCAGCCCTTCCACCGCGAACAAGCCAATCGCCCACGTCAGCGGATGGAGGCACCAAAGCACGAGCGCGGAAAAGCCGATGGCTTGGGCGGGAACCTCGGCCTCCGGCCCATTACGGAGCGCGGAATCCATGGCATTGGCCGCCCAGGTCGAGACCGAGTACGAGTACCAGACCACGAGGCCAAAAATCGCAAGCCCACTCTTCAGCAGACCGCTGACGGCAGCCGCAGCAGCCCAGGGAACTCCGTTTCCGGGTACCAACCGCCGGCGCCAGCCTTCCGGCAACGGAGCAAGCAGCAAAGCGATGAGAAATCTCGGCATGGTGTCCGGTCAAAAGTCCCGCTTAACCATTGCAGAGTAAGGGGTTAACACGGTTCCACGTTGTTGCCAAGTAGAGAGTAATCAGTAGGTGGCAGCGCCTTTCGCCCCTTCTCCGGGGATGTTACGTTCAGAGGAGAGTTTCTATTCGGGTCGTGGAGCCGTGTAACTCTGCCCCGGGGACGTGTTCGTGCAAATCTTGAGCGGCGGCGCCACCCATGTCGGCATGGTGCGCACCAATAACGAAGATTGCTTCCGCATCGTGCCGCCGCTGAACCTTTTTGTGCTCGCGGACGGAATGGGTGGCGAAGCGCATGGTGAGGTGGCCAGCGCCCTGGCGGTGGAAACCGTGGTCAAGGATTGCCTCGATGAGGACGGCACGTCCACGGAGTTGCCGACGGACGACAGGCCCGGCACCAGCGCCAAGGCACGGCGCCTGATGAGCGCCATTCAGCTCGCCAACAAGAGAATCTTTCGGTCCGCGGAGGAGCATCCAGAGCAGGAAGGCATGGGCGCCACGCTGACCGCGGCCTGGATTCAAGGCTCGCAGCTCAGCATCGGCCACGTGGGCGACAGCCGCGTCTATTTGTTGCGCTCGGGCAGCCTGGAACAACTGACCAGCGATCACTCGCTGGTAGCCGAGCAGGTGCGACGCGGCATTTTGAGCGCCAGCGAGGCGGAACACAGCAATCTGCAAAGCGTGCTTTTGCGAGCGCTCGGCACGCAGCCGGAAGTGGATGTGGACGTCGAGCAGGTGGTCCTGTTCCCCGGCGACGTGCTGGTGCTGTGCTCCGACGGACTGACGCGCATGGTCACCGATCCGGAGATTGCCGGAACGCTTCTGTCCGAACCGGACCCGCAGCGCGCGGCGGATAAACTGGTCGCGCTGGCCAATGAAAACGGCGGAGCGGACAACGTCACCGTCATCGTGATTTCTGTCAGGCCCGAACGCAAAAGCTGGCTCTCCTGGTTATTGCCCCGGAACAAATCTGTCGGCGGAAACGGTTCCGCTGGAGGTCATTGATATGGCCAAATTGTCGCTGATGTTCGAACAAAAACTCGTGAAGGAAGTGCCGGTAGGCGGGCGACCTGTGCGCATCGGCCGCGCGCCGGATTGCGACCTCGTGGTCGACAATCCGGCGGTCTCCAACGATCACGCGCGCGTTTACTTCGAGGCCGGCCGCCTGGTGGTGGAAGACCGCGGCAGCCTGAACGGCACGTTTGTCAACGACCTGCGCGTGGAGCGCGCCACGCTGCACGACGGCGATTCGATCTGGGTCGGCAAGCACCATATCAAGGTGGACGCAACCGGCGACGCCCCGCTGCCCTATGGCTCCAAGACCAAGCAGGCGGCGCCGCAGATCAACGAAACCATGGTGCTGGATACGAAAGTGCGCCGCGAAATGCTGCAACAGGCGGCGGCCATGGGCGAACGCACGCAGTTTGCCGCCGGGCGCCTGAAGGTTCCGACGATCGTAGTGCTCTCCGGCCGGACCGACGCCAAGGAATACGTGCTGACCAACAAGCTGACCACCATCGGCAAGTCCGCCATGGCCACCATCAAATTGCGCGGCTGGTTCAAACCGCAGATGGCCGCACAGATCAATCAGCGCGACGACGGCTACTACATCGGCTCGGGCGACAAGACGCCTCTGGTCAACGGCGTGGCGATCACCAGCGCGCGCCGCCTGGAAGACAACGACCTGATTGAAGTGGCCGGCGTCCGGCTGAATTTCATCGTGCGCGATTAGCGCGGAGCGCGCCGGGAGCGTTTGCGTCCTCCCGCCCGGCCGCATGCGCCGGCAACGAATCGGCAAATTTTCCAGCGTAAAGGCTCATGCCTGACTCTTCACCGAAATGGTCGAAAGGCCGCAGCGGCTTTGGCGTATACGAGCTGCTGGTTTCCTGGTGGCAGCACCGCGCGTCCTTCCTGATCAGCCTGGGCATCACGCTTTTGGCGCTGACCGTTTATTACTTCACGTTTTTCGGGGAAAGCCCCGCGGCGATTTTCAATTTTCTGCAGCGCTTCGAATATTCCTCCCTGGATACGCGCTTCCGCTACCGTTCGCCCGCGGCTACGCCCATTGATCCGCGCATCGTCATCGTGGATATCGACCAGCATTCCCAGGAGGTGCTGGGCAAGTGGCCATTTTCGCGGGTGCATTTTGCGCACCTGCTGGATGCTTTGCACGAGGACCAGGCCAAAGTGGCGGCGTTCGACGTCACCTTCAGCAAGCCGGATCAGTCGTCCGCGCCGCTGCGCGCGATGTGGGCGGAGTTGGATGCCCGCCGGAAACGCGGCGAAGCGGTGGACCCGCGCTTGATGGCGGAACTGGAGAAGACCGTCGCGCAGTACGACGCCGACCGGCAATTCGCCAAGTCCATTCAGAATTTTGGGCACGTGGTGCTCGGCAATTTCTTCCTGCACACGGAGGCCGACCTGCGCGGCCTGGACCAGAAAACCCTGGACGACTACGCCAACGAAATCGCTTTCTATTCCTTCCCGAATGTGCGGCCGGTGAATGCCGCCACCGGCAAGCAGGACCGCATCGCCCTTATCCAGAAATTCCGTCCGGACAAGCTGCTGCCGCAGGGCACGGAAGCGAACCTTTCCATCCTGACCAGCGCGCTGAGCGAAGACACCTCCTCAACCGGGTTTTTCAACGTCTATCCCGACGTGGACGGCGTGGTGCGCCGCTCCAACCTGATCATTCCCTACGGCCGCTCGTCCGATCCCTCCGATTGGGATATCTACGCATCGCTCGACGTGCAGACGGTTCGCGCGTTTCTGGATCTGCCCAACGACCAGGTGGTGCTGGAATTCGGCCCGGTCGGCGTCTCGCGCATTCTGTTCGGTCCCAACGTGCAGGTTCATCCGGACGAGCTGGGTCGCGTATACGTGAACTACCACGGGCCGAGTTACACCTATCCACACTATTCGATGGCCGATGTGATCGAGCGCAAACTCCCGCCGGGCACCTTTGCCGGAAAAATCGTACTGATCGGCGCGACGGCGACCGGCATCGGCGACCTGCGCACCACGCCGTTCGGCGGTCTCGATTATCCCGGCGTGGAAATTCACGCCAACGTGATGGACAACATCCTGCACGGCAAATTCCTGCGCCGCGGAGCCAGGGAATCGCTGGCGGACGTGCTGCTGATCCTTGTATTCGGAATTCCCCTGGGCATCTGGATGGCGCTGGTTTCGCCGCGCTGGATGGCGCTTGGCGCCGCGCTGCTCGTTCCGCTGGCCGTGCTCGACTACTATGCTTTCCTGCGCGGCAACTGGCTCAACTTCACCGTACCCGCGCTGACGCTTGTCGCCAACGTGCTCCTGGTTTCGCTGTATCGCGCGCTGATCGAAGAGAAAGAAAAGCGCCGAGTGCGGACCGCCTTCGGCCAGTACCTCAGTCCCGAAGTGATTCGCCGACTGCTGCTGAACCCGCAGCTCGTCGAACCGCGCAAGACCGAGGTCACCGTGATGTTCAGCGACATCCGCGGCTTCACCACCATCTCGGAAAAGCTCGACGCACAGGAACTCGCCGTCTTCCTGAACCGCTATCTCTCGGATATGACCAAGATCGTCTTTGAGCGCAACGGAACGCTCGACAAGTACATCGGCGACGCGGTGATGGCGTTTTGGGGCGCGCCCTTTGAGCAGCCAGACCACGCCGTGCAGGCCTGCCGCACCGCGCTGGACATGATGGCGCGCATGCGTCAACTGCAGAAGCAATGGGAAGCGGAAGGCAAGCCGCGCCTGGACATCGGTATCGGCCTGAACACCGGGGTCGCCAGCGTCGGCAACATGGGTTCTTCGCTGCGCTATGGCTACACGGCGCTTGGCGATTCGGTGAACCTGTCTTCTCGGCTGGAGGGCCTCAACAAGGACTACGGCACGCACATCCTGGTCAGCGAGACGACGTATCTGAACGCGCAGGAATCCGGTATGGTCTTCCGCGAGCTGGACCTGATCCGGGTAAAAGGCAAGCTTCAGCCGGTTCTCCTCTACGAACTGGTAGGCTATGCGAGCGATCTGACGCCGCGGCTGCAATCGCTTCTCGAGCGCTTCCGCGCAGGCCGGACGCTTTACCGGCAGCGCCGCTGGAAAGAGGCGCAGGACGCTTTCCAATCCATCCTCGATCAGTATCCCGATGACGGGCCGGCCCGCGCCTACTGGAAACGCTGCCAGGAATATCTGTTCGACGAGCCACCGGCAAACTGGGACGGGGTCTTCACCATGACCCACAAGTAGCGGCAGTTAACGCTAACGCTCGCGTGCTTCCGTCCAATTTGTCTCCGGGGTTTTCCCATACGCGGCATTACCAACGCCTGCGTCCGCGCATCCATACCGTACGGACTCGCGATTTTGCGGAGTGTTTTTCCACCGGATTCCGCTCGCAAGGATGTATCGTATTCGGACGAGCGAGCGCGCTCATCGGCGGAGCCTCCGGCGTAACCAAAGACAGGGTTGCAGCGGTCTAATACAGAGATAGAGCTGCGCCCGCACCGGCAAGTCTGGGACTCCACGTTTTTCCCGGCTGAAGGAACTCGAAGACAGTATGTGGATTGTCCGCTTAGCGCTGCAAAGGCCGTACACGTTTATCGTGATGGCGTTGGTGATCATCCTGCTGACGCCGATCGTTTTACTGCGCACGCCCACCGACATCTTTCCTGAGATCAACATTCCGGTGATCAGCCTGGTGTGGACCTACACCGGCCTGGAACCGCAGGAGATGGAACAGCGCATCACCGGGAACGTGGAGCGCGGCATCGCCACGCTGGTAAACGACGTCGAGCACACGGAATCGCAGTCGCTGAACGGCATCGCGGTCATCAAGGTTTATTTCCAGCCCAACGCCAATATTCAAACGGCCCTGGCGCAGACCGGCGCGATCTCCCAGACCTTTCTGCGTTTTTTGCCGCCAGGCACCACGCCGCCGCTGGTCATCATCTATTCCGCTTCCACCGTGCCGGTGATTCAGTTGGGCCTGACCAGCGATACGCTGAGCGAACAGCAGCTGTTCGACTACGGCAACAACTTTATTCGCACCCAATTGGCGACGGTGCCCGGCGCGGCGACGCCCTTCCCTTATGGCGGCAAGCAGCGCCTGGTGTCCGTGGACATTAACTCTGCCGCGATGCAGGCCAAGGGACTTTCGGCGGTGGACATCGTGAACGCCGTCAACGCGCAGAACCTGCTCCTGCCCACGGGCACGGCCAAGCTCGGCACTCTTGAGTACGTCGTGGAAATGAACGGTAGCCCGCGCACCGTGAACGAGCTCAACGATCTGCCGGTGCGAACCATTAACGGCGCCACGATCTACATGAAAGATGTGGCCCACGTGCGCGATGGCTTCTCTCCGCAGACCAACGCGGTGCTCGCCAACGGGCAGCGCGGCGTGCTCATGAGCATCTACAAGACCGGCAACGCCTCCACCTTGAACATCGTGGACAGGGTCAAGGCCATGCTCGAGTACAACAAATCCTCGTTTCCCGAAGGCTTGAAGGTCACCCAGTTTTTCGACCAGTCGGTGTTTGTGCGCGCTTCGATCCAGGGCGTGCTGCGGGAGGCCTTGATCGCCGCGGTGCTTACCGCCGTCATGATTTTGCTTTTCCTCGGCAACTGGAAAAGCACGCTGATCATCGCCATCTCCATTCCGCTCTCCATCCTGGTCAGCATCCTGCTGCTCAGCGCGCTGGGCGAAACCATCAACATCATGACCCTCGGCGGCCTGGCGCTGGCGGTGGGCATCCTGGTGGACGACGCCACGGTCGAAATCGAAAACATCAACCGCAACCTGGCCATGGGCAAGGAAACGGTGCAGGCGATTCTGGATGGCGCGCAACAGATCGCAGTGCCCGCGTTCGTCTCCACGCTGTGCATCTGCATCGTGTTCATTCCGATGTTCTTTCTCTCGGGCGTAGCCAAATACCTGTTCGTACCGCTGGCCGAAGCGGTCATCTTCGCCATGCTCGCGTCCTACATGTGGTCGCGGACCATCGTGCCCACGCTGGCCATGTACCTGCTCAGCGCCGACGACGAATATCACGCCGAGGAGCACGTCGGCGAGAGGCAAGGCTTCCTGCGGCGCGGCCAGCAGAAATTCGAGCAGGGCTTCGAGCGTCTTCGCGAAGCCTATCGTCATGCGCTGGACTACGCGCTCGACGCTGCCGTCCTCTTCTCGGTTGTGTTTCTCGCCTTCTGCGTGCTCTCCACCGGGCTGGTGTTCTTCCTCGGCCGCGATTTCTTCCCCAAGGTGGACGCCGGACAGATCCGCTTGCACATGCGAGCGCGCACCGGCCTGCGCATCGAAGAAACTGCCAAGCTCGCGGATCAGGTCAACCAGACCGTGCGCGAAGTGATTCCGCAACACGAACTGGTCACCGTGCTCGACAATATCGGGCTGCCTTACAGCGGCATCAACCTGAGCTATTCCAACTCCGGAACCATCGGCACTTCCGACGCAGAGATTCTGGTGCAGCTGAAAGAAGACCGCGGCGCCAGCACCGCCGAGTACATCGCCAAGCTGCGCCCGGTGCTGGCGCAGAAGTTTCCCGGGGTGCAGTTCTTCTTTCAGCCCGCGGATATCGTCACGCAGATTCTGAACTTCGGGACGCCCGCCCCCATCGACGTGGCCATCACCGGCACAAACCAACTGGGAAATTACGCGGTTGCGCAAAAACTGGCATCGCGCATGCGCCACATTCCCGGCGCGGTGGACGTTCACGTGCAGCAAGCCTATGACTCGCCCACGCTCTTCCTGAATATCGACCGTTCGCGAGCGCAAGCCATCGGCCTGCAGGCACGCGACGTTGCGCAGAACGTTCTGGTGTCGCTCAGTTCCAGCTTCCAGACCCAGCCCGCGTTCTGGCTGGATCCGCGCAACGGCATCAACTACAACGTGGCGGTGCAGACGCCGCAATATCGCGTGGACACCTTCCAGGCGCTGCAGAACACTCCGGTGAATCCGAGCACTCCGGGAGCGAGCCCGCAGATTCTCGCCAACCTCGTCAGCACCAGCACCACCTCGCGGCCTGCGTCCGTCTCGCATTACAACTCCCAGCCCATGGTGAACGTATACGCGTCCGTGGATGGCCGGGATCTCGGCTCGGTGTCCGAGGAAGTATTCAAGGATGTCGCAGCCATTGAGAAGGATCTGCCCAAGGGCAGCCATATCGTCGTGCGCGGCCAGGTGCAGACCATGCGCAATTCCTTTATCGGCCTGGGCATCGGACTGGTGGGCGCCATCCTGCTCGCGTACCTGCTCATCGTGGTCAACTTCCAGTCCTGGCTGGACCCCTTTATCATCATCACGGCACTTCCGGGAGCCCTGGCCGGCATCTGCTGGATGCTGCTGATCAGCCGCACCACGCTGAACGTGCCGTCTCTGACGGGCGCCATCATGTGCATGGGCGTGGCCACGGCCAACTCGATTTTGATGGTTTCTTTCGCGCGCGAGCAGATGGCCGAAGGCAAGAACGCTCGCGAAGCCGCGCTGGAAGCCGGATTCGTCCGCATTCGCCCGGTGGTAATGACCGCGCTGGCCATGATCATCGGCATGGTACCGATGGCAATCGGGCTGGGCGAAGGCGGCGAGCAGAATGCGCCGCTGGGCCGCGCCGTGATCGGCGGATTGATTTTCGCGACGTTCGCGACCCTGTTTTTCGTGCCGTGCGTCTTTTCCATTATTCATTCCTTTTTGGAACGGCGACGGCAGCGTGCGCACGCTACGGCGTGAAGCCGATGCGGGCCGACGCGCAGCGTACTTGCGGATGGTATCGGGAGAGAGGAAGCGGATTTTATGGACACTGAGTACACGGACCGGCCGAAGGGCAAACGCAGCGGTCTCTTCCCCGTGCTTTTTCTGCTGGTGGTGGTGCTGGTGATCGCGGGGCTGTTCACCATGATGCAGCGCCGCTCGCAATACCGCGCGCTGGCCAAAGAGACGGAGACCCTTGCCGTTCCCACCGTGGCCGTCATTCACCCGACCACCGAACCTTCTGAAGAAGGACTGGTCCTGCCCGGCACCATGCAGGCTTACGTTGAGTCGCCGATCTATGCCCGCACCAACGGTTACCTGAAGAAGTGGTATCGCGATATCGGGAGCCGCGTGCGGCAGGGCGAGCTGCTGGCCGACATCGACACTCCGGAAGTGGATCAGCAGCTCATCCAGGCGCAGGCGGATCTGAAGACGGCTGAAGCCAACGCCAATCTTTCCCGCATTACCGCCGCGCGCTACGAAGAGCTCATCAAGACCGATGGCGTCTCCAAGCAGGAAGTGGACAATGCCGCGGGCGACTATGCCGCGAAACAGGCCACCGTGGCTTCGGCGGAAGCCAACGTGCACCGCCTGCAGGAACTTGAATCCTTCAAGCACATCTACGCGCCGTTCAGTGGCGTCATTATCCGGCGCAACGTGGATATCGGCACGCTGATCAACGCCGGCAACGGCGGCGCGACGCAGCAGCTTTTCTTTCTCGCGCAGACGGATCCGATTCGCGTTTACGTGAATGTTCCGGAAAGCGCGGCACCCTCGATTCGCCCGGGCCTGTTGGCGAATCTCGAACTCACGCAGTATCCGGGCCGCAGGTTCGAGGGCAAGGTGGTGCGCACGGCCGAGGCCATCGACACCGTTTCGCGCACGCTGCTGACCGAAGTGGATGTGCCCAACAAGAGCGGCGAGCTGCTGCCCGGTGGCTACGCGCAAGTGCATCTCGCAGTGAATATTTCCGGCGCGCGCCTGCAGGTTCCTGTGAACGCGCTGCTGTTCCGTTCGGAAGGTCTGCGTGCCGTTCTGGTGGACGCGAACCACAAGACCCATCTCCAACCGCTGACCATCGGGCGCGATTTCGGCACCTCGCTCGAGGTGCTGCAAGGCCTGCAAGCGACGGACTGGATCGTGATCAATCCCGCGGACTCCATCGAAGAAGGCCAGCAGGTCAACGTGAAGGAAATCGCGGCCAAGCCTGCCGCTCCGCAAGCCCCGCAGGGCGGAAGCGCTCCCGGCAACACGCCGAAACCAGCTTCGGGATCGGGCAAGTGACCAGCAAGCGCCTCGCCCGCTCGCTGCTCTTTGTTGCCGCCGCGTCGCTCGCCGGCTGCACGGTCGGCCCCAACTACCAACGCGCGTCCGCTCCGGCGGCAACGCATTGGGACGTGGCTGAACCGTGGCGCGAAAGCGCGCCGAAAGACGCGCTTGGCAAGGGCGACTGGTGGAGCGTGTTTCACGACGACACACTGGCCTCGCTCGAAAGCGACGCTCTGCAGTCGAACCAGACGATCAAGATCGGCGCCGCGCGTCTGCAGCAGGCTCGCGCGCTGGCCGCGGTGCAAATTTCCACCCAGTTCCCGCAGGTTGGCGCCAGCTTCTCTCCGGAGCGGCAGCGCATTTCGGGCAATCGCCCGCCCAACAGCAACGTAACGCCCGCGGGACCGGTCACGCAGAACAGTTTCACGCTGCCTTTTACCGTCAGCTACGAGCTCGACCTCTTCGGACGCCGTCGCCGCAGCATCGAAGCCGCACAGGCCAACTATCAAGCGTCCGCCGCCGACCTCGAAAACGTCCGGCTGGTCATTACGTCCGAATTGGCCGCCGACTATTTTTCGCTGCGCCAGCTCGATACGCAGATCGGGCTGTTATCGCGCACGGTCGAAGCCCTCAGCAAGGGACTGGACCTGGTGCAATCGCGCTACAAGGGCGGCGTCGCGTCCGGCCTGGACGTCGCTCAGGAAGAGACGCTGCTGGCCACCACCCGCACCCAGCTCACCCTGCTCCGCCAACAGCGCAAGCAATTTGAAGACGCCATCGCAGTGCTGGTCGGCAAGCCCGCTCCGGACTTTCGTCTCGACGCCCGCGAACTCAACGCCGAACCACCTGCCCTTAACGCCGGGCTGCCTTCCGATCTGCTCGAGCGCCGCCCCGATATCGCCGAAGCCGAACGCCAGATGGCCGTGGCCAACGCGCAGATCGGCATTGCGCGAGCGGCCTACTATCCCTCGTTCAACCTTTTCGCCAACGGCGGCTGGCAAGCCGCGGATATTGCCAAGCTGGTGAATGTCCAGAGCACCTTCTGGGCGGTCGGCGCCAACGTGGCCGAGAGCATCTTTACCGGCGGCGCGCGCCGCGCGCAGGTGCAATACGCGCAGGCCAACTACGACGCCACCGTCGCCGGCTACCGGCAGACTGTGCTCGATGCTTTCCGCGAAGTGCAGGACGACCTGACCGGCCTTAGTGTGATCGATCAGGCCTACCAATCGCAGCAGCAGGCCGTGAACGCTTCACGCCGCACCCTGGATATCGCCACCAGCCGCTACACCGGCGGTCTGGTCAGCTATCTGGACGTGGTCAGCGCCCAGCAAAATCTGCTCAACAACGAGCAGGAGCTGGCGGTGCTGCAAGGCCAGAAACTGATCACCAGCGTTCTTCTGGTCAAGGCGCTGGGCGGCGGATGGGACGCGTCCAGCCTCGCCGCGCTTCAGGTCAAGTCCAAAGTGAAAGATGTGGTGGCTCCTTAGAGCGCCGCTTGGCGGGCCGCGCGGTCTTAATTCCCCAGCAACATTCCGTGAGCACACTGCTGTTGCGCTGCCCGGCATCGGGGCGCACATTCCATTCGAGGTTCTAGGAGACAAACGTATGGCCCGTTCGTGGAAGCTGGTGCTCAGCCCGTTGCTCTTGCTCCTGGCGTCATCTCCGCTTGCCGCGCAGACGCCGCACAAGACGCAACACGTCATCTTTGTAATGACCGATGGGCTGCGCTGGCAGGAGGTTTTTCAGGGCGCCGAAGCGGACTTGATGAACAAGAAAAACGGCGCCGTCGCCGACGAGGCTGCGCTCAAGAAAGCGTACTGGCGGGAAACCGCGGAAGCGCGCCGCGAGGCGCTGCTGCCGTTTCTGTGGACGGTGGTCGCCAAGAACGGCCAGATCTACGGCAATCGCCAAAAAAAGTCCGACGCCTACGTCACCAACGGAAAATTTTTCAGTTATCCCGGCTATAGCGAAACTCTCTGCGGCTTCCCCGACGATCGGGTGAACAGCAACGATAAAGTGCCCAATCCCAATGTCACGATGTTCGAATGGCTAAACCAGAAGCCGGCCTTTCACGGACACATCGCGGCGTTCGGCGCCTGGGACGTCTTCCCTTTCATCTTCAACCAGCCGCGCGCCGGATTTCCGGTCAACGCCGGCTGGGACCCGCTGCCGTCGCAAAACCCCTCACCGGAGCTGGCACTGCTCAACCGCCTCAAGGCGGAGACGCCGCGGGTGTGGGAGGATGAGCCTTTCGACGCCTTGCCGTTTTACACCGCGCTGGAGTTTCTGAAGTCCGAAAAGCCGCGCGTTCTGTTCATCGGACTCGGCGAAACGGACGACTGGGCGCACGGCGGCCGTTATGCCGACTATCTCGACGCCGCGCACCGCGTGGACCAGTATCTTCGCGTGTTGTGGGAAACCGTGCAGTCCATGCCCGAATACCGCGACAACACGACGCTGGTCTTTTCTCCCGACCACGGCCGCGGCAGCGGCAACAAAAAGTGGCGCGACCACGGCGGCAAGGTTCCTGAATCGAAATACATCTGGATGGCGTTTCTTGGGCCGGATACCCCCGCGCTGGGCGAACGCTCCGGCGTGGGCGACGTGACGCAGAGCCAGATCGCGGCCACCCTGGCTGCCCTGCTCGGCGAGGACTACAAAGCGGCGCAACCGAAAGCCGGCGCGCCGCTCGCGGACGTCCTGCCGAAATAGCCGCCAGGCGCCGAGCCGTAAAAGACAAGCCGCGCGGAGCAGTCTGGCTCCGCGCGGCTTCTTGTTTTTTCTTCGATGGCTGGCGCTTACTGCACCACGTTGACGGGGCCGACCTTCAGGTCCTTCAGGCCTGACTCAATCTTCGCCCGATCGCCCACCGCAACCACAATGCTCGCTTCCGGATGCACATATTGTTTGGCGACGCGCAGAGCATCCGCGCCGGTGACTTTGTCGATCTGCGCGGGCAGCGTGCGGTAGTAATCGAGCGGCAGCCCGAGCACGAACTGCTGTCCGATGGTGCCCGCCGTATCGCCGGTGGTCTCAAACAAACCCACCAGCGTTTTCGAGAACGAGTCTTTGGCCTTCTGCAGTTCGTCGGGCTGCAATTCCTCTTGCCGTATGCGCGTCAGCTCCTTGAAGAGCTCCGACGTGGCAGGCACGGTCACATCCGTACGCACCGAGGAACCCGCCACGAACGGACCCACGCCGCGCCGGTACTGGAAGAAGGACTGCGCGCCGTAAGTGTAGCCGTGCTCTTCGCGCAGGTTCATGTTGATGCGGCTGGAGAAGAGCCCGCCGAGGGCGGTATTCATCACCTCCAGAGGAACGTAGTCCGGCGTGCTGCGGCTCGCGCCGATGCTCGCCACCAGCAGCGCGGTCTGCGGCGCGCCCGGTTTGTCCACGATGAAAACCGCAGGCTGCGGAAGGGGTGGCGTCTCCGGCTTGCCGGCCGAGGGTGCGCTGCCGCTCCAGCCGCCAAGATACTTCTGCGCAAGTTCCTTGGCTTGTGCCATGGTCAGATCGCCGGAAATCGCCAACACCGCGTTATTCGGCGCGTACGCCGTCTTCCAGAAGGTACTCAGGTCGTTCGCGGTGATCGCCTGGTTCGAGGCTTCGGTGCCCAGAATCGAAAAGCCGTAAGGGCTGTTCGGGAAGAGGATGTGATTGGATGTGCGCAGCGCCAAAGTAAACGGCTCGTCGTTTTCCTGCAGCACCGCGGTCACCCGCAAGTTCTTGACGCGCTCGACTTCTTTCGGGTCAAACGCCGGATGCAGCGCGGCGTCCGCAACCAGGTCCAGCGCCGGGCCGGCATTCCAGGTCAGGGCCGAGAGTGCCACCGTGGCGCTGCTGTAGCCCGCTTGGGACGCGATGGTCGCGCCGATCTGGTCGGTATCGTCCGCAAACTTCAGCGCGGAGCGCGTTTTCGTTCCTTCTGTCAGCATCGCCGCCGTGAACCCGGAAAGCCCCGGCTTATCGAGCGGATTGAGCTCGCTTCCCGCGAGGGTGAACAGGGTCGCCGAAACCAGCGGCAGGTTGTGGCGTTCCACCAGGTAGATGGTCAAGCCATTTGCCAGCTGCGCCTTTTCCGGCACCGGCAAGCTGAACTTCGGCGCAGGTCCGGGCTCAGGGGCCTTGGCCCGCCAGGCTTCGTCCGCCATCGCCGCTTTGATTTCGCCCGCCGCCTGCGCCTGCCGCTTGTTCTCTTCTTCCGAAGTCTTCGGAACGTCGTCGATCACTTTCTTGCCAGGCACGCCGTACACCACCGCTCGGGCGTCCTTCCGGAAGATGGTCTGCGCCACGCGCTTCACGTCGGCGGGCGTCACCGCGTCAAACCGCGCAATGTCCTTGGAGAAATAGTCTGGATTCCCCACGAACTGGTTGTAGTAGTTCAGCCGGTTGGCCACTCCGTTGGTACGTTGCAGGCTGCGCACCAGCGCCGTCTCCGTCACGTTGCGAGCCCGCTCCACCTCGCTCGCCGTCGGCCCGTCCGTGCGCAGCTTCGCCAGCACTTCGTCAATTGCCTTTTCCAGGTCTTCCGGCTTGACCCCAGGCTTCGCCGTCACCGTCAATTCCAGCACCGAACCGAGCCGGGTTTCCTCGATTCCCGCGGAAACGTCCTGGGCAATCTGCTTTTCGTACACCAGGCTCTTATACAGCCGGCTGCTCTTGCCGCCGCCCAGAATCTGCGCGTACAAATCGCATTCCGCGTCGTCTTTGGAGAATACCGCCGGGGTGATCCAGCCCATGTACACGCGCGGCAATTCCACCTGGTCCGTCACCACCGCGCGCCGTTCGGAGGTAATGGGCGGAGTCGTCGCGGTGATCTTCGGCACTTCCGGCCCTGCCGGAATGGAGCCGAAATATTTCTCCACCAGCGCCTTGATGGTGTTCTTGTCGAAATCGCCGACGATGGCCATGGTGGCGTTATTCGGCGTGTAGTAGGTGCGGAAAAACTCGCGCACGTCTTCCAGCTTGGCCGCTTCGATATCCGCGTGCGAACCGATCACCACGCCATGGTAGGGATGGCCCTTCGGAAACAACTGGTGGTACAGGCCCTCTTCCACCAGGCCGTACGGCTGGTTTTCTCCGCTCTGCCGGCGCTCGTTGCGCACCACGTCGCGCTGGTTCGCGAGATTTTCGATAGTGAGCTTTCCCGTCAGATAGCCCATGCGGTCGCTCTCGAGCCACAGCGCGAGTTCCAGCTGATTGCTCGGAACCGTCTCGTAATAGTTCGTGCGGTCGAAGTTCGTGGTGCCGTTGATGTCGGTGGCGCCCGCACCTTCCAGATAGCTGAAGTGCGCCTTGGCTCCCACGTGTTGCGAGCCCTCGAACATCATGTGTTCGAAGAGGTGCGCAAATCCGGTTCGCCCGGCCCGCTCGTTGGCCGCGCCCACGTGGTACCACAGGTGCACGGAAACCAGCGGCAGGGTGTGGTCCTCGGACAGGATCACTTCCAGACCGTTCTTCAGCTTGTACTTTTCGAAGGGTATCGTCGGCAGCTTCTTGCCCTGTGCCAGCGCAGCTCCCGGAGCCGCGCACAGCAACGCTCCCGCCAGCAGCACCACCACGCAGTTCGCAAACCACATCTTGGCTCTACGCATCGTCTTCCTCTCTGTTCGAATGCATGAATGCTCGCCCGACGGACCCGGCTTGCCAGCCAGGCAGCCACACCAGTCCCTGCTCTCTCTGGTTAGACGACGAGATTGCCGCAGGGAAAGTTCCTTTTTTTCACTACCAAGCCCTCAGTGCGCCCCAGCCGTGCCGCCAAGGTTTTCCAGGAAAAACTGGGTCACCCGCTTCATCAGCACGATGCGAGCCGGGGCATCCGAAACGCCGTGGCCGCGCCCCGGAAACGGCAGCACCTCGATGTACTTGCCGAGCGTAATCAGCTTGTCGATCAGAGCCAAGGTGTTGGCAAAGTGCACGTTGTCATCGCCCGTGCCATGCGCGATCAACAGCTTCCCGCGCAGCTGCTCGGCTTTCTCGATGGGCGAGGACTCCTGGTAGCTCTCGTCGTTCTCCGGCAGCAGCCCCAGGTAACGTTCCGTGTAGATGCTGTCGTAGTAGTGCCAGTCCGTCACCGGGCCGCCCGCGAACCCCGCCTTGAAGTCTTCCGGGTCTTCGAACATTGCGTGCAGGGTCATATGGCCGCCGTAACTCCAGCCCCAGATACCCAGCCGCGATGCATCCACCCAGGGCTGGCCCTTGAGCCACATCACGCCGTCGCGTTGGTCGGACATCTCCTGCGCCCCCAGCCGCAGATGAATGGGTTCCTCGAAGTAATGGCCGCGTCCCGTCGAGCCGCGGTTATCCAGCGCGAAAATCACGAATCCCTTCTGTGCCAGCATCTGATGCCAGAGGTAGGTAGCGCCGCCCCAGGAATTCGTGACCACTTGAACCCCCGGCCCGCCATAGGTGTACACGATCGCGGGATACTTCTTGCTCGGATCGAAATTCGCCGGCTTGATCACCCAGGCGTGCAGGTCCGCCCCGTCGTGCGAACGGATCGTCAGGAATTCCATGGGCGAGAAGCGATACTCGGCCAGCTCCGGCACTTTGTTTTCGTTCAGGGCCAGAGACTTGCTCCCGTTCGTTTTGCGCAGCCACTGCTGCGCCGGGGTTCCTGCGCTCGAAAAGGTGTCCAGGTAGGCACCGCCGTCTGCGGAAAACTGGACGGCGTGTGTGCCGTCTTCCTTGGTCAGGCGCTCCAGCCCTTTCCCGTCGAGCCCGATGCGGTACAGATGCCGCTCCAGCGGCGTCTTTTCCGTGGCTTCGAAATAAGCCAAGTTCCTGGCGTCGTCCACGAACTGCAAACCGGTCACCACCCACTCGCCTTTGGTCACCTGGGCCAGCTCTTTTCCGCTCAAATCGTAAAGGAACAGGTGCCGGAACCCGCCATTTTTCTCGCTGGACCACAAAAACCGCTTGCCGTCTTTCAGGAAGTACAGATCGTCGGCAATATTGATCCAGTACGCGTCGTTCTCGCTGACGACTACGCTCGATTTCCCGGTTGTCGCATCCGCGAAGAGCAACTCCAGCCTGGTCTGCGCACGGTTCAATCGCTGGATCGCCACCCGCTTCGAATCGCGCAGCCAATCCACGCGCGCGATGTACTGCTCCTTTTCGGTTCCCGTGTCCAGCAGCTGCGGCGCGCCGCCGGCGACGCCCACCGTGTACACGTGCACCACCGGATTGGGCCCGCCCGCCACCGGATAGCGCTCTTCCTCGGTATCACCATCGAAGGAAGCAAAGTCCACCAGCGGATACTTGGTTACTTTGCTTTCGTCCATTTCCAGGAATGCGACGCGCGAAGAATCCGGCGACCACCAGTAGGCCGTCCGCGCGTCCAGCTCTTCCGGGTACACCCAATCCAGTTCGCCTTTGCGAATCTCTTCCGTTCCGCCGGTTGTGAGTGCGATCTCTTTTCCTCCGGCAACTTCCACTGCAAACAGATTGTGCCCGCGCACAAAGCTCACGTACTTGCCATCCGGAGAAATCTTCACGTCGGCAACGCCGGCGTCGCCGGAAAGCAGAACTTTCGCGGACTGGGTTTTCAGGTCCAGCCAGGCGAGAGCCTTGGCGCCCACCAGCAGAATCGCTCCGCCGCCGGGTGCCCATTCATATTGGGCGACGGCGCGGCGTCCCAGGCCCGTTGCCTGGCTCTGTTTGGCGGTTTTCTCCGGAGGCAGGGCCCTGTCGAGAACGTCCGCCGTCGCCAGGACGCGCTTTGCGCCGGTGTCAAGGTCGAGCGCCGCGAGTTCCGTTTTCGCCGCCGCGCCGGTTCCGGTGACCTCAAGGAAGGACACCGCTTTGCCATCAGGCGTCCACTGCACGCCCCGCGTCAAACGGCCGCTGAGGCTCGGCTGCGAATATATTCGCTCGATGGTCAACTCTTTGGCTGAGCTTTGCTGCGCCCGTAAGTCCTTGGCAGGACTCAAAATGGCTGTAGCGAGGAGCAAACAAACCGCACTCTTTCGAATGGCATTGCGCAGCATCCACACACCTCCAAAGGGCGGCATAGTGTATCCCGATTGCCGCATTCGGCAAACCCAAAGCTGGCCCAAAGGGCCGACTCCCGGAATGGCGCAGTACGACCGTACTACTCGTACTATCCTGTTGAAAGCATTGGCCTTGCGGCCTTTTTCCGTTGCGCCGCAGCCCCTCTCCCGCTATACTTCCGTGACAATACTGGCCGGAGTCTCGGCGGTCATCGTACGCGAGGCGATGTACGCCGGTCCCATTCTCCGCGGTGGATGTTCTGGCGGGCAAAGGTCAACCCTGGCGGAACTCGAAGTGAGTCTTCCTGAGCCGAAGATTCAAACCGAATGGTGCGAGGATCATGGAATGCGGATTTTCCATAAGACGGCGGGAATGGTGTACCGGACGCAAATCAAATTGCCCCTGAATCTGCTGCGCGTGGCGTTCGCCGCCGTGGTGTGTCTCATCCCTGCGCTACTGCCTGCGCAGACGCCGGTGGTGACGCAGCACAATAACAACGCCCGCACCGGCGCGTATACCACCGAAACGCTGCTCACGCCCGGCAACGTCAACTCCACGACCTTCGGCAAATTGTTCAGCCTTCCGGTGGACGGCCGGGTGTACGCCCAGCCGCTGTACGTGCCCGCGCTCGCCATTCCGGGGAAAGGCACCCACAACGTTCTTTTCGTAGCCACCGAGCACGACAGCATTTATGCGTTTGACGCCGATTCTTATGGCGGCAGCACCGCGGCACCGCTTTGGAAAATAACCCTTCTGGACGCGGCGCACGGCGCCGCTGCCGGCGCCACCACGGTTCCAAACGGCGATCTCAGCACCTCGGACATCGTTCCCGAAATTGGCATCACCGGCACGCCGGTGATCGATCTCACCACCAACACGATGTACGTCGTCGGCAAGACCAAGGAAGGCACGACGGCAAGTCCGACCTACGTGCAGCGTTTGCACGCCATCGATATCACCACCGGAGCGGAGAAGTTCGGCGGCCCCGTGGCACTTTCCGGTTCGGTCAGTGGAACCGGCAACGGTTCCTCCGGCGGGACCCTGAATTTCGATCCCAAGTGGTCCAACAACCGTCCCGGATTGCTCCTGCAGAACGGCGTGGTCTACATCGGTTTCGGTTCGCATGGCGACAATGGCCCGTGGCACGGATGGGTGCTTTCCTATAGCGCCTCCTCCCTGCAGAAGCTTGGCGCGTATTGCACCTCGCCCAACGGGGCGGGCTCAGGTATCTGGATGTCCGGCGGGGGGCTGGCGGGAGAGATCAACGACCCCACCAACAAGCCTTACGGGCGCATGTTTATCGCCACCGGCAACGGCTCCTTTACCGCCACTGCGCCGCCCTACACCAGCTCCATGAGCTACGGCGATGACCTGGTCAATCTGGATCTCAGTAACGGCGCCGCCAGTCCGCAGGATTCGTTCACACCGAACAACCAGGCGAATTTGAACTCCGCGGATGAGGACGTCGCTTCCGGCGGTGTGGTGCTGTTGCCGGACCAGACGGCCGGCTCGTATCCGCACCTCCTGGTGCAGGCCGGCAAAGAGGGCAAGCTGTATCTCGTCAACCGCGAAAGTATGGGCGGCTACAATTCTGGCGGGGACCAGGTGGTTCAGGAAGTTTCCGGGCAATCCGGGGGGCTGTGGAGCATTCCCGCGTTCTGGAATAACACGCTCTACACCTGGGGCAAGGCTACGCAGCTCAAGGCGTTCACCATGGCCAATGGCCTGCTTCCGACCACGGCCAGCGCCGTTGCTCCCGACACATCGCAATTTCCGGGAGCCACGCCTTCGGTTTCCGCCAACGGAACCAGCAACGGCATCGTGTGGGCCGTGCAAACGGATAATTACAACGCCTCCGGCAACGCCATCCTGCGCGCCTACAATGCGAGCAACGTCGCCACCTCTCTCTTCAACAGCAATCAGGTTCCCAGCGATCCGACGCAGGGGGCGAACAACACCGCGGGTGTTTCCACCAAGTTCGTCACCCCCACCATCGCCAACGGCAAAGTGTACGTAGGCACCGCGGCGGAAGTGACGGTGTACGGCCTGTTCAGTTCCGTGGCGCAAGCTCCCGCTCCGGTCATCAGTCCCGGCAGCCAGTCTTTCTCCGGCTCACTCACCATCACCATCACGGACGCCGGAACTTCCCCGCAGATTTACTACACGACGGACGGCTCCGCGCCCACGACGTCCTCCAATAAGTACACCGGTCCTTTCACCATCACGGGCAACACCACGGTGAAAGCCATCGCCACGGCCGTGGGCACTCGCCAGAGCCCGCCCGTGTCGGCCACCTACAGTGTTGGCAATCAAGTGGCCACGCCAATCATCTCGCCCGCGTCCACTTCCTTCAGCACCACTCTTTCGGTGACCATTACCGACACGCAAAGCGGCGCGACGATTTACTACACCACCGACGGTTCCACGCCGACCACAGCGTCCACGGTGTACAGCGGAGCCATCACCATCAGCAACACCACCACGGTTCAGGCCATCGCCGCGGCCTCCGGCATGAGCAACAGCGCCGTCGCGTCCGCCACATACACGTATACGGGTTCGCAGGCCGGGACCGGCTCCGATTTCGTGAACGGTTTCAGCACGGCGACGAATTACATGACCTTCAACGGGTCCACCGGTCTGGCCGATACCCGCCTGCAACTCACCAGCGGCGCCACCTATCAGGCCGGCAGTGCGTGGTTCAACACCCCCCAGAACATTCAGAGTTTCACCAACGACTTCACATTCCAGGTCGCCAATGCCGGTGCGGACGGTTTCACTTTCACCATCCAGAATACCGGCCTGACCGCTTTGGGCCCGTCGGGCGGCGGTCTCGGCTACGGCCCCGATGCGCCGGGCGGCACCGCCGGCATCGGCAAGAGCGTGGCGATTAAATTCGACTTTTACAACAACGCGGGCGAGGGCGGCGACTCCACCGGTCTCTATACCAACGGCGCTTCTCCAACGACGCCTGCGGTGGACCTCACCAACACTGGAATCACGGTCGGCAACGGCGACACTTTCAGCGTGCACATGGTCTACAACGGCACCACTCTGACCATGACCATTACCGACGGCGTCACCAACGCGACCTACACCACCAGCTGGACCGTCAATATCCCGCAGATCGTCGGCGGCAATACCGCCTATGTGGGCTTTACCGGCGGCACCGGTGGTCAGACGGCGAGCCAGAAAATCGAAACCTGGACGTTTACGCCGACCACCGCTTCGGCGCCGCAGGCCGCCACTCCGACCTTCAGCCCGGCCGCAGGCACATACCTGGGCACGCAGACCGTAACGATTTCGGATAGTACGGCGGGCGCCACGATCTTCTACACCATCGATGGCACCACGCCCGGCACCGCGGTTGGCGGTTCGACCATGCAGTACACCGGCCCGGTCACCGTCACCGCTTCGGAAACCATCAATGCCATCGCCACCGCCACCAACTATTCAGCCAGCGCGGTCGGCTCTGCGGCCTATGTGATCCAAACCCAGGTTCCGGCTCCGACCTTCAGTCCCGCCGGCGGCACCTACACCACCGCGCAGTCGGTGACCCTCGGTGACTCGCTCTCCGGCGCGACGATCTACTACACGACCGACGGTTCTACGCCGACCACCGCGTCCACCAAGTACACCGGCGCCATCGCCGTCAGCAGCACGACCACCATCAAGGCGATTGCGACGGCCGGCGGGTTCAGCAACAGCACCTTGGCGTCCGCGACCTACACCATCAGCACTGTAAACAGCATCAACTTCCCGAACGGCTTTGCCGGCGGCGGAATGGTGTTCAATGGCAACACCGCGCTGAGTGGCACGCGCGTGCGCTTGACCAACGCCTCGTCCACCTATCAGGCCGGCAGCGCGTGGTTCAGCACGCCCGTGAGCACCTCGTCCTTCACCACGGACTTTACCTTCCAGATCACGCCCGGCACATCGCCCACCGCGGATGGCTTCGCTTTCGTCATCCAGAACAACAACACGGCCGCGCTGGGCCCCAACGGCGGCGGACTCGGCTACGGCGCGGACACGGCCGGCACGCTTGCGGGCACGCGCATCCAGAAGAGCGTGGCCATCAAGTTCGACCTCTACAGCAACTCCGGCGAAACCGCGGACTCCACCGGTATCTACAGCAACGGGGCCTCGCCGACGACTCCCTACGTTGACCTCACGAACAGCGGCATCAATCTGCACACGACCGATACGTTCGCGGCGCACATCACCTATGACGGCAGCAACCTGGTGATGACGCTGACCGATACCAACACCGCGGCCAGCTTCACGCAGACCTGGCCCATCAATATTCCGACCACCATCGGCAGCAACACCGCCTATTTCGGCTTCACCGGCGGCACCGGCGGCCTGACCGCGATTCAGGACATCATTACGTGGACTTACTCTTCCGGCGGGGCGTTGCTCACGACGGCCACGCCCGCGTTCTCGCCTGCCGGCGGCACCTACACTTCCGCGCAGTCGGTGAGCCTCAGCGACGCTACTTCGGGCGCGACGATCTATTACACGACGGACGGCTCGACCCCGACCACCGCGTCTACGCCATACACCGCGCCAATCTCGGTCGGCGCCACCACTACCATCAACGCCATTGCCGCCGCTTCCGGCTACAGCAACAGCCCCGTGGCTTCAGCGACCTATACCATCCAGTTGCCTGCGGCCACGCCGACGTTCTCGCCGGCAGCCGGCACCTACACGTCCGCGCAGTCCGTGACCATCAGCGACACCACCGCGGGCGCAACGATTTACTACACGACCGACGGTTCCACGCCGACCACCGCGTCCACCAAGTACACCGGCGCCATCGCCGTCAACAGCACGACCACCATTAAAGCGATTGCCACGGCGACCGGCTTCAGCACATCGCCGGTTGGCACCGCGGCGTACACCATTCTTACGGCGGCGGCCACGCCGACGTTCTCGCCGGCGGCCGGGACCTACACGTCCGCGCAGTCCGTCACCATCAGCGACGCCACCGCGGGCGCAACGATTTACTACACGACCGACGGTTCCACGCCGACCACCGCTTCGACGAAATACACGGCACCGATTTCCGTTGGCGCCACGACCACGCTGAACGCCATCGCGGTCGCCACCGGGTTCAACAACAGCGCGGTTGGTACGGCCGTTTACACCATCCAGTTGCCTGCAGCCACGCCGACGTTCTCGCCCGCCGCCGGCACCTACGCCTCGGCGCAGACCGTCACCATCAGCGATGCCACGCTCGGCGCGACCATCTACTTCACGACGGACGGCACGACGCCAACCACGGCCTCGACCAAGTACACCGCGCCCATCTCCGTCGCCACCAACCTGACCCTGAAGGCCATCGCCACCGCGACCGGTTCTTCGACGAGCGCTGTCGGTAGCGCCGCGTACACGATTTTGACCGCGGCCGCCACGCCGACCTTCTCGCCTGCCGGCGGCACGTACGCCTCGGCTCAGTCCGTCACCATCAGTGACACGACGACGGGCGCGACCATCTACTACACAACCGACGGCTCCACCCCGACCACGGCCTCGACGAAGTACACCGCGGCCATCGCGGTCAGTGCCACCACCACCATCAAGGCCATCGCCGTGGCTTCCGGCTTCAACAATTCGGCGGTCGCCTCGGCTACGTACACGATTCTTACCCCGGCGGCTACGCCGACGTTCTCGCCCGCAGGCGGCACCTACACCTCGGCGCAATCCGTGACCATCAGCGACTCGACTGCCGGTGCGACCATTTACTACACCACCGATGGCTCGACGCCGACCACGGCCTCGACGAAGTACACCGCACCCATCGCGGTCAGCAGCTCCGCCACCATCAAGGCCATCGCCGCGGCTTCCGGTTTCAACAACTCCGCCGTCGCAACCGCGACCTACACCATCAACCCGACCACCATCGGCTTCAGCAACGGCTTCACCGCGGGCGGCGTCGCGCTGAACGGCAATGCGGCGCTCAGCGGCACGCGGCTGCGCCTGGTCAGCGGCGCCACGTATCAGACCGGCTCCGCGTGGTATCCCTCGCTGCTCAGTACGGCGGCTTTCACCACGGACTTTACGTTCCAGGTGACGCCGGGCACGGCAACGCTTGCGGACGGCCTGGCTTTCGTCATCCAGAACAACGCCACCACCGCGATCGGCCCCGGTGGCGGCGGCCTCGGCTACGGCGCGGATACGGCAGGTGTGCTCTCCGCCAATCGCATTCTTAACAGCGCTGCCATCAAGTTCGATCTCTACAACAACTCCGGGGAAACGGCGGACTCGACGGGTCTGTACTTGAATGGCGCGTCCCCGACCACGCCTTTCACCGACATGACGAACTCGGGCGTCAATCCGGCGAGCGGCCACGTGATCGCGGCGCACATCACGTACGACGGCGCCAATCTCGCGTTGACGCTTACCGACACCACGACTTCGGCAGTCTTCTCCCAGACCTGGGCCGTGAACCTGCCGGCCAGCATCGGCAGCTCCACGGCGTATTTCGGTTTCACCGGCGCCACCGGCGGACTGACCTCGATTCAGGACATCATTTCCTGGACCTACACGCCCGGCGCGCCGAGCATTCCCGCTGCGGCCGCTCCGACGTTCACGCCCGCGGGCGGCACCTACACGTCCGCGCAATCCGTAACCCTGGCGGACGCCACGACCGGAGCCACGATTTACTACACGACGGACGGCTCCACGCCGACCACCGCGTCCAACAAGTACACCGCGGCGATCGCGGTCAGCGCCACAACCACCATTAACGCCATCGCGGTCGCTTCCGGCTACAGCAACAGCCCGGTCGCCACCGCCACCTACACGATCTCCGGCGGCACGGCGGCCATCAACTTCGCGGGCGGATTCGCGTCCGCCGCAGGCCTGCGCCTCAACGGCGGGTCGGCTCTCAGTGGCACCCGCCTGCGCGTCACCGATGGCGGCACCTACGAAGCCACATCGGCGTATTGGACCACGCCCGTCAGCGTGCAATCCTTCACCACCGACTTTACGTTTCAGCAGGCGCCGGGCACGTCGCCGACCGGAGACGGCTTTGCATTCGTGCTGCAGAATCTGGGGATTACTGCGGTCGGCGGGTACGGCGGCAGCCTCGGGTATGCACCGGCCGTCACGAATAGTGTGGCTATCAAGTTCGATCTTTACAGCAACGACGGCGAAGGGACGAACTCCACCGGGCTATATGTTAACGGCGCCGCTCCGACGACTCCGGCCGTGGACATGACCTCCTCCGGCGTCGTCCTGCAGTCCGGCCACGTGATGCGCGCGCACATTACGTACGATGGCACCACGCTCATCCTTACGGTCACCGACACCGTCACGGGCGCCGAATTCACCACCAATTGGGCAGTGAACCTGCCGACCACCATCGGCGCGAACACTGCGTATGCGGGCTTTACCGGCGGTACAGGAGCGTCCACGGCGGTGCAGGACGTGATTACCTGGACGTACAAGACCGGCGCGCCGACTGCGGCGGTCAGCTACTCCACCACCGCGCTGACAGCCGTCAGCTCTGGCCCGACGTTCCGCACGTTCAGCTATGCGGGCTTCCCGGACGGCACCGGCACCATTCTTGATGCCACCGCCCCGGGCGATAACGTCACCTTTACGATCAACGTGGCCCAGGCCGGCACCTACGATGTCTCTTACACCACCAAGGAGACCACCACGCGCGGCTTCGTGCAGTTGGCCATCAGTGGCACCAATGTGGGCCCGGTCATCGACCAGTACGCCGCCGCGGATACGTACTCGCGCTTCGACCTCGGCAACGTCAACTTCAGCGCGCCGGGCAACTATTCCTTCACCTTCTCGGTGACCGGCAAGAATGCCAGCAGCGGCGGCTATTCCATAGCCTTCGACGACATCATCCTCACACCGCAGTAGGACGCGGTCATTTCGGCACAAAATCAAGAGGGGGAAGCGAACGCTTCCCCTTCTTTCGTTTTCGGCTTGGTCCTTGACCCTATGCAGTTCCTCGCGTAACTTCCATCGCGCGAAACCTTCGCCAGGTGACCTTATATCCATGCGCTTTCTTGCTTGCCGCGCCACGCTCAGAGTTTTCTCTCCTGCACTCGCCCTTCTTGTGCCCGTGCTTGCGTGCGGGCAAAGCGCGCCCACCGCGGCGCAGGATCCCGCGGCCATTGACGAAGCATGGCAAAAAGCTTCCGCCAAGTACGACGCGCCGCGCGCGGCCCTGCTCCAGCAGGTGGACCAGATCGATCACGACGGCCCTTTCCGGCCGGACTGGGAATCCCTGCAAAAATACGAGACGCCCGAGTGGTACAAAGACGCCAAGTTCGGCATCTTCATTCACTGGGGCGTTTATTCCGTTCCGGCCTTCGGCAACGAGTGGTATCCGCGCAGTATGTACAACCCCGGCAGCGATGAGTACAAACACCACCTCGCTACCTACGGCCCGCAGGATAAATTCGGCTACAAGGATTTCGTTCCGCTCTTCAAGGCCGCGCATTTCGACCCGGCGGCGTGGGCTGACCTGTTCCGGAGATCCGGCGCCAAGTATGTCGTGCCGGTCGCCGAGCACCACGACGGATTCGCGATGTACGATTCCGGCCTGAGCGACTGGACTGCCGCCAAAATGGGCCCGCACCGCGACCTCATCGGCGATCTGGCCCAGGCGGTGCGAGCGGCAGGCTTGCACTTCGGCCTCTCCTCGCATCGCGTGGAGCACAATTTCTTTCTCGGCGTCGGCCGCGGAATCCCTTCCGACGTCAACGATCCGCAGTTCGCCGCCTTCTATGGCCCCGCGCACAACTGGCTGCAGTCCGCGCCCGGAACCCCGCTCAACAACGACTTCACGTATGTTTCCAACGCGTGGTCCAACGACTGGCTGGCCCGCTCGGCCGAGCTCGTCCAGAAATACCATCCCGATATCGTCTATTTCGATTGGTGGATCGGCCAGGCGTCCATCCGCCCCAATCTCACGCGCTTCGCGGCGTTCTATTACAACGCGTCGCTAAAGTACGGCGACCATGTCGGCGTCATCAACTATAAGGATTACGCGATGCAGGATCATGCCGCCGTGCTCGATCTCGAACGCGGGCAGCTTGGCGATATCCGCCCGCTCTACTGGCAGACCGACACCTCGATCAGCAACAAGTCCTGGGGCTATATCGAGCACGACACGTTCAAGTCGCCGGAATTCGTGGTGCACCAGCTCATTGATATCGTCAGTAAGAACGGCAACCTGCTCATGAACGTCGGCCCCCGCTCGGATGGCACCATCCCCGAGGAGGTGCAAAAGGTTTTGCTCGAGGTGGGGGCGTGGCTTTCCGTAAACGGCGAGGCCATCTATGGCACGCGGCACTGGCGCGTCTATGGGGAAGGGCCCACGAAAGTCGTCGCCGGCTCGTTCCACGATGAAGATGTCGCGCGATACACACCCGAAGATTTTCGCTTCACGGCCAGAGGCGACACGCTCTACGCCATCGGTCTGGCCTGGCCTTCCAGCGGTGAAGCGGTCGTCCGCTCGCTCGCCGCAACCGCGGGCGGCGCCCCGGTGCAGTCGGTCACGCTGGTTGGCCCGAACTCCACCCTGCGCTTCGATCAGCGCGCCGACGGCCTGCACATCCAGCTCCCGGCCCAGCCTCCGTCGCCCTTCGCCTACTCGCTGCGCATCGCCTTCGGCAAAGCCAAGCCCTGAACGGCGGAGCAGGATTGCAAGCCGGAAGAGAACCGCGTCTGCTATCCTACCGGGATTGCAGGAACAACAGACACGAGGACGCGCCGCCCGCCATGCCAAATGAAGCCGATCGCAACTCACCCGAATCCAGAAAAGCGGTGTTTCGCGCTCTGGTGGATCTCTATGCCGCTGGAGACGTCTCCAAACTGAATGAAGTGATACCGCCCGATTATGTTGGGCACACGTCGGCGGGTGATCGCGACCGGGAAGGCTTCCTGCAAAGCATCCTGTTTTTTCACGGCCTGTACGTCTACGGCAAAGACTCGTTTCGCATCGAAGACCAGCTGGTTGACGGCGAGAAAGTGGTTACCCGGATGACCGCGAATGTCCGGTCACGCGAGACGGGGGAGCCGCTGACGCTGCTGGGTATAAACATCGCTCGCATTGTGGACGGGAAGATCGTCGAAGAATGGAACACCTGGGAGCAGCTTCGGGTACCGTGAGGCGGAAGAGCTAACCGAGGGCAAACTTCCCTAGCCCGGCGGCCAGGCAAACGCGCGTCCGCCCAACAGGTGCACGTGCAGGTGAAAGACGGTCTGGCCCGCTTCGGTACCGGTATTCACCACCGTGCGATAGTGCCCGTTCAGCCCGCGTTCTTTCGCCAGCCTGGCCGCCAGGAGAAACATTTTCCCGAGCACCGCCTGATCCTCCGACGCGGCTTCCGCCAGCGATGCGAAATGTTTCTTCGGGCAGAGCAGCAGGTGCGTCGGCGCCTGCGGATTTATGTCCTCGAAGGCGAACGCTTCGTCGTCGTCGTACACCAGCTTGGCTGGAATTTTTTTCGCGGCTATCTTGCAGAACAGACAATCGGCGCTCATTGTGCGCCTCCTTCGCCCGGCTCATCCAGCCGGATCACCATGGTATGGAATCCTTCGCGCGCTTTCAGTTCGTCGGCGAACTTCTGGGCGTTCTGCTCGCCGGATATTTTTCCCGCGCGCACCCGGTAGAATACGCCTTCGTCCAGCTGCGCTCGCTGGATCGTCGCCGGGGGATATTCCGCATTCAGCCGGTCGCGCAGACGGTTCGCGTTGTCGGGGTCCTTGAAGGCGCCGACCTGCACGGTGAAGTAGCCGCCGAAGGGATCGTTGCCGGAAACCACTTCCAGCTTCACCGGCACCACGCCCGGCCCGATGGATTCGATCGCCGACGCCGCGGCGCGCGATAAATCAATGATGCGGTTCTCCACAAACGGCCCGCGGTCGGTGATGCGCACCACCACGGTTTTCCCGTTGGTCAGGTTGGTCACCTTCACCATCGTGCCGAAGGCCATCGTGCGGTGCGCGGCGGTCAGCTTGTTCATGTCGTAGATTTCGCCGTTCGAAGAGCGCCGCCCATGGAACGGCGCGCCGTACCAGGAAGCATTGCCCTCTTCGATATAGGCGGTGCCGCCGCCGTCGGGCAGGTCGCCCCGGGTGCTGCGTGGGGCAGTACGCGGCGTGGTGTCCGTGGAGCGCTTGGCGGCTTCTTCGGTCGCGGCCGGCGTGGGCTGCGGCTGCAACGGCGGCGGCTGGCTGGCGGAAACCGGCCGGCGTCCGCCGCATCCGGTCACAAAGCCTGCCAGGAGAGAAACGGCGATCAGAACAACGTTGCGGGAAGGACGGCGGCGCGCGGTCACAGGCCCGGGCCGCTCACGAGGTGGGCTCTTTCGCGGCGTTGGATTCCCGGGCGTTGCGCCGCGCATCCAGCCAGCCAGCCGCTTCGGTCAGCTTTTCCGAGACTTCGCGCAGGAAGGTCGCCGTGCGCTTTTCCGTCTCCGGCGCTAGCTCTTTATCCACGAAGCGCCGCAGACGCTCCAGTTCGTCGTCCAGTTTGCGGCCGAACTCCTCAAACTTATCCATGGCCAGCCCCGTTTCTGTGCGCCATTTCGGAGCGCACACGGCAATTCCGGTATTATAGAAACGCATTTTACGGCTCGCAAGGAGGCGCAGTGCCGGTTTCTTATCAGTGGCAGCAGCGCATGGAGCGCTGGAAGCGCGCGACCAGCGGCTTTTTGGGAGGAGGCGGCGGCAATGGCAGCCAGCCGCGCCCCAAGTTGTGTCCCGCCTGCGGCACGCTGGTCGGCATTGGCGCCACCCGCTGCCATGAATGCGGCGCCAACCTGCGTTTCTCGCTTGCCGCGGTGAGCAAGGGCCTCTCCGGATTTTTCGGCGGCGAAGCGCCGGCATCCACCGCGATCCTCGTCGTTAACGTCGTGCTGTTCATTGCTACCGTCATCATCGGCCTCGCGCGCGGAGGAGGAGGCGGCGGCTTTGGCCTGCTCTTTGGTGCCAGCCAGGAAGCGCTGTTTCGCCTGGGCATGGGAGTGCCCGTGGATAGCGGCTACTTCAGCTGGTATCGTCTCTTCACCGCGGTGTACCTGCACGGGGGCCTGATCCACATCGGCTTCAACATGATGGTTCTGCTGGATATCGGACCAGTGGTGGAAGAAGTTTATGGCTCGGCCCGCTTCTTTTTCATCTACACCGTCTGCGGGCTGGTGGGCGCGCTGGCCAGCACCTTTGTGGGAAAGCATTTTTCGGTCGGCGCCAGCGGCGCGATTCTGGGCTTGATCGGCGTGCTCATCGCCATCACCACCCGGCGCAGCGGCGCCATGATGCGCGAGCTGCGCGGCCGCCTGATTTCCTGGGTGGTGACGATTTTCGCGATCGGATTGTTCTTTGGCGGATTGCGCACGGACAACTGGGCGCACTTCGGCGGCTTCGCGGCCGGCTTCGTTCTGGGCAAGCTTTTTTCCGACCGCCAGCCTGCCACCGCTCAGGAGCGTAACGCCGCCTACATTCTTGGATGGGGCGCGCTGGTGGCGGTGCTGGCCGCGTTCGCCATGATGCTGCTGCATTTCTCGCAACCGCTGCAGTAGCCGCCGGGCAACGGCGCGATTTTGCGTTAGGCTGGAGACAAGGTCATTCATGGAACCGCATTCCATCGTCGTCATCAGTCTGCATAGCCCCAAGGAAAAGCTCTGGGGCGAGTTGCTGGTCATCAATACCGCGGGAGTGACGCTGCGCGGCGTGGACCTGAATTCCTTCGATCACTTCGTGAACCAGATCAACGGACCCGACGCGGAGCGCACCGGGCTGCCCACGCTGTTTTTTCCGATGACCCGGGTCGAGCGCATCGCCCTTGACGAACCTTCCGGTTCGATTCCCTCGCTCTCCGAAGTGTTCGCACGCAAAGTCGGCCGGCCGCTGCGCGAGTACCTGGCAGAATTCGCCTGAGCTTTTCTTCTTCTGAAATTCGGCGCGCGGCGAGGACGCTGAGACAATCCCTCGCAACTGCGCTATCCTCTCCTTCCAATGAGAGCCAGGATCTGGACGGTTCCCAATCAAATCACGCTGCTGCGGCTGGGTTTCCTGCCGCTGTTCCTGATCCTGATTTCCTACGAGCACTATCGCTGGGCCCTGCTGCTGCTGGTGGTGGCCGGCCTCTCCGACGGGATTGACGGCCTGCTGGCGCGCAAGCTCAACCAGAAATCCGCGGTGGGCGCGTATCTCGATCCCATCGCCGATAAATTGCTGCTTTCTTCGTCTTTCGTGATTCTGGCCATGGAAAAGAAAATCGCGTGGTGGCTGACGATTATGGTGCTGAGCCGCGACGTGATGATTCTGATCGTGGCCGCGGTGATCCTGCTGATTCAGGGATACCGGCCGTTTCCGCCGAGTCTGCTGGGCAAGGCTACTACGCTGCTGCAGATCCTGCTGGTGTTCACGGTGCTGATGCACGCGGGATTTCCGAACGAAAATATCGCGCTGCTGAACAAACTCCTCATCTACGCCGTGGCGATCATCACCACGGTTTCCGGATTCCACTATTCGGTTCTGATCGCTCGCCGATTGAGCGCCTAGCCATCGAGCGTGGCTGCTAGAGGGCCATGGCCGCGGGGCCCGCGGGCGGCAGCAGCAGCCGCGGCTCGGTGAGAGACTGCACTTCCGCGACGGTGACGCCGGGGGCGAGCTCGCGGAGCAGCAAGCCTTGCGGCGTGATATCGAGCACCGCCAGCTCGGTGACGATGTGGTCCACGACTTCGACGCCGGTGAGCGGGAGCGTGCAGGACTTCAGGATTTTGGGTTTGCCGTCTTTGGTGGCGTGCTCCATGGCCACAAAGACGCGTTTGGCCCCGGCGACGAGATCCATCGCGCCACCCATGCCCTTGAGCATTTTTCCGGGGACGGCCCAGTTGGCGAGCGTTCCCTTTTCATCCACCTGCAGAGCGCCGAGAACCGTGAGGTCCACATGGCCGCCACGAATCATTCCGAAAGAGTCCGCGGAGGAAAAATAGCAGCAGCCGGGAAGTTCGCTGATGGTCTCTTTTCCGGCGTTGATGAGGTCGGGGTCCACGTGCGCTTCGAGCGGATACGGCCCGACGCCGAGCATGCCATTTTCCGATTGCAGGATGACTTCGATTCCCTGCGGCACGTGATTGGCAACCAGAGTGGGAATGCCGATGCCGAGGTTTACGTAAAAGCCGTCGCGCAGTTCGCGCGCGATGCGCTTGACGATGCGTTCCCGTTTTTGTTCCTCGGTGAGCGCCATCTTCAGGATTTCCTTACGGTGCGGCGTTCAATGCGCTTTTCGTATTTGGGGCCCTGGAAGATGGCGTTGATGTAGATGCCGGGTGTGTGGACAGAATCGGGATCGAGCGAGCCGAGTTCAACGAGTTCTTCGACTTCGGCAACGACGTAGTCGGCGGCGGTCGCCATCATGGGATTGAAGTTGCGCGCGGTCTTGCGATAGACGAGATTCCCCCAGCGGTCACCCTTCCAGGCTTTCACGAAGGCAAAATCGCCGCGAATGCCGCGTTCCATGACGTAGCTGCGGCCCTCAAATTCGCGCGTCTCTTTCCCTTCGGCAACCATGGTGCCGACGCCCGTCGGCGTAAAAAAGGCGGGGATGCCGGCGCCTCCGGCCCGGATGCGCTCGGCGAACGTGCCCTGCGGATTCAGCTCCAACTGCAACTCGCCGGAGGTGACCAGCTGCTCGAACAATTTGTTTTCGCCGACGTAGGTGGAAACCATCTTCCGGACCTGGCGCTTTTCCAGCAGGATGCCGATGCCGAACCCGTCCACGCCGGCGTTGTTGGAGACGACCGTGAGATCGCGGGTGCCCTTGCGGTGCACGGCGGCGATGAGATTTTCCGGGATGCCACAGAGACCGAAGCCGCCCATGAGAACGGTCATGCCGTCGCGCAGGTTGGCGATGGCGGCATCAGCGGAGGCGACGCGTTTGTCCATAGTTGGCTGGGCGCAGCGGCGCCGCTGCAAGCAGTTTACCGCAGGCGGGCGCAGGAGGGCGCCTGCAGGATGCGGGAAGGCTCCATCCGGTAGCACGGAGGGCGCGAGGCGCAGGGTTTAGAGGCCGCGCAGAAGCTTGTAAAGCTCGTTGGCCGCGTCGAAATCGGCTTCCAGGTCGCGGGAGGAAAGACGGTCACGGAGATCGTCGAGGCGGCGGGCAAAAAGATCGAGAGATGCGGAGAGCAGTTCGCGATTGGTGAGGACGATGTCGCGCCAGGTGGAGTAGGGACTGCCGGCGAGGCGCAAGGAATCGCGAAGGCCTGGTCCGGCGAGGGTGATCGGCAAACCGTTTTCATCCAGGCGGTCGTACAGAAATCCGGCGAGGGCGACGGCGGTGAGCTGCGGTAGGTGCGAAGCGAGGCCGACGGCGTAGTCGTGCTGCTGAGCGCCGATCCAGAGCGGGCGGGCGCCGAGCTTTTCGAGAATCTTGACGAAGGCACCGACGCGGGGGTCACTGGCGGAGCGGCTGGCGGCACGATCGCCCTCGGCGACCAGCGCGTAGGTGTGGTCGCGAAAGAGGCCGGCATCCGCAGCGGCGATTCCGGAGAGCTCCCTGCCGGCCATGGGATGGCCAGCAAGAAAAATGGCGCGGCCGGGATCCGGAAAGAGCTGCGCTGCGGCTTGCGTAATGCGCAGCTTGGTGCTGCAAGCGTCGGTGACCAGGGCGTGGACGGGGGCGTGCGCGGCGATTTCCGGAAGGATGTCCAGGGTGACGCCGATGGGCAGGGCGATGTAGATGAGGTCAGCGCCGGCGATGGCAGCAGCGACTTCGCCCGAGGAGGCAGCGTCAATCGCGCCGCGAGCCTGCGCCTCGCGAACGATTTCTTCGCGGTCCCAGCCGGTGACGTGAACGTCCTCGAGATGCTTGCGCAGCGCGAGCGCGAAGGAGCCGCCGATCAATCCGGTGCCAAGAACGGTGACGCGACGGATGAGATGCGCGGTCATGGAGACTCAGGCGATACGACGACCGATGGCTGGCGCGATGATGCGCAGCTGAGCCATGAGCTGAGTGAAGGTGGCGGGTTCGAGGGACTGGGCGCCATCGGAGAGCGCGTGGTCAGGATCGTTGTGCACTTCGATGAGCAAGCCGTCGGCGCCCGCGGCAACGGCGGCGCGAGCCATGGGCAGAACCTTGTCGCGGCGGCCGGTGCCGTGCGAAGGATCTGCCCACATCGGAAGGTGAGAAAGTTTCTGAATGACCGGAATGGCGGCGAGGTCAAAAGTGTTGCGGGTGTAGGTTTCAAAGGTGCGGATGCCGCGTTCGCAGAGGATGACGTTGTAGTTGCCGCCGGAGAGGATGTATTCGGCGCTGAGAAGCAACTCTTCCATGGTTGCGGACATGCCACGCTTGAGCAGCACCGGTTTGCGTACTTCGCCGAGGGCGCGCAGGAGATGATAATTCTGCATGTTACGCGCGCCGACCTGATAGATATCCACGTACTGACCCATCATCTGGACCTGCGAGGGGTCCATGACCTCGCTGACCACGAACAGACCGACCTTGTCGGCGGCCTCGCGCATCAGGACCAGGCCGGGTTCGCCCATACCCTGGAAGGCGTAGGGAGAACTGCGCGGCTTGAAGGCTCCGGCACGCAGGATTTTGGCGCCGGCTTTGGCCACGTCTTCGGCGATGCGCGTGATCTGGTCGCGAGACTCGACGGAGCAAGGTCCGGCGGCGACAACAACGTCGGGCCCTCCGATTTTGACGCCGCGGCCAAGGTCAATGATCGTGCCTTCCGGCTTGAACTGGCGGCTGGCGAGTTTGAATGGTTGGGTGATGCGCATAACCTCGCGGACACCCTCGAGCAATTCAAAATCGCGATGATCGAAATCGCGGTGCACGCCGACGGCGCCGAGCACGGTGTGCGACGCTCCGGTGGAACGGTGCACGTCAAAGCCCTGGGCGATCAGGCGATCGATCACATTCTGGATCTGGGCCTCGGTTGCGCCCTCTTGCATCACGATGACCATGGCTGCTGTGTCTGACCTTTCCTCATCTCAGTGAATGCGCGCCGGAGTGCGGCGTCAGGAATCTTTTCCGCGTTCGTGTTCGCCGGGATGCATGGCGAGCCGCTCGGCGGAGCGGGCTTCGTCAATGATGCGTTCGAACAAGCGGCGGATGGCGGCGTCGGTAAGCGGCCCGCGGTTGTTGCGCTCCGCGTTCTGCAGGACCTCTTTCTCGCGATCCGGCTGGTAGAGCGGCAGGTTGGCCTGCTGCTTGAGCTTGCCTATTTCCAGCGCGCACTGCGAGCGTTCGTTCAGGAGCTCGACCAGGCGCTTGTCGATCTCGTCGATGCGGCGACGCCAATCGGCAAGGCTCACGGCGCCACCTCGCGCGGTGCGGCGTCGCGGCGAGAAAGCCCGGCGCGGGCCGCGGATTTGAGCGAGCGGATGCGTTCCGCAAGCGCGTTGGCGGCGGATTCGAGCGCAGCCGGCGAGCCATCGCGCGCAGTGGCGCGCTCGATTTCGGCGACGAGCGCGGAACCAACGACGGCGGCATCGGCGAGCCCGCCCAGGACGGAAACGTGGCCGGGGAGCGAAATTCCAAAGCCGACGGCGATGGGTAATTGGGTGGCGCGGCGCGCGCGGCGCAACAGCGCGGGAAGGTCGTCGGGCAGCGCGTCTTTCGCGCCGGTAACGCCGGTGCGAGAGATGAGGTAAAGAAAACCGGAGGAGCAGGCGGCGATTTTTTCCAGGCGATCGTCGGTGGACGTGGGCGCAGCCAGGAACACCGTGTCGAGCCCGTGCTGCTTCATGATGCGACGGTAGTCATCCGATTCTTCGGGAGTGATGTCGGTAACCAGGGCGCCATCGGCGCCAGCTTCGGCAGCGGCGGCTGCGAATCTTTCCAGGCCCATCTGAAAGATCGGGTTGTAGTAACCAAAGAGCACAATGGGGACGGCAGCGGCGGCGCCGCCGGAAGAACGGATCTGCCGAACCAGAGAGAGCACGCCGGCAAGTGTGGCCCCGGATCGGAGCGCGCGTTCGGACGCGCGCTGGATGGTGGGACCGTCGGCAAGAGGATCGCTGAAAGGGATGCCAAGCTCGATGACGTCGGCGCCGGCATCGGCCAGGGCCTGCACAAAGCGCAGCGTCGCAGGAAAGGCGGGATCGCCCGCGGTGATGTAGGCGACGACACCCATTTCGCCGGATTCGCGCAGAGCCGCGAACCGCCGGGCAATCCGACTTGTGGTTTCCGTCAGCATGGAAAAAAAGCACGAACAGGAATGCTATAGAGTAGCACCAAGACGCAGCCGGGGCGCGCGAAACGCGGCCTTGTAGACGCGTCAGGACTCGATGCCAAGGCGGCGCGAGTAGGTGGCCATGTCCTTGTCGCCGCGTCCGGAGAGATTGAGGATGACCAGGTCGTCGGCGGCAAGCTGGGGCGCGCGCTGGATCAGTCCAGCGACGGCGTGCGCGGATTCCAGGGCCGGGATGATGCCTTCGCTGCGGGCGAGGAGCTGGGCGGCGTCCACGGCTTCATCGTCGGTAACGGCAAAGTATTCCGCGCGGCGCTGGTCGGCAAGCCAGGCGTGTTCGGGGCCGATGGCGGGATAGTCGAGGCCGGCGGAGACGGAGTGCGTGGTGGCGATCTGGCCGTCCTCGGTTTGCAGGACGTAGGTGTAGGTGCCCTGCAGCACACCGGGCCGAGCACCGCTGAAACCTTGCGTGGCGGCGAGACGCGCGGCGTGTTCGCCGAGGGTGTTTCCGCGGCCGCCGGCTTCAATGCCGACCAGCTTGACGGACGAGTCCTTCAGGAATTCGTGAAAAAGCCCGATGGCGTTGGAGCCGCCGCCGACGCACGCGAAAAGGTGCGTGGGCAGGCGCTTCTCCGCGGCGAGAATCTGCGCGCGGGCTTCGCGTCCGATGCAGGAATGAAAATCGCGGACCATCGTGGGGTAAGGGTGGGCGCCGAGGACCGAACCGAGCAGGTAGTGCGTGGTGCGCACGTTGGTGACCCAGTCGCGCATGGCTTCGTTGATGGCGTCTTTGAGGGTCTTGCTGCCGGAATCGACGCCGATCACTTCGCTGCCGAGCATGCGCATGCGCGCGACGTTGAGCGCCTGACGGGCCATGTCCTCGGTGCCCATGTACACGGTGCATTGCAAGCCGAGGTGCGCGGCGACGGTCGCAGTGGCCACACCGTGCTGGCCGGCGCCGGTTTCCGCAATGACGCGCGGCTTCTTCATTTGCACGGCAAGCAGGCCCTGGCCAATGGCGTTGTTGATTTTGTGCGCGCCGGTGTGCAGCAAATCTTCGCGCTTGAGGTAAATACGCGGGCCACCGAGATGTGCGGTAAGACGCGCGGCGAAATAGAGCGGCGTCGGGCGCCCGGCAAAGTTTTTCAGGAGGTCGTTAAACCTGGCCTGAAAAGCAGGATCGGACTTGGCCTGTTCGTAGGCCCGCTCGAGTTCGAGGAGCGGCACCATCAGAGTTTCCGGGACGTAGCGGCCGCCGTAAGGGCCGAAGCGGCCAGGTGCAGAAGCGGGAATGGTGAGTTGCGAGGCCATGTAAATACTATTGTCGCACGGAACAGGTCCGCGGCACGCGGGCGGCTAGCGGCCGCGCAGGGCGCGGTTGGCGCGGGCGACTTCGTCGAAGAACTCGCGGAGCCTGCCGGGATCTTTTACGCCGGGGCGGGACTCGACGCCGCTGGCGACATCCACGGCGTAGGGGCGGACGGTAAGAATGGCTTCGCCGACGTTTTCCGGGGTGAGGCCGCCGGCGAGAATGATGCGATGTTCTGCCGCGGCTTGCCCGGCGAGGGACCAATCGAGCGTTTTGCCTGTGCCGCCGTAGGCGCCGGGTTTTGCCGCGTCGAGCAGAAACAGCGATGCCGCGCGGTGTACGCGAAATTCGGAGAATGAGAACCTGCTGGCGACGCGCAAGGCCCTGATGACCGGAAGCCTTCTCGCGATCGCACCGAGGGCCACGGCGGACTCGTCACCGTGAAGCTGGACCCAGGAGAGGCGCAGCGATTGCGCCAGAGCGAGAACCTGCGGGGGCGCCCAGTTTACGAAAATTCCAACGGCTTGGGTGCGGCGCGCGAGGCGCCGGCGGATTTTCCAGGCCTCGGCAGGAGCGATGGCCCGCGGGCTGCGTTCGTAGAAATTCAGGCCGATGGCCCAGGCGCCAAGGCGCTCGGCCAGGAGCGCATCCTGTACCCGTGTGACGCCGCAGATTTTGACTCGAACCATGTTATTGCGCGGGTGGCTGCAGGAGCGCCGAGAGCGCCGCAGCGGGATCCTCGGCCAGCATGAGTTGGGTGCCGACGAGGAAGGCGTCGAAGCCCGCGGCGCGCAGGTTACCAAGTTCGGCGGTGGTGGAAAGGCCGGATTCGCTCACGGCGATGCAGTCATCGGGAATCTCCGCAATCAGCTCGTACGACGTTTCGATACGAACGTCGAGAGTCTTCAGATTGCGGTTATTGACACCGAGAATCTTCGCGCCCGCTGCCACGGCACGCTGCAACTCTTCGCGGGTGTGCACTTCCACCAGCGGCTCCATGCCAAGTTCCCTGCCAAGCGCGATGAGTTCGGCGAGCAGCGGATCGGGCAGAGCAGCCACGATGAGCAGAAAACTGTCGGCATCGTTGGCTCGCGTTTCCCAGACCTGCCAAGGATCGAAAATGAAGTCTTTGCGCAGCACCGGAATCGGCACGGTCTTGCGCGCGTCGCGCAGGTTCTTGAGTGAGCCGTGGAAGAACTCGCCTTCGGTCAGCACGGAAAGCGCGGCGGCGCCGGCACCGGCAAGGGCCGCACCGAGGGCCACGGAATCAAAGGGATCGCGCAAAATGCCGCGCGACGGCGAAGCCGGCTTCAGCTCGGCGATGACGTTCAGACCGGGGCCGGACAATGCCGCCGCGAAGTCGCGCAGCGGCGTGGCGGCCTGCACCCCATATTTCAACGCAGTTTCGGGCAGCACTTTCTTGCGGTGCTCCACTTCGCGAAAACGCGCTTGCAGGATGCGATCGAGGACGGTTCCAGTGGGTAATGGCGTCGGCATGAGAGCGAAATAGTATGCTATGGGGAGCGCGAAATGGAGTCAACGCAGCTTGTTTGCGGCTTCGCGTAACCGACGGGAGTACGCACACTGATGGGATACCGGGCCGAATACGGGAAGTTGCTGGAAGAGATCGCGGACCACGCCGACGAGATTGCGCTGCACTACTTCCGGGCGCAAGAACTGCGCGTGGAACGCAAGAAGGATGGCACGGCGGTAACGCAAGCCGACCGCGCCGTGGAGGAGATGGCGCGCAAGCGTGTGGCGGAGAGCGGCCTGGAACTGGACGTCTTGGGCGAGGAAATGGGCGGAGGACCCGCGGCCGCGCCTGGGCCGGACGCGCGGCCGCGCCTCATCATTGACCCGATTGACGGTACCGAGGAATTTTCGCGGGGCATCCCGACTTTCGGCACGCTATTGGGCATCGAGCGCGGGGGCGAAATCGTGGCGGCCGTGGCGAGCGCGCCGGGACTCCGCTCGCGCTGGCATGCGTACAAAGGCGAAGGCGCCTACCGCGACGGACGCCAGCTGCGCGTATCGAACGTGGAGAAACTGAAAGACTCGATGGTGTTTTCGACAGGGACCGGGCCGAGCAAGGATTCCTCAGACCAGACGCGCATCCGGCGCTATCTCGATGCGGCACGCAACAGCCGGTCGTTCGGCGGCTTCTGGCAGCACATGCTGGTGGCCGAGGGCGCGGTGGAGGCGGCACTGGACTGGACGTCGAAACCGTGGGACCTGGCGCCGCTGATTTTGATCGTGACCGAGGCCGGCGGAAAATCGACTTCACTGAACGGCAATCCCACGATTTACGAAAAGAGCCTGCTGAGCACCAACGGAAAGATCCACGAAGAGACTCTGGCAGTGCTGCGCTAAGCGGCGGACGGAGATTGCATGGATATCGCCACCCAGGCGGCCAAGGCGGCAAAACTGCGGCAACTGCATCACGGGCCGCGCATTCTGATTCTGCCCAACGCGTGGGACGCGATCAGCGCGCGCATCCTGGAAGACGCGGGCTTCCCTGCCGTGGCGACGACGAGCGCGGGCATGGCCGCGGCGCTGGGTTACCCGGATGGGCAGCGCGTTCCTCCGGGCGAAATGCTGGAGGCAGTGGCGCGCATCGCGCGTGCCGTCTCGGTGCCGGTGACAGCGGACCTCGAAGCAGGCTACGGTACTTCCCCGGGCGAGCTGGCGGACTTTGCGAGGGCAGTGGTGCAAAGTGGCGCGGTGGGACTGAATCTGGAAGACGTGACGGGCGACGATGAAAGCTCGGAAGTTCCGCTGGCGCTGCAGGTGGAGAAAATCATGGCGGTCCGCGAGGCCTCTGCTGCGGCCGGCGTGCCGCTGGTGATCAACGCGCGAACGGATATTTATCTGATGCCGGTGGGCCCGGAGGAAACGCGCTTTCAGCGAACCGTGGACAGACTGCGCGCTTACCGGGAGGCCGGCGCGAGTTGCCTGTTCGCTCCCGGGATTCGCGATGCCGAGACCATCGGCAGGCTGGTGAAAGCCCTGGAAGCGCCATTAAACATCCTGCTGCAGCCAGGCGGCCCGACCGTGCGGGAACTCGAAAAACTGGGTGTGGCACGAGCCAGCGCGGGTTCCGGGCCGCATCGCGTGGCGCTGACCGCCCTACGGGAAGCGGCGATCGCCCTGCGCGACTACGGCGACCACACACCATTTTTTCGCGACGCAATCACCTGGAGCGAAGTGAACCGCCTGCTCGGGCGCGAAGCCTGAGCGGCATTTCTTCACGCGATGGGCAAACCGGCACAACAACTGCAAATCCTGGAGCAAGAAGTCATTGAGTGCCGGCGCTGTCCGCGCCTGGTGGAATACCGGGAAAGGGTCGCGAGAGAGAAGCGCCGCGCCTATCGCGAATGGACCTACTGGGGCCGGCCGGTGCCCGGATTTGGCGACGCGCAAGCCGAACTGATGCTGCTCGGCCTGGCTCCCGGAGCGCACGGTTCGAACCGCACGGGCCGCCCGTTCACGGGCGACCGCTCCGGCGACTTTCTCTACACGGCATTGTATGAGGCGGGCTTCGCGAATCGGCCGATGGCCATCCGCCGCGACGACGGCCTGCGCCTGAGGAACGCTTACATTTCGGCCGCCGTGCGCTGCGCCCCTCCGGGCAACAAGCCACTGCCTTCGGAGCTCGTGCACTGCCGCTCGTACCTGGAACGCGAACTGACCATCCTTCGCCCCAAAATTCTTCTTGCGCTCGGAAAAATCGCGTGGGACGCGTACCTGGACCTGCTCAAGAGCCAGGGCGTCATCGCTTCGCGCGCACGGTGGGTGTTCGCGCACGGCGCGGAAGCCAAGCTGCCCGGAGACGGGCCGCTGCTGATCGGCATTTATCATCCCAGCCAGCAGAACACGCAAACCGGCAAAGTGACGGCGGCGATGTACGCCAAAGTGTTGGCGCGGATACGCAAGCTGCTCGACTCGCCGTACCGACAGAAAGCGCCGTCAGGGTGACGGGCGAAGACGACGGGGGCGCAGCTGGTCTGCCCGGCGACGCGACCGCCAAGTGCATGGAAATTCAAACAGTTGCAAGTGGTGCGTCCGGGCTCGACCGTGGCTACGCAGTTGCCAGTGATACTGCGGGGAAAATTCATGCACCGCAAAACTCCGGCTACAGCGAGAAAGCTGTTTGCCATCGCAACTCTGGCCGCCGCAGCGTGCATACCTTCGCGAGCGCAGGAGCCGCAACAAGACTCACCCGGCGACGGGCGGCCGCCGGTGATTTCCGTGGATCGCGTTCCTGCTCCAAGTAACCGGGACGGCAGCGCCGCGCCCGCGCCGGCAACCCATCCCGCGGATGGGCATCAGCGCGGGAACCTGCCGGCCGAAGCCTATGCCGTGGTGCCAGGTACGCGCCTGCTGGTGCGGCTGGAAGATTCGCTGGACACCGGGGAAACCAAACAGGGCAAGCGCTTCAAGGTGAAAACGCTGGAACCACTGTTTGCGGGGAGCGGGATTTTCTTGCCGAGCGGCGCCGAAATCACGGGACACGTGAGCCGGGTGGATCCCGCCGGCGTCGCGGGCCGCGCGAAAATCTGGCTGGTGTTCGATGAAATTCACACCCGCTTTGGCGTCTTGCCACTGGTGGCGGACGTCGTGAGCGTGCCCGGTGATCACAGCGTGCGCTCCGGTCCGGAAAAGGAAGGGCTGATCGAAGGCCGCTCCAGCACCCAGCAGGCGGCGGCCGAGGCCGCCGCCGAAGGCGCAGGCAAAGGCGCGCTGCACGGCATCAAAGACAAGAACGCCAAAGAGGCTGCAGAGGGCGCGGCGGTGGCAGCACTGGCCGCGTATCTGATGGAGGCGGGCAGGGGCCATGAATTGAACTTGCCGAAGGGTACAAAACTGGAGTTGGAGTTGGAACGGGCTTTGTACTTATTGAAAGAGTAGCAGCGCGCGAGAGGAAGTGGCGTCATGTTTACCAAGCGCCACGCGTTTCGAAGTTCTTAAGAATTCTCCCATTGTTCCAGCCCGGAAACATTTCTTGCTATTCGTACTATTCCTCGCCTTTGCTTTTTCCCGCATGCTGGCTGCGGATACGTATGCCCACGCCGCCGGACAAACATTCTTCCAAGCCAATTTCACTGGCACACCAGCCGATTGCGCGGCGGCTGCAGCTGGTGGTGTTCGTTTTTGTCTGCATTGTGTTCGCGGTGCTTGCGCTGGCGTACGCAGGGTCGCGCATCGCGTCCGCGTCGCGCGCGTACATGGGCGGCGAGGCGATGTGGTCCAAAGCGCAGAAGACTGCGGTGATCCGGCTGCAGAAATACTCGGCTTCGCATGACGAACAGGACTACCAGGCATTTCTGGCCTCGCTGGCGGTGCCGTTCGGGGACCGCGCGGCGCGTACGGAGATGGAAAAAGAGGCGCCGGACTACGCGGTAATTCGAGAAGGCTTCCGGCAAGGCAAGATTGCGGACGACGACATTCCCGGCATGATCTCGCTGTACCGGCGCTTTCACGGCACGCCGGAGATCGCTGCGGCCGCTCGCATCTGGGCGGAGGGCGATGCCGACATCGAAGAATTGCGCAAAGAAGGCGCCGAGTTGCACGCGAGCATCGTTGACGGCGGCGACGCACAGCAAATTCGCGAAATTACAAGCCGCATCGAACGAACGGACAAGAAGCTGACCGTGCTGGGCGAGAACTTTTCCGCCGCTCTTTCCACTGCGGCGCGGCGCATGGACGGCATTCTGGCGATCGGCCTGCCGCTGGCCGCTTCTCTTCTTCTCGCGCTTGGCGCCGCCATTTCCATCATTGTGGTTCGGCAGGCCAATGCCATCGTTGCCGAGCGCGCCCATGCAGAGGCCATCGCGCGGGCCAACGAGCTGCGCTACCGGGAATTGCTGGAAAACGCCAGCGATATCATTTACGTGCACGACCTGGACGGCTTTTTTCTCGACTGGAACAGGAAAGCCGGCGAATTGCTGGGTTACGACCTGCAGGAAGGCCGCTTGCACATCCGCGACCTGGTGGCGCCGGAGGACCGCGCCGCGGTGGAGGAGATGCTGGCACGCTGCGTTGCCGGCAAGAATGCGCCGACGCACGAGCTGCGCCTGGTGACGAAGGCCGGCGCAAAGGTGGAAGTCGAAGTCAGCAGCCGCTTGTTGTACGAAGACGGCAAGATGATCGGGGTACAGGGCATCGCGCGGGACCTGAGCGACCGTCGCAAGCTGGAGGCGGAACTGTTGCAGGCGCAGAAGATGGAGGCCGTGGGCCGGCTGGCGGGCGGCATCGCGCACGACTTCAACAACATCCTGATGATCGTACGCGGCTACGCCGAACTGCTCATCGAAGGTCTGCATCCCAAGGACCCGTTGCACGCGCAAGCCGAGCAGATACAGAAAGCCGGAAGCCGCGGCGCGGAGCTGACCCAGCGTTTGCTTGGTTTCAGCCGCAAGCAGGTATTCGAACCCAAGATTCTGGACGTCAACGAGGCCATCCGCGAAGTCTCCAAAATGTTGCCGCGGCTGCTCGGCGCGCACATTGAGTTTGGAGTGGCGCTGGATCCCGACGCCGGCTTCGTCAACGCCGACCCCATTCAACTGGAACAGGTGCTGATCAACCTGGTGGTGAACTCACGCGACGCTATGCCACAAGGCGGGCGACTGACGGTCCGCACCGCCAGCCGCGATCTGGAGAGCGGCGTGGAAGGCTCGACCATGGCGGTCGTTCCGGGCCGCTATGTTGAGATCAGCGTGCAGGATTCGGGCTGCGGCATCGAGCCCTCCGCCGTGCCATTCATCTTCGAACCGTTTTTTACCACCAAGGAAAAAGACAAAGGCACCGGGCTGGGGCTGTCCACGGTGTACGGCATCGTGAAGCGCAGCGGCGGTTACATTCTGGTGTCCACGAAAGCGGGGGTTGGTACGACCATGCGTGTTTATCTTCCTCAGGTAGAGCGGGAAGCGGACAAGCCGGCCGGGGAACCGGTGCAGGAACCGCAGACCGCCGCAACGTGCACAGTGCTCGTCGCCGACGACGAAGAGTCGCTGCGTACGCTGATCAGCACCAAGCTGCGCTCGGAAGGCTATCAAGTTCTCGAAGCCGCGAACGGCGAAGAAGCCATTGCCGCCGCCAATCGCCATCGCGGGCCGATTCAGCTGCTGCTGACCGACGTCATCATGCCCAAACTGCGCGGACCGGAAGCCGCAGCGCGGCTGCGCCTGCGCTATCCCGGCATGAAGGTAATCTATATGTCCGGCTACACGGAGAGCGCTCTGGTGCAGGACGGCATGCTGGAACGCGACACTGTGCTGCTGCAGAAGCCGTTCACCATCACGAAAATCGTCGAGACCATCCAACAGCTGAACTCCGCCGTTCGCACCTGATTGGCCCAAGGCGCGCTCTCTTCTACATCGTTCACCGTACCTGCCATTTTTCTGGCGTCCCGCGCTTTGCAGGGACCGCGAAGGATTGGTAGATTGAGTAGTCCAGCCGACTCTGACACAACGGGAATGGCGCGTGATGAACGAGGTTCAGCGAATGGTGGATGACAAGAAGGCGTCTGCGCGCGCGGTGGATTTTGCCGAGCGGCGGGACCGCGTGCTGATCGTGGAGGATGAGGAAAACGCGCGCAAAGGGTACGAGCAACTGTTGCAGCGCTGGGGCTGTGAAGTGCTGAGTGTCGGCACTGCGGAGGACGCCCTGGCGCGTTTCAGCAGCTTTCAGCCCGATACCCTGATCGCCGACGTGGAACTGCCCGGCATGAATGGCCTGGATCTGCTGGCGCAACTCGGCCCGGAACTCACGGACGTCCCGGCGATCATCATCACCGGCAAAGGCAGCGAAGAACGCGCGGTGGCGGCGATCGAAGCCGGAGCGTTCTGGTACATCGAAAAGCCGCTGAAAGGCCCGGTGCTGCGGGCGCTGCTGGATCGCGCCCTGGGCAAAGCGCGTGACGCCCGGCAACTGGTCGTACTACAGCGGCAACTGCGCGAAGCCGGCCGGCTGGGCGATCTGGTCGGCGCTTCGAAACCGATGCAAGAGGTGATGCGCATCGTGGAAATGGCCGCGCCGAGTTCGGCGTCCGTACTCATCACCGGCGAAACCGGTTCCGGCAAGGAGATCGTGGCGCGCACGATTCACAAGCTTTCCCCGCGCGCCGGCGGGCCGTTTGTGGCCATCAACTGCTCGGCGATCCCGGAAACTCTGATGGAGAGTGAAATCTTCGGCCACGAGCGGGGCGCCTTCACCGGCGCGGCCGAGCGGCGCATCGGCTGTTTTGAGCTGGCCGACGGCGGCACGCTGCTGCTCGATGAAATCGGGGAAATGCCCGCGCCGACGCAAGCCAAGCTGCTGCGGGTGCTGGAAGACCGCAAAGTTCGCCGGCTCGGCAGCAAGACGGAAACACCCGTGGATGTGCGCGTGGTCGCGGCTACAAACAAGGACCCCGAGCAGGCCGTCTCCAGCGGCCAGATGCGCCAGGACCTCTATTTCCGCCTTAACGTCTTCCATATCCAGCTGCCGCCATTGCGCGAGCACAAGGAAGACATTCCGCTGCTGGCCGAGCACATCCTGCGCGACATCAACGCCAAGCACGGCAAGAACGTGAAAGGCGTGGGCGCGGAAGTGATGGACATTTTCATGAGCCATACCTGGCCCGGCAACATTCGCGAACTGCGCAACGTGCTGGAACGCTCAGCCATCATGTGCGAAAAGGATTTGATTGGCCGGGCCTGCCTGCCCGGCGAATTCGGCAAGACTGCCGGCAAGAGCCCCAGCGACCTGGGCGCGATCAAATTCCCGATCGGCACCACCGTGGACGCGATGGAGCGCGAGCTTATCCTGCAGACGCTGGCCGCCACCGGCAATAACAAGACCCGCGCCGCGGAGTTGCTCGGCATCAGCCTGAAGACCCTGCACAACAAATTGAAAGAGTACGGCGGCGAAAAAGCCGAAGGGGAGTAACCCACGCCTATGCGGTTGGGGCTGCGTACCAAGCTCACACTGGTGATGACGGGACTGGTGTTCCTGGTGGTGGTGATTCTTTCCGCGGTTTTTGTGGCGCGGCTCACCAGCCAGGTGATTCACGAAACCAACACGCGCGCCGGCGATCTGGCGCAACAGATGTTCGAGCAGGCGAAGCACGCGCTGGAAGACGCCAAGCAGAGCGGGATGCGCCCGGTCTCCAACAGCACTCAGGATCGCCATACGTATGTGAAAAATGCCTTCGAAACCAGCGACGGGCTGCTGGCCGCACTGCAATCGCCGCTCGGTTCCAACCCCTGGATCTACGATGTTTCCATCGTGGACCATGCGGGCGAGGTTCTGGTCTCGAGCGACCCCAAAATGACCGGCAATCCCGCGCCGGTCCGCCCGCCCTTCGCGCAACTCGATCGCGCGAATTTTCTGAAGCAGATGAAGGTGCTATACGGCCCGCAGCGCGTGTTCGAATCGTCCTACGCCTTTACCATGAGCGGCGAGCCCTTCGGCGAAGTGCGCGTCGGTGTTTCGATTCCGCTGCTGCGCGAAGCTATTTCGCCCAGTTTGCGGACCTCCGGCGCGATTGCGCTGGTCGCGCTGCTCGCATCCACCGGCCTGGCCATGGTGGTCAGCGGCGCGACGCTGGCGCCCCTGCGCGATATCTCCGCGCAGCTCGACCGCATCTCCGCCGGGCAGTTCGACGCGCCTCCCGCCGAGACCAAGGGCTTTGCCGTGTTCAGCGGGTTCGGCGGGTTTGGCGGGGGCGCCGACGAACTGGGTACCGTGAGCCGGAAAATCTCGCAGGTCGGCCAGCAGCTGCGCGGGGTACACGAAATTTTCAGCAGCCTGCGCGAGAACCTGAATTCCGTGATGGCCGGCCTGGAAGACGGTTTGCTGCTTTTCACGCGAGATGCCCGCGCCGTGATGGTCAGCCCCGCAGCCGAAAAATTCCTGGGCGCGCCTTCCAGCCAGTTTCTCGGCCGCCGCGTTACCGACATTTTTCCGCCCGGGCACCCCTTGCGCAGCGCGCTGCACCTGGAGGGCGACTTCTTGCGCGAAACGGCAGCGGAGACCGATCTGCCCACCACAGGCGGCGTGCGCCGCGTAGGGGTGAGCGTCCAGGCCATTCAGGAAAACGGCGAGCAGATGGGGGCGCTGGTCACGTTGCGCGATCTCGACTCACTGGAGAGCATCAACACCCAGCTGCAGGTCAGCGAGCGCCTCGCAGCCCTGGGCCGCATCACCGCCGGGGTGGCCCACGAGGTAAAGAACCCGCTCAACTCGATGCGCCTATGGCTGGAAAATCTGAAAGAGACTTTGCCCGCCGAGCACGAAGCTGCCTCGCAGCAGGCGGTTCAGGTACTGGACAAGGAGATCGACCGCCTGGACACCGTGGTCAAGCGCTTTCTCGATTTCACGCGGCCGCTGGAAGTGAAGCTCGAATCCACGGACCTCGGCGAACTGCTGCACGAAGTGCTTTCCATCGCGCAGCCGCAGCTGCAGAAGGCCAGTGTCGCCGTCGAGGAATCGCTGGCCGTGAAGGTGCCGGAAGTTTATGCCGACCGAGATCTGCTCAAGCAGGCGGTGCTGAATCTGGTCTTGAACGCCGTCGAGGCCATGCCGGGCGGAGGTTCCCTGCGAGTGGGGCTGGCGCGAAATGGCGAGCTCGCAGAAATCAGCGTGACCGACACCGGCAGGGGCATCCCGCCGGAAAATCGCCAGAAAATTTTCCAGCTGTTTTTCACCACGCGGCCCGGCGGGAGTGGGATCGGTCTCGCGACCACCTTCCGCATCGTGCAGCTGCATAACGGCTCCATAGACTTTCAATCGGAGGCGGGACGCGGCACCACCTTCCGCATCGAGTTGCCGCTGGCCGCATGAGCTCTCTTTTTCAAAGGCGGACCACCCTCCTAATCGCCTGCACCTCGCTTCTCGCGGCAGGATGCACGGAGCGCCGCGCGCGCGCTTATCCGTGGGCGACGACGATGAATATCCGTCCGCACCTTCCTCCGCCCTCCCCGCGGGAGGCTGTGCCGCTTCCCGATCTCGCCGTCAGCATTCCGCCGGCGATGCCGCTTTCCCGCCTGGCTCCCGGCCGGAGCCCCGCGCGCCCGCGGGTCGCTGCCCCGCAGCAGCAAGAAGCGCCCGGAGCCACGCACGCCGCCGCGCCCTCGCTCGCTCCGCAGCTTTCCGAGCAGGAAGTCGCTGCGGCCCAGCAGCAGTTCAACGAGAGTTCAGCGGCGGCAGAAAGAAATTTGGCCGCGGCCGGCGGGCACAAACTCAATTCCACGCAGGCGGACCTTGCGTCCAAAGTCACGACGTTTCTGCAAGAGGCGAAAGAGGCGGCAAAGGACGGCGACTGGACGCGCGCCAGAAACCTTGCGCGCAAGGCGCAGGTCCTTTCCGACGAACTCGCGTCTTCCCTGTGACCAGGGCGTTTCCCGGGTCGCTGCGGTAGAATTTCAAAGGTGAAAACCTACGACGCCATTATCGCGGGTGCCGGCCTCATCGGCTCGGCCATCGCTCTGGAGCTGGCGCGCAAGGGCCTCCGCGTCGCGGTGTTCGATCCCGGGCCGCCGGGGCAGGAAGCCTCCTGGGCCAGCGCCGGAATACTCTCCCCCGCGCCGGAAAATCCGGGGATGATCACCGCCGTGCCTCTGGCGAAAGAGAGCATGGCGCTGTACCCGGACTTCATTGCTTCGGTGGAAGAAGCCAGCGGGTTGCCCACCGGCTATCGCGCGAAAGGCACGATCGAGGCGCACTTTTCGGCAAACGCGTCCGAACGCGTAAGCACTGTGGTGGCGCTGCACCGTGGGCTCGGACTGGCCGCCGAAGCGCTCTCCTCCGCCGACGCCCGCCATCTCGAACCGGCCCTCAGCGAGGATGTGGAAGCGGCCATTCTGCGCCCGGACGAAGCTTCCGTGGACAACCGGCTTCTCTCGCTGGCCCTGGTAGAAGCTGCCAGTCGCGCGGGCGCGCGTTTCGTGACCGGGGCTGTCGAATCGGTGGCCCTCGATGCTTCCGGCCGGTGCACGGGCTTCGCCATGCGCGGCGAAGAAATAGCGGCAAGCGTCAGCATCGTGGCCGCGGGTGCTTTTTCGGCGCGGATTGCCGGTGTCGAAAAATACGCGCCGGTCGTTCCGGCGAAGGGACAGATGCTTTCACTTCGTTGCGCAGCCACACGAATCGAACGGGTGCTGTGGTCGGAGAATATTTATCTGGTGCCGCGGAACGACGGCCGCATCCTGGCCGGCGCGACGGTCGAGCATGTGGGCTTCGACAAGGCGGTCACGGCGCAAGGCGTGCACCAGGATCTTGCCGGTGCCCTCGAACTGGCCCCGATTCTCGCCTCGGCGCAAATCGAAGAGAGCTGGGCTGGCCTTCGCCCCGATACCCCGGACCACTTGCCGATCCTCGGCGCGACCGATGTGGAAGGTTTGCTGATCGCGACCGGCCACTACCGCAGCGGGGTCCTGCTGACGCCGGTCACCGCCCAATTGATTGCACGACTCGTGCTTGGCGCGCCGCTGGGCGCAGAATACCAGCGCTTCAGCCCCATGCGTTTCCTGCCCGCGGGCCAGAGCGCGCAGGCTTCCGCCTCCACTCACTAGTCAGACACGTTGCAAACGGGAATCAGTCCTGCCGCGTGGGCGGCGGCGTGATGGGCTGCGCCCGCCCGGTGTTGGAGAACTGGACGTAACCGGAATCGAGCGCAAGGTCACGCTCCAGCACGATGTCCAGGGTTGTGCCGCGCGGCAGTTCCGCTTCGGGCCCGCGCGTCAGCAGAATCGCGCCAAGTCCGACCAGGCCGCCAATGCCAGCGCCGATGCCCGCGCCTCTGCCGCCGCCGGCAATCGCGCCGATGCCTGCGCCGGTCACCGTCGTCGAAGCGACGGTTCCGACGTCTTTCCCTTTGCCGCCGGCCCCGGTCACCTTGCCTTCGGAATCGGTCGTTTCCTTGCCTCCGCTGTCGGTGCTGCGCGGCGCCGCCAGCAGGTTCACCGTATACCCATTCGGCAGGATCAGCGATTCCAGGCGCAGCCGGAATTCGCCGCGGCCCTTGACCCGGCCGGGCCGCTTGCTTTCCAGTAACGAGCCGCGCAAATACGAGCCCACAGGCACAACAACTTGATTGTTCTGCGTAATCGGAAAGGCGGTGTGGAAATACAGCGAGTCGCCGGCCTTGGCACTGCGGGTGGAAATCCCGTTCTCCAGCACCACCGCCACGCGGGTACCCGCCGGCAAAGTGATCTTTTCGCCTGTGGCGCGCGGCGCGGCCTCCAGCTTGGCCACCGCCGCAGGCGCGTTGACTTGCGGGCCTTCCGATTCCTGCGCCAGTGCACCGCACGTTGCAAGGGACGCCAGTCCCGCGATCATCAGCAGCCGGTTCGCGGCCCACGCTGCATTCTTCATGGAGTGCCCTCCGTATGACGTCCGATGCGCCGGCCATGCGTCCGGATGCCCGCAGTATAGCGGGGATTAGCGCGGGTGTCTCTTAACACAGCTTAAACTCCGCTGCCGATTTGACACCTCGCCGCGGCGCAGTCAGTCTGGACAAGACACTTTACGGAGAATCCTGTTATGGCCAAGCTCGCTCTGATTTACGGCATGAGGCTGTTGCCGGAAGAAGACCTCGGTGAAATTCAGGACGCCACGATCAAGCTGAAAAATGGCCGCACCGCGCGGGTCACCATGCACTTGATCGAAGGAAGCAAGGAAGAAATCGAAGCCACGCTGCACCAGTCGGTGCAAGCGTTCTTCGAGATGTACCCGGAAATTTAGCGGTTGCCGAAGTTTTCGGGGTCGGCGTTGCGGTCGCCCAGGTTGTCGTTGATCAGCACCGTGGATTGCCCGGTCAGCTCGATGCGCTTGCGGCACTTGTGGCAGGCGACCAGGTCATCCAGGCGCACCATATACGAACTGGCTTTCGCGAACTTTGCGCGGTCTTCCGAGCTGGCGCCGCGCGCCAGTTCCCTGCGCTTGGTGCACACTTTCCAGCGCACCGAAGCCGTGAATTCATTGCGACAGCTGGGACACAGAATCTTCTGCGCCTTGTTCTCTTCCCGTTCCGTGTAAAACGCGCGCGAGTCCATGGTTAACCTGCGGGAGCCTTTACCGCATCGGCGATTGTAACAAACTTCAGTCCCAACTCGCGCCAGCGTGGCAGGCACACTTCCAGCGCTCTCAGCGTGCGCGTACGGTCGCCGCCCAGCGCGCGCTGGGTGCCGTCGTGCAGACAAAGCACGTCGCCAGAGGTGCGCGTAGCCGCCTGCATCGCGTGTTGCGCAATCGGCTCCATGGTGCGAATCAGTGTGCCGACCGGGCCCTGGTGCCAGTCGCCCGGAATCATCGTCCACATCACGGTCTGCATGCCAAGCCGGCGGGCCACCGGCACCACCCAGGGATTTCGCAGCCCGTAAGGCGGCCGGAAGTACACAGGCGCAGCGCCGAGCGCGTCGCGCAGCGCATCCTGGCACTGCTGGAGTTCCTTGTGTACCTGGCCGGGCGTAAGCCAGAAAAGGTTGGGATGCGTGTGCGTGTGGTTTCCAACGCAGTGCCCGCGCCGCGCGATTTCGCGCACCAGGTCCGGGCACTCGCGCACCCAGCGCCCGATCATGAAAAATGTCGCCTTCGCCTGGTGTTGATCCAGCAGGTCCAGAAGCTTCGGGGTGATGGCCGGGTTCGGGCCGTCGTCAAACGTGATTGCGATCTGCGAGGGCTGGCTGGTGTGGCGCAGCGTCGCGCCAAAGAGCTGCGACTGTGCGTTGACCGCCGCGTGGGCGATTGCTGCGCCGGCGGCGAGCGCTCCCGCAGGCAGTCCCATCCACCAAAGATTCATTCCTTGCAAATTATTCCGGTCGCCGCAGCGATTGCAAGTCAATTCCAAGCTGCTGGCATTTCTTGTAGAGATGGCTGCGCTCCAGGCCCAGCGACTTGGCCACGTTGGTCATATGGAAATTGTGCTTGCGGATCTCCGCCAGCAGCACTTCCTTCTCGAAAACCTCCGTGCGCGCCGCCAGGGTCCCGGTGCCCGCGCCGTCGCGTTCGGCCGAAGCCGCGCCCAGGGCGCCCGCGGCCGCTGCGGGCAGGGCGGTGTGCACCTCTTCCGACGTGATGCGCTGGCCCTCCGCCAGCAGTACCAGCCGCTCGACCACATTGCGCAGTTCGCGGATATTTCCCGGCCAGCCATACTGCTGCAACGCGGCGATGGCTTCCGCTGAAAACTCTTTTTCCTTCCAGCCATTCTGCGCCGCCACCTGTCGCGCGAAGTGCGCCACCAACTCCGCAAAATCCTCGCGCCGCTCGCGCAGCGGCGGCAAAAACAACGGAAACACATACACGCGATGAAACAGATCGCGCCGGAACGCGTTCTGCGTCACCAGGTCTTCCAGATTGCGGTGCGTGGCCACAACAACACGAACATTCACCTTTACCGGCTTGTCGCCGCCCACGCGCTCCACTTCGCCTTCTTCCAGCACGCGCAACAGCTTTGCCTGCATCGCGGTCGGCATATCGCCGATCTCGTCCAGGAACAGCGTCCCGCCTTCCGCCTGCTCAAACTTGCCCAGGTGCCTCGCCGCCGCTCCGGTGAACGCGCCCTTCTCGTGCCCGAACAGCTCGGACTCGATCAGCTCGGCCGGCACGGCCGCGCAATTCAGCGTGATGAACGGCCCCTCGCGGCGCGGCGATTTCTCGTGAATGGCGCGCGCCACCAGCTCCTTGCCGGTGCCGGTTTCGCCCAGGATGCATACCCGCGTCTCGCTGCCCGCCACGCGCTCGATCTGCGCCTGCAGCTTTTTCATCGCGGGCCCGGTACCGACCAGCTGATGCTTGCCCAACAGTTTCTTCAGCTCGCGGTTTTCGTTTTCCAGGCGGGAGAGACGCAGCGCATTCTCCACCGTGACCAGCAGCTTGTCCGTGGACAGCGGCTTCTCCAAAAAATCCAGGGCGCCGAGCTTCGTCGCACGCACCGCCATCTCGATATTTGCCTGCCCGGAAATCAGGATGACCGGCGCTTTCACTCCCGCGCTTTTCAGCTCTTCCAGAAATTCCAGCCCGCTCTTGCCGGGCATGACCACATCGGAAAAAATCAGGTCGAACTTTTCTGTGCGCAGCAGTTCCAGTGCGCGATTCGCGTTGTCGCAGACCGTGGCTTCGTGCCCTTCCAGGCGAAAGGCGCGAGAAAGCGACGCCAGCGTGTTAGCGTCGTCGTCCACCAGAAGCAGATGAGCTTTCTTGCTCACAGTAGGCAGGCCCGTCCGGCTCAGTCGCTCGCCGCGGCGGTTGTTTCCGGCTTGGGCGAGCCGGCATGCGCGGCGGACACCGGGGTTTCGGCTTTTTTCGTGGTGACGCCCGGCTGGTGCTTGGGCAACTCGATGCGGAATGTCGTGCCGTGCCCTTCCTCGCTAGCCACCGAAATGGTTCCGCGATGATCGCTCACGACCGACTGCACGATCGCCAGTCCGAGGCCCGTGCCTTGCTGCTTCGTGGTGTAGTAGGGCGTGAAAAGCCGCGAGCATTCTTCCGGCGTCAGCCCCTTGCCCGTATCCGAAACCTCGATGCGCACGCCGCCCGGTGTATCGAAGGTACGGAAGGTCAGAGTTCCGCCCGCCGGCATCGCGTCCAGGCCGTTGAGCACCAGGTTCTGCAGCGCCTTGTGCAGCAGGTCCGGGTCGGCGTCAATCTCCAGGCCATCCTTCAGGAAATATTCCGTCGCGATATTCGGCTTGCCGACCTCATGGAACTGCGGCTCGAACAGCCGGACCGCGCCGCGAATCGCTTCGCTGACATCCACCTGCGAAAATTCAGGCGCAGGCATTTTGGAAAAATCGCTGAAGCGGCTGACGATGGTATTCAGGTTGGCCAGCTCGGCTTTCAGCGTTGCCGTCGATTCGTTGAACACTTCCTGGAACTGCGCCGGGGCCAGCTGCCGCGCGCGTTGCATGTTTTCGACCGTGATCTGCAGCGGGAACAGTGGATTGCGCAACTCGTGCGCCAGCCGCCGGGCCAGTTCGCGCCACGCCGCCACGCGCTCGGTCTGCACCAGCCGTTCGCGTTGCGACGCCAGCTTGGCGGTCATGTTATTGAAGGCCGTCGCCAGCTGCCCGGTCTCGTCGCTTCCGCTGAGTTGAATCCGTGTGTCCCAATTCCCGGCGGCGACCTCGCGCGCGCCTTCCGCCAGTTGTTCGATCGGCCGGGTAATGCGCGCCGAGACCCACCACGTGAGCAACAGACCAATCACGATCGCCGCGCCAGCCACGGCCGCCGCCAGCTTCATGATGTGCCGCGTCAAGAGCACCAGTTCACGCCGCGAACTTCCCACCAGCAACGCGCCGAGCAGTTCGCCGTTGCGCCCGGTCAGCGGCAGCACGTGAAACGCTTCCGCCGATTCTGCCTGGTCCGTCCACTGAATCGTCTCCACCAGCGGCGCCGGCTGCTTTTGAATCTGCGCAATCATCGGTGCGAAGCGCTCCGGCTGTTCCACTTCCTCGCCCGCGCCGGTTATGTCCGAGGCGGTAAAGGTCGGGTTCAAGTTCAGATAAAGCAGTGTCCGCATCCCGGCCGGAGCCACTAGGGCTCCCAGGAATTTCTTGTCCAGCCGCTTTCCGCCGATCACATAAAACGGCCGAGAGACGTTCGGCTGGGTGCGCACCGCCGTCAGCGCCACCGCCACTTCGTTCGGCAGCTCCTCCCGGCGCAGGAACGCTTCGCTGCCGTTCCAGTCCTTGCCATTCGTGACCCAGGTCTCCTTGTAGCCCACGCGCGCCGGATATTGCGCCGAGGAAATCAGCGTTCCATCCGCGATGACGAACTCCATGAAATTCAGCCCGTGCTCCTGAGCCGCGCCGGCCGCATCGTGCAAATACGTGGATTGGTCGGCGTTCGGCCGGTCCAGATCGATGGCCATCTTCAGCGTGGTCTCGGAATTGGTGACGTTCTCCACATCGTGCGCCACGATTTCGCCCTGCTGCGCGAACTCCTTGCGGAACTGCTCCACCAGCGCCTGGGTTCGCTGGGCATCCGCCTCTTCATATGCCTGCCGGGTGTAGTGGGTCACGCTGTAGGTGACCGCCGAGACCGACGCCAGCACCGTCACCAGGAACAGCAGGAATAATTTTGTCCGGAAACTCATGGCTTTGCCCCAGTCGCGCCCGTACTGCCCATGCCGTTCGCCCCACCGGCGCTATTTTCCGCGGCTTCCAGCCAAACATCGGCCAGCCGCCACTCGCCCCACGCCGCAGGCGCCCAGTTCCGCACCCGCGCATCCACCGCCGCGTAGTCCGGCACCGCCACCAACGGCAACAGATTCCTTTCATCCATCATGCGCTTTTCCCAAGCATAGCGCGCCTCGCCATCCGCCGGCACGCCTTCCGCCGCGTCCACCTTCCACGCGCTGGCCAGATCCTCGAGTGTTTCCCGAGGCGAAAGCGAACTGTAGCGCCAGGCTACCAGTTGGGCGTCCAGGTCCGTCGATTTCCCGTTGCCGTCGCCCGCGCGCCCGGCCTTTGTCGTCAGCACGCTCAAAGTCAGGCCCGCCGCGCGCGCGTTCACCACCGCGCGTTCCGCCAGGAGTCTCGCCAGGTCGTTCCCCGTTTCCACGCCGATGCGCAGCGGCTGGCCCGCGCCCGCCGCACTTACCGGCAGCTTCGCACGCAATGCCTTTGCTTTCTCCACATTTGTTTCCATCGGGAAAAGAAAAGCATATCCCGAGAGCCATTGCGGCAAGAAGGCGGCTGCCGGCTCAGCTTGCTTCTGCAGCAACACCCGGGCCATCGCCTCGCGGTCCAGTGAAGCCTCCAGCGCCGCGCGAGCGTCCTGCTCGCTCTCGGAGCGCGCGGATTCGGAAAATTGCAACGCGTACAATACCACCGGCGCCGAAGCCCAGAGTTTCGTCTTCGTCTGCTGCGCGCGCCGCGCCGTGTCCGCGGAAAGCTCCGCCAGATCCGCGCGTCCCAGCTGCACATCCAGCAACGCACGCAAAGGCGGCACGCCGAGTGTCACTTCGATCGCGTCCACGAACGGCCGGCCACTCCAGCACAATTCGTTGTAGCGCAGCCGCAGCCGCTGGCCCGCCGGGTCTTCCTTTTCCACCACGAACGGTCCGGTACCCAGCGGCACGCTCTGTCCGGCGTCCTTGTACACGAAGTACGGCCCGTAGCTCAGCATCTCCAGCAAATCGGTCGCGGCGCTCGTGGCTTGAATCACCACGCCGCCCGTTGTCGCGCTGATCTGCATGCCGCGCGGCAAGAGCCCTTGCAATGCCGAGGTCACGTCCCCGCTGGTCAGCGGTGAACCGTCGGAAAATTTCACGCCAGGCCGCAGGGTAAACACCCAGCGTTTGCCCGCCGCGTCGCGGCTCCACTCCGTCGCCAGCTGCGGCTGAAACCGGCCGTAATTGTCCAGGGACACCAGCCGTTCGAACACCAGTTCGCCCAGCCGTTCGTTACTCGAGAACTCCGGCGTACCGGGCTTCCATTTTGCTGGATTCCACGTCACCCCGGACGCGCGCAGTTCCACCCGCAGGGTTCCGCCGTACACCGGCTTGCCTGCGCCGCGCGCATTAGCGGACGCCAGCAGCACCATTGCGGCCGTGGCACACGTCAGCCGTTCAATTCCCGCACGCCAGCGCAATGCTGTACACCTCGTAGTTTCCCGTCGTGAGATTCCGCACCGTGGCTGTGGCGTTTTCCGGACCATCTCCGGCCGCGATGGAAATCACCGGCCCTGGCAAACTCAGTTCGGCTGCCGGCCCGGCGTCCTTGCCTGCGTTTGCGCCGCGCAGCTGCAGCCGGTCCTCGGCGATCCAGTCGGAGCCGCTGCTCCTCAGCCACCATGTTTGCGCCCCGCAATCCGGCTTCGCCAGCAAGCGCCCGGCGGGCCATTCACCGCCGCCGCTCACGCAGGTCACGTTCGCGCCGCCGGCCTGCGTCAGGCTCACATCGCACCGGCGCCCAGGCAGCATCACGCTTGCGTGCTGCGTGACTCCTTCCGTCACCAGGATCTGCCCTCGCGCCCCGCGCGGTGCCTGCTTCGGTCCCGGCAAATTTCTCGATTCCTCCAACTCCCACTCGCCGGCGTATTCCCGGAGGATGCGCAGCGCATCCTCGTCGAGCACAAGCAAGACCCGTCCTTGCTCATCCTGGGTAATGGCAGCGCTCAAAATTCGAGTCTCCTGCCGCCAGAGCAGTTCTTTTTCGAGCCGCACTCCCTGTGCTCTCGGCTCGTCGCTGCCCGCCGACGTCCGCGCGATCTCTTCAATCGCTACGTTCGTGCTGCCCTCCGCCGGAACTGTCGCTGCAAACACAATCTGCGTCGGCGTCCGTTCCATCGCCACCCGCAGCGCCGGAGCCGCTTCGCCCTGCACAAAATGCACTTGCGCGGTTTCCATCTGGGTCACGAACCGTAGGCGCAAGCGTTCCGCTCGCTCGTCCGAAAACCCGGCGTGATTCACCCACACCAGGGTCATCCGCCGCTCGTGCGGCATAGCGGCGGCCTTATGCGCCAACCGCTCCACGCAGTCTTCCAGCGTCTCCGGCTGCGCGCTTAGAAATGTTCCAAGAGGAAAAAGAAATGCCGCCGCGGCAACGCCGAATATCGCTCGCAGTGGCCAGTAGCGTCGCGGCAGTGGGTCGTTCACGGGACTGAATCGAGAGTCTAGCACGTCCTTCCTTGAGGGTACGGGGCGCGTCATGCTTCAGCCCTGAACTTGCCATGACCGCCCCGCCCTCTCTTCTCCGGCCTTCGCGCCCGCTGCCCCTTGCTCTAAGGCTCGCCGGCGCGGCGCTGGAAACTCAGCTCATTCTTGGGTGCGAAGCTCCGTGCGCGTCGGCACCCACACGATTGCCTCGGCATCTTTCGCAATGGGCAGCAGCCATGCGAACCGCTCCACTGTCACTCGATACGTCGCGCGCCCGTCCGGCGAGGCCCACTCGAAGGTCATCCGCTGGCCGCCCGCGTGCGCTTGGCTCGCGGCCAGGCTCAATTCGAATCCGTCCCCTGAAAATTCCGGCGCCAGCCGCCAGAACTCCTCCGCTGCCACCAGGCGCGCATCCTTGCACCAATCCGCATGCCCGCCTGCGACCCAGCGCTGCAGACTCTCCACGCGCTCCCGCTCAATCTCCTTCTCACGTACCAGCCGCACCGCTACTTTCCTTGTGCGGCCCAGGTCGTTCCCGCTGGTCGGCATCGCGCTCGCCGGCCCTGCGACCAACGCTGCAGCCAAACCCGTTACCAGCACTTGTTTCCATCCGTTCCTGACTCGCATCAGCCACCTCCGAATTGCCGACTTGTTCCGAACTTATGTTTCCAAGTTCCAGCTGCGCGCCTGCCGGCCGGGCGGCGCGTAACGCGGTGCTGGCCTCCGAGGGTGACCGCTGGTTGACCCGGCTGAGCGCGGCGGTGCTCGCTCGGATCACAGTCGGTACAACCTCTACGATCCCTCCAGCCCCGCGTTACGCGCCGCCCACAGGGGTTGTGACCGGCGCACTCGTACGAACCTCTTGCATCCGCACGAATCTTTTCTGAAATCACCGTGAGCTGGCGCGGCGCAAGGCTCACGGCCTCTTCTTTGCCTGCGGGCGGACGTTCGCCGCCTGCTCCCCGCCCTCGCCGTCTTCTTCCGAGGCGGCTGGTACTCCGCTAAAGGCCGACCGGAACACGTCGTTCGCGAAGAAGTTCTTTCCGTCCACGGGCACCATCATGATTTGCAGCTTGTCCGAGAGCCGCTCCGCGATGATCTTCTGGATCAGCATGGGGTTCTGCTTCAACACTGCCGCCTCATACTTCATGCGCTCGGAGTCCGCAGCGGCGGTCACTCGGATGCGGTTGGCTTCGGCTTCGGCGGTTACCCGAATCCGGTTGGCCTCCGCGTCCGCGAGGTTTTTCTGCCGCTCGATCTCCGCGCGGCTGTCAATGATCTTGGCCTGCGCCGCCGCTTCCGCGTTCTGCAGCGTGGCCTCCTTGCGCGCTTCCGCTTCCAATTTCGATTGTTCGATCTGCTTCTGCTTCAGCGGCAGCGTGTATTGCATGGAGTCCGATTCCGATTTCGCGCCCAGCACCCGCACCTGGGCCTGCGCTTCCGCTTGTTTGATATCGCGCACTTTTTGCGCTTCCGCTTCCAGTTCGGCCAGCTTCACCTGCTTGGCTTTGATCTCCTGCTCCGTGCCCAAGCGTTCATTTTCCTGTTCCTTCAGCAGCAGACCTTCCAGGCCGCGCGCATACTCTTCCGGCAGCTTGATATCCCGCAGCACCACCTCGCGCACCAGGATGCCGTCGCTCTCGAGCCGCGTCTTGATTGCATCTGCCGCCTTCGCGCGCAGTTCCTCGCGCTTGAGCGCAAAGATCTCGCGGGTCACATAGTTGGGCGCCAGCGAGCGGTAGGTCGCCGCAACCACCGGCGCCACCACTTCGTCGCCGATGGCGTTTGGGAGGTTGGCGTGAATGTAGGAAAGCCGCCGCGGATCGATGCGGTAGCGCACGGCCACCGCGATGCCGATGTTCAAGCCTTCCCGCGCTTGCACCGTCAGAACTTCCTTGGACTGCGCCGCCGCTCCAGATACTGGCGGCTTCGCGGTCGCCTCGGCCTTCTCCGCCGCAGGCGCAACCGGATCCGCCGCCCGCGTGGTGTACACCTGTTCCCGCGTGTCATACAGCGCCACGCTGTCCACCAGCGGCGTAACCAGATGCACGCCGGGATACAACGTACCGGGGCGCACGCCCCACAACTGGCTCACCCGCACGCCGGCCGCTCCGTCCGGCACCACCACGATGCTTTGCGCCACCAGCAGCGGCACGACCGCCAGTCCGGCCAGCAAGAGTGCGCGCTGCCAGCGCACCGGTCCCAAAGGGCGCGCCGGCAGGAATGTCGTCGTGCCCGCGCCCCCCTCCGCTTCGTGCGACCTCCGCAGGAGACGCCGCAGTTGCGAGCTCACGTAAACGTCGTACGCGATCAGCGCTCCCGCGCTCCCGAACAACCCCAGCCCTGCCAGCACCAGCAACCACCTCAGCGTCACCATGTTTGCTCTCCCGTGGCACAGGCCTGCTTTGTTCAGCCCGTGCGTTCACCGAATGCCAAGCCTCGTCTTTTCACCGCACCACAAATCCCCGCGCCGCAGCCCGGGTCCCGATCACTAACGCTGGCCTTGCCGCGACGCGCCCCGCCGGCAACATCAGCCGAAACGCCCCGCGCAGGAACGCCCACGCCATCCCAAACGCGGCGGCAGCCGCCAGAAGCGTCGCCCCGCCAAGCACTGCCAGTTCATTGAGTTGTTCCATGACCGCCTCCCGTCCTGCGCACACCACAACGCACAGCACGCACCACTCTGCATTGCATTGAAAACAGGAGGCTTATAGGAATGCGACGGACTCAGGCGCGTGTCCGCAAAGACACGCTGTCTCAAGTCGCACGCACACAACGACTTACGGGAAGCGACGCAGACTGAATCGCAACCAGTCCGTTAGGTGGGCTGAACGATCAGGCGGGAACGTAACGCAATCGAAGTAAGTCGCCCGGAATGATCTCGCTGGCTACCAGGCGCAGGGGTGGACACGGGCCCGCGAAGAACGGCGTGCCACCACCCAGCACGACAGGCCGGAGATACAACCAGTACTCGTCGATGAGACCGGCTTCGGTCAGGCTTTGTGCAAGGGCCGGGCCGGCCGCGTGAAGCTTGCCGGACAGCTCGGCCTTGAGCCCGCGTATTGCCTTCGCAAGGTCACCCGTGACAAGTGTGGCGTTGGCGCCGACGGATTGCAGGGATCGCGACACGACCCACTTCGGCCGGCTGCGGTAGGCCATCGCGAACTCACGATCCTCCGCGTCCCAATCAGGAGAGTCTTGGTCCCAATAACTCATGATTTCGTACACGCGGCGACCGTAGATAAGGCCCGTCGCGCTGCGCACCTGCTCGACGAAGTGCTGGAAGGCTGCAGGCGCGGGTGGTCCCAACTTCAGGTGGTCGACGTAGCCGTCGAGGGACTGGCTCAATCCATAGACAAGTTTCGCCATGCGCAAACCTCCGCGAGAATTCGTGAGTATAGCTTGCGGGCCGGCGCGAAGCTTCCGCGCGATGGCGGCGCGACCAAAAACGGGGAGTCGCGATCGATACACTCGTGCGGCTGGACTGGCCTAATCCCTCGGCTCCAGCCGCACGCGAATCCCGTCGCGCGGCCGTAGCGTGATGGACGCCAGCGGCGTCACCTTGTGGCCCGGGACCAGCGCGAACCGAAACTTTTGCCCCAGGGTCGCCAGCACCAGGCTCGCTTCCATCAGCGCGAACTGATTGCCGATGCACTGTCTGGGGCCGCCGCCAAACGGAAAATACGCAAAGCGCGGCAGCTGCTTCGCCAGACCGCTCTCCCAGCGCTCCGGACGGAATTCCAGCGGCGCATCGAACCAGCGCGCGTCGCGATGCACGACCCACTGCGCGAAGGCCACGCCGTTTTTCGGATGCACCGGATAGCCCGCGATTTCGTGCTCTTCGATTGCCAGCCGCGCCATGCCCCATGCCGTGGGATACAGCCGCAGCGATTCTGTCAGCACCAGATTGAGGTATGGCAGCCTGGGCAAATCCTGCAGCGCCGGCGCGCGCCCGCCGAGCACGCCGTGCAGCTCCTCGTGGAATTTTCGTTCGACTGCGGGATGTTGCGCCAGCAGCCACCACGTCCAGGAGAGCGTATTCGCCGTCGTCTCGTGCCCCGCCAGAAACAATGTGATGGTTTCGTCGCGCAGTTGCCGGTCGTTCATGCGCGTACCGTCCTCGTCCTGCACCGCCAGCAGCAGAGAGAGCAGATCGCCGGTGTCGCGGCCGCTGGCCCGCTTTTCCGCGATGATGCGATAAATCACTTTCTCCAGGCGCTTGATGCCCAGCTTCGCGCGGATGTTGCGCGGCGTCGGCACCCACAGCGGCACCAGAATCGTGCGCCCGAAATTTGCCGCCAGCCGCAAGAGCAGGTCCAGCGTCTCGCCGACCTCCTTCGCGTCGCGGGTGACGTCGGCATCGAAAAGCGTCTTGCCCACGATGCGGAGCGCCAGCTGCATCATCTCTTCGTGGATGTCGCGCTCCTGGCCTGCTTGCCAGCCGGCGGCATGCTCCTGCGCGTACTCGACCATCGTCGCCGCATACGCTTCTACCCGCGCCCGGTGGAAGGCCGGTTGCGCAAGCCGCCGTTGCCGCAGCCAGAAATCTCCCTCGCTGGTCAGCAGCCCTTCGCCGAAAAGATATTTGTTGGCCTGTAGAATCCGGCCTTTGTGATAGAGCCGGGCATTTTTCACCAGCACGTCTTCGATCAAATCCGGATGGTTCACAAAAAACGAGCGGAAGTTGCCGATGCGCATGCCAAACACGTCGCCGTATTTGCGCGCCATCTCCGTGAAGTAATCGAGCGGGTTCTGCTGCATGGCGCCAAACAGCGAACGCAGCAGATTAGGGGGCGGCCCAGGCGGAAAACCGCGATGGGGTTTTTCCGGGGAAGAATCGCGCATGCAGAAATGCTAGAGAACGCGGCGCGCGCGGTCAATCGCGCCTCGGTCTGGAAAAGTAAAGGGGAAAGGTTGTCAGACTTCGGCGGCGCGCGAGGCGCAAAGGCGAAACGCGCTGCGCTCGATATCCACGGCAATGCGGGAAAAGCCGGCGACGGTGAGCCGCGCGAACGCCGAGGCCGGAGCTACCGGCACAAATGTGCTGTGATAGTGGCCAACGCGGTGCAGCCAGCCGTCACGCACTTCGAACGCGAAGAAATTTCCGCCCGGCCGCAACACGCGGTGAATCTCCTGGAAGGCGCGGTCCTGCAATTCGCGCGACCGCAGATGGTGCAGCACCAGCACCGCGACCACAGAAGAAAAAGTGTTGTCCGGAAAGGGCAGCGCCGCGGCGTCGCCGCGCACCACGGTCAAGCGGGCCCCGGATTTGGTGCGATAGCGTACCGCCAGCTGGCTGGCGTATGCCGCGTCGTATTCCAGGCTGGTCACGCGTCCGGCGCGCCGCAGCAATTCCTCCGTGGTGGCGCCGGGGCCGGAGCCGACTTCCAGAACGTGCTCGCCCAGCGCGTAGCCGGACAGCACCCACGGCAATAATTTTCGTTCCGTGACCATTCGCCACAGGCGGGAACTGCAAAACCAGTCTTCGAAGCGATTCATGGGGCCTTCGTTCCGGGCGGATCTACAATTTACGCCTGCTGCTGCCCGGTGCAAAGGACAATCTAGTGCAGTAATTCGTGTACCCGGCGCAGGCCTGCGGCGAATTGGTCGGCGTTGTAGGCGGAAGGATTTTCAAGCTGCTGAAACAGTGCGTTAATCGCAGCGCGGACCTCTGCCGCGTTCGCGGGCTTGGCCTGCTTGCTGTACGCAATGAACAGCGAATCCAGGGCCATTGCCGCTTGCTCGGCTGTGCGCTCGTCGCCCAGCGCAATTTCTTCGGCGTTTTCACCGATGCCCTGCATCGCGCGCAGCGCAACCGCGGAATCGTACGGCATCGCGGCGAGCCGGCTGGCGAATTGTTGCGCGACCGGCGCAGCCTCCGAGGCGGATGCGGCCACCGCAGCGCGATCGGGATTGAGCTTGCTCATCTCGCTGGCGACCGCGCCCACTTTCGCATCCAGCTCATGCGCGGCGGATGCGTCCACCTGGCTGGCCAGAATACGGAAGACCAGAAAGCGCGAAGCGTTCCACGCCGGATCGCCGGGACGCCGCCCGGAATAACCGTGTTCCTGGCGCCAACTGTCTTTTGCCGGCCCCAGCGCGTGATGGCAGGCCATACAGGAAAGCTCGCCGTACTCCGGCCAGACATCTTTCTTGTCGTAGCGTTCGCCTTTGGCACGCCACGCGAGGCGTTCCATCGCGGCGCGCAGCTGTACGGCCTGGCCAGCGCTCCAGTCGCGCACGCCTGCCCAGTTCGCGTCTTCCGCCACTTTTCCTGGCGCCGATTCGCGCGGTTCTTTCCAGTGCCGCGGCATCACCGCCGAGAAAGAGTCCAGCTCGAAATACAGGTCGGGATGACCGGCCGCGATCATCTCGTGATCCACAAATTTTTCTTTTGTACCGAGATGGCAGGTCAGGCACTTTTCGGTGCGATGGAGCACATCGCGGGTGTCCTGCATGCCGAGAGCGAGCGATTTTTCGTGCGGCCAGTCGCGCGTGACGTGCGGCCCCAGCCACGCCGAGGCCGGCCCGTGGCAATTTTCGCAGCTTACGCCTTCCGAGACTTCAAACCTTCGCCCGCGTTGCTCCGGCGCGGTGTACAGCGCATGGCAGGCCAGACACTTTGGCGACTCTTCGGCTTTGCCGTCAAGTTTCAGGATACGCACCATGCGTTCGCCCACTTCTCCGGTCAGAGCCTGGTACGCGCGGCTGTGCTTATCCTTCAAGATCCATGTGCTGTATTCCGTTTGCAGGATGCGGCTGCCCTCCACCGGCTTGACGCTGCCGTGACAAGCCGTGGCGGCGCAAGAACCCGGCCCGATGTACTTGCTGGCCTCCGGTGCGGGGGCTCTTTGCGCACCGGCCGCGCACACAAAAAGCAGCCCGGCCGCGCAGACCGCCAGCAGGGGTTTCGCGGCGGATGGAATGGAGATGTGCATGGTGAAAAAGGGAGAGTTCACTCGCTTATATCGTTGGCGCGAAGCGCAAGTCAACGCCGCCGCGTTGCCTTTTTCGCCGCCTGCGCCCAAAAGCCAACGGCATTCCATTTGCTCGCGCCGGCCGGGCTGATTAGTATGCAGGGGACAACGCACGCGATCCTTTTGTCCAGGGTGTGCCAACACTGTGATTTTTGACGACCTGCGGGCCATCCAGCTTCGCCACGGGTTTCTGCCCAGGGCGGAGTTGGAATCGCTGTCGTCGCGCACACAAACTCCGCTGTACCAGATCCACAGCGTCGCCAGTTTCTATCCGCACTTTCATCTGGTTCCGCCCGCCCGCGCGGAAGTCCGGGTATGCGCGGACATGAGCTGCCACCTGAACGGAGCCTGCGAATTGCGCGCGGAACTCGAACAGCGCTTTGCCGGCACCCGCCGCGGCGAGGTCGAGATTCGCGACGTTTCTTGTCTCGGCCGCTGCGACCAGGCGCCGGCACTTTCCGTCAACGACCAGATTTTCACCGGCGTCAGTGCCGACCGCGGCGAAGCGCTGGTCCGCTCCGCGCTGCGCGGCGAGGAGCTTCACGAAACGCACCCGCAGCAGGCACGCGTGACCTGCGCCTCCGATCCGTATCCCGAAACGGAAAAGTACGGGACATTGCGCGAGCTGCTGGCGAGCAAGGACTGGGATGCGGTCCTTGTGAAATTGAAGGAATCGGAACTGCGCGGGATGGGCGGCGCGGGGTTCCCCACCGCGATGAAGTGGGACCTGGTGCGCAAACAGCCCGGCCCCGAGAAATATATTGTCTGCAATGCGGACGAGAGCGAACCGGGCACCATCAAGGACCGCTTCATCATGACCCACTTGCCGCACCTGCTGGTGGAAGGAATGGTTCTGGCCGGCCTGGTGACCGGCGCCAAGCAGGGCATTCTCTACATCCGGCATGAATATCACTTGCAGGAAGAGATTCTGGGCGAAGAGATTCGCCGCGCGTATCGCTCCGGCTTGCTAGGGAAGAACCTTCTCGGCAGCGGCCTGGATTTCGAGCTGAAGGTTTTTGTGAGCCCCGGCGGATATATTTGCGGCGAAGAAAGCGCGCTGCTGGAGGCAATCGAAGGGCACCGGGCCGAGCCGCGTAACAAACCGCCATTCCCCGGCGTCGCGGGGCTGTGGCAGAAGCCCACGGTCATCAACAACGTCGAGACGTTTATCAATGTTCCGCAGGTCCTGGCGCGCGGCGCGGAATGGTACAAATCGGCGGGGCGCAACGGTTCGCGCGGATTGAAATTTGTCGGCGTGAGCGGGCACATCGCCAAGCCCGGTGTGTATGAAGTTCCGATGGGCATCACCATGCGCGAAATGCTATTCGACCACGCCGGGGGCGTGCGCGGCGGCCGCGCCCTGAAAGCGTTCGCGCCTTCCGGACCGTCGTCCGGGTATTTGCCGGCATCCATGCTGGAGGTACGGCTGGATTTCAAGGCGCTGGCTGACGCCGGCTCGATGCTCGGTTCTGGCGCAATCGTGGTGTGCGACGAGACGACGTGCATGCTGGATATGGCACTCAACGCCGTGCGGTTTTACCGTAACGAGTCCTGCGGCAAGTGCGTGCCATGCCGCATGGGTTCGCAGAAAATGGTGGACCTGCTGGCGCGCTGGACACAGGGAAATGTCGCCGACGCGCAATACCGCGCGGACCTGGCATTGCTCGACGACCTCTCGTTGGCGATGAGCCAGACTTCGATCTGCGGGCTGGGCCAGATCGTTCCCGCGCCTATCCAATCCGTGCTGAAACATTTTCGCGAAGAGGTGGATGCGCACGTCTTGCGCGGCGCCTGCCCCAGCGGCATCTGCGGGACGCCCGCAGCGCGCGCCGGAGAAGCAAATCGCGTGGGGATCCGGCCATGACCACCGCAGCCACGCCGCCAGGACTGGTTGAACTCACCATCGACGGGCAAGTGGTGCGTGTGCCCGCGGGAACGACGGTGTTCGACGCCGCGCGCATGCAGGGCATCAACATTCCGACATTGTGCCATCTGCAGAACGAGACCCCGGTGGGGGTTTGCCGTATGTGCGTGGTGGACACCGGCGCGCGTGTACTGACCGCGTCGTGTGTACGTCCGGTCGAGCCGGGACTGAAGGTCGTCACCAGCTCCGAAAAAATTACCGCAGCGCGCAAGACCCTGCTGGAACTAATGATGGCGGATCATCCTTCGCCTTGCGCGCGCCAGAAAAACTCCGGGGATTGCGAGCTGGAAGCGCTGAGCGCGGCGGCGGGAATCAAAGACCCGCGGTTTGCGCGGCGCTCGGTTTCGCGCGGCCAGGACGACTCTTCCCTTTCCATCGCCGTAGATCACGACGCCTGCATTCTTTGTGACCGCTGCATCCGCGGTTGCGATGAAGTGCGCAACAACTTCGTTCTGGGCCGCATGGGCAAAGGGTACGGCGCGGACATCGCCTTCGATCTGAATTCGCCGATGGGCGATTCGACCTGCATTTCCTGCGGCGAGTGCATGGTGTCCTGCCCAACCGGAGCGCTGACGAACAAGAGCGTAGTGGGCACGGCCATCGCAGCCGGCCCCGGCGCGGAAGGCTTCGAAGCCGAGGAGTTGCTGAAGATTCCCGTGTTCCAGGGGGTCTCGGGAACATTTCTTGAATTGAACCGCGGTGCGATCGTGAAACGGCGCTTCCGCAAAGGCGAACTGATCTGCAAGGAAGGCGAGTTCGGCTCGACCGCCTTCTTTATTCTGGAAGGCAAGGCGCGGGTTTCGATCTCTTCGCCGATTGCCCACGTGAAGACACAAGGCGGCGCCAAAGGCTTCTTCAAGCGCTTGACGAGCACGCTGGCGCCGCGCGAAGCGGACCGGCGCGAGGGAGAAGCGCAGAACCGCACCATTCCGATCGACGCCTCGGTGGACTTGAACTACCAAAATCCGGTGGCGGAGCTTGGCGCCGGCGATCTGTTCGGCGAAATGACCTGCATGAACTTTTACCCCCGCTCGGCCACGGTGCGCGCGGAAAGCGAAGTCGTGGCTTACGAGATGCTGCGCAATGTGCTGGACATCATGCTCAAGAACAAGTCCTTCCGCGCGCAAGTAGACCAGAACTACCGGCGACGCGCGCTGGAAAACCACCTGCGCGGTGTACCCATGTTCGCGGACCTGGCGCCGGATTTCATCGAGCACTTGAAAGAAAGCGTGGAGTTGCTGCGCTTTGCGCCGGGGCAAGTGATTGCGCGCCAGGGCGAAGCCGCGGACAGCTTCTACCTGGTGCGCATTGGCTTCGTGAAAATCTCCGAAGCGTATCCGGGCGGCGAACTGGTGCTGGCGTATCTTTCGCGCGGCGATTACTTCGGAGAAATCGGCTTACTCGGCGGCGGCACGCGTTCCGCCACTTGCACCGCGCTGGACCACGTGGAAGTGGTGAAAATTTCCGGCGACGACTTCCGGCAGATGGTAGAGCGCTTTCCGGCGGTGCGGCGCGGCCTGGAAGCGGTGGCGGAAGAGCGCCGTGCCGCCAACGCGCAGCGCATGCAGATGGTGCACAGCGTTCCGATCGATCAATTCCTTTCGCAAGGGCTGATGGAGGCGCAAAGCCTGCTGATCCTGGATTTGCAGAAATGCACGCGCTGCGACGCTTGCGTGAACGCTTGCGCCGACGCCCACGACGGCGTGACCCGGCTGGTGCGGGATGGGCTGCGCTTTGACCACTACCTCGTGGCCACCAGCTGCAGACAATGCCGCGACCCTCTGTGTATGGTGGGCTGCCCGGTGGGCTCGATTCGGCGGCGCAATTCGCTGGAAGTGATCATCGAGGACTGGTGCATCGGCTGCGGACTCTGCGCGCGCAACTGCCCTTACGGCAACATCAATCTGCACCCGTTCCAGGTGATGGCCGACGACCCGGAGCATGCCGGGCGGAAACACGCGGTGGTCAAGCAAAAGGCGACGTCCTGCGACTTGTGTACGCATTTGAAGGAGCCGAGTTGCGTGTATGCCTGCCCGCACGACGCGGCACATCGCGTGGACCCCAAACAATTTTTCGCGGATATCGTGGCGCAGGGTGAAATCAAGTGAGGCGGCGGTAGGCGCGTGCAGCTTGACCGGTCACAACGCGGATGGGCGGCGGCTTCGCTGGCGATTCTTGCGGTGTCGCTGCTGGTCTATGTGCCCTACGCCTGGCACGCGCCGCAAGGACCGCGCGGCGGCAGCGCAATCGGCCTGCTTTTCGGGGTGCTGGGCTTTGCCTTCATGCTTTACGCGGCGGCGCTCGGCGCCCGCAAGCGCGTGCCGACCTGGCGGCTGGGCCGCGCGCAAGCCTGGATGCGGGGGCACCTATGGCTGGGTCTGCTGGCGCTGCCGATGATCCTGTTTCACGGCGGCTTTCACTTTGGCGGCACGCTGACGCGGGCGTTGCTGTGGCTGCTGATCATTACCGTTGGCAGCGGAATTTACGGCGCGCTTTTACAGAACTTTATTCCGAAGCGGATGACCGCGGACGTGCCGCTGGAAACGATTTACGACGAAATTTCACACGTGCGCCGGCTGCTGCGCGATGAAGCGGATCACATTATGGAGGCGCTGTGCGGGAACATGAGGTTCACCGCGGACGATGGGCAGGTGGAGCAGCGAGCCGGCGGGTTCACGGCGCTGCGTCCAATCGCGGCAAGCGCGGCCCCGCTGCGAACCTCGGCGGCGGTAAGCGCGGGCGCCAGCGCGGCGGTCGCACCGGCAGCCGAAATCGTATTGCTCGGGGAAGCGGAAAGCGCCCCGCTGCGCAGCTTCTACCTGAAAGAGATGCGGCCTTTTCTGATCGCGCCCAAGTCGCGCGGGCAGCGGCTGGCGGATGCGGCGCGTTCGTCCAGCGTGTTTGCCGGGCTGCGCACGATGCTTCCCGTGGCTGCGCACGGGCAACTGGCGGATCTCGGCGACATCTGTGAAGAAGCGCGGCAATTGCTGCAACAGGAACGCATGCACCGCTGGCTGCACGGCTGGCTGCTGCTGCATATTCCGCTTTCGCTCGCGCTGATTGTTCTTGGAGCGGTACACGCAGTGATGGCGCTGCGCTACTAGCGAGCTGACAAACTTTCCATGGCCCGGACACGCACAACCAAGACGGTGGCGCAGCGCATCGACCTGAATTATTTCAAGCGGCCAACGCCATACAAGCGGGCGCGGCTGTGGCTGGCGATTCTCGCTCCGTTGCTGGCGGCAGGGTGGCTGGCATTTTATTTCGTGCGGCATGACGCGCGGGTGTACTCAAGCGGGCGGCTGAGCGCGGCGCACGCGGTGCTGGAGCAGCAATGCGCCGCGTGCCACGTGCAACAAGTCGGCGGATTTGCCGCGGCCGCTGCGGATTCCGCGTGCCTGGCCTGCCACGACGGACCGGTTCACCACCCGCTCGCGGCAACCGTCAGCAATGTTGGCTGCGCGGAATGCCACGCAGAGCATCGCGGCCGCGTGCGGCTGACGCAGGTGCGCAACCAATCCTGCGCGGTGTGCCACGGGGATTTGGCAGCCAGCGCGGGGGCGACAAGTTTTGCGCGGCACATTTCGAGCCTTCGGGATGGGCACCCGGAGTTTGCCGCGTTGCGGCCGGCTGCGGGCACGCCGCCGCGCGATCCTGGAACGATCAAGCTGAATCATGCGCTGCACATGCGCAGCATACGGAGCGGGCCAAACGGTCCGACGGTGCAACTGGAATGCGGCGATTGCCATAAAACCGCGGGTGCGGGCGATGCGCAGTGGCGGTTCCGGGACGTGAAATACGCGAGCGCGACTGTCAGCTACACGGCGGCGGAGACGTTTGCGCCGAGCGGAGCGCACGGGTTGCCAGGGCGTGAACCGTGGAGCGACCGCCAGCTGATGGCTCCTCCGAGGTTTGCCAACGCCTGCGCGGGCTGCCATCAACTGACGTTCGACAGGCGATTTGACGAAGGCGTGCCGCACGACCGGCCCGAGGTAGTGCACGGATTCCTGCGGAAAAAATTCGCGGACTACATCGCGGCGCACCCTGCGGAGCTGCACGAGGTGCAAGAGCCACAGCGGAATTTGACGGGCAAGCCGATGGGGCCGGCGACGCGTTCCTTGACGCCCGCGCAGTGGGTGGCGGAGCGGGTCGCAGTGTCAGAGGAGTTGCTGTGGCACAAGACGTGTTCGCAGTGCCACGCGATTTCGGCGACGGCGCTGCAGGACGTGAAGATTGCGCGCTGGGATGCGGCGGGAGGAACTCCCGGAGCCGCGGCGCGGGGCGGTGCGGACGCGCAGCGGACCGAGACGCCCTTGCCATCCGTCGCGGCCGCGAACATCACGCTGCAGTGGCTGCCCCACGCGCGGTTCGATCACGACGCGCACACCGGCTTCACGTGCTTGAGCTGCCATCAGAAGACGCTGAGGAGTTCCGAGAGCGGCGACGTGCTGATCCCGGGAATCGCGATTTGCCAAACGTGCCACGCGCCGGGGGCCGGCTATGCCAACGCGAACTGTTCGGAATGCCACGTCTATCACGACTGGTCGAAGCGGAAAGAAGTGACGCCGGGGTTCACGCTGCCCGCGTTGCAGGGCGGCGGCGAATAGAGCCGCAGCGAGGCGCGCTTTCGTTCAGTTGTTCACCAGCTTCATCGCACCGGCAGGATAACGCTCGCCGGAGACGATGCCGCGCGGCGAAACTTCAGCAATGCGTCGAAGATCGTCAGCGTTCAGCTTGACGTCTAATGCCGCCGCGTTTTCTTCCAGGTAGCTGCGCCGCTTGGTTCCGGGAATGGGAATGATGTCCTGGCCCTGCGCGAGCAGCCAGGCCAGCGCCAACTGGCCGGGGCTGCAGCCTTTCTCGCGCGCCAGATCCTCGACGCGGGCCACCAGCTCCAGGTTTTTCTGGAAATTCTCGCCTTGGAAGCGCGGCGAGTTACGCCGGTAATCGTCGGCTTCCAGGTCGTCGAACTTGCGGATTTGTCCTCCGAGAAAGCCCCGGCCCAGCGGACTGTAGGCGACGAAGGCGATGCCGAGCTCGCGGGTAAGGCCGAGCAGGCCGTCCTCAGGCTCGCGGCTCCACAACGAATATTCGGTTTGCAGCGCGGCGATGGGATGTGCTTTCGCCGCGCGGCGAATGGTCTCCGGCTTGGCTTCGCTCAGACCGAGATAGCGGACCTTGCCCTGCCTGATGAGATCGGCCATGGCACCGACGGTATCTTCGATCGGGGTGTTAGGGTCCACGCGATGCTGGTAATACAGGTCAATGGTTTCAACGCCGAGCCGTTTGAGGCTGGCTTCGCAGCAGGCCTTGACATATTCGGGCCTGCCATTGACGCCGCGCACCGACGGGTCGTTGCGATCGCGAACGATGGCGAACTTGGTGGCGAGAAACGCCTGGTCACGGCGGCCGCGCAGCGCTTTGCCGACGAGGATCTCGTTGTCGCCGTAACCATAGATATCGGCGGTATCGAGAAAATTCATTCCGAGTTCGAGCGAGCGGTGGATCGTGGCAATCGATTCGGCATCGTTGCGCGAGCCATAAAATTCGCTCATGCCCATGCAGCCCAGGCCGAGCGCCGAGACTTGCGGACCGTGTGCGCCAAGTTTGCGCGTTTGCATCGTGATTCTCCGGGTGGAGCGTCCGCCTGACGCGGCGGAAGTGAGATGCGGCGAAGATTACGCGCGTTACGCCGCGCGGCGCAAGGGGTGTGTGGAAACGCGCCGGCCAGCGCATGCAGCGCGGCGGGGCAGCCTGCGATAAATTAGAAGCCTTCCGGATTATGGAAAATAGCGGACCAATTTCAGACCGGACTCCCGAAAAGGCTGCAGAGCGGGCGCGAGAAAAGGCCCAAGCGGGCACAGCGGCCTCTCCGGCCGGCGCGCGCCCGCGGCCTCTGGCGGCGCTGTGGAACATCGTGCTGCACGTGGACCGCGCGAAGATCAACGGTTGGATGGCGCTGCGAAATACGGTGGGAGTCGTGGCGCCGATGATTGTCGGGTATCTCATGGGAATGCCGCGCGGCGGGCTGGCGATGGCGTCCGGCGCGCTCAACGTTTCCTATTCGGACGGCAGCGATCCCTACTGGCAGCGGGCAAAGCGCATGCTGGCGTCCACGGTGTGGTGCTCGGTCGCGGTGTTGCTCGGCGGCTTGACGGCGCACAGCAATACGGTGGCGGTGGCAGTGGCCACGGTGTGGGCGTTTGCCGCGGGCATGCTGGTGACGCTGGGCACGACGGCTGCGGACGTCGGCGTGATCAGCACGGTGGTGCTGCTGATTTACGCGGCGCAGCAAGTGACCGTGGAGCAGACCCTGCAAGCGAGCGGGCTGGCGCTGCTGGGCGGATTGCTGCAAATTTTGCTTTCTGTGGCGCTGTGGCCGGTGCGGCGCTATGAGCCGGAACGCCGTTCGCTCGCGACGCTCTACGCGGAGCTGGCACGGATCGCCACCCACCCTGCGGAGGCGACCACGGCGCCGCTGGGCACGCGAGAGATCGCGCAAGCGCATGAGGCCATCGCCAATCTGGCGACGGACATGTCGCTTTCGGCGCTGCGTTACCGCTCGTTGCTTTCGCAGGCCGAGCGCATCCGGCTGAGCCTGACTACGCTGGCCAGGCTGCGCGCGCGGTTGACGCGCGAAAACGCACATGACTCGGCGATCGTAACCTTGGACCGATACCGCGCGAACGCGGCATATCTCCTGAACGTGATCGCCACGAGTTTACTGACCGGCAGGGAAATTGCCCTGGAGGGCGACCGGCTGGTGCTGGGCGTCGCGCTGGCCAAGCAACTGGACGTGCAGCAACCGGAGACGGCGCAGAATTTTGCCGGCGCGGTGCTGCGCGACGTGAAATTCCAGGCGGAAGCATTGGGCGGGCAGTTGCGCGCCGCGCTGGATCTGGCTCGGAACACCACGCCCGAAGGCCAAGAAGCGTTTGACAGGCGCGAAGCGACAATTCCGTTGCGGCTGCGGTTCACGGGAAAGCTGGCGACGATCGCGGCCAATTTCAATTTGCGCTCGACGGTGTTTCGTCACGCGGTGCGGCTGACCTTGTGCGTGGCGCTGGGCGACACCCTGGGGCGCATGTGGCATCCCTATCGCGCCTACTGGATTCCGATGACGGTGGTGCTGGTGCTCAAGCCGGAGTTCACGGTGACCTTCAGCCGTGGAGTGCTGCGCATCGCCGGCACACTGGCCGGACTGCTGCTGGCAACGGCGCTCTTCCACTTTCTTCCGATTCATACCTCGAGCGAAATCCTGCTGATCGGGTTTTTTATGTTCATCATGCGCTGGATCGGTCCGGCGAATTACGGAATTTTCGGCGTGGCCATCAGCGCCCTGGTGGTGCTGCTGATTGCGATTACCGGGATCTCGCCAAGAGAAGTGATCGCGGCGCGCGGGGTGAACACCATTATTGGCGGGGCCCTGGCGCTGGCGGCCTATGCGGTGTGGCCGACCTGGGAGCGGAATCGCTTGCCGGAGTTTTTTGGCGCGCTGTTCGATGCCTACCGCAATTCTTTCGCTTCGATTGTGAAGTCCATCCTGGCGCCGGACGAGAACACCGCGCGGGAGCGGGAACGGACGCGGCAAGCGGCGCGTGTGGCGCGCACCAACCTGGAGACCTCGGTGGAGCGCCTGGCGGCCGAGCCGGGAGTCTCGGCGGATCAGGCGACCTATGTGAATTCCATGCTGGCGGCGTCGCACCGCTTCGCGCATGCGATGATCGCGCTGGAGGCAGGCATTCCAGCGACCGGGTTTGAATCACCGCGGCCGCAATTCCGGGCATTCGCGAACGCAGTGGAGAAAACCCTGCAACTGCTTTCCGCCAGGGTGGCCGGGCAGCATGTGGGCGAGCGCGACTTTCCGGAGTTGCGCGCGGCGTATACGCGGCTGGTGGAGGCTGGTGATCCGACGGTGGCCCGGTATGCCTTCGTGAACGTTGAGGCCGACCGCATGGTCAACAGCCTGAACACGCTGCGCGAACAAGTGATGGCGTGGCAGCGGGCGAGCGGAACAACGTCCGCAGGCGGGGGAGCGACCGCGGGTGGCGCGGCGCCAACCGGCAATTGACATCGCGAACGCGACGCGAGACAAGATAACAGGTGCCGGCCAGACCGGCCGAGGCATTTCATCTCATCCGCGCGACGCGACGGAGGCGAAGCGATGAGAAAGCCGCGAAGAGAGTTTCTGTGGACCGGGGCGGCATGCTGCGGTTCGCTATGGAGCGTGTTTGCCGCGGCGCAAGCGCGGCACAAGGGAACGGGCATGCCGTCGCCTCCCCCGCCGGCGGAGGCGAGCCAGACGGCGGCGCAATCGGGGGCCAGCAATCCCACGCGGAGCAGCGCGACGGCGCAGCACGAACGGGAGTTTCGCACCACGCTGGCGCAACTGAGCGAACACGTTACCCAGCTGAAGGCCGACGTGGACCAGACCCAACCGGGCTTGTTCGCGGTGCGTTACTACAAGGAAGCGGGCGAGATCGAAAGGCTGGCGAAGCAGCTGAAGAGCCTGGCGAAAGGTTGACGCGAGCAATGTCAAGTCACGTGCCCAAGTGCGATTTCGAGAGCAAGAACCTGATCCTGCGGCTGGAGACGACGTTGCCCTGCCGTACCGAGGCTATTGCGCCGTTTGTAGACGGCATCATGCAAATCGTGGAGTCCATGGGTTGCGCAACCGGCAAGGAAAACGAAGTGCACACGGCGCTGATCGAGGCGCTGGCCAACGCGGTGGTGCACGGCTGCAAGAGCGACCCCAACAAGAGCGTGGAATGCTGCGTGGCCTGCGATGAAGAAAAAGGCATGCTGATCGTGATTCGCGATCCGGGGGAGGGCTTCGATCCGGCGAAGATTCCGAGCCCGATCGTGGGGCAGAACCTGTTCAGCGCGCACGGCCGCGGAATTTTTCTGATCAATCAGCTGATGGACCATGTCCACTACGAAAAGGGCGGCACCGAAATCCACATGCGCATCAAGTAGAAGACTTCAGGCTTCGATCCTGGTGCCGAGCAAGGCGACGAATTTGCCGAGCCAGGAGGCGAGTGCCGGCCAGGCAGGGCCGGTCACCAGATTTCCGTCCACCACGGCGTCGGTCATAGGCACTTCCACGTACGTTCCGCCTGCCACCGTGACGTCCGGCCCGGTGGCGGTGTAGGCGCTGCACTTGCGGCCCTTTAATACCCCGGCGGCTGCGAGCACCTGCGGCGCATGGCAGATGGCAGCGACCGGACGATTTTCCTTCATGAAGAAGCGGACAATCTCAATCACTTTGGGGTTTACGCGGATATATTCAGGAGCGCGCCCGCCCGGAATCATGATGGCGTCGTAGTCTTCGGCCTTCACGTCATCGAAGGTGGCGTTCAACTGGAAGTTGTGGCCCTTCTTTTCGGTGTAGGTCTGGTCGCCCTCAAAATCGTGGATGGAAGTAGGAATGAATTCACCCGATTTCCTTCCCGGGCAAACGACGTGCACGGTGTGGCCGACCATGATCAGCGCCTGGTAGGCGACCATGAGTTCGTAGTCTTCGACGTAGTCCCCTGCCAGCACCAGAATCTTCTTTTTCGCCATGGCGATTCTCCGAAAGTCTTCCGCGCAAAGTGCGTGCGGCTCCATTTAGCCTCAGGCGCGCGGAAAAACACAAGGGGCACGGCAACTTGCGCTGCCGCGCCCGGATGGCTTCACGAGTTTCCGGCTACGTGGATTAGTGGGTGATGACCGGAGCTTGCGCCGGAGACTCCTCGGCGCTGGAATCGGGCAGCTGCAAGGGAGCTTCCTCGATGGTGAGCAGGTCCGTACGCATCTTGCCCCATTCGCGCAGCATCAAGCCCTGGGTTGCGAAGAAACGGCGGATTTTAGAGGAATCCCAGCGCATGACCTCTTCCAGCACGGGGACGAGGACGCTCATGGCGTTGTCGCTGAGCACGGTGCGGCGCGCGACGCGGGTGATGAACTCCGCTTCGCTGACGGCGATGGTCAGTCCATCGTACTGGTTGACGTGCATCATGACCGGCAGGTCGGAGCTGCCGTCGCCCATGTAGACGATATGATCGTGGCTGGTGCCGAGGCTGGCGCGAATCTCTTCGAGCACGGTGATCTTGCCCCAGCCGGCGGAAGCGCGAACAATGGCTTGCACTTCTCCGTTGCCCGGATCGTAGTAGAACCTGGTGCCGTGAATGTTTTCGGGCGGCACGATGCCTTCCAGAGCGGACTCGATGATTTCTTGCGGTGCCGCCGAAATCACGTGGAAGTTAAATTTGTAGCCGTCCGCCAAGGTTTCCAGAGCCGTGGCGAACTGCTTTACGTTGTGCTTCAGGCGAATCAGCTTGCCGGTCTCCACCAGATGTTCCCGCCGCACACGGCGGAATTCCGGATCGTGCAGAATCAGGTAGGAAAGCTCGGCTCCCTGCTGCACCAGGTTAATTTGGGCCAATCCCCGGACCTTGTCATGGAAGCCAGGCACGCCGATAAGCTCGGCGAGCGCGACTCCCGAATCGTTAAAACTCAGTGTCTGGTCAAAATCGCTGGCCAGAAGATACTGCTGCACCATTGGGTACAACCCCTTTCTTGCTAGTCGTGCGATCCGCCCTTGCGGACCCTTGTGCCGCCCTTCGCGGCCTCTTCGCCCCCGCTGTTTACACGATAACCGGGCGGGTCGTTGCCACGGTCACGAATTATTTTGATAGGTGCTATGCACAGAAACGTGAACAACTGATTGTCAGTTGATTAGATGCCGCGCAAGGCTAAAAGGTTCTAAGGAAAGCATTTAAGAACTATAACGATAAATTCGGCGGAAACGGAGGCGAAGCCTGTACGAACGTCCAAAGCGAATAAAATACGAAAATTGGATCAGGGGTATAGGGTACTGCGCAACCAACGGGTTAGGGACGCGCTCCAACCGCGAGCGAGAGCGTCTAATTGGCCGCTGGGCGTGCCGGCGTGGGTTTCGGGCGGATCATCGCTGACGCGATACAACTTGCCGTCGCGCAGGTAGAGTCTCTGCGCCTCGGCGCGATTCAGGGGTCGCGCGCCCCTTCTGCCGAAGACCGCCAGTTGATTGCCGGATTCGTCCACGGCGCGGTCGCGGTCAATTCCCTTCGAAACGGCTAACGCTTCGCCCCTGGTTCTTGCGGTGGCAATGAGCTTCGGCGCGGGGCGTGGACTGAAGCCGGAGAAGTGAGCAGGGTCGTCCCAGGGCGAGACGATTTGCAGCACCCGCAAGCCATGGCGGCCATCGGCAACGAACGCAAAGGCACTGGCGGCGACCATGCCGATCTTGATGTCGTTGACGTCGTTCAATTCATGATTGGCGTTGAATACCTGATCGAGGCGCGGCCGCTCCGGATTCTCGACGTCAACAATGGCGACGCCATCTTTTCCGGCGGAGAC
>DATKLU010000002.1:0-2044 GCA_035542235.1 Dongiaceae bacterium
CCGATACCTCCGCCACGTTCAAGGTGCGCGTGAATCTGGTCCAGGTGCACGTGATCGTGCGCGAGCCCAAGGGCAAGGCCGTCGGAAACCTGACCCGCGAGGATTTTCTGCTCTACGATCAGGGCAAGCTCCAGACCATCACGAACTTCGCCGTGGAGACGCCGGAGACCCGCCTGCAGCGCAACGCCGCGGCCGCCGAAACCCAAAGCGACCCGGCGATGCCTGCGGCTAAGCCGCTGGCGTTGCCGGAGCGGTTCGTCGCCATGGTGTTCGACGACATCCACCTCTCGATGCAGGACGCCACTTTTGTGCGCACGCAGGCCGACCATTTTCTGAACTCCACCGGCCCCAACGATCGTGTCGCGATCTACACCACCTCCGGCCAGAACACGGTGGAATTCACTTCCGACAAGGAAGTCCTGCACCGCGCCATTTACGGCGTGATCGCCCGCCCCCTGTTTCCCCAATCCCTGGCCGGCGATTGCCCGGAAATCACCTACTACATGGCCGACGAGATTGAGAACAAGAACAATGCCACGGTGAGAGCCGTGGCCGTCGAAGAGACCGTACAGTGCGCATTCGGCGGCGACGAATCGAAACAGTCGCTGGCCGCGCCGCTCGTGGAGTCCACGGCCCTGCGCGTGCTCAGCCAGGGCGACGCGGAAAACAACTATACCTACCGCCATCTGGAGGACTTCCTGCGGCGGCTGGCCGCCATGCCGGGGGAACGCTTGATGGTGCTGGTTTCCCCGGGCTTTATCCTGGCGAATTCCTACCTGGACGAATCCGGCATCATTGACCGGGCGAACCGCTCAAACGTCGTGATCAACACCCTGGACGCACGGGGTCTTTATACGCCCGACGTGATGGGCGATATTTCGCGGCCCTCGTCTGACTCTTTTCGCACCGGCGGCTACAAGACGATGTATCGCGTGGATTCCCAGTTTGAGAACCAGTTTGTGCTGAGTGACTTCGCCTACGGTACCGGCGGCACTTTTTTTCACAACTCGAACGATCTACTGGGCGGACTGGAACTCGCGGGCTTGGCGCCGGACGTTTCCTACGTGCTCGGATTTTCCCCTCAAAATAAAAAGATGGACGGGCAATACCACCTGCTCACCGTGAAACTCGCGAAGAAGACCAACTACACGATTCAAGCCAGGCGCGGGTATTTCGCTCCCCAGAAAGCCAACGATCCTCAGGATCTGGCGCGGCAGGAGATTCAAGACGCGATTTTCTCGCAGGAAGAAATCAGCGAACTCCCCCTGGATTTGCAGACGCAGTATTTCAAGGGCGATGCGGCGGATGCGCGTTTGAGCGTGGTCTCGCGCCTCGACTTGAAAAACATGCATTTTCGCAAGGCCGAGGGCCGCAGCGTGGACGACCTGACGCTGGCCACCGCCATTTTTGACGAGAACGGCAACTATATAACCGGCGGTGAAAAGATCGTGCAGATGAAGTTGCGCGATACGACCTACGACCGGCTATCGCATACCGGGCTGACCGTGAAGTCGAGCTTCAACGTGAAGCCCGGGCGCTATCTGGTGCGGCAGGTGGTGCGTGATTCCGAAGGCGCGCAGATGGCCGCGCGGAATGGCGCGGTGGAGATTCCGTTTTAATGGGGGCGAACATGACCAGGCAAATAAGGACCGATTCCAGATTCGCGGCGATCTTCGGATTTGTGTTCTTGATGGCCGCAGTTCCCGGCGTTGCGCGTGGTCAGGCGCCGGAAACGCCGAAGGCGTCGGCGCCGGAACAGCAGCCCCAGGCGCCGCCGATCGTGTCGGACACTCCGATTCGGACGGTGTCGCGGATCGTGCTGGTGGACGCGGTGGTCACGGACAAAAAAGGGAACTACGTCCACAACCTGACGCAGCAGGATTTCAAGGTCTATGAAGACAACAAAGAGCAGCCGGTCACCAGTTTTTCCTTCGGGAGCAATCCCTCGGCTCCCGCGGGCGCACAGAAGCATTACATGATTCTTTTTTTCGATAACTCTTCGATGCAGCCGCCGGACCAGATTCAGGCACGCGCCGCCGCTTCG
>DATKLU010000003.1:0-6447 GCA_035542235.1 Dongiaceae bacterium
CTGGCGCCCGCGGCGAAACGGCTGGAAGTTTCCCGGTTGGTGCTGGCCGCTTCCTTCTTTGTTCCGCGCGATATTGCCCCCCGCGGTCCTCCCTCCCTCGCATAAAACTCCGCTCTCGGCCTCAATCGCAACCGCACGTTCACTGTATCCCCCCTTTGTTGTCCGGCGACGGACGAGGAGTATTCCTTTGAGGCAAGGAAGTCGATTCATTTTGGCGCTGATGATGTTTACGGCCATCGCGGCGGGCCAGCCAAATCCCGCTTCCACTCCGGCGCATCCGCCGGCGCAAGCGGCTGCACCTTCCGGGGGCCAGACGCACATTACGCTGGACGAGGCCATCCGGTTGTCGCTGCTGCACAATCACGCGCTGCAGGCGGTGCGCACGACGATTCAGCAAAGCATGGCGGAGGAGATCACCGCCAACCTGCGGCCAAACCCGGCGCTGGGGCTCGACGCGCAATACCTGCCCATTTTCCAGCCCGACCAGTTCAGCGGGGACTACATTGACCAGCAGGCGCAGTTTGACGCGGGCGTCAGCTACCTGTTCGAACGCGGGAAAAAACGCCAGCATCGCTTGCAGGCGGCTCGTGACATCACCGCCGTAACGCGTTCGCAGGTCTCCGACACTGAACGGCAAGTGGTCTTCAATGTCGGCCAGCAGTTCGTGGATGTGCTGCTGGCGGAATCCACCCTCGAGTTCGCGCAGCAGGACCTCGACAGCTTTCAGAAAACCGTGGACATCAGCAACGAGCGCCTCCGCGTGGGCGACCTCAGCCAGGGCGACTACCTGAAAATCAAGCTGCAGTTGCTGCAATTCCAAAGCGACGTCGCCGGCGCCAAACTCGCCAAGATCCAAAGCCTCGCCGCGCTTCGCCAGCTTTTGGGATTCGAGTCTGTTCCCGACGACTACGATGTGCAGGGCACCCTGGAATATCAACCCGTACACGCGGACGTAGCCAGCCTGAAAACCCTGGCGGCTATGAACCGGCCGGACCTCCGCGCGGCACAACTGGGAGTCACCGCCGCGGAAAGCCAGTTGGCCCTGCAAAAGGCCAACGGCAAGGTGGACATCACCGGCACGTTCAACTACACCCATACGGCCGGCGTGAATAGCGGCGCGTTTTACTACAACATGCCCCTGCCCATCTTCGACCGGAACCAGGGCGAGATTCAGCGCGCCCAATTTGCGATCGCTCAAGCGCAGGAGCAGGCCAGCGAAACCGCGCAGCAGGTTTCCACCGACGTCATCTCCGCCTACGCGAATCTCCAGACCAACGATCAGATCATCCAGCTGTACCAGGGCGGCTACGTCGACCAAGCCAAGGAGTCGCGCGATATCAGCGAGTATGCCTACCAGAAAGGCGCGGCCAGCCTGCTCGACTATCTGGATGCCGAGCGGACCTATCGCGCCAACCAACTAGCCTATCGCCAGGCGCTCGCGAGCTACATGCTCGCGCTCGAACAGATGCGCCAGGCTGTGGGCGCGAGGAACCTGCCATGACGCTCTCCCTGTTGCACGCGAGAAATGTTTCGCCGTTTGTTGCCGGCGGTCTCTCGCGGGCTCTTGTCCTTTCCGGCTGCGGCTCCGGGCCCGGCGAGTCCGAATCAAAGATGACTTCGTTCACCGCCAGTGAATCGAAAGCGGATACCGCCGAACTTTTCACCGTGCCGAAAGAACAGATGGCGCATGTGCAGGTGGTTGCCGTGCAGAAGGGGCCGCTTGCGCGCAAGCTGCGTCTTTCGGGGGCCGTGGCGTACAACGCCTTTGAAACTACCCCGGTGTTTGCGGCCATCGGAGGCCCGATTCGCGAAATTCTCGTGGCGCCCGGACAAGTGGTGCACGCGGGGCAGCCTTTGCTGACGGTCACGAGTCCTGATTATTCCGCTGCGCGTTCCGCATACATCAAGGCGCTCGATGCCTTCGCACTTGCGGACAAACTCTATACCCGCGCCAAAGATCTTTACGCGCACGGTGCGATCGCTGAAGCCGATCTGCAGCAAGCCGAGTCCAACCGCACTCAGGCGCACGCCGATGTGGAATCGACAGCCGATGCCTTGCGCGCCCTCGGCCTAAAGGATCCCGACGCCCTGGTGAAAAATCCGCTGCCCTCCACGGCGGAGATCCCCGTGCCCGCGCCGGTGGCCGGCGAAATCGTCGAACGCCTGGTGGGCCCCGGCTAGTTGTTGCAGGGCGGTGCAACTCAGTGCTTCACGATTTCGAATACCAGCACGGTCTGGGTGCTCGCCAACGTTTTCCAGAGCGACCTGCCTTACGTGCGCGTGGGCGACACGGTCGAAATCAATACCGACACCTATCCCGAGGTGTTCCACGGCACGATTTCCTACGTCGCGCCGGCGCCCGATCCCACCACGCGCACCCTGCAGGCGCGCATCGTCACCCAAAATCCCGATCGTAAGCTGAAGCGCGACATGTACGTAACCACGGTGGTTGACGCCGGGACGCTCCCGAATGCAATCACCGTGCCGGACGCCGTGGTCTTGCGCGACACCGAGAACCAGCCTTTTGTCTACGTCCTCGTCAATGGCAACCAGTTCGCCCGCCGGAGCGTGACGCTTGGCCCCAACAATGCCGGCCGTACGCAAATCACCAGTGGACTCAAGGATGGCGAACAGGTGGTGGGCGACGGCAGCCTGTTCCTGCAGTTCAAGAATTCCATTCAACACTAGGAAGCGCGCCGTGGAGACTTTTTGATGATTCATCGTATCGTCCAGTTCGCCTTGCAACAGCGCTTTCTCGTGTTGATGCTCACGGCGCTGATGTCCGTGATGGGCGCTTGGTCGTTCCGTCAGATGCCTGTGGACGCATATCCGGATCTTTCTCCCCCGATGGTGGAGTTGATCACGCAATGGCCGGGCCATGCCGCGGAAGAAGTGGAACGCCTCACCACACTCCCGCTGGAACTCGCGATGAATGGCTCGCCGCGCCTGCACGTGATGCGGTCCATTTCGCTTTACGGCCTCTCGGACGTGATTCTGACGTTCGATGAAGGCGTCGATCCTTACTTCGCGCGCGAGGTCGTGTTCGAACGCATCAGCGACGCCACCCTGCCGCAAGGCGTGACACCGAGCATGGCGCCGCTGTTCAGCCCGAGCGGGCTGGTCTATCGCTACGTAATCGAAAGCCCGGACCGCTCCCCCATGGAATTGCACACGCTGGAAGCGTGGGTCATCGAACGTGCGTACAAAAGCGTGCCGGGCGTCGCCGACGATTCGGGGTTCGGCGGGCCGACCATGGAGTATCACGTCCTTCTCGATCCAGTGAAGCTGTACAACTATCACCTGCCCGTCGTGCAGGTGCTCAATGCGTTGAACGCCAACAACGCCAATACAGGCGGGGGCTTTTACACCCAGGGGGGCCAGTTTTATTACGTGCGCGGCCTGGGCCTGGTCAAAAACACGGAAGACATCGGTGAAGTGGTTGTCGCCAGCCTGAATGGCGTGCCCGTGCGCATCAAGGACGTCGGCCGCGTGGAAATCGGCTACGCCCCGCGCCTGGGGATTTTCGGCTTTCAAACCAAAGAGAAAAATAACGACGACGCCGTGGAAGGCGTGATCCTGATGCGCCGCGGCGAACAGACGCAGAACGTTCTGGAGGGCGTCGAGAAAAGAACCGAGGAGATCAACAAATCGCTGTTGCCGCCCGACGTGAAGGTGCGTCCCTATTATGACCGCAGCGACCTGGTGCGCGTCACCACGGATACGGTCGAGGGCAATTTGTTGCGCGGCATGATCCTGGTGCTCGTTGTCCTGATCTTTTTCCTGGTCAGCTTCCGCGCCGCCGTAATCACCGCGCTTACCATTCCCCTTGCCCTCCTGTTCGCCTTCATTTTCCTGCACTGGACCGGCGAAGCCGCGAACCTCCTGTCCATCGGCGCCATCGACTTCGGCATCATCATTGACGGCACCATCGTCATGGTCGAGAACATCTACCGCGAACTCGGCCTGCGCCACGGCACGGAGTACCGGCTGTCCGATGTGATCCTTACGGCGGCGCGCGACGTCGACCGCCCGATTTTTTACTCCGTGGCCGTCATCATCGCCGGCTACCTGCCAATCTATGCTCTTAGCGGGCCTGCGGGAAAGCTCTTCCATCCCATGGCGGACACGATGGGGTTTGCGCTGCTCGGCGCGCTGATTCTCACGCTGACCGTCGTCCCCGCGCTGGCCTCCTACTGGTTCACCAAAGGCGTAAAGGAAAAAGAAAATCCCATCTTCAACTGGATCCGCGATCAATACGCCGGCGCGCTGGACCTGTGCCTGGGTCACCCCTTTCTCACGCTGATCCTTGCCGCCGCGATTTTCGGCGCCACATTGCTTCTGATTCCACTGATCGGAGGAGAGTTCCTGCCGCACCTCGATGAGGGCGCTATCTGGGTGCGCGCCACCATGCCCTATACGATTTCTTTCGAAGAAGCGGCGAAGTTTGCGCCCAAGGTGCGCAACCTGCTGATCCAGTATCCGATGGTCACCGTCACGGGTTCCGAACTCGGGCGCCCCGATGACGGCACCGACCCGACGGGCTTTTTCAATTGCGAGTTTTACGTGGGGCTGAAGCCGTACAACGACAAATCCTGGTCGCAGACCTCCATTCACACGAAAGAGCAACTCGTCGACGATCTCGCGAAGAAACTCGACGCGTATCCCGGCGTGATTTTCAATTTCACCCAGCCCGCCGAAGACGCCGTGGATGAGGCGCTCACCGGCCTCAAATCGGCGCTGGCCGTGAAGATCTTCGGCCCCGACCTGAACGTGCTCGAAAGCAAAGCGGTGGAGATCAAGCGCGTGCTGGAAAAAACGCCGGGCTTTACCGAACTCACGGTGGTGAAAGAGCTCGGCCAGCCGAGCCTTCTGGTGGAAGCGGATCGCGCGAAAATCGCGCGCTATGGCATCAATGTCGCCGACGTCGAAGCCGTCGTGCAGGCTGCCGTCGGAGGCCAGGCCGCCACGCAGGTCATTCAAGGAGAAAAACTCTTCGATCTCGTCGTACGCATGGAGCCGAAATACCGTTCGGATGCGCGCGAAATCGGAAATCTCCTGGTGCCCGCTCCCGCCGGACAGCAGATTCCGCTTTCCGAACTCGCCACCATCAAAGAAGCGACCGGCGCGTCGTTCATCTATCGCGAGAACGATTCGCGCTACATCGGCATCCAGTATTCGATCGAAGGACGTAACCTGGAAGGTATCGTCAAGGCCGGCCAGGAAAATATCGCGAAAACCGTGCGGTTGCCCGAGGGCTATCACCTCGATTGGGGCGGCGAATACACCGAACTGCTCGAGGCCAAAGCGCAGCTCCTGATTATCGGCCCCCTGGCGATTTTCCTGATCTTCCTGATCCTCTTTGCGCTATACGGCAATTTCAAGTTTCCGGTCACCATCGCCATCGGCGTGGTCGTCACGGAGCCCGTTGGCGCGCTTATCGCCCTCAAGCTGACGCACATTCCCTTCAGCGTTTCCAGCATGCTGGGCCTGCTGGCACTCCTTGGCGTGTCGGTGGAAACGGCGGTCATTCTGGTGAGTTACATCAACAAGCTGCGGCTGGAGGGAAGAAACATCCGCGAAGCGACACGCGAAGCATCGTTGCTCCGCCTGCGCCCGATCATGATGACCGCCTTGGTCGCGTGCCTCGGCCTGCTTCCCGCGGCGATGTCCACGGGGGTGGGCAGCGACACGCAAAAGCCGTTCGCCATCGTGGTGGTCGCGGGGCTATTATCGCGGCTTCTGCTGGGCTTCTTTGTGAATCCAGTCCTCTACGAACTGGTCGCGCGCGATGGAGACGTGTTGCAGGTATAAGCCTTCGTAGATTGATCTCTTTTCCTGGCGAGAAATGCACGAATCCCGGCGCTTCCTTCCATCTTCACGACCCTTCTTTCTGGCCTCGGCGCAGGCGGTGTGATAAAAGGGCTGCGAGTAAGAGGGTGCTGATTCCATGGTCAAAGCCAAAGATGTGGAGATCAACCGCCGCGCGTTCCTGAAAAACGCGGCCGCCGGCGCGGCCCTGCTGGTTACGCCCCCGGCGACTCCAACCAAAACGCCAGCGGCAGCTCCGGCAAAAAATCCGCCGCCCGCCATGTCGCGCAAAGCCGAAGTCGAACCACCGGCTCCCGTCGAGGTCCTTACGGAGGAGCGCAGCGGGTCCGACTTCATGGTGGATGTCATTAAATCGCTCGGCATCGAGTACGTTTGTTCCAATCCCGGCTCCAGCTTCCGCGGCCTGCACGAATCTTTGATCAATTACGGCGGAAACAAGAATCCCGAGTTCATCACCTGCACGCACGAAGAATCCTCCGTGGGCATGGCCCATGGCTACGCGAAAGTGGAAGGCAAGCCGCTGGTGATTCTGGCGCACGGCACGGTCGGCCTGCAGCACGCGGCCATGGCCGTTTACAACGCCTATTGCGACCGCGTGCCGGTCGTCGTCATCGGTGG
>DATKLU010000004.1:0-4323 GCA_035542235.1 Dongiaceae bacterium
AGGCATCGACGCGCTGGTGTTTGATGTGCAGGATGCCGGAGTGCGGTTTTATACGTACACCTCCACGATGGGCTACTGCATGGAGGAGGCGGCCAAGCGCAACATCGAGTTTTACGTGCTGGACCGGCCGAATCCGCTGAACGGCGAAATTGTCGAAGGGCCGATGCTGGATGCGGAGAAGACTTCCTTCGTGGCCTACTATCCGCTGCCGGTCCGCTACGCGTTGACCATCGGAGAGCTCGCGCAGTTTTACAACACGGAAAATCACATCAACGCGCAGCTGCATGTGATTCCGATGAAGAACTGGCACCGCAATTATTTTTTCGAGAGCACGGGGTCGCGCTGGATTCCTCCTTCGCCGAATCTGCGCACGCTGAAAGGCGCGATTCTCTATCCCGGGCTGGAAATTTTGCAGAATGCCGGGGTTTCGGTGGGGCGCGGCACGGAAACTCCGTTCGAGGAGTTTGGCGCGCCGTGGATCAACGGAGAAGAGCTCGCGGCGGCGCTGAATGAAAAGACGCTGCCGGGAGTGCATTTCGTCAACCAGCCGTTTATTCCGGTGAGCGGACTCTATTCGGGGCAACGGTGCGGAGGCGTGGGGATTCGCGTGACGGACCGCGCAGCGGTGCGTTCGATGCGCGTTGGGCTGGAGATTGCAGTCGAGCTGCACAAGAAATATCCGGAGCATTTTGATTACAGCAAACTGGGGCTGTTGCTCGGGAACGATTCCACGATCGAGCAACTGGAGGCCGGGGTGGCGCCCAATGAGATCATCGCGAGTTGGGGCAAGGATCTGGCCGCGTATGATGCGGTGAGGCGGCGCTACCTGCTTTACAAATAACCGAGTGCGCTTACAAGCTTGACCTCCGGGGCGAAGGCCCCCGATTGGCCGCCAGGTTGCCGCACGGCTGCCCTTCGATGCTCAGGGTAGAAGTCCGTGCCCTCCCGCGGAGCTCGGCAGGAAGTCGCCGCAGGGGCGACAGTGTGCTAGAGTCCGCTGTATGCGAATCGTTTCGATATTGCCATCGGCTACGGAAGTGCTGTTTGCGCTGGGGCTGGACGAAGAGATCGTTGGCGTGAGCCACGAGTGCGATTATCCGCTGCGAGCCAAAACCAAAACCACAGTGGTTTCGTCGCGGATCCCCCACGGGACTCCAACGCCGGACATCGACCGGCTGGTGCGGGAGCACGTCGAGCGCGGGGAATCCATCTATGCCGTCGATGGCAAGCTGCTCGAAGAACTCGCTCCCGACATGATTTTCACGCAGGACCTGTGCCACGTCTGCGCGGCGACGCCGGAGGAACTGGGCGCGGCGCTTGCCGGACTTTCCAGGCAGCCGGAAATCATCAGCCTCGATCCACACGACCTGGGCGACGTGTGGCGCGATATTTTGTGGATCGGCGAGGTCACGGGGCGGCGGGAGCGCGCGCAGCACCTGGTGACGCGGATTGGGGAACGATTGGGGCAACTGCAAGAGCGGCTTGCGATTTTGCCGCTGCGCCCGAAGGCGGTGGTGCTCGAGTGGTTGCAGCCGTTCTATGTCGGCGGGCACTGGGTGCCGGAAATGGTGGAGCATGCTGGTGGCGTGGACGTCCTGGGCAAGGCGAAGGTGCCGTCGCGGCGCGTGACTTTGCAAGAGATTGTGGCGGCGGCGCCGGAAGTGATGTTTATCGCGCCGTGCGGGTACAACGCGGAACAGGCGCGAGACGAATATTTGTCGCTGACGTTTCTGGAAGAGTGGTACACGATTCCGGCGGTACGCGATGGGCGGATCTTCGCGCTGGATGCGAATGGGCATGTTTCGCGGCCGGCGGGACGGTTGGTGACGGGAATGGAGTCGATGGCAAGGGGAATGCATCCGGAGATTGAAGTGCCGGTGAAAGCGATGTTAGGGATGTTGCCCGTGCCGTCGAATGGAGCGCGGAATCGCGTGGCAGCGGCGGGAACGCCGAGTTTTTAGAGGCAGCTTACAGCCGACCGCTGATAGCCAAGAGACAAACGGAAAGAGGCCCAAAAGCTGTTGTAGGGCCCGCCTTCCGAGGCGGGCCGTGTAGGAGTCGTGTTTCGCAAACTAGCGACGGCCTCAGAAGGTCGTCCCTACGAAGCGGCGCGTTTTTGCCAGTAGCGATAGAACGGCAGGCCGGCGACGATGAGTAGGAGTCCGATTGAGGAACGGCCGGGGCGCTCCAGCCAGATATTCACCGTCAGCGCTAAAGATCCCAGCACAAATAGTCCAGGCACGACGGGGTAGCCCCAGCAGCGGTACGGGCGCGTGAGATTGGGTTCGGTGCGGCGCATGCGAAAAAGCGCAACCACGGCGAGGCCGTAAAAAATCCACGCCGCGAAAATGAAAAGGCCGGTGAGTTCTTCGAATGTCCCGGTAAGTGCCATGATGCTGGTGAGCACGCACTGAAAGATCAGCGCGCGGCCGGGCGTGCGATATTTGGGGTGAATGCCGTCGGCGATTTTGAAGAAGATGCCGTCGCGAGCCATGGCGTAGGGCACGCGCGCACCGCTGAGGACCGAGGAGTTCATCGAGCCGAGTGCGGAAATGGCCATTGCCAGCGTGATCCAGGCGGCGGCGCCGTGGCCGACGGCGCGTTCGACCACGTCGGAAGCGACGTGCGCGGAATTTGCCACGCTTTCGAAAGACAGAACTTTGAGGCACGCGGCGCTGAACAGCAGATAAATCAGCGCGACCAGCGAAACGCCCCAAACCAGCGCCCTGGGAATGTTTCGTTCGGGATCTTTCACTTCGGAGCCGACGAGATTCAGATCTTCCCAGCCGTCGTAGGCCCAGAGCGCAGCCGCGAGCGCCGCGAGGAAGGCGCTGAGCAAGCCGGTTTGCGCGGCGCTGGGCCAAACGGGATTCGATGCGTGAGCGCCTACGGGAAGCGCGAAGGCCACGCCTATCACGAGAAGCACGCTGAGGATCTTGATCGCGGTGAGGAACACCTGCACTCCGCCGCCAAGCCGCACGCCGAGATAGTTAATTCCGGTCATCAGCACCAGCCAGAAAACGCCCAATGGTTGCGCCCAGGTGAACACGAAATCGTAAGGCTTCAGCCAGCCGGTCAAGCCGGGGACGGCAATATGCCAGGTGAAGATCGGCGCGGCCACCGCGGGAACGAAGAAGCCGAGAAAGCGCATGAGGCCGGCGGCGATGGACGCCGCCGATGCGGGGCGGCCAACGATCGAATGCATCCAGCCGAAGAGAAATCCCCAGGCGGGACCGAACCCGCGGCGCAGATAAGCGTACTCGCCGCCGGCCTCTGGAATCGAAGCGCCTAATTCCGCGAACGAGAGCGCGCCGAAGAGAGAGAGGATGCCTCCGACGATCCAGGCGGCGAACACCACAGAAACGCTGCGGCCCTCGCGCGCCATTTCCGCTGGCTTCAGGAAAATTCCCGTGCCGATCATGGTGCCGACCACGATGGCAGCGGAAGCCCACGGACCCAGCCCGCGCACAAGTTCCAGGCGTTTTTCGGTCATGGTTCTCCACAACCCATCACAAAACTGGGAGAAGAGAGAATAGCAGTTCCTCCGGGGCTAAAGCCCTGTTTGTTGGGTCCGGCTGTGTCGGAGCCCTTCGAAGCTCAGGGTGAACTCAAGCTCCGACCCCCAATGCGGCTGACGAGTGCGCCCACGGCGAAGGTGATGCACGAGCCGATCAGCACGTACCAGGTGAACGCAATGTGCGTGAAGCCAAGGACGAGCAGGACGGCCGCGAGTCCGCCAAACATCCCAACCAAAGAGCCAAGCGCGTTGGCGCGGGAATCGAAAGTTCCCAGGAAAAATAGGCCGAGCAGGCTGCCGAAGGGGAGGGAAGCGACGGTGAGGCCGGCTTCGAGAAGATGGCTCCAGGGAAGCAGGCCGAAGACGATCAGAACGCAGCCCCAGAGCAGCGTCATGCGGCGCGACAAGCGGAGAAACGCGGCGGGATCATTTTCGTGTCCGCGAAACCGCGCGAAATCAAGGACGCTGGAAGCCGCCAGGGAATTCAACGAGCCGCTGGCGTTGGACATGGCGATAGCCAGGATCGAGGCAAGGAGAATGCCGGCGAGCCCCGTGGGCATTTCCCGGACGAGGAAAGTGGGAAGGATACTGTCGGCGCGATCCCCGGGCGCGAGCAACGGAACATATTGCGTAAACACAAAAAGCAGAACTCCCACAAGAAGGAACAGCGCGAATTGAAACAATACGATGAAACCGCTGGCGAGCAGGGCTTTTCGGCTGTCTTTCTGGCTTCGGGCGGCCAGCAGGCGTTGCACGATGGTCTGGTCTGTGCCGTGGCTGGCCATGGTGAGGAAAGCGCCGCCGAT
>DATKLU010000005.1:0-65611 GCA_035542235.1 Dongiaceae bacterium
GATGGCGGCGATTTCCCGTCGCATGATTTCGGCCAAAGCGGAGCAATTCACGGAATCCGTGATCCGCGAAATGACCCGGCTGGCCATGAAGCACAACGCGGTGAATCTTTCCCAGGGCTTCCCGGATTTTGCCGCGCCGGAAGAGGTGAAGGAAGCCGCGCGCCAGGCCATTTCCGACGATATCAACCAGTACGCGATCACCTGGGGCGCGAAGCCGCTGCGCGACGCCATCGTGGAGAAATTCGCGCGCACCCAATCCGTCTCCTACGACCCGGAGCGCGAGATCACCATCTGCTGCGGCTCGACCGAAGCGATGATGTCCGCGATGATGGCTATCATCAATCCCGGCGATGAGATCGTGGTCTTCGAGCCTTTCTACGAAAACTATGGCCCGGACGCGATTCTTTCCGGCGCCTCGCCGCGCTTCGTGCGCATGCGGCCGCCTTCTGCGCAGAATCCCGATTGGTCGTTTGACCGCGACGAGCTGGCCGCGGCCTTCGGACCGGCGACCAAAGCCATCATCCTCAACACTCCGAACAATCCCACCGGCAAGGTGTTTTCCCGCAACGAGCTGGAATTCATCCGTGACCTTTGCCTGCGCTGGAACGCTTACTGCGTCACCGACGAAATTTACGAGCACATTCTCTACGACGGCACCCAGCACATTTCGATGGCGCAACTCGATGGCATGCGCGAGCGCACCATCGTGATCAACGGCATGTCCAAAACCTACAGCGTGACCGGCTGGCGCGTGGGTTGGGCGCTGGCGCCGCCGGAAACCACCCAAGCGGTGCGCAAGGTGCACGACTTCCTAACCGTCGGCGCCGCCGCCCCGCTGCAGCAGGCCGGCGCGAGCGCCCTGCGTTCGCCGCAGAGCTATTACGATGGCCTGGCCTCGACCTATGCAAAAAAGCGCGAGCGCCTGCTCAAGATCCTGGAGAACGCCGGCTTCACCGTTTACAAGCCGCGCGGCGCGTACTACATCATGACCGACATTTCGCGCTTCCAGTTTCCCGCCGATGATCCGCGCTTCGCCGCGCCCACGCGGGACGTCGCGTTCGCAAAGTATCTGGTGCAGGAAATCGGCGTAGCCTGCGTGCCGGGCTCGAGCTTTTACAAAGACGGCAACGATGGCGCGTCGCAGGTGCGCTTCACCTTTTGCAAGAAGGAAGAGACGCTGGCTGCCGCCGAAGCGCGTTTCGCGAACCTCAAGATCTAGGACTGGCGGAGGCCGTGCCAACGGCTCGCGGAAAAATCGGGAAACGGTATGGATGATCTGGCGTCGGTCGTATTTTTCGGGATTCCGCTGTGGCTGGTTCTTTTTGTGCTTGCCGGAATTACGCTGTTCCTGCTGAAAATCACTTCGGACGACAAAGAGCCAGGCGGCCGCTCGCCCGGCGTTTCACTGCGCCTGTTCCTTCTGCTCGCCACGCTGCTGCTGGCCATCGCCGGAATCGTGAGCTTCTACCGCTGGGTTCAGCCGGAGTAAGCCCTACCGCCAGGCTCGTTTTTGCGCCTTACAAACGTCCTGCCAAGCTGCCTGAACTGTTCTTTAAGTAGTTGAAAATGCTGATGTTTAAGAATGGGGTAGGGAACTGACGGTCGGTTGCCCTGTGGTGGTTAGCCCCCTACCCCGCGAGTGGTCTTGTTGGTATAGACGAGGCACCTAGCGGAAAGGTTTCGCGGGAGCTTAAAAAATTTAACGTGGCCGGATTGCCGTTTCGGAAAATGGGAAACAGCATCCCTTTTCCTGAAGGCCTTCGCCTGATTACCCCAAATCTACCGTGTCCAGATACCGCGCCACGCCGACATCCCACTGATATTTTTCCCGGATGGCGGCCTGCAAGGCCTGCGCCGCTGCCGGCTCGCCGTGCGTCAGCCAGGTTTTTTTCGGAGCGCTCTGCAATCCACCCAGCCAGCGCAACAGCTCGCTTTTTCCCGCATGCGCGGAAAGCTGGCCCATGGTGACGACCTCCGCGTTCACCGGCACCGCCTGCCCGAAAAGATGCAGGGTCTTGGCACCTTCCTGCAGGGCGCGCCCGCGTGTGCCCTCCGCCTGAAAGCCGGCCAGTAGCACCGCGTTGCGCGCGTCGGGCAGCCGCTGGGCCAGATGATGCAGCACGCGCCCGCCGGTCACCATGCCGCTTGCGGAAATGATGATGCACGGCGTCTTGATGTTGTTGATGCCTTTGGATTCTTCCACCGTGCGGGTCAGATGAAACTCCCGCACGTTCAGGGGGTCGTGGTCCCCGCTGTTTTCCAGCTTGGTGAAATCCGGGTCGTGGTCGTCGTGGTATTTCACGTAGAGGTCGGTCGCGCTCAGCGCCATCGGGCTGTCCACGTACACCGGCACCCGGGGAATGCGCTGCTCGTCTTCCAGTTGCCGCAGGAAGTACATAAAGGTCTGCGTACGGCCGATCGCAAATGCCGGAATCACAATGGACCCGCCGCGCTTGACCACTCGGTTCACCACGTCGGCCAGCGCCTGCACCGGATCGCCCGCCTCATGTTCGCGATCGCCGTATGTGGATTCACACAGAAGCACGTCCGCCCGCGGAGGCGTAACCGGATCGTTCAGAATCGGCTGCGCATATCTGCCGATGTCCCCTGAAAAGACCACCACGGTCCTTTTGCCGTCCTCGGTGATCGTCAGCGCCAGGCTGGTCGAGCCCAGAATGTGCCCGGCGTCGTAGGCCTCGAAGTGAAACTCCGGCGACACGTCAAACCCGCCGGTGCGCGCCGCTGGCTTGAACTGCCGCACCACCGGATCCACGTCCTCCGTGGTGTACAGCGGCTCGTGGCCGTCGTCTCCGTCCTTGTATTTCGGGTTGCGCTGCGCGCGCTCCGCGTCTTCCTCCTGAATGTGCGCGGAGTCTTTCAGCGAAATCGTCGCCAAATCAATGGTCGCGGGGTTGGCGTAAATCGGGCCGCGGTAGCCGTCGCGCACCAGGCACGGCAGCCAGCCCACGTGATCCAGGTGCGCGTGGGTCACCACGCAATAGTTGATGCTCGCCGGGTCCACGCTCAGTGGCTTGAAGTTCCGCTGGTTCAGCTCGGGAGATCCCTGAAAAATGCCGCAATCCAGGAGCAGGCGTTTTCCTGCCGCTTCCACGAGGTATTTTGATCCGGTTACAGTCCCTGCGGCTCCCAGGAACGTCAACTTGGCCATGGTGGGTCTCCCTAAACGCCGGACAAAAACGTTACCCCATCCACCGGCCAAAGCAAAATTGTTCGCGCCTTTGCCGCTATTTCAACTCCTGGAGTCCGAATCTTCGTGGCTAATGATCAGCCGCTCTTCCGTCAAATCCAGCTCGCGTTCCAGCTGGCGCAGCAATTCGTCGCTGATCTCTCCGCGGTTCCTCAGCTCCACCGCCGTCCGCCGCTCCACTCGGATCATGTCGCACATCAGTCGCCGGTGCTTGTCCATCTGTTCCCGCGCGCGAATCGTCTGCGGCTGCCCCTCGTCCGCGAACTTGTCGATCTTCAGTTCGTACATTTGCACCAGCGAATCGTAGACGTCGGTGTACTCGTCGCCATCCTTCTGCCGTTCCGTGTTCAGGCGTTCCAGCGCGGCGCGCAGAATCTTCTGTCGCGCCTGGTGCTCTTCTTCGTGCGACGCCCGCGTCCCTGCCAGCCCCAAAGCCCGGATCAGCGGCGGCAGGGTCAGCCCCTGGCCGACCAGAGTCACAATGATCACCGCGAAGGTCAGAAAAATGATCATGTTGCGCTGTGGGAACTCGGCGCCGTTGCTCAGCGTTTCCGGAAGGGAAAGCGCCGCCGCCAGCGCCACCACGCCCCGCATTCCCGTCCAGCCCACAACGAAGACGTTGCGCGCGCTTGGCATCGGCGCTTGCTGCCTCAGCAAATGCCTGCGGATCGACCAGGAAAGCGCCGTCGCCGGGTACATCCAGATTAGCCGCAACGCGATCAAGATCACGCTCAGTGCCAGCCCGTAGAAAATCAGCTCGCTCATACGGTGGTCCTTGAGTTCGCCCACCACATACGGCAGTTGCAGCCCGATGGCCACGAACACCAGCCCGTTCAGCACAAAGGTGAGGGACTCCCAAACCGCCCACGCCTGGATGCGCACGGTCGGGGAAAAAAACTCCGAGCTTTTGCGCGACAAGTACAACCCGCAGGCAATCACCGCCAGCACCCCTGAGGCGTGCGCGGCTTCCGCCGCCAGGTACGCCACGTAGGGCACTAGAATGCTCACCGTGATTTCGATCGGCCCGTCTTCCAGCCGCCGCTCAAACCATTCCACCACCAGTCCGATGACCAACCCGATCGCGATGCCCACCACGATCAGGTACGCCAACTGCAGAAAGCCCTGCCCAATCGTCGGCCGTTTGCCCTCCACCACCATCGCCACCGCGAATCCCAGCGCCACCAGACCGGTCGCGTCGTTGACCAGGCTTTCGCCTTCCAGAATGTCCACGATGCGTTTGGGCAGACCGATGTTGCGGGCGATCGCGGTGGCCGCGATGGCGTCAGTGGTGGAGACCACCGCGCCCAGCACAAAACCCAGTCGCCAGTCGAATCCCTTGAACACCCAGGGGGCCGCGTATGCCACGCCAATCGCCGTGAAGGCCACCAGACCCACCGCCAGCAGCGAGATGCTCACGCTGTTCTTCACGAACTCGCGCCATGAGGTCAGCCACGCGCCGCTGAATAGCAGCGGCGGCAGCACCACCAGAAAAATCACTTCGGGGTTGATCTGGATTTTCGGAGTGCCCGGAACGAAGCTGAGCACCAGCCCAGCTATGACCAGCACAATCGGATAGGGCGTTCGCAACTTCTGCGCCAGCACCGCGAACAGCACTACAAACACCAGCAGCAGCAGAACCAGTGTCTCAACCGCGTGAATTGCCCCGCCGTCCATTCCGTCTCCGTCTCGCAGGCCTTGTTCGTCCGCTTCGCGTGCTGAACACCATACCGCATTCCGCGCCGCGGCCGTTTTCGCTCGACGTTTTTCCGGCCGATGCTACACTCGTCGGCGCCGTCTCCATTCACAGGCGCTGCCATTGACCCACTCCCTCATTTATCGCGACATCGCCATGGTATTTGCCGCCGCGTTCGTGTGCGGGCTGCTGGCCTGGCGCTGGCGCCAGCCGATTTTGCTCGGCTACGTGATCGCCGGACTGATCCTCAGCCCGCTTACGCCCGGCCCGCGCATCCACGACGTGCACGTTTTTGAGACCATGGCCGAAATCGGCGTGATTCTGCTGATGTTCTCCGTCGGCATTGAGTTCTCCATCCCCGACCTGATGAAAGTGAAGTGGGTGGCCCTGCTGGGTGCGCCCTTAGGCATTGGAGTTTCCGTGGGAATCGGTGCCGGCATCGGCGCGCTTCTCGGCTGGCCGCTGCTGCAGGGCGTGGCCGTCGGCTGCATCATTTCCGTGGCCAGCACCATGGTCATGATGCGGCTGCTCATGGACCGTGGTGAACTCTCCAGCGAATCCGGCAGAGTGATGATCACGCTGACCCTGGTGGAGGATCTCGCGGTCGTTATTCTCACCATTCTGCTGCCCAGCCTTAATTCCAGCGAAGGCACCTACGCGCAGGTCTTCTGGCGCACCGGACGCGCTCTGCTCTTGCTGGTGCCGATCGTTCTGGCGGGCTGGAAACTTGTGCCCGGGCTGCTGCGCCGGGTAGAGCGCACCTGCAACGACGAAATCTCGCTCCTGCTCGGCCTCACCATCTGTCTGGTGGTCGCCGCCCTGACCGAGCTGATCGGTCTGTCCCTGGCCCTCGGAGCCTTTGTCGCCGGGCTGTTGCTCGGCAACTCCGATTTCGTGCACAAATTGGAAAAGCAGACCCTGCCCCTGCGGGACGCTTTTGTGGCCCTGTTTTTCGTCACCGTGGGCATGCTGATCGATCCCAAGACCTGGCTCGCCTCCTGGCAACTGGTCCTGATCCTGGTGTTGATCATCATCGTCGGCAAGTTCGCGGTATGGAGCGGCATCGCAAGGATCTTCGGCTACTCCTGGGACACCTCAAAACGCGTAGGGATTGGGCTGACCCAGATCGGCGAGTTTTCCTTTATCCTGGCTCAGGTTTCCCTGAATGCCGGCCTGATCACCCGGGAGATCTACAACGCAACCCTGGTGGCATCGCTGGTCACCATCCTCGCCAACGCCACCTTCTTCAAGTTTCTCAAGCCCGCCCCGGGCGCGCAAAACGCTCAGCCTGGCTGATTCGGCCTGCGAAACTTTGTCCCGCCGTCCAACCTCCGTGCCGTTTGCGGTGTCTATACTAAGTCAGTTATTCGGGTCCTAACCTTTCGACAACGAGGCGCTCCATGAACCGCACCCTTCGCCGGATGGCGCTGCTTCCGGCTGTCTGGCTTTGTCTCTCTGGTGGATTCCTGATCGCACAACAAACCCCCTCTTCGCCGCCCGTGGCGGCTGCTGATTCCGCATTCCAAGCGCAGAAGACGTTCGCCACCAACCTTTTCAATCAGAACCATCATCTGGAGGCCCTCCCGGTTCTCGAACAATTGCTGAAAGAGAAGCCGGATGACTCTGATGTCATGTTCATGTACGGCGCCTCTTTGGTGGACCACTCTGCAACCCTAGCCGATGATGCCGCGCAATCCCGCGAACTCATCCGGGCCCGCCAACTGCTCGAACGTGCGAAAGAACTTGGCAACCACAGCGGCCTGCTCATGAATTTGCTGGAGATGATTCCGGCCAATGGCGAAGTCCATCACGACAAGAATCCCGCTGTCGCCGCTGCCATCCAGGAAGGCGAAGGCGCTTTCGCCAAGAATGACTACGACGCCGCGATTACCGCCTACAGCAGGGCCTTCACCCTCGACCCCACCAACTACGCGGCCGCACTCTTCATCGGCGATTCGTTCTTTGCGAAAAAGGACAACGCCAACGCGGGCATCTGGTACGACCGCGCCATCGCACTGAATCCCGACATCGAAACCGCTTACCGCTACGAAGCCGACATGTACGCCCGCGCCGGTGACCTGGAGAAAGCTCGCAAGCTATCCATTCAGTCCGTCGTGGCCGCGCCTTACACCAACGCTACGTGGCGCGCGCTGCTGGGCTGGGCCAAGATGGCGAAGGTGAATTTGACTCCCGTTCAAATCAAGGCGGCAGGCGGAGTAACGAAGCAGGAGGACAAGCACATTACGATCACCATGGACCCCACAAAGACGGACAGCGGGGCGGTTTGGCTGGCTTACCAGATGTCGCGCGCGCTATGGCAAACAGAAAAATTCAAGAAGACTTACCCGGGAGAAGCCTCCTACCGCCACAGCCTTGCCGAAGAAACAGACGCTTTGCAGATCGCGGCGAGCGTCGCCCGGGAGCTCGCCGCCAAAAACAAGAAAATCACGGCCGATCCCGATGTGGCCCTGCTGCTGCGGCTGTCTGACGCGAAAATGATTGAGCCGTACGTCCTCTTGAGCGCGCCGGATCAGGGCATCGCCGCGGACTACGAGGCATATCGCGCGCAGCATCGCGAACAACTGGCGGAGTACCTCGCGCAATTCATCGTTCCGGAACCGGCAAAGAACTAGACGGGACCTTTTGCGGAAATCAGGAGGAGAAAATTGGTGGAGCCGATGGGGTTCGAACCCACGACCTCCTCGATGCCATCGAGGCGCGCTCCCAGCTGCGCCACGGCCCCACCGAACCAGCCCAGCTAGTTTAGCACAGGAAAACGCGCCGCAGTGCCGGCGTCTTGACTCGTTCGTCCAATGCAACCCGAAGCGCGTCGTGCAAGTCTTATCAAGATAGGGCTATCCTGTTGAGGAGCCCTGTACCGCCCGGCTAATCTGGAAAGCCGCAAAAACGGACGTGAACCTGTGACCAGTCTTGCTACTACGAAGAGCCTGCAATCCCTTGGGATGTTTTCCGCCCGCTTGGCGCTTACTACAGTCGCAGCGGCCGCGCTTTCCGTCGCGCTCTGCGCACAGACGCAAGGCCCGCTGCCGCCGCCGGCTTCAACCGGCGGCTCCGGCGCACCGGGCCCGGTCATGTCCGGCGCTGGCGCCGCTGTCCGCGCCGGCGGCCACACCGAAGAGGGCATCACCAACGAGCCTCCCTCCATCCCGGTCGAACAGATCATCGCCAAATTCTCGCAGCACGAGTCCGAATTCCTGAAGGAACGCGGCAACTACACCTACACACAGACCTTCGTCATGCAAACCGTAGACGCTGACGGCTACCCCGACGGCGAATACCGTATGAGCAGCGATATCCTCTTCACGCCGGACGGTAAGCGCTACGAGAAGGTGACGTTCGCCCCGCAACCCACGCTGAACCGGCTGCAACTGACCAAGCAGGACCTCGACGATTTAAAGAATATCCAGCCCTTTGTGCTGAACACCGAGGACCTGCCGAAATACAACGTCACTTACGTGGGCCGTCAGATCGTGGACGAACTGCACACCTACGTTTTCGAAGTCGCGCCGAAGAAAATGGAAAAAGACCAGCGTTACTTTCAGGGGCGCGTCTGGGTGGACGATCACGACCTGCAAATCGTGAAAAGCTATGGCAAGGCCGTGCCGGACATCATCAAGAAGAACAATGAGAATATCTTTCCCCACTTCGAAACCTACCGTGAGAATATCGCCGGACCTTACTGGTTTCCGACCTACACCCATGCCGACGACGTGCTGCACTTCTCCAGCGGCGGCATCCACATTCGCATGACCGTGAAATATTCCAATTACAAGCGTTTCGGCTCGACCGTCCGGATCGGCGCGCCGGTCGAAGTGAAGCAGTAGGATCGTTCCGTGAACCGCGCGCAACTCCTGCTGCGAACGCTCGGCTCCGCGGCGGTCTTGGGAGCCGCGCTCTACGCGGGAGATTTCGCCGTGTTGCGCGTGCGCAGTATGCGCGCGACGCCGAATTGGCCGTTGGAGTCCACGACTCGCACCCGCGTTCTGGCGATTCCCATGAAAAACGGCAAGTACGACTATCAGATTGACGCGCAGCAGCCCGTCGAAACCGTCACCTGCGTGCACGCTCTTTTCCCGCACGGCGGTTCGAATCCGTGCTGGTACGTGAAGCCGCGCCTCAATCAGCCGATTCCCGTGAATTAACTCCGAGTGTTCAGGCGCGAGTGCCGGGACGCAGCGGCGCAAGGCACGCCAGCGTATAGGCGCCGAGCGTTACGCCCAGGGGCAACTCCGAAGCCGCAAGTAGCGCCGCCGCGATGAGCAGCGCGCGCCCGCCGCCTCCCATCGCCGCGAATCCGCCCAGCACCGCCACCACTGCGCACACCAAGCTCAGCAGGATCGCGAAAAAATAGAGAACGTGAAACGCGCTCATCAGCGAATACGGTTCCGGCACCCGCGTCAGCAGCGCTCCGAACATCACCGTGGCCGTCGGCGCAAACACCAGCAGCGCGACGCCCAGCGCGGCGCGAAAAACTCCATAGGCAATCCAAAAGATCCCAAGTGCTCTCATAGTTTGTCTTCGGAGCAGGTTGCGAGGAATTCACCCGGGAAGCGCAGGAACGGGCGTCCCAGCCCTGAGATCCCGATTGCTCGGGACATCCACCTGCTCGCCGCGCTTCCCGGCTTGCGAACGGAAGTCGATCCCCCGCTCGCGCACAGAATGCCGCTCGCTCGCGCGCAAGGGAATTGGGGATTCGCTGTACGCAGCGCGAGTCTTTACCGTACCTGCGCGCGCGGCGCCGCCGCCCCCGGCAGGCCGAGCGCGCGGTCCAACGAATGCTTCTCTTCGGAGCGGAGCTCGCGCGCCGCGCCTTTTCCAAGCTCGCCGAGTTGCAAAGGACCGATGGCTACGCGAATCAGGCGCAGTACCTCCACGCCGCAGGCCTCCAGCATCCGACGGATCTGCCGGTTCTTGCCCTCATCAAGGATCAGTTCAATCCACGAATTCTTTTCGCCGCCGCGAATAGCGCGCACCTGCTTGGCCGCCAGTCGCTCGCCTTCGCTCACCACGCCATCGCGCAGGCGCTGCAGCAGCGTCTCCTCAGCGAGTGCCCCGATCTGTACGTGATAAGTTTTGTCCAGGTGCGATTCTGGCGCGGTAATGCGGTTCGCCCATTCCGAGTCGTTGGTGAAGAGCAGCAGCCCTTCGCTGGCTTTATCCAGCCGTCCCACCGGACCCATCCACGGCAGCCCCGGCGGCAATTGCGCGTATACCGTTTCCCGCCCGCGTTCGTCGTCGGCCGTCGTCACCGTCCCGCGTGTCTTGTTCACCATCCAGTACGCTTTGCTCGCGCGTTGTACCGCTGCGCCATCTACCTCAATCCGATCGCGCCCGATCCGCACGCCGGTGGAAGGGTTTGCCGGTATCTTGCCGTTCAGCCGCACCCGCCCCGCTCGGATCAGATCGAACGCCTCCGAGCGCGAACAATACCCCATCTTGGAAAGAGCGCGTGCCAGCCCCACCCTGGCCTGACCGCCTCCCCGCTCGCGCTTTCCCGCTTTGCCCCTCGGCCCCATCTTTCCTTTCTATCACGCCTAGGTTGTTTGCCGGGTCTGCCAGAGCCGCATTGATCTGCCGCATCCTGCAAGTTGCCACGCCGCCCAGACCCCGTAGCGCCGGGCTTCAACCCGGCCGGATACACAGGAAAGCCCGCCCTCTCCGCTCTAACCATTTGCGAAAGCCGTCGTCAAACGAAGTACGAAGATTTTCGTTGACATTACGAAATCCTTCGTAGTAACGTGCGCCACATGAATGACGCTCCTCAGAAACCGACCACCGCCGAGCTGCAAATCCTGCAGGTGCTCTGGGACCGCGGGCCCTCCACGGTTCGCGAAGTCCATGAAGCGCTGCAGAGTGAAAAGCCGCTGGGCTACACGACCGTTTTGAAGCTGATGCAGATCATGACCGGCAAGGGCCTGGTGCGGCGTAATGAGACCCAGCGCGCGCACGTGTACGAAGCGCAGCAGCCTGCGGAAAAGACCAAGCGCCAGCTGGCAGCCGATATGTTGCAGCGCGTGTTTGAAGGCTCGGCCAAAGAGTTGATGCTGCACGCGCTGGCCGGCCGCAAGAGTTCCAAGAACGAAATCGAAGAACTTCGCGCCATGCTGGACGAATACGAAAGGAAGCTGCCATGAATCCCGTGACCCTCGCGACGGACTGGATCTCTCCGGAAGTGCTGCGCACGCTGGGCTTGGCGCTGCTGCACTTTGTGTGGCAGGGAGCGGCGATTGCCTTGTTCGCGGCGGCCGCGCTGGCCACGCTGCGCGGTGCCCCGACCCGCTACGCGATGTCCCTGGTGGCGCTGGTGATGATGATTGCGGCGCCGGTCGCGACGTTCTTCGTGCTGCGCGCGGAAACTCCTGCCGCCGGCAGTTGGCAGGTCGCCGCTGCGCCGGCCCTCGCGGGCGCAGCCAAGGTTCTGACCCATCGTGCCGCGAACGCCCTCGGCGCGGATGGCCCGCACCTCTCGACGCAGCTGATCACCCTCTTTACGGAACTGTGGTTCGCGGGGGTGCTTATCTTCAGCCTGCGCACCGCGGGCGGATTCTTGGTGGTAGCGCGGTTGCGCCGCAGGGAATCGCAAGCCGTCTCCGGCGAACTGCTCGCCGTTTGCCAGGCTATGCAGCGGCGATTGGGAATCACGCGCGTGGTGCGCTATTGCGAATCGCTGCGCCTTGATGCGCCGGCGGTGGTCGGCTGGCTGCGCCCGGTGATGCTCCTTCCGGTCAGCGCGATTACCGGATTGAACGAGCTGCAGCTCCGCGCGGTGATCGCGCACGAACTCGCGCACATTCGCCGCTTTGACGCTTTCTTCAATCTGTTCCAGGTTGCAGCGGAAACCTTGCTCTTCTATCACCCGGCCGTCTGGTGGCTCAACAAGCGTATTCGCGCGGAACGAGAAAATTGCTGCGACGACATGGCGCTGGCGGTTTGCGGCAGTCCCGCGGAGTACGCGCGAGCGCTGGCCTTGATGGAGACTTGGCGCTCGGCACCGTCCCTGGCCATGGCCGCCAATCGCGGGCCTTTGGCCACGCGGGTGGCCCGCCTGCTGGGCTTTTCCGCGCAGCCGAGCGGCACCCTGCGCAGCGCCGGATTGGCCCTCGGCGCAATCTGCCTGGCTGCCGCGCTCTTCGCTGGAAACGCGCTTTTCGGATTCGTACGCACCGCTTCCGCTCGTCCCGCGCTGATTCCCCAATTGAAGGTGGAGCTTTCGCGATTGGCCGATCACCTGAAGCCCGCGCTCTCTCCCTCGGTCAGGCCGCCGATCAGACTTACCGCGAAATCCCGGACGAACGTCGCTCCGTCGCTCCGCCTGAATGCCGCCACGATGAACTCCGTTTCCAGCAGCGCGGTGACGGACACCATTGAGTTCAACTCGTTCAACTACAGTTTCAATCCGCAATCGAGCGCCATCGTGATCACTGCGCCGCGGCCCGAACCGGAACCCCAGGCCAAGCCCGCGCAGGCGCAAGGCGCCGGCGGCGCGGCCGGCAAGGCTTCTTACGTCGAGGCCATGAAGGCCGAAGGCTTCGATAATCTGGATGCCGACGAGCTGATCGCCATGAAGGTTCAGGGCATCACTCCGGAATATATCCACGCTATCCGCGCCGAAGGGTTCAAGCCATCGGCCGATGAACTCATCACCCTGAAGGTCCAGGGCGTCACCCCTGAATACATTCGCCAGGTTCGCGCGATGAATATCGGCGCCAACGACGTGGACACCATCGTCGCCATGAAGATCCAGGGCGTGACCCCGGAATACGTGCAGGAGATGAAGCAGCTGGGCTTCCATTCCGACGCCGAAGAACTGATCGCCATGAAGATTCAGGGAGTCAACGCGGCGTACGTGAAGCAGCTCACCGAAATGGGCATCAAGGCTGACGGCGAAGACGTGATTGCGCTGAAGATTCAAGGCGTAACACCGGAATATGTGAAGAGCATCCGCGCGACGGGCCTCAATCCGGATTCGGAAGAATGGATCAGCCTGAAGGTGCAAGGCGTGACCGCGGACTACGTCAAGGCCCTGCAGGACGCCGGCTTTAAGCCCAGCGTCGAAGAAGTTGTGGGCGCAAAGGTGATGGGTGTGACCCCGAAGTTCATCGCCGACGCCAAGAGCCACGGTTTCAAGAACCTCACGCTGGAGAAGCTGATCGGTTTGAAGAACGCGGGCGTGCTGGACTAGACGCCCGAACAAGAGTCCTGGGTTTCCTGAGAGCGCTGTGAGCAGGGCCAAGAGCGCAGCCGTTGCAGCTCTGCGCCGGAAGTGTGCGCGCACGAGCAAAGGAAGCAGGGCTCGAACCGGGATTCGGAACGGACTCACAAGGTTTCGAGTGCAACAACGTAAAAAACGCAACAAAACGCAACAAGAGGTAGCAACGTATGGAGGAATACACTGCCATGAATCGACGTCACGCACTGGTCGCATACATTCTGACCGCCTGCACGCTGGTGCTGGCGCTGGTGGCCCGTGCCGCGGACTCGCGCACCGGAAGCTGGACGGTCACCCACAGCGACGAAGCGGACAAGGTGCAGTTCCAGCTGATCTATCACACCGAGCACAGCAATTCGAATCACCAGTCGGACTGGCCCAAAGCCGAATTCAAAGGCGTGGATTTTTCCCGGGCCGGGCGGCAGGACGTGAAGTTTCTGATCAGCCGCGATGCCGGGAAATTCGATTGCAATGGCTATCTCGAGGACGGAGAAGGAGCGGGAGTCTTCCACTACACGTCCGATACCCAGTACGTGTCGAAGATGAGCGCACTGGGCTTCGGCGGCATAGATTCCGACAAGCAGTTCAGCATGGCCATGCTGGATGTTTCCCTGGCCTTCGCAAAGCAGGTGAAGGACATGAACCTGCGCAATATGGATACGGACAAGCTGATCGCCTTCCGCATTTTCAACGTGACGCAGGATTTCGTGAACGATCTGCGCAAGCAGGGACTGGCCGCGACCGATGCGGACAAGCTGGTGGCCTTCCGCATTCACGGCGTGTCCCCGGAGATGGTCAGCTTTCTGCATCAGGCCGGCTACCAGCCGGACGAGGACACGCTGGTGGCGCTGCGCATTCACGGCGTGACGCGCGACTTCATGCAGCAACTGAAGACGGACGGCTACGACCGGCTGGATTTGCAGAAGCTGATCGCCTTCCGCATCCACGGTGTTTCGCCGGAGTTCATCGAGCGCCTGGACAAGCTGGGCTATAAACATCCCGATCCGGATCAGCTGGTAGCCATGCGCATCCATGGCGTTTCGCCGGAATACATCTCCGATATGCAGGCCCGCGGTTTCAAGGACCTGAGCATCGACAAGCTGGTCAGCATGCGGATTCACGGCATCGACTAACGGAGCTGTTCCGGTGCGTCGCTGACGGTTTCCACAGTCATGGGCCGTTGAAAAGCCGGAACCGGCGGCAGGCCCACCCGCCAGCCGCCATTCTTTTTTACTGGTAACTGTTCACGAGAAGGACGCTGCTCTCATCGTCTTCGGCGCGGTTGAAGTACAGCGTGTTCCCGGCCGGCGTGGCGGAAAGCCAGAACGGGCTGCGATCCAGCAGGCTCACCTGGCGCGTAAGTTGTGTTTCAAAATCGTAGAAATCGAGCGTGGTGCCGCGCGATTGTCCCTCGGCCGGAATGAAATAAATGCCGCTGTTGGAAACACCCCAACTCGCCCAGGTTTTGGTTTTCAAACCTGCCGCGTAGCGTGACTCGTCGTTTCCGTTGGGAGAGACGCGCCACAATTCCGTGTTGTCAAAGCGTGTCTTGGCGTAGACCAGCGAGCCATCGGGCAACTCCCAGGCCGCGAAGCCGCCATTCGTGGTGACTTTTGCCGGTGTCCCGCCTTCGGCGCGCACTTTCCAGACTTCATCCTGGCCGGAACGGTTGGAGGAAAAGTAGATCCAGTTCCCGTCGCGCGACCAGCTCGGCACCGCGTTCGCGAAATCGTCGCTCAACAGCGCACGCGGCTTGCCCCCGGATGCGGAGACCACATAGACGTTGACCCGGCCTGCCGCCGTCGCGTCGAAGACGATCCATTTTCCGTCCGGCGACCAGCGCGGCGTCCCGCAGCTATCGAGGTTGGTCAGTTGCGTGGCATGGCTGCCGTCCGCGTCGCTCACCCAGATCTCCAGTGACCCCGCGCGGTCGGACATGAAAGCCAGTCGTTTTCCGTCCGGTGAAGGCTGCGGCCCCTCGTTGCGGCCGTTGGTGGCGGTAATGATCGTTGTCTGCGAATGCTGCTTGGCGTCGGAAGGTAGATCGAGGCGCGAGATTCCGGAAGCTCGTGTGATTTTTTGAACCACCAGCGTGCCGGTCTTGGCCGCAATGGAAGGATGCCAGGTGCTGTCTCCAGTTCCGCGCACCCGTTCGGCTGGGCCACCCGCTGAGGCGATCTTCCACAGCGCTGGGTCGCCGTCGCGCGTTGAGGCGAAGAAAATGGTGCGGCCGTCTTCGGACCACGCGGGCGGCCCGATAATCGCGCCGCGCTGCGTGGTCAGTTGCTGTGCCTCGCCGCCATTCGCCGCTGCCACAAAGATCTCTTCCGGAAAGCCCGCGCCGTTGCCGCGCACGAAGGCCAACCGTTTGCCGTCCGGAGAAAATGCGGGACCCCAGTCGCGGTCCTGCCCGGGTGGTTGGGTGAGCGGTTCGATGCTGGAGTTCTCCACCGAGATTAGAAAGATCTGCGCGCCACCGCTCGTCGAATCGCCCGAATACGCGATGAATTTACCGTCCGGCGTCCACGCCAGCTCGCCGCGTTTCTTGCGGGGATCCCGGCAAATGCTTTTCGGGGTGCCGCCCGCTGCGGGAACCACGTAGATGCCGTACTCAAACGTGGAAATCCTCGAAAACGCCAGGTACTTGCCGTCGGGAGACCACGCTGGATTCGAATCGCCGGGATTGTTCGTGATCTGGGCGCGCGTCTCTCCGTCGCGGCCGACAACAAAAATTCCGGCGGCGCCGGGCGTATAGCTGTTGCGGCGGAACGCTACCCATTGGCCGTCCGGTGAGATCGCAGGATCGCTGGCCGGATCCGGCACCAGCGTGACCATCGGCGAAAGCGATTTGCCGGCCTTGGCCCGTGCCTCCGCCTCCTCTTTTTCGCGATCCACAGGCCGATGAACCGCGAGAAAGATCAACAGGACTGCCAGCGCAAACCCTGCGATCGCCACCGGTTTCCCCATCTGCCATCCGGCGCCCGATGCCCCGCGCGGGTGCCTGGTCTCCGCTGCGGCAGCCGGTGGAGGCGGCGCAGCCGCGGATGGCGCCGCGACGCTCGGAGCAGGCGCCGGGGGCGCCGCTGCCACCGGCTGAACCGCCGCAATGAAGCGGTAACCTCGCCGCGGCAAGGTCTCAATATATCGCGGTGACTCCGCGGAGTCGGAAAGGGTCTCGCGCAGTTTGTTCATGGCCGCATTCAGGCCATGATCGAAGTCGACGAAAGTGTCCTGCCCCCAGATTTCCCTCTGCAGCTCCTCTCTGGTGACCATTTGGCCGGACCGTCGCACCAGCACCGCCAGGATTTCAAAGGGCTGCCCTCCCAGCTTCAGCTTGACGCCGCCGCGCCAGAGTTCATGGGTAGCTAGATCGGCTTCGAAAGGACCGAAAACATAGCGCTCGGCTGGTGCGGATGAGGTCATTGCAGTTTGGCGACTCCAGATTCTAGCACTCCGGCGATCTCCAGAAAGGTCGAATCAGCGGACTCAGGCCGCGTAAGTGCATTTAAATGAATTCATTGCACGATGAGGAGCGTTGGACTTGGTTCTGAGGAACGGATGAGCCTCCGTGCATTGCGGTAGTTGCCCGCGGGCTTCAACCTCCAGCCAGATTCGCCGCTGGTGCAAAAAGAGCGGCGGATACGGAGGGGTACGATGATGCGATTCGGGAAGTTGGCACAGAGGTTTGTCCTGGGGATTCTGACGGCAGGGGCGATGTCCGGCGGCGCCGCGGCCCAGAAAGGCGCTGCAGCCCAGGATGCAGGATGCTTTCGACTTCAGGGGCAGTCACTGGTGACCACCGCCTGCGACGGCGGAGCGATTCGGGCGGCGGCTGAGAAGGGACAGGCGTATGCGCAGAATCAGGCGGGCCTGCTATCCGCCATCATGACCGGCGACCGACCGGGAGACCTGGACCGGGCGCGTGGATGGTTTGAGCGGGCGGCTCGGAAGGGCTACGCCCCGGCTCAGGTGAACCTCGCCGTGTTGTATCTGGAGGGCTGGGGTGTGACCAGAAACTACGGCGCGGCGTTGCACTGGCTCACCGAGGCATCGCGGCAGGGCAGTTCGCGCGCCGACGCCAACCTCGGCATTCTGTACATGAACGGTTGGGGCGTGCGAACGGACTTTGCGGAAGCGCGCAAATATCTGGAGCGTGCGGCGAAGGCGGACGATGCCGGCGCACAGGCTAACCTTGGATACCTCTATGACGGTGGGCTCGGCCTGCCGCAGGACTATGCGCTGGCCGCGCATTGGTATCGGGAGTCGGCGGAACACGGCAATGCCCTTGGGCAGAACAACCTGGCGGATTTGTATTTGCGTGGTCGGGGCGTCCCGCAAGATTATGCACAGGCGGCTTACTGGTTCCGCAAATCGGCGGAACAGGGCAACACCGGCGCGCGCATCAAGCTGGGTTTTTTGCTCATGAACGGGTTGGGCTGTGCCAAGGATCTGACCGCAGCGTATGCGTGGCTTTCGGCGGCGTCGCAAGCTGGGGACCATCGAGGAGATGAATACCTGGCTGCGGCGCAGCGGCTGTTGAATCAGGCGCAACTGGCGCAAGCACGGAGCGCCGCGGCGTCGCTGGCTGCCGGCAGCGACCGGGCGCCTGCGGCCGCAACGTGGTTCCGCCCGTAAGAGGCTGCGACAGCGGGAGGAGCCGCCTCACCGTCCGCGATCGCGGCGCGGTATCAGGATGCGGCCTGGCCCGTCTTTCCCGTGATAGAGTGCTGCCGTTATGGCCAACTCTTTTGCGAAATGGGTGTTTCGCTTGGCGGGGATTTGGGGGCTGGTGATCCTGGCCCCGCTGTATTTCCTGTTTGACGTGATCGGGAAGAAAGACCCGCCACCGATCACCCACCCGGCTTTCTTCTACGGCTTCGTCGGCGTGGCGGTGGTTTGGCAGCTTGCGTTTCTGGTGATTTCGACCGATCCGGTGCGCTACCGGCCGCTGATGATTCCGGCGATCCTGGAAAAGCTGGTCTATTCGATTCCGGTGATTCTTTTGGTATGGCAGAGACGGATGAGCCCGAACGATCTGGTGTTTGCCGGCATTGATCTCTTCCTCGGCGTGTTGTTCGTGCTGGCTTGGCTGCGAACGCCGCGGTCTTAGAACCGTTATAAGCCCCAAACTTTCGTACCATTCGCATCTGCCCCTCGCCTTGCTGCAATTACGGGGAAGGAGGCACGACGATGACGAAGAAGATCCGCACAATGGCTGCTGCCTCTCTGCTGTTTGCTACGATTAGCGCTGCGCGCGAGCATGAATATCAGAAGGGCACTCTGCTGCGCATGGACTCCTCGTCCTGCGGTATGCAGGAAAACGGCTCCAAGACTTTTGCCGGAGAAGTGCTGGGTACCGACGGCCAGCAACGAAAGACCAAGGAGTTGCTGTGCCAGGAGTACGTCCTGCAGGCGGACCACGTGGTCTACCGCATCCGCCCGAAAGACGATAAGCACCCGATGTTGTTGCCGATCGGAGAGATGGCGCAGTTCCGCATCAACAAAGATAAGCTTGTGCTGCGGGTGCCGGAGATAAGCGACAAAGAGCACGAGTACATCGTGGTCTCGATGAGGCCGCGGGAAGAGGCCGCCACCACGGCGCAAGCGGCTCAGGCGGCGAGCAAGAACTAACGAGGCTTGGCGAAATGTCGCCGCCTTAGCGTCCGAAAAGCGCTTAGCCGGGCAATCCCAAAGGCCAGCAGGGGCCACTGTCCCCCGGTTCAGTATCAAAACAAAGCACATAGTGCGTACTAGCCTGCATTCGCTATTGCAGTACCAAACCATTCTTCCGTAAACTGCGTCTCAGAGTGAGAGGCCGTGTTTCGTTCAGAAACATGGCCATTCACTTTTGGCACCCGAAGCTGTGATAAGTGGCCTGTTTTAAGCATCTCGTGTTTTGGCCGATAGGGTGCATTAGTGCAGGTTGCCGATAGGACGGCGCACAAGTTTTGATTTGACTTGCGGCGCCGGCTGAGTGACAAACGGTATTCACTCACGGCAATTTTTTATGCTTAGGGGCGCACGCTACATGACGCAGATTACCCAGCTCGGCAAGACCGCACTCACGTTGTTTCTTGCCGCATGTTGTGCCTGCCCGTTGCCCGCGAACGCGGCCACTCCCGCGACTCCTGCAAAAGCCAAAGCCAACCGCTCGACCCGCCGCCATTATGTGCGGCCAGAAAAAGGCGTGGATCCGACGCTCGGCGATATTGGAACCAACGATGATCCCGTGGTGCGCGCGGCCGCTGTCGAAGCTCTCGGGCGCTACAACGGATCCGTGGTGGCGGTGGACCCGAACACGGGACGCATTCTTACCGTCGTGAACCAGAAGCTGGCGTATTCCGACGGCGCGATCCCATGCTCTACGATCAAGCCGACGATTGCCATCGCGGCGCTGCAAGAAAATGTGATTACGCGCGACACCATGCTGAAGGTGGGGCGGCGCAAGTACATGAACCTGACGGATGCGATGGCGCATTCGAATAACCAGTTTTTTGAGGAGCTGGGCCGGCGGATGGGGTTTGACACGGTTTCGAAGTACGGACGGCTGCTGGGCCTGGGCGAGTTGGCGGGCTACAACCTGGAGTCCGAACGGCCGGGCTCGTTCCCGATGGCGCCGCCGCAGAAGGGCGGAGTGGCCCGGATGTCCAGCTTCGGCGAAGGCATTCAGATTACGCCGTTCCAGATGGCGTCGCTGGCGGCCGCATTCGCGAATGGCGGCACGCTGTACTACCTGCAATATCCGGAGGCCGGCCAGGAGATCAGCGCGTTTGTGCCGCGGGTCAAGCGCGATTTGAATATTGCGCCGCTGCTGCCGGAATTGCGCGAGGGCATGCTCGCTGCGGTGCTGTACGGCACGGGCAAGCGCAGCTACGACGCCGGCGGCGACGAACTGCCTGCGGGCAAAACCGGAACCTGCTCCGACCAGACGTCGCATGTGGGCTGGTTTCTGACCTACGCCGATGAAGCGCATCCGAAAATCGCCCTGGCGGTTCTGATTCGCGGGAACAGCTCGCGCATCAAGGGCCCGCTGGCGGCCAGCGTCGCCGGCAAGATTTACCGGCGGCTGCGCGAACAGAACTACTTTGCCGAACCGGGCAGCAAGACGCTGACCCAGCTTTCCGGGCACTGATTCTCTTTCGCAATTGAGTTTGTTTTCAATGCCGGTGTGGCCTTCTGCGCGCTGCTGCCTTGCCTCTCCGTCTCGCCAGTGCCGATGGCAGTGCCGTTCGGCGCGTTTGGACGTCCTGCCCGATTCTCCTTCACCCGTTCCAGTTCATGAGGCTTGTCGAAAGCTTCGGCGGGAAGCGTCAGCACGAATAGGCGCATTTCGCTGGAATGGCCGGTAAGCAGAATCCTGCCGCTCTCATCCTTGACGGAAGATACGGATAGCTTCTTGTCCTCAGCCATTTTCGGGAGCCACTCGTCCTGCCATAGTGCGAGGGAGAACTTGTCCGGGTCGGGGCCCAGCGTGACGAGAAGCAGCCCATGGGCGCGGTTGAAAAACACGTCGTCCTTCTCGACGTCGAAGCAGGATTCACCAGCGTTCCGAACCCAACGGCGATGCGAGGGCGGATTGGGTTCCTGGGCCGGAGCAGCGTCCGAGGCTTTCTTTTCCGGAAAGATCAGGCCGGAGACACGCCCGTCCAGGAAATAGCGGCCATCCATGCGGAAGAGCGTGGCGACGAAGCAAAAGCCGGTATCCTCGTCACCCATGATGCCAATTCCATACCCGTCGCTTCCGTGGGGGACGATTTCAATTTCCACGCCTTGCGTGGTCCAGCGTCCGAGGAGTTCCGGGCGGAATACGATGTCGTCCTTTTCGTAGAATGGCAGGACGGATTGAGCGCCAGCCTGCGGCACGAGCGAGAGGATGGCGAGGGCCAGAGCCAGAGCAAGAGCAAGTTGTCGAAGCATGAATCCAGGTCCTCCGTACGGTGCGCCGAGAGACAAGACCAGAGAGTAGAAAGGGAATGCGCGAAAGCGCAAGTATTAAGGACCGTAACACCGGGAAAGCGCCAGTCGTCGCGCCAGGGTCGTACTGGAACTCATCGGCCGAACGGCTGGCGGTTTGCGCAACAGACAGAAACGAATTGATTTGGCGCGCGTCCACTTGAGCAGGATTCTGTTGCTGCGCTACGCTGGAAGGGATGGCACGCGCGAGGGCGCGCTGTCAGGTCGTTCGGGGGAAAATGAGCCGGAAATTTCTGATTTTGCTGGTGCTGGTGCTGTGCGCGGGCGGCGTGGCCCTGGGCTGGATTTTCCGCCAGCGGGTGCACGCAGCGGAAGAATGGAACCGGGAGGTGACCTTGGCTACCGCCGACGCGGAGCGGGTGCGCGCAAGTATCGTGGTGCCGACGGACCAGCGGGTGCGCAGCGGAGAAAATTTTTCGGCGGTGCTGCAGAAATTCGGCCTGACGCAGGAAGAGTCCGCGAGCGCCGCGGCGGCGGCGCAACGGGCCTTCAACCTGCGGCAACTGCGCGCGGGGAACACCATCACGGTGGGCCGCTCGGTGGAAGGGCAGCTGCGCGAGATTGACTATAAGATTGACAGCTCACGGATGCTGCGGATCGTGCCGGCGCCGGGCGGATACGCGGCGGAAGTGAAGGAAATTCCGGCGCACACGGACATCGTCGCGGTGCGCGGGCGGCTGGACGATTCGCTCTTCAACGCGGTGGAAGCGGCGGGCGAAAGCGCCGAACTGGCCATGCGCATGGCGCAGATTTTCGGCTACGACCTGGACTTCTATACGGATCCGCGCAAGGGCGATACCTTCTGCGTGTTGCTGGAAAAGAAGAAATACGCGAACGGGCAGACCGCGGGCTACGGCAAGATTTTCGCGGCGGAGTACGACAACGCGGGCAAGAAATATCAGGCGCTGTTGTTCCACGATCCCGCCGGGCAGGCCGGGTACTACACAGTGGACGGCAAGTCGCTGCAGAAGGCGTTTCTGCGTTCTCCCTTGAAGTTTGGTGCCGCCGTGACTTCGCACTTCAGCAATGCCCGCTTCCATCCCATCCTCAAGACCTACCGGGCGCATCTGGGCACGGACTACGGGGCGCCGGTGGGCACGCCAGTGCAGACGATTGGCTCGGGGCGCGTGGTGTTTGCGGGGCGCAAAGGCGGCGAAGGCAACATGGTGCACATCGCGCACTCCAACGGATACGAGACCATGTATCTGCATTTGTCGCGTATGTTCGTGCACGCGGGCGAGCACGTCGAGATCGGCAAGACCATCGGACTGGTCGGTAGCACGGGGCTTTCCACGGGCCCGCACCTGGATTTTCGCATTCTGCAAAAAGGTCAGTACAAGAACTTCGAGAAGCTGGGACTGCCGCCCTCGGATCCGGTGGCCAAAAAGAATCTGCCGGAATTTGCCCAGGTACGCGAGAAATGGCTTCCGCTGCTGAAAAATCCGGACATGCTGCAGGCGGCGATGACCGAGAGCACCCTGGCCGTCAAGTAGGACAACCCGCACCCGCGCGGGCGCGAATTCAGTAAATCACCGGCAGCTTGCCGAAGTCGTCTTCCGGCCCGTCCATCACCCGCAGAACCAGCAGAGTGCGGTCGTCATGCGGCGCGGCGCCGATGCCGCTGAATTCGTCGGTGGCGTTCAAGATGGCCCCGGAAATGTTTTCCACACACGTGTTGGGCGGCAGGGAGGTGAGCAGCGCCGTAAGGCGATCCAGGCCGAATTCCTCGTTGGCGGCGTTTTCCGATTCCAGAATGCCATCGGATGCAAAGATGATGACGTCGTCCTTCATCAGCTGAATCACGTGCGTGCTGTAGTCGGCCTCGGGAAACAGGCCCAGGGGGATGCCGTCCACGGGCACTTCGCTGACTTTTCCGGCGCGCAAGAGCAGTGGATGAGTGCCGCCGGCGTTGGCGATGGTGAGCGAGCGATCGCGGGCGTCGTACAAGGCAAAGGTGAGGGCAATGAAGCGAGCCTCCATGCGCGCGGCATGCAGGCGGCGATTGAGAGTGGCCAGCATGTCCTGCGGGGCCACGGTGTGCTCGACGGTGAGTTCGCGGAGCATGCCGATGGCCAGCGAGCCGAAGAGCGCGGCAGCAGTGCCTTTGCCGGAGACGTCGCCGAGCGCGAACGCCAGCCGTCCTTCCCCGTAAGGAAGAAAATCGTAGAAGTCGCCGCCAAGTTCGCGGGCGGGGACATACGCCGCCGTGACGTCAATGCCGGGAATTTCGCGCGCGCCGCGCGGCAGCAATTGCAGCTGAATTTCCTTGGCGGTGTTGAGGTCGTTCTGCAGGCGCTGCTCGTTCTCGCGGGCTTCCTGGTAGAGACGGGAATTCTCCAGCGCGATGGCGATAAACGACGCCAGAGCCTCGAGCATGCGCTCGTGCTCCGCGGAGAACGCGCTGTATTTGGCGGATTCGAGGTCGAGTACGCCGATCAGCCGGTCGCGCAGAAGGAGCGGCACGACCAGCTCGGAATTGACGCGCTCGCAGGTATCACAGGTGATGTAGCGCGGGTCCAGGCGCACGTCGTCGAGACGAATCGCTTTTCGGGTGGCGGCGGCGTGGCCGGTGATGCCCTGATTCAGCGTGACCCGGAAACGCGAAGGGATGGAGTTTTCGTAGTGCATGGCGAAAACCCCTTCGAGCATCTGGGTCTTTTCATTCCACAGCATGACCGTGAAGACGTCATAGTTGACGATTTTCTTGATGCGCTCGGCGATTCGGCGGAGCAGCTCTTCGCGGTCGAGGATGGACGTGAGCTCGCGGCTGACGTCGTACAACAGGCCGAGCGTCTTGGCCTGCTCGGGAAAGGCGGCGAGGAGCGACGGCGGAACAGCTTCGGCTTCGTTAGCCGGAGGCAGCGGCGCGAGATTGGAAACCTGGTCCATGAAACCCGGAAGAAGGCTTGGCCAAGACATAGAATGCCTGAATCTTATTGGATTCACGAGAGCCGAATTGGTTTCACGTGCTACGTTCGCGGTCCGTCACGTGGGCGCCGGTAGAGAAGGGCCGGGCGGTTGGCAGAGGGTTGCCGGTCAGCCGCGAAAATAGCGGTTCTGTTTAATGATGGTTTCGGCGATGCCCAGAAAGTGGCTGCGAATTTCGTCCCGCGCGGAACTTTCCGCGGGCAGAGTGAGCAGCGTGGCGGCGCCATGGGACAGCAGGAACAGGGCGTAGAAGCAGCGGGAGTAGTCTTCAGCTTTGCCGCCGAAGCGCTCGGCGAATTTGGTCATCAGCCAGACCCGGCCGGGCTGGGGAAAATCGGGGTGCAGGATGTCGCTCCAGGAGCGCAGCAGCAGCTGGTATTCGTGCTGGTGCTTTTCCGCGAATTCCAGGTAGCGGCGGCACACGTCTTCCAGCGATTTCGCGCCGAACAGATGTTCGTTGAGCTGCTCGCGAAAGCGCTCGGCCAGCGCTGCCCGCAGCGCCTCCTTGTTGCGAAAGCGTTTGTAGACGGTCGGGGTGGTGGTGCCGGCTTCCTTGGCGACGGAGCGCAAGGTCAGCCCTTCTTCGCCGCGCATGCGCCAGAGGCGCTGGGCGGCCTTGAGAATCTTTTCCTGCAACTGCTGATCTACGTGCGGCGGCATAGAGGCAGAAGACCCACGGTCCTTTTCGCATTTCCAGTTAAGAAATACGACGTGCAAGCAATATCACAAAGCCCGGAAGGCGCCAAGTACAAAGCGCAGGCTGTCGGCCCGGAAATCAATGGAGAAATGCAGGGCAATCCGGGAGGCCCGAAGGGCTTGCAACCTTGCAGGAAAGCAGTAAGGTTGCATCAAGATAACATTGACAACGTTAAATTAACAACGTACAATTATCCACACATCATACCTAATACAACGGACGGTTGCTGTCGTGGAAAGGGACGCAAGTGCAGTCTAAGGATGATTCGCAATCTTACCGGGCCCCTGAGCAAATCTCGAAGCAACAACGCGCCGCGGAACTGCCGCGCCTGCATGACCCCAGAGTAGGGGCGGCTTCGTGCGGCAATGGCGAGCACTCGTGCGATCTGTCCGCGGAAGGACAGCTGCAAGAAGCCGTGAAACGCTTCACGCTGTACCTGCTCGCGGAACGCAACAACTACTACGAACAAGGCCGGCCTCTGCACGGCGAACTACGCGGTCAGCTGGCGAGTTATTTCGACGATCGGCTGCTGGACAACGTGCGCGTGGTGGAGTTGGTCACCCAGCGCGTCGCCAACCCGTGGTTCTATCCCATCGCGCGGGAAAAGGGACTGCAGCATCTCCCGGATCTGCCGCACAAGGCCGCGGTGACGTTTCTGGACGTGATCGTATTCAACGAAAAGTTCGCGATGCGCGATCTTTTCCATGGCCTGGTGCACGCGACACAGGTGGACGTGATGGGGGTAGAGGAGTTCGCGCGGCTTTTCGTGCGCGGATTCGTGCGCGCTCGCTCGTACTTCCTGTTGCCGCTCAAGGCGCACGCTTTCAGCTTGGATGCCAGGTTCGCCGCGGATCCCAAGGAAGCTTTTTCCGTCAGGGCGGAAGTGCAGCGCTGGTGGAAGGAAGACCGCTACTGAGAAGGGAGAGACGCCAACGCCGCGTCGGCGTCTCTCTAGCGGTCTCCTGCGGTCGTAGGGCGTCAGCGCCCGCTAAGCCGGCTTGTGAGGCGCGGCTGTCAGCGTCACCGCCTCGCGGCGCGTCGGCAGGGCCTGTGGGTAGCGGTCTTGCAGGAAGTTGATCAACTGCTCTCGCACGTGGCAGCGCAGGTCAAAAGCGATGGACGAGGAGTTTGCGCTCATCAGGCAGCGTAGCTGCATCGTGGATTCCGTGAACTCGGTCACCTGCAGCACGCAGGTTTTTCCGTTCCACATAGGCGTTTCGGAAAGGATGCGTTTCAGCTCTTCGCGTACCGGCTCGACCGGCATGGTGTAGTCCACGTAGATGAAAACCGTGCCGATAATCTCAGACGTGGTGCGTGTCCAGTTCTGGAATGGCTTTTCGATGAAGTAGTTCAGCGGCACCACCAGGCGCCGCAGATCCCATAGCCGCACCACTACGTAAGTCGTTTCAATTTCTTCGATCCAGCCCCACTCGCCTTCAACCACCACCGCGTCGTCAATGCGGATCGGCTGCGTCAGCGCCACCTGCAGGCCGGCGATGAGATTGGCAAAGGTCGAGCGCGCGGCTATGCCCACGATGACGCCGGCAATCCCCGCGGAAGCGAAAACGCTGGTGCCGATTTGCCGGGCGCTGGGAAAGGTCATCAGCATGACGGCCAGCGTAACGACCACGATGCAGCCAATGGCGATGCGCCTGAGCACCTGCGTCTGGGTGTGGATGCGCCGGGCGTGGAGGTTGTCGGCCACGGCGATGGAATAGCGCGTGGTGATGAGCGTGGAAATGACCTGTACCAGCACGATCAGCAGCCAGCCGATGCAGGCAATGAGACACAACGTCAAGAAGTGCTCGATGCGGGACCTGACGACATCCGGGAGGGAAGTGGCAGGGAGAGCTGCGGTCAGTGCGAGAAGCGGCAGGATATAGCGGACGGGTGGCTTGGTCTGTTTGGCAAGGAGCAGCTGCAGGGTGGAATTGCTGCGGCGCGTGACCCGTGCGATGAATTCGTACAGGGCAATGTAGGCCAGCGCCCCGACCAGGGCAGCGGTGACCAGAACGCCGGTGGAAACGAGCAACGTTCGCGCGTCGCCCCAGAGAATCTCCAGCGAGACCTGTTCCATGCACAGAGTATGGGACCCGAGAAGCCGATGGGCAATCAGGAAAAGCCTTAGCTCCTCCGGCCAGCGGCCGGTCCACCACTTTATTCCACCGCGTATATGTTGCCGTCGAGCGAACCGAAGACCACCGTGCTGCCGGAGATGGCTGGAGAAGAAAGCACGGCGCCGTTGGAGAACATTTTCTGGATGCCGACGATTATGTCGTCGTAGAAACTGTCGGCGAAGGCGGCGGCGTGGTTCGGTTTGCCGTCGGGAGTGGTGACTGCGGCGCCATTTTTTCTCGCGGCGTCTGTCTCGAACATCCACGCGAGCTTTTGCGCGGGAAGATCGATCGCCAGCAGGCGCCCCTGATGTGAGCCCAGATACAAAGTGTTTCCCGCGATGGCCGGCGAAGAGAACATGGGCCAGCGGTTGAATGCGAGCGAGAACAGGTCCTGGCCGCTCTTCGCATCCACGGCGTGCAGCAGGCCGGTGTCGGAGGTGGCGAAGTAAACTCTGCCGTTGACGACAGCCGCCGAACCGATGACCCACGACCCGTTGTTTTTGTAAGTCCACAGGCTTTTGCCGGTTGCGGCGTCAAGCGCATAGAAATTGGAATCGCGACAGCCGAAATAAACGACGCCCTCCACGACTGCGGCCGACGCCTGCAGCCCGGTCTGGTTATAGATTTCGTGATCTTCGCCCGTTTTGAATCGCCACTTCTCCGCGCCGGTGGCGGCGTCCAGTGCATAGAAGTAGGTGTCCCAGCTTCCCACGAAGACCGTGCCTCCCGCGACGGCGGGTGATGCGTGCACCACGTCGCCGGTCTTGAATTTCCATTTCAGCGCACCCGAACCTGCTTCAAGCGCATAGACGCAACCGTCGCTGGAGCCGAAGTACACCACTCCTCCTGACACCGCCGGCGAAGAGAGGTAGAAGTCGAAAGGATCGGGGACGGGTTCGTTGGCCGGCTCGATGCCGTGCAGGTGCTTGGCGATGAACCGGTGCTCGCCACCGGTCTTGAACTTCCATTTTTCCGTGCCGCTGGCGGCGTCCACCGCGTAAAAATTCGAGTCGTAGCTCAGAAAAAACACGGTGCCATCGGACACGGCCGGGCTCGAGACGATGCGCCCGGCAGTTTTGAATTTCCATTTCTCGCCGCCGTTGGCGAGATCGAGTGCATGCAAAAAATGGTCGTTGCTGCCCACATACACCAGGCCATTGGCAATCGCCGGCGACGAAAAAACCTGACCGCCGGTATGGAACTGCCACTTCACCTTGTGGAAGGCGGGCGCGCCCGCGCCGCCATACACGCCCATGTGCGCGGGACCAGCGCGGAACGACGACTCCTGCGCCGAAGCAAGTGGGCACAGCAACAACGCAACAGCCAGAAGCGTACGGTGCATGCATTTCTCCCTGGAGCGGCGAAAGCGCTCGCGATTCGCGCTGCAAGCCGTGGTCGAGTGGTCCGAAGTTACCGGGTTAGACGCGGCACAAGGCGGAACGTTCCGCGCGCCAGCGCAAAGTCATGCGGCTTCAGGAGAAATTTAGATCGAAAGTTCAGAACGGCCGCCATGCCGACGGAAGCGCGCGATACTCGCCGCGCCTGCGCCGGCTACGAGCAGCAGCAGGGTGCTGGGCTCCGGGGTCCCGACGGGCGGACCCGAAGGCGGCCCGGATGGCGGTCCCGACGGCGGTCCAGAGGGAGGCCCGCTTGGCGGTCCGGAAGGAGGCCCGGAATTGGGGATCACCGGTGGCACGCCGGGGAAAAAGATCGGGCCGAAGCCGCCGGGCGGCGGAGCCACGAATCCGGCTGTGGGGACGGAGGGTGGAGCGCCCGCGGAGTCGCCCGGTGGGATGAGAGCTTCGCTGCCTGGCAAAATGCTGGGTGTTTCAATACCGGGCAACACACTAGCGAGTAGAGGGAAGGACGTTTTCGGCGTGTCCAGAGTTTCTTGCGAGGGCTCGGACGCCGAAGTGGGCTTGGCGGCCACGGCGGAGAGCCGGTTGCCGCAGCGTACCCGCGCCAGGTTTTCGCCATCGCTCAAGAGCGTTTCGCCGGCAGGAATTTTCATCGTGTTTCTGGTCCAGTACACGCGATTGTCCTTGCGGTAGGAGACGTACATCAGCACCGGACGTTCGAGTCGGATGGCGCGGGCTCGCTGCAGGCGGAAGCCGGAATAGTGCTCGGCCACGACTGGATCGGAAGCCATCGCAGCCCGCAATTCCTGCCAATCGCGGACGCCCCCAGGGACAACGGAATAGGGAAAGACGGGACGGGATACGACAAGCTGCGGAGACGCGTCCATCGCGCTCTGCCAGTTTTCCGCGAGCGGCGCTGACAACTCCGCATCGTGCGCAGGCGCAAAGAAGAACGCCGCATAGGCCGAGAAAAACATCGCGGCGCTGAGGATAGCGACGCTGCCCATGCGGGCCAGGCGTTGCGCAGGAAGATAGAGATTCAGCAGGATCCGGGCTGCGCCGCGCAGAATGCGAAGCCGCTCCAGGGAGGCTTCGGCACGAGTACGGATTTGCTTGGACCAGGAGAGAAGAGCGAGTTTTCCGCGCCGGATACCATCAACAAGGCGCAACACGTTCATTGCTGAGGATTGTAGGAAGTTCCGCCTGGAATTGCGAGCACGTTCTTGCGGGGGAGAGAGGCGGCCGCGCGTGGGGAGGCGAATTTCCCTGGAATCAGTTCCGTTCCGAAACAGAAATTAGAAACTTCTTAGTTTGCCGGGTACGCCCTAACGCGCTTCTACCTGCCAGGTATCGCCACCGCGCAGCAACTTTGCCAAATCGCCGGTGCCACGCTTGGCCTGGACCTCGGCAACCTGCTGATTAATGACGTCTTCATAGCGCGGAAGGTTGCCCCAGGAGCGCAGCACGCCGATGGGCGTCGGAAACCCTTCGCGAGTTTCCATGTGAGCGAGCTGAAAGGCGTAGTAAGGCCGCGGGTGATTTGCATCGTGAACGATCAGATCGGCTTCGCTCACGCCGTTGCCGAGCTGCACGACTTCGATATCGCCGTCGGCCGCGCGGCGAATGCCTTTATCGCGGTTCTTGCCGAAAACCAGCGGTTTGCCGTGTTCGAGCTGAAGGACGCGTTCGCTGCGAGCATCCTTTTCGGTGATGGCCGTCCATGCGCCGTCGTTGAAGATGTTGCAGTTTTGCAGGATTTCGACGAAAGCCGAGCCTTTGTGGGCGGCGGCTTGCTTCAAGGTGTCTTTCAGGTGCGCCTGGAAGACGTCCACCGAGCGCGCCACGAAAGTGGCTTCAGCGCCGATGGCCAGGGAGATCGGATTGAACGGCCGGTCCAGCGAACCAAAGGGCGTGGACTTGGTCTTCTTGTTGACCTCGGATGTCGGCGAGTACTGCCCTTTGGTCAAGCCGTAGATGCGGTTGTTGAAGAGCAGGACTTTCAGCCCCACGTTGCGGCGCAGCATGTGAATGGTGTGATTGCCGCCGATGGAAAGAGCGTCGCCATCGCCGGTGGCGACCCAGACTTCCAGGTCGGGGCGGATGGTCTTGAGGCCGGTGGCTACGGCGGGCGCGCGGCCATGAATGGTGTGAAAGCCGAACGTATTCATGTAGTAGGGGAAGCGCGAAGAGCAGCCGATGCCGGAAACCACGACGAAATTCTCCCGCTTGATGCCCAGCTCCGGAAAGACCGACTGTACCGCGGAGAGAATGGCGTAATCACCGCAGCCCGGGCACCAGCGGACTTCCTGGTCGGTTTGAAAATCTTTCTTGGTCAGGACGGGCAAAGTTGCCGTTGTCATGTACGTCTCCAGAATCCTTTTCGTTAGCCGACGAGCTCGGCGATCTTCTGTTCGAGTTCGGACTGCTTGAAGGGACGACCCTGAATCTTGTTCAAGCCGATGGCATTCACCAGGAACTTGGCGCGCAGGAGCCAGAGCAACTGACCCATGTTGAGTTCGGGCACCAGGATCTTTTTGTAGCGCTTGAGCACCTCGCCGAGATTGCGCGGCAGGGGGTTCAGGTGGCGCAAATGCACGTGGCCGATGCGGTGTCCAAGCTCGCGCTGCGCTTTGACGGCCGCGGTGATGGAGCCGTGCGTCGAGCCCCAGGCAACGATGAGCAGTTCACCGTCCGGATCGCCGGCCGGCACGATATCCGGAATGTCCTGCGCGACCGCTTCCACCTTGGCGGCGCGTATGCGCACCATCTTTTCGTGGTTGAGCGGTTCGTAGTTGATGTTGCCGGTGACGTCCTGCTTTTCCAGTCCGCCGACGCGGTGTTCGAGGCCGGGCGTGCCGGGAACGGCCCAGGGGCGCGCCAGGGTCTGCGGATCGCGGCGGTACGGCTTGAAGTCGGTCGGATCGGTCACAAACTTGACCTTGAAGTCGGGTATGTCGGCGACCTCAGGAATGCGCCAGGGCTCGGCGCCGTTGGCCAGGTAGCCGTCGGAAAGGATGATGACCGGCACCATGTACTTGGTGGCGATGCGCGAGGCCTCCACGGCGGCCCAGAAGCAATCGCTCGGCGTGGCCGGCGCGATGACCGGGATGGGCGCCTCGGAGTTGCGGCCGAAGAGCGCCTGCAGCAGATCCGCCTGTTCGGTCTTGGTTGGCAAACCGGTGGAAGGTCCGCCGCGCTGGATATCGCAAATCACCAGCGGAATTTCGACCGCAACCGCCAGGCCCATGGCTTCGGTCTTAAGGGCCATGCCGGGTCCGGAGGTGGTAGTGAGCGCCAGCGCTCCGGCATACGAAGCGCCGATCGCCGAGGTGATGGCCGCGATCTCGTCTTCCGCCTGGAACGTGACCACACCGAAGTCTTTGTATTGCGAAAGCTCGTGCAGAATGTCCGAAGCCGGGGTGATTGGGTAGCTGCCCAAAAACAGTTTCAGGCCGGACTTTTGCGAAGCGGCGACGAAGCCGAGCGCCAGCGCCTGGTTGCCGCTGATATTTCGGTACAGCCCTGGCTCCAGCTTGGCCGGAGGAATTTCGTAGCTGATCTGAAACGCTTCAGTGGCTTCACAGTAGGCGTAGCCAGCCTTCATTGCCAGCTTGTTGGCCTCGACCAGTAACGGCTTCTTGGAAAACTTCTCCTCGATCCAGCGGCCGGTGGACTCCATCGAGCGGTTGTAAAGCCAATAGCACATGCCCAGAGCGAAAAAGTTCTTGCAGCGGCTGATGGACTTGGCGTCCAGCCCCAAGTGTTCGAGGGCCGCTTTGGTCAGGCGTTCGAGTTCGACCGGGAACAGGCGGTACTTATCGAGCGAATGATCTTCCAGCGGGTTGGAGCTGAGTTGCGCCTTGCGTAAATCGGTTTCGGCAAAGGCATCGGAATTGACGATCAGGATTCCATTGGCCTTGAGGTCGGCCAGATTCATCTTGAGCGCCGCGGGGTTCATGACGATCAGCACGTCCACGGAATCGCCGGGCGTATAGATCTCGTTCGAGGAAAAGTGCAGCTGGTAGCCGCTGACGCCGGGCAGGGTGCCCGCAGGCGCGCGGATTTCGGCGGGGAAGTCAGGGAAGGTTGCGATGTCGTTGCCGTAGAGGGCCACGGTGTTCGTGAACTGGCTGCCGGTGACCTGCATGCCGTCGCCGGAGTCTCCGGCGAAGCGAATGACCGCGCGATCAATGGTCTCGCGCTTGGACTTAGGCAGCGGAATATCCGTGGTCGTAGCCATGCTGTGGCGCAGCTCCCTCGAAAGACAAAAATTGTGAGCTTCCCAAGAACTCCCCCTGGGGAAGCAGGCCAGCTTTCGGCAGGCAGACCTGTCGGCAGCAAGCGGGCTCACGCGAGGCGCCCGGAAGCGAAACGGGCTGATGTCTCGGGCGGTACAGCGAGCAGGTTGGAAGCTGAGGCGAACCGCCAGGAGCCTGGACAAAAATGATAGCACAGCAAAGCGCGAGAGTTAGGCGGAGTGCGCGGGCGTTTGCGGGAGCTGTGCGGCGGCGAAGTACGCGCGGCGGCAGACGAGCAAGGTGACGATGATCGCCAGCGGGAGCAGAAGGCCGAGGAGATTGAAGTAGCGCATGTAGGGCAAGAACTGACTGGCGATGCCGGCATCCGGCACGTGCATCTCCTGCATGGCCTGCTGCATGACCTCTGTGGTGCGCGGGCTGAAGGCGGCTGCGACGCCGTTTACGCACAGTAAGGCCTGGCTGGCGAGGCCGAGCCAATAACCCCACGGCCTGATCAGAAGCAGCCCCACACCTGCGGCCACCAACATCGCCAGGTCCAAAGCGAAAATGCCGAGGCCGGCAACGCCGTGAAACAGATGATTGAAAAAGAGTATGGGGAAACGATCCTTCACGAACGGCAACACGGGCAACACAAAGACGAATGACGCGAGATACCAGCCCACAACACGGACCGGGAAGGGGCAGCGCGGATCGTTCAGCCACGAAGGTGCGGAGGAAGCGTGCGGCGGCGCGCTGCCGTGAAACTGCGCGACCACCGAACGCCGCGTGAAATAGATGAACCACCAGATGGAGACAACGATCGGTATCCCATACGTGACGCCGAGGACGCTCGCCAACATGGGCTTCGAAACCAGCGGGTCGGGCGGCTGCAGGTACACCACCGCGAAGATGACGATCAGGCCGACGATACCAAAGAGCAGGAGGCATCCCGCCACGAAGAGAATGGAGATGCGGGCCCAATTGCGCAGGCGGATGAGCTGCACGCCGATCAGCACCACGAAGAGCGAACACAACACAAAAAAGATGAAGATGCCGTAGATCAGCGGGCGCATCGCCGGGTTGAGCGGTGAAGGTGAGATGCGGTTCAAGGCGAACATCGCGAGGGCGAAGGCGTTGCTGAGCGTGCCAAAGATGCCGGCAAGGATGGCAACGGCGGCCGCGGCGATGATTCCTGGCGAAGCGGAGGGGCGAGCGGGGTCCGGGGACATGGGAGGGTTATAGCAGCAAGAAAAAGACGGCGGAAGGAAATTGCGCGAGAAGAAGGCTTGACACTTCGCTTTCCCTTCGCCTAGACTCGCTGTGGAAAACGATGTGCGGCCTGGTAGCGAGCGAGGAGGCCGCCGTCTAGTAAAGCGGAACGTGATTCGAGTGGGCGACGAAGTCGCTGGTGGACGCGGTGCGCGAGGAGGAAGCAATGGCCCTGACGAAACGACAAAAGGAAGTGCTGGATTACCTGGTTTCGTTCGAAACCAAGCACGGCTACGCGCCGAGCTTCGAAGAAATCGGCAAGGGCATGAAGCTGACCTCGCTGGCGACGGTGCACAAGCACATCACCACGCTGGAGAAGAAAGGCTTCATTCGGCGCGGCTACAACCAGAGCCGGTCAATCGAAATTCTGCAGCTGCCCAAGCCGGTGAAGGAACAGGTGATCGAACGCAAGGTGCAGGAATTGCCGCTGGTGGGACGGATCGCCGCGGGCCGGCCGCTCGAAGCGGTGGAAGAGCGGGAAACGATTTCGCTGGGCGACTTTGCGCGCGGCGGCGCTTCGTTTGTGCTGCAGGTGAAAGGCAGCTCGATGATCGAGGACCACATCATGGACGGCGATTTTGTGGTGTGCGAGCAGACGCAGGTGGCCAACGCCGGGGATATCGTGGTGGCGCTGGTGCGCGGAGAAGAGGCCACATTGAAGCGTTTCTACCGCGAAGGCGCGGGCAAGATTCGCTTGCAGCCGGCGAACTCCGAAATGGGTCCGATCATCGAAGCCGCGAGCGATGTGCGCATCCAGGGCCGGGTGATCGGCGTGCTGCGCAAATACTAACCAACTTCAGCCTAAGGTCTTCTCCTCATCTCAGGATTCTCCGTTCACCGATACGATAGAGTGGCGAGGTGTGCCTGAATCCCGGTCCGGCACGTCTGTAAGATGGAGTCTCGGACGACCTGGAGGATGATTTGCGGAGCTGCTGGCTGCGCCGCGCGCTGACGACAACTCTGGCGCTTTTCTGGCTGGCGCCGGTGTGGCCCGAGCGGGCGCAAGCGTATTCCGTGATGTCACATGAAGCGATCATTGACGCGGCGTGGGAAGCGGATATCAAACCAGCGTTGCGCCAGCGCTTTCCGGAAGCGAGCGAGGACGAGCTGGATCGTTGCCAGGCGTATGCCTACGGCGGCGCCATCATCCAGGACCTCGGATACTACCCGTACGGCAAACCATTTTTTAGCGATCTGACGCACTACGTACGCAGCGGCGACTTTGTGCTGGCGATGCTGCGCGACGCGCAGAATGTCTACGAGTACGCCTTCGCGCTTGGGGCGCTCGCGCATTACGCCGCCGACAACAACGGCCACCGCCTCGGCACCAACCGCGCCGTGCCGATTCTCTATCCTGAATTGCACAAGAAATACGGCGACTCGGTTTCCTACGAGGACGACAAGCTGGCGCACGTAAAGACCGAGTTCGGCTTCGACGTGCTGGAAATCGCCAAAGAGCGGTACGCCCCGGAGAGCTATCACGACTTCATCGGCTTTGAGGTTGCGCCGCGGGTCTTGAACCAGGCCTTCCAAGAAACCTACGGACTGGACTTGAGCAAGGTGTTGATTGACGAAGACCGCGCCCTGAATTCCTACCGGCACGCGGTCAGCAAGCTGCTCCCGAAGGCCACGCGCATCGCCTGGCACCTGAAGAAAGACGAGATCCAGACCGACCTGCCGGGCATGACCAAGCGCAAATTCCTGTTCAACCTGAAGCGGTCGGCGTACGAGAAAGAGTGGGGCAAGGACTACAACAAACCGAATTTCAGCGACAAAGTACTTGCTCTGCTCTACAGGCTGCTGCCAAAGTTTGGCCCGCTGAAGGTCCTGCAGTTCAAGACCCCGACGCCCGAGACCGAGCGCATGTTCGAGGCCAGTTTCAACGAAACTCTGGATCAATACCGGGCGCTCCTGAAGGAAGAACGCGCCACGCGCAAGCCCGCTTTGCGCAACGACAACTTCGACCTCGGGGAAGTCACCGCGCCGGGGAAGTACAAGTTGAGCGACACCACCCACGCCAAGCTGCTGGACGAACTGGCGAACGTGCGGTTCAGGGACACGCCGCCGGAGATTCGCCAGGAGTTGCTGACGTTCTTCAGCGACCCAGACACTCCTTTCAGCATGCGCAAAGACAAGAAGGGCTGGGCGAAGATCCAGACAGAGTTGCGCGAACTGAGAGCGGCCACGGTTGAGGATGGCCACCAGCCAGTCGCGGTTCGTCCCTAGCGCCGCGGGGCCAGCATTGCATCGAAACCGTGATTTTGTCCGATTGAAAAAACTGCTGTAGTCTCGCGCAACTGCCGTGAAAGAATGAACGGCTGCGCCGGGGGCGCGGGACCAGGCATGTCCAAACAGAAGCCAATTCGCAAGCTGCTGGCGGCGAACCGCAGCGAGATTGCCATCCGCATTTTCCGCGCGGCCAACGAGCTCGACCTGCGCACCGTGGCCGTGTACTCCAAAGAGGACCGGCTGGCGTTGCACCGCTTCAAGGCCGACGAAGCCTATCTGGTGGGCGCGGGCAAAGGCCCGGTCGAGGCGTATCTGGATATTGCGGGAATCGTGGGCGTCGCGAAGGCCAAAGGCGTGGACGCGATTCACCCCGGATACGGCTTTCTTTCGGAGAATCCGGCGCTGGCGCGGGCTTGCGCGAAAGCGGGCATCACCTTTGTCGGACCCACTCCGGAACTCCTGGAACTGTTGGGCGACAAGACCGCGGCGCGCGGCCTGGCGATCTCCGCGGGCGTGCCGGTCTTGCCTGGCACCGAAAAACCGGTGAAATCTCCCGCGGAGGCCAAGAAGATCGCGGCGGAGATTGGTTACCCGGTAATGGTGAAGGCCGCGATGGGCGGCGGCGGGCGCGGCATGCGTGTGGTGCGCGACGAATCGGAGCTGGAGTCGCGGCTGGAGGAAGCGCGGGGTGAGGCGCGTTCGGCCTTTGGCGACGCTTCGGTCTTTCTGGAAAAGTACCTTGCTCGGGCGCGGCACCTGGAAGTGCAGATTCTGGCCGATACGCACGGCAACCTGCTGCATTTGTACGAGCGCGACTGCTCGGTGCAGCGCCGCCATCAAAAAGTGGTGGAAGTGGCGCCCGCCGCGAACTTGCCGGCAAGCGTGCGCAACGAACTGTGCGACGCCGCAGCCCAACTGGCGCGCAAGGCCAAGTATCGCAATGCCGGCACGGTCGAGTTCCTGTACGACGTCGATTCGCAGAAGTGGTATTTCATCGAAGTGAATCCGCGAATTCAGGTGGAGCACACGGTCACCGAGATGGTGACCGGCATTGACCTGGTGCGCGCTCAGATTCTGGTGGCCCAGGGCCACTCGCTCCACGACGGCGTGATGCGGCTGCCGCGCCAGGAAAGCGTGCCTCTGTACGGTTCGGCCTTGCAGTGCCGCGTGACCACGGAAGATCCCGAGAAAAACTTTGCGCCCGATTACGGAAAGATTTCAACGTACCGCTCGCCGGCCGGCTTCGGCATTCGTCTCGATGGCGGCACGGCGTATGCGGGCGCCTCGCTGGCGCCGTACTACGATTCGCTTCTGGTGAAGGTGACGGCCTGGGGCACCGATCTCCCCGAGGCCTGCCAGCGCATGGATCGCGCGCTGCGCGAGTTTCGCATCCGCGGCGTGAAAACGAATATTCCGTTCGTCGAGAACGTGGTGAATCACCCCAGGTTTCGCAGCGGCGAAGTTACCACCGGTTTTCTGGAGAACTATCCCGAACTGTTCCGCTTCCCGAAGCGCGGCGATCGCGCCACCAAGCTGCTTACGTATCTGGGCGACGTGATCTTGAACGGCAATGCCGAGGTGAAGGGCAAGGCCGTGCCGGCGGTGCTCGAGCCGGCCGCGATTCCCGCGGCTTCCGGCGAAACTCCGAAGGCGGGCACGCGGCAATTGCTGAAAAAGCTCGGGCCCAGGAAATTCGCGGAGTGGGCGAAGAAAGAGAAGCGCCTGCTCATCACCGATACCACGTTTCGCGATGCGCACCAGTCCCTCATGGCCACGCGCGTCCGCACCTATGATCTGCTGGTCACGGCCCCTGCGGTGGCCGAGCGCCTGCACAACCTCTTCAGCCTGGAGATGTGGGGCGGGGCGACGTTCGACACCGCGTTGCGCTTTCTGCACGAGGACCCCTGGCAGCGCCTGCGGCAATTGCGCGCGGCGGTGCCGAATCTCTGTTTTCAGATGCTGCTGCGCGGAGCCAACGCGGTCGGCTATGCGTCGTACCCGGACAACGTGATTCGCGAGTTTGTGCGCGAAGCGCACGCCGAGGGCATGGATATTTTTCGGGTGTTCGATTCGCTGAATTCGATCGACAACATGCGGGTTTCGCTGGACGCGGTGCTGGAAGCGGGCGGCGTGTGCGAGGCCGCAATCTGCTACACGGGCGACATTCTGGACAAGACCCGGCCCAAGTATTCGCTGAAATACTATGTCGGCCTGGCCAAGCAACTGGAGAAACTCGGGGCGCATTTTCTGTGCATCAAGGACATGGCCGGCCTGTGCAAGCCCTATGCCGCCTATGAGCTGGTGAAAAGGTTGAAGGAGGAGATCGATCTGCCGATCCATTTTCACACCCACGATTCGAGCGGCATCAATGCTTCATCGGTGCTGAAAGCGTGCGAAGCGGGCGTGGATATCGCCGATGGCGCGGTCGCGGCGATGAGTGGCGGCACCAGCCAGCCCAATCTGAACGCGATCGTCGCCGCGCTGCGCAACACGCCGCGCGACACCGGGCTCGATCTCGCCGCGCTGAACGATTGCTCGGACTACTGGGAAACGGTCCGCACCTACTATCTGCCGTTCGACTCCGGACCCAAGGCGGGCAACGCGCGGCTGTACGAACACGAAATTCCCGGCGGGCAGTACACCAACCTGCGCGAACAGGCCGTGGCCATGGGGCTCGGCCATCGCTGGCGCGAAGTGGAGCGCATGTACGCCGAAGTAAACCAGCTTTTCGGGGACATCGTGAAGGTCACGCCCTCCAGCAAAGTCGTTGGCGACATGACGCTGTTCCTGATGGCCAAGGAGATGACCCCGGCCGATGTGCTGAAGCTCGACGACACGCACGACGTCGCCTTCCCGAACTCGGTGGTGGAAATGTTCTCCGGCGTCCTGGGCGTTCCGCCCGACGGCTGGCCGAAGAAAGTGCAAAAGATCCTGCTGCGAGGAGCCTCGCCGCTGCAAGGCCGGCCCAGCGCCAGCATGCCCGCAGCCGATTTTGCCTCGGAAAAGGAAACGCTGGAGAAAAAGGCCGGTCACCCGGTTTCAAACGAGGATTTGCTCAGCTACCTGCTGTATCCGGAAGTGTTCCTGAAGTTCGAGAAGTTCCGGCAGATGCATTCGGACGTCAGTGTGCTGCCGACCCCGGCATTTTTCTATGGGCTGAAGTCCGGCGAAGAGATTACCGTCGAAATCGAAGCCGGCAAAACGCTCATCATCAAGTTCATGACCGCCAGCGAGCCGCACCCGGACGGCACGCGCACCCTTTTCTTCGACCTGAACGGGCAGCCGCGCGAGGTGAATGTTCGCGACAGATCGCTGCGGGTGCAGGAGCGCGCTCACCCCAAGGCCGACCCGGGCGATGCCGGGCAGGTCGGCGCTCCCACCGCCGGCGTCATCAGCGGTATCGCGGTGCAAGCCAATCAGACGGTCGAGCGCGGTGCTAAACTAATGACCCTGGAAGCCATGAAAATGCAATCCAACATCTATGCGCCCATCGCCGGCCGGATCACCAGGCTGCTCGTTGCCCCTGGCCAGAGCGTGGAAGCGAAAGATTTGCTCGTGACGATCGCACCGTGAGTGACGGCCAACTTCGCAGACACGACCATTTCCGTTCCCGCTTTCTCCGCAACCAGCGCAGCCTGATCGTGTACCTGCCGCCCGGCTATCACGAGCAGCCGCAGCGCTTCTTCCCGGTGCTCTACCTGCATGATGGCCAGAACCTGTTCGATGGCTCGACCTCTTTCATTCAGGGCCAGGATTGGCACGTTGCCCAGAGCGCCGACGCTGAGATACACGCCGGTCGCGTGGAGCCGCTGATTATCGTCGGCATCTACAACACCGGAAAATCGCGCATCCGCGAATACACACCCACCAGAGTGCCCAAGCTTGGCGGAGGGCGCGCCGACCGTTACGGCAAATTCCTTCTCGAAGAGGTCATGCCGTTCGTGCACGGCGAATATCGCGCGCAGGGCGGCCACGCGCACACCGGCATTGGCGGGTCTTCCCTGGGCGGGCTGGTCTCGCTGTACCTGGGCCTGCTGCGCTCGGACGTCTTTGGAAAAATCGCGGCACTGTCGCCTTCGGTCTGGTGGAACCAGCGCGTCATCCACCAGTTCGCGGAAAGCATGCCGGTGCACTCGCGGCCCAGAATCTGGCTGGATATTGGCACCCGCGAAGGCCCAAGAATCGTGGACGACGTCGAACGCTACCGCGACGTCTTGCTGCACCGCGGCTGGCAATACGGCCGCGATCTGCACTACGAACGCATCGAAGGCGGCGAGCACAATGAAGCCGCCTGGGCGCGTCGCGTTGCGCCTTTCCTGCGGTTTTTGTACCCGGTGACCTGAACCCGCGCTATACTGCGCGACCTTACGGCAGTCCGGAGGACGCCGCGTGCCGGAGCAGCAACTTACCATCCTGTGTGTCAGCAGCTACGAAAAAGGGCAGGAGTTTTTGCGCACCTGCAAGGCGATGGGCTGCCGGGTGTACCTGCTGACGGTCGAAAAGCTGCGCAATGCCGACTGGCCGCGCGAAAGCATCGACGAAATGTTTTTCATGCCGGAAGAGCTGCCGTTGCCGCAGTTGATCAATGCTGTGAGTTACGCGGCACGGAGCCGCAAGATCGACCGCATCGTGGCCCTGGACGAATTCGACATGGAGAATGTCTCCGCCCTGCGCGAGCACCTGCGCATTCCCGGCATGGGGCTGACCACCGTTCGCTACTTTCGCGACAAACTCGCCATGCGCGCCAAGGCCAGGGAGTCCGGCATTCTGGTGCCGGAGTTCGTACACGTCCTCAATCACGATGAGTTGCGCGCCTTTATGGACCGCGTTCCTGGCCCCTGGCTGCTCAAGCCGCGCTCGCAAGCTTCCGGTATCGGCATGAAGAAGATTCAGCGGCCGGACGAGCTGTGGCCCTGGCTGGACCAGCTTGCGGACGAGCAGTCCCAGTTCTTGCTGGAGGCGTTCGTGCCGGGCCGGGTGTTTCACGTGGATAGCGTGGTCAGCGAGCGGGAGGTGCTGTTCGCCGACGCGCACGCTTATGGCACGCCGCCCCTCGACGTCTCGCACGCTGGCGGCGTATTCACCACCCGCACGCTGCAGCGCGATTCGGACGACGCCAACGCGTTGTTCGAAATCAATCGCCAACTGATCACCGCGCTCGGTTTGGTGCGCGGCGTGACCCATGCCGAGTTCCTGAAGGCGCACGCAGGCGGCAAGTTTTATTTCATTGAGATCGCCGCGCGGGTCGGCGGCGCGTACATCGCCGACGTCGTCGAGAACGCCAGCGGCGTCAACCTTTGGCGCGAGTGGGCCAGGCTGGAAGTGGGCGCAGGGAAGCAGCCCTACACCCTTCCCACCGTGCGCAAAGACTATGCAGGGGTCATTCTATCGCTTGCCAAACAGGACGAGCCGGACACTTCGGCCTATTCCGACCCGGAAATCGTCTACCGCATCAAGAAGTATCACCATGCGGGGCTGATCGTGAAGTCGCCGAGCGCCCAGCGCGTGGAGGCGCTGCTCGATTCGTATGCCCCGCGCTTCGTCGCGGACTTCCTGGCGTCGCAGCCTGTTCCCGACAAACCGACCGCCTGACGGCCCGGCGTCGTTTTCCACAGCCCGGTCCAGGGCCCGGCCAGTACTGTCACTGTACGCAAGGGTAGTTACTTTCACGCACGTTTGCCTGATAGCTTGTTTGCGGTGTTCTTCCCGCAGGTCTAGAGTTTCTAATCACCCCGGCTGGAATTCACGAGGGGTAGTCGTCCCTGAGCCTTGGGAGGGTTCCATGTGGGGGAACGCTAAAAAGCCGGATACGCCGCAAGCAGCGCAACCGGAGCCGAAAATTCTTTCGAACAATCAGGCGCCGAAGCCAGCTCCGGCGACTTGGGAGGGAACAACCGCGATGAGTACTAGTCCATTGGGTGCTACCGGCGATCGCGCAACCGCGCGGCTCGGCGCTAGCCTGCACGTTAAGGGAGAAATCAGCGGCAGCGAAGACTTGCTGATTGACGGCTCGGTCGAAGGGCTGATCCAGCTCGATGAGCGCAAGCTCACCGTGGGGGCCACCGCCAAGCTGACCGCCGACATCATTGCCCGCGAAGTCGTCGTGTACGGCAGCGTGAAAGGCAATCTCCGCGCCAAGGATCGTATCGAGATCAAGAAGGACGGCTCGGTGAACGGCGATCTCACGACCGCGCGCATCATGATCGAAGACGGCGCCTACTTCAAGGGCTCCATCGAAATCGATAAGAGCGCGGAAAAGGAATCGTCCGGGAGCGCTTTCTCCAAGGCCAGCTCGCCGGCGCCGGCGACCGCGGGCCCCAAGAGCATCTAAGCCCGATCTATCCACTGCTTTCTGCGGCGCGGACCAAACGGTTCGCGCCGCTTTGTTTTTGCCGCTCGGTTTTTCCTCAACTGCAAAAATCCAGGTCTAATATTATCTAGCTTGACAATTCATTCTTTTCAGATATTCTCCCCAGCGCAGTTTCGCGGCGCTCTCCGGCCCGGGCGAATCTGGGGTCCCCGGCGCGGCCGGTTTGCGTACTTGGAGCAAGTGTGGCCGACACTTGCGCGTAAGGAATGCCCGAAGGCACAGCTCGACCCGTGTTTTTGTGGGCCTTGGTCGCGGCCAGCCTTCTCTTTTCGGGCTGCGGCGGAGGCGGTAGTCCGGAGCGGCAACAAGCTCCGCCGCCGATTCCCGACTTTTCCATCACTGTAAGCCCCTCCTCTGTCTCCATTCCGCAAGGCACCACGAGTACGGGCATTCAGATCAGCGTGCAAGCGATCCACGGCTTCAATAGCGCTGTGCAGATTGCGCTGAGCGGCTTGCCATCTGGGGTCACGGCAAACCCCGGGGCAACGTTCAGCGTTGCGGCCGGGAACAGCGTCACGCTGCTACTCGGTGCATCCAACTCCGCCGCTACTGGAAGCGTCACCGTTTCGGTGACGGCCACCGGCGCAGGGCTGACGCACTCAACCTCTTTGGCGCTGACGGTCAGCGCGGTGCAGCCCGCTGCCGTCCCGCGGACAGCGTTCACCCGGACCGACGCGGTTGCGGCGCTGGACGATCCCGCTGCAGAGCCGCATCACCGCCATATCGCCTACGACGCCGCAAACAAGCACATCTTCGTTGCCAACCGAGCCATGAATCGCGTCGAGGTTCTGTCGTCTACGGACGGCTCGCAGGTGACGCAAGTCAGCATCCCGGGAGCCTCGAGCGCGGATCTTTCCGCCGACGGTCAGCTCGTTTGGGTCGGCACCGCCTCCGAACAGCTTGCCGCCATCAGCACCGCGACGCTGCAGGTCGCCTCGGCCGGCCAGCTTGCCGGTCTGACCCCGATTCCCAACACCGTATTCGACCGTCCGGAAGAACTCGTTAGCTTGCGCGGCGGGAAGCTTCTTGTGCGGCTCCGCGAGGGCGGGGGCAGCGAAGCGTTGCTCGCGTCGTATGACCCCAATTCGAACACGCTCACCGACCTGACGCCGTTGGCGCCACAGGTATTCCAGCACGGAGTCGGTGTAATCGCTCGCTCCGCGGATCGCAACAGGGCACTTGTGGCGTCGAATGACGCTACGGGCACCGTCCTTCTGCTCGACGGCAATGCCGCGGTGGCGGCCGGCCCGCAAGTCATTGCATCCGGAACGATTCTTTACGCGGCCGCGAGCCCGGGTGGTACGCAGTTTGCCGTGATTCAAGCTGCTTCCGGCGGCGAGCAAGTGCTGCTGCTCGATTCGGCGCTTGGCGTTGTCGCCAGCCGCCCCACTTCGAATGCCCGAGGCGTTGTCTTTTCCAGCGATGGCAAGAATCTCTTCGTGGCGGAGAACAGCAACGACCTGCCGTTGCTCTCACTGCTGTCGGCGGCGGATTTGAGCGCCGTCGGCTGGTCTGCAGACCCAGCCATCCAGTCGCTGGGCAGCGAGATTGAAGAGACGGACGAGACCGGCATGGTGTTTGGGTGCGCCAACCGCGGGGTCAGCCTCCTCGATGCGTCGCAATTCGCCGCACCGCAGGGCGGCACTCTGCTTCCGGCACTGGCCGCCAATCCCGCGGCTGCCCCGAACGCAGGACCGAGCGCAGGCGGCACCAGCGTTACGCTCACCGGGCAGAATTTCACAGCGAACCCAGCCATCCATTTCGGGTCGCAAAACTCTCTCGTCTCCTCCAGCAATGCGACGCAGATCCTGACCAGGTCTCCAGCGAGTGCCGCCGCCGGCGCGGTCAACCTCTCCGCGTATTTTTCGAATGGCGGAGTGGTTCTTGCGCCGGATGCTTTTGCGTATGGCCCGCAAATCCTGAACGTGCTGCCCAATGCCGGAAACAGCAATGGCGGCGAGAGCGTCGCCATCTATGGCTACGGTTTTGGCGAGGACCCCGGGAAAGTCGCGGTAAAGTTCGGTTCCGCTGCGGCCACCGTGCAGAAACTGGAAGACGTTGCGGCAGTCGCCGCTTCGCTCGGCCTGGATGCAGCGTATCCATTTCCGCTGCAGCGCCTCACCGTTACCACACCGGCCGCGGCCGCCGGAAAGTCGGATTTATCGGTTAGCGCGCCGGCAGGCTCGGCGCTGGCAAGGCTGGGATTCCAGTTCACGCAGTCGCAGCAGGTCTTCGCAAAGCCCGGTTTCTACAAATTCTTGCTGTACGACGCCTCGCGTCAAGTGGTCTATCTTACCGGGACGGATCACCTGGATGTGCTGGATCTCGCCTCGGGCGTGTACCGAGCGCCGCTCACCCCTCCCGGCGGGTCGCCGCCCAACGCGCTGCTGCGCCAGGCCATCCTCATTCCGCAGACTCCGCAGGTCGCTCTCGCGGACTTCGGAGCGCAGAGCGTCTATCTGCTCAACCCGGACACTGCCGCCGGCACCGTGGTGTCGGTCGGCGGCATCCAGGGTGATCCAAATTCGGGTCCGGTGCGCATCGCCGCGACCTCCGCCAATACCATCTTCGTCGGCATGGCGAGTTACGGCGGCAGCACCTCCGGATGCTCCACGTGCCTGCAACAGATGAATCTTTCCGCGTCGCCGGTCACCACGGCGCCAGCGCCGCAGCCGCAAGTCTCCACGCTGACCAGTGCGCCTCTCGTTGATTCCAGCGCCGACGGCAACTCGGTTTTCTTTGCCTTCGCGGCTGCTCCCGGCCAGCCCATGGCTGGGTGGGCTGCGTCCGCGCCCCAGCAATTCGCTACGGCGGCAACCAATATTTCCGCCGCGGATCTCGCCACCGCGGCGGACGGCACTTTTTTCGCCACGCAAGCATCGGGGCGCATCGAAATTCGCGACACTTCACTGGCATTGCGGTCGGTCACCGTAATCTCGGAAAGGGAGGGCATCCCCGCGGGGACGGTTGTGCCGGGGATTGCCCTTCATCCGAGCGGCGCTTTGGTTTACGTGCCTTTCCTCAGCGGGCCGGCGCCCGCCTCGCCGCCGTTCACCGGATTGCAGGGTGGGGTGGATATTTTCGACGCGCATTCTGGCCGGCTCCGTCTGCGCGTTTTCCTGCCCGAGCCATTCGCCGCGCTCCGTGCCGATAGTGACGGCCTGCACGGAAAATTTCTTACCATCGACGAAAACGGCCAGCGGCTTTTTGCGCTGACCGCATCCGGGTTGACCGTCGTTCAACTTGCCAGAGTCCCGCTCGGCATCGGCGTGCTCTCCCCTGCCAACGGTCCCTCTGCCGGGGGTACGGCCATCACGTTGCGCGGCAGCGGTTTCGCGAGCGGCGCGACCGTCACCATCGGCGGCCAGCCCGCGAACGTCTCCTTTGTGGACATGAACACCCTGAAGCTCACCGCGCCGGCCGTCGCTTCCGGTCTGCAACGCGTGGTTGTCACCAACCCCGATGGCGAATCGGTTGTGCTCGAAGCCGGATACACCGCCAACTAAGCACGTTCCCCTCGCCTGCAACTTTTCGTTGGCGTGTTTCATTCAATGCGGCAAACTGAACGTGCATTTCAACGGGCCACGGCACCGAACCAGGAGACCCATGCAAACGCGGCAACTTGGCAATTCCGATCTGCAGATCACGCCAGTCGGTTATGGCGCATGGGCCATTGGCGGCTCCGGCTGGGAATTCGCCTGGGGCCAGCAGGATGACAACGACTCGCTTGCCGCGATTCTTCGTTCGCTGGAACTTGGCGTCAACTGGATTGATACCGCCCCGGTTTATGGCACCGGGCACTCCGAAGAAGTCGTCGCCCGCGCTTTGAAGGAATGGAAAGGCCAGCGACCCTACATCTTCACCAAGTGCGTCCTGCGCTGGGACGAAAACCGCAAGGTCTATCACGATCATTCCAAGGCCGGGATCCGCAAGGAATGCGAAGACAGCTTGCGCCGCCTGCAAACCGATGCCATCGATCTTTACCAGATGCACTGGCCGCCTCGCGATAACGGCGCTGGATTGGAAGAAGCCTGGTCCGCGATGAGCGAACTGCAGACGGAAGGCAAAGTCCGCTGGATCGGCGTCTCCAACTTTAACGCCGGGCAGATGGCGCGTGCCGCCGCCATTGCCCCGGTGACTTCGAACCAGCCCCCCTACTCCATCATTCGCCGCAAAATCGAAGAAGAAGTTTTGCCGTATTGCCAGCAGCAAAAGATCGGGGTCATCAGTTACGCGCCGATGGCCTCCGGCCTGCTCAGCGGCGCCATGACCCGGGAGCGCGCCGCCGCACTGCCCCCGGATGATTTTCGCAGCCGCAATCCGGAATTCAGAGAGCCGCGTATTTCGAAAAACATCGAGCTTGTGGAGCGCCTGCGGAATGTGGGCGCGCGCCATGGCCGCGGCCCCGGCGAAGTGGCGATTGCCTGGGTGCTGCGGAATCCGGCGGTCACCGGCGCCATTGTAGGCGCGCGTAACGCCAAGCAGGCGGAAGGCGTCATGCGGGCCGGAGAACTGCAACTAACCCCGCAAGAAATCGCCGAAATCGAGGGCGCTGCCGCGGCGGCCGCGCGCTGAAAACGAATCAAGCGCGCAGGTTGTCGGCGCGCCAGTCCCGAATCAGCAGCTTGATCGCTTTGCGGTCGCGAATCTTCTCGTCGAGCACCTTTCGCGCCAGGCCCGGCAGCTCCGCGTCGCTGGCAAATCGCAAGGAAACGAACTGTGCCACGGTGAACTCGCCCATACGCGCCTGCAAATCCGCGGGCAGCAGCCGCTGATAACGCAGTTGTTCCTCCAGGCGAATCACCCGGTCTTGCACGGTGAGCGCGAAGGTGCGCGCGAGAAAAGCCGTGGTGATCAAGGCCAGCGCCATCAGAAGATGAAACACCAGTTGCAGCAGGCCCAGAGCTCCGGAATTCCGCCAGCGAACCAACCAGTAGATGCTCTGACCAAGGTTCAGGAGCAGCACCGGAAGCAGGAAAAAGTGAAACGCCGGAACCCACTTGGTGTGATTGGAGTAGCTCTGCCCGCTCATCGAATCGCCTCCGCAAAGGAATACTGGGGTTGAATATCCACCGGAATGTCGGAAAGGCCGTCGAAGGCTCTTTTCAGGTGATCGGGCAGGACCGCGTACTTCGCGAACCACGCCAGGGTTCGCGCCCGGTCGCCCGTGGCCTCCTGCTCCAGAAGCTCCTTCGCGAGGGCGGCCAGAGCGGCAGGCATTTTTTCCAGCACCACGGTGTAACGCCCGCTGGCCGCGTCGCGCGTCACGGCCCCGCGCTCCAGCAGGTAATTGAACTCCATCATCTCGCCGCGCCCGTGCGGTTCGGCCACGCCAAAACGAATGGTGCGGAAATTCCCAGCCACGTAGGAGATATAGTCCTCTTCCAGCTGCGCTTTGGTGATCGCCCCGTGATCCGCGAGCCACTTCAGGCAGACCATGCCCACAACATCGGCTTTCGCTTCCTCCAGTGACGCGTAGTCGCCTCCAATGGCTTCGCGAATCTCCCTTTTCCCGTTCCTGGTCCGTGCGTAGTTGGGTCCGAGTTCGTGGGAAATTTCATGGGCCAGGGTGGACGCCAGGTACCCGTCACCCGTCGCGCGCGGCACCTGGTCTTCGTTCAGCAGCCGCCGCGCGATGGGCAGGATCACCACGTTCACCCGCGCATCCATGAAGTTCTTGAAAAAAATCTTTTTGCTGCCTTTGGCCTCGTGAACCCGCGGATCGTTCGGCAGGTTATCGGCAACCGCCTGGTAGCCGTGCAGCAGGTCGCCGGTGCGGAAGGGTGCGTCCATGACCTCCATGGGCGTTACGTGGCCGCGTTTCGAGGGCAGATCGGCCGAGGCCAGCGGCAGTGACTCCTGCAGATCGGGGACATATTTCTGGAACACTGCCAGCTTCTGGCTCTCCTCGTCGTTGCGGATGAGCACCGCGCCGCCATAAGAGGTACGCACGCCCAGCAGCTTGTCCATGTAGCTTTCATACGGGGCCAGGATCAGGTCAAACCGGGGATTGTTCAGCTCCAGCCATGCGATGTCGCTCGGGTAGTAGTCGTCGCTCAAGAGCGCATCGGCGCGCATCCGCAGGAACTTCGCGAAAGCCACGTCGTCGCTCAAATCGGCCGCGTCGCGCAGGCTTTGCGCCGCCGGTTGCAGAAATTCCGCGAACTTCACGTGATAGGGAATAGCCTCCAGCTTCTCGCCGTTCTGCACCAGCACCGATTGTTCGTTGTAGACGGCGGATTGCTCGCCTGGGTGCGCTGCGACGTACTTCTCGACCTCGGCCTGGGTCAGCCCTGGGGGGTAGAGCGCGCGTCCCGGCGGCGCGGCCTGTGTGCCGACAAACGGGTGCAGCTCATCCACCAGGTCGTAGCGGCTGCCGTTCAATTTCAGGAAGCGCAGGACCTTCTGGTCCAGCGGGTTGTCGCTCGCCAGCAGCTTCTGATAGAGCGCCAGCCCTTCCGGATCGCTCTGCCGCCAGTAAATCTGCTCAATGCGGTTCGCCGCGTCCACCAGCTTTTCCACCAGCTTTAGCTCGCGCTCGCTGAGTCCCGCGCGGTTCAATGGCATTTCGAACAACTTGAATTTTGCCAGCCGCGCGTCCAGATCGGGTGCCACGCCAAGCGGTGCCGCCAGGCTGGTGCTGGAACCCCCGCCCGTGGCATTCAGATTCACCAGCATAGGGAAGAGCGCAACCGCCGCAACGATCACAATCAGGGAAACAATTCGCCGTAGGTCCATGCGCGAAATTGTAGCAAAGGTCCCCCCATTCGCCCCGTTTGCGTCGCCCCCTTTTGCGTTGCTCCCTGTTGCGTCCCCCCTCTTGCGAGCTCTCGCGTATCTGGACTGCCCGGCCGTTCAGGTTGCGCGGGCGGCAATATGGAAACTTTTTCTCCGCTCCCGCATCCAAAGGACAAGCAAACTCGTACCAGTCTTAAAAGCGGCTTCAGCCGCGGTTCACGAAAGGTCAGGCAGTCATGGCAAGGGCATTCTGGGGTGGCAAGTTAATCGCCGAGAGCGATAAGTGCGTGGTCGTGGAAGGGAATCAATATTTTCCATTGGAGGCCGTTCGCAAGGAGTTTCTCAAGTCCAGCGCGCACACCTCCATCTGCCCCTGGAAGGGCACGGCGCACTATTACCATCTGGAAGTGGACGGCATGCGCAACGATAATGCCGCCTGGTATTACCCAGAGCCCAAGCCCGCCGCCAGCGAAATCACCGGCCGCGTCGCTTTCTGGAAGGGCGTCCGAGTCGAAGCCTGAGCCTGCTCAGGACTTTCAGCTTTGAACTTCCGCAGGGCCTGCCAGTGGGCCAAAGCGTCTTGCGTTTCCTCCGCGGCTGATTCATTCTGGCGCGCTCGTTCCGGAGGTTCCCGTGTCCAGGCATTTTGCTGCTCTTCTTGCATGTCTGCTTCTCGCCTCGTTCGCTCCCGCGCAAACTGCCCCGCCGAATTCATCGGGTGCGCTGACCGTCATTCGCGCCGGCGCCCTGCTTGACGGTAATTCCGAAGGCGCCAGGAAAAATCAGCTCATCTTCATCCGCGGCGAGCGCATCGAGAAGATCGCCGAAGCCACGGCCGCAATTCCCGCCGGAGCCAGGGTCATTGATCTTTCCAACTCCACGGTGCTCCCCGGCCTGATTGACGCCCACACCCATATTTTCCTGTGGGGCGAAGATCCGGCTAAAGGCGGCTACGACGCCAACATTTTGAAAGCCGGCATTGCGCTGCGCGCCGCGCGCGCCACCTTCGCTTGCCGTCGCGCCCTGGAGCAGGGCTTCACCACCATTCGCGATCTCGAAACCGAAGGCGCCGGCTACGGCGATGTGGAAATCAAGCAAGCGATCGCCGAAGGCACCATTCCTGGGCCTCGCATTTTCGCCGCGACGCGCGGCATCTCTTCGACCGGGGGCTACAACCTGGAGGGTTACGCGCCAGAACTGGTCATGCCGAAAGGCGTGCAGATCATTGATGGCCCGATTGAAGCCCGCAAGGCTGCCCGCGAGCAACTCGATCACGGCGCGGACTGGATCAAGGTGTACATGACTCACCGTTCCCGCGTGGACAAGAACGGGAACCTTTTTTCGCAGCCCACACTCACCGTGGAAGAACTCAAGGCCATCGTGGACGAAACCCACGCCTGGGGCAAGAAAGTCGCCTGCCACGCCTACAACGGCCAGGGCCTGCAGCGCGCTCTCGACGGCGGCTGCGATTCCATCGAGCACGGACTTGAAATCAGCGACTCGCAAATCGCGCAGATGGCGAAGCAGGGAACCTGGTATTGTCCGACGCTCGCGCCCTACTACCACGACTGGCTCCCGGAGAACACGCCGGAAGGCCAGCGCGATCGCAAGCGCGCCGAAGTTCATGGAGTCTCCGTCCAGAAGGCGTTGAAGGCCGGAATCAAAATCGTTTACGGCACAGACATGGGCGGCATCGAATGGACCGAACCGATGGCGCAGGAGTTTCCCTACCTGGCGCAGTTCGGCTTGTCGCCGATGGAAGCCCTGCGCTCGGCGACCTCGCGCGCGGCGGAAATGCTCGATGAGCAAGGAGAACTTGGGGTGCTTGCCCCCGGCGCCTACGCCGACATCATCGCGGTCAGCGGCGACCCGTTGAAGGATTTGAGCGAGCTGGGCAGAGTGAAGTTCGTGATGAAGGGAGGCAGTGTTTTCAGGAATGACGCGGCAAAATAAGGCTCGCCACCGGCCCGATACTCAGGCCCTCGGCGGGATCGCGGTATCGGTGATTTCGGCCACGTTTGGCGTGTAACGAACCAGCAGCAGCGTAAGGTCGTCGGCCTGGCGCGCGCCGCGCGTGAAGTTTTCAACCGATTCGAGCACGGTCTTTTGTAATTCTTCCAGCTGCATCGTCCCCTTGCCTTGCAGCGTTTCGCACAGCCGCGGCACGCCGTACAGCTGCTCTTCCGGGTCCATCGCTTCCGTCACGCCGTCGCTGAAGAGCACCAGCGTATCCCCCGGCTCCAGCTTCAGGCAGGCGGCCGTGTACTCGGCGTCCGGCACCAGACCGACCGGGTAGGAGCCTTCCGTGAAGGCTTCCTCGACCTTGTCGCGCCGCAGCAGGATGGGCGAAGGATGTCCGGCGTTGATGAACTCGAGATGGCCATCCACGTCCAAAATCCCGAAAAACATGGTGGCGTACCGGCCGACTTCGGCGTGATCGCACAGGAAGCGATTGACGTGGTTGAATACGCGCGCCGGATCGGTGCCCAGAGTCATGCCGGAGAGCGCGCCCTGCAGCATGGTCGTAAGCAAAGCAGCGCCCAGTCCCTTGCCGGAAACGTCGGCAATGAGAAACGCGGTACGGCCGTCGCCGATGGGAAAGACGTCGAAGTAGTCGCCTCCCACCGAAAGGCATGGAAAGTTGCAGCCGCAGACCGAAAGGTCGGGGAAGCCGCCAAAGTTGCGGGGAAGCAGCGCTTGCTGGATGTCGCGCGCGATATTGATTTCCTGCTCCATGCGCTGGCGTTCGCGCTCGCGCTCCACGAGGCGGGCGTTATCGAGGATACTGGCGGCGTCGGCCGCGAGCGCATCGAGAATCTGCCGGTCGAGTTTGGAGAACGCGGCCGGGCGGCGCGAATCGAGATACAGCACGCCGAGAAATTCGCCGCGCCGCAGGTTGACCATGGATTCCTGCGAATTGGCGCGCATGATCGAATACAACGGAATCACCACCACGGCGCGCAGCCGCTGCGCAACGATGCTTTGCGCGGATTGCAGATCGCCTTCGGCCTGCGCCAGGTCCTCGGTGATCACCGGAGAATGCTGCTTCAGCGCCAGCTGAATCGCGGTCTGGCTGGGCGCCACGCTTTCCGGCGGCAGGCGCAGGCCGCCGCTGCGCCGCGCCAGGCGCACGCGCAGCGTACCGTCCGCGCCATTTTCCAGTAGCAGCCCGCGGTCGGCATCCAGCACCGCCACGGCGTGATCCAGCATTTTTCCCAGCACGGAATCCAGCGGCAGTTGCGAATGCAGCAGAGAGCTCGCTTCCAGAAGCATGTTCAGCTTGCGCAAACCGCCCGACGCCGAAGCGGGTTCGGAGCTGGTGATGTGCTCGATGCGCGTGAGGAGTTGCGGGATGGACTCCTGCCCGGCATCCTGCGCGTTGCGGAAGATGATTTCGTACGAGTCTTCCAGACCGAAGGTGACCACGTCGCCGTGCTCCAGCGCGCGGCTTTCGACCTTCTCGTTGTTTACGAAAACGCCGCGGCGCTGCCCGCGATCCTCGATATAGAAACGGTTCGCTTCCACCACGATGGCCGCGCACTGCCGGGAAATCCGGCGATCGTTGAGTTGCAGGTGGTTGCCGGTTTCCGCGCCGCGGCCGATGAGATAAGGCGTCGCCGAGACGCGCGCGTAGCGTCGCGCGCCGTCGGGCGAGATCACTTCCAAAACGGCTTCAGTGCTGGCAGCTATCGTCTCGGCCATGGGTCTTCCAAGCCGCCGATTGTAGCACGCAGGCGCAAGGACCCAGGAAGGATGCAGGCTGGATTTATGTACTTGCCACTTGGTTTGTCCGGTCGAGAGAATGAAGTGAAGGCACAATCTAGCGAGGCTCCGAGATGCTTGGAAAAGTAATCCTGCGCGCAGCTGTTCCGCTGCTTATGGCGCTGCCCGCGGTTGCACAGACCTCGAAGTGCACCGTCGCGCCGGTGCGCGTGAAGCTCGGCGGCACGCTGCGCGTCTCGTGTCCGCCCGAGTTTTCCAGGGCCACGCTGAACGGCCGCGAAGCGGAGCTGTTCCTCCAGAGCGACGCGAAACGATTCGGCTTGTTGCCTATCGCCGTCACCGACAAGCCGGGCACCTACGAATTGCACTTGTCCCGCAGCGGCGACGGCCTCCCACAGACCGTTCGCGTGACGATTTTGAAGACCGTATTCCCCTCGCAGAACGTCCAGCTCAGCCCGGAAATCGAAGGGCTGCACTCCACGCCCGAAGAGATGGCGCTGCTCAAGACCTTCAAGGAGAACATCTCAAGCGACCGCTTTTGGCGGGATCCGCTGGCCGCGCCCGTGCCGGGTTGCATGACTTCGCCGTTCGGCGTCAAGCGCCTGCACAACGGCAAACCCACCGGCGACTATCACGGCGGCGTGGACCAGCGCACGCCGGAGGGCGAACCGATTCGCGCGGTCGCCGCGGGAACCGTCAGGTTTGCCAAGCCGTTCAACGTGCTGGGCAATGCCGTCGGCGTGGATCACGGCCAAGGTCTCGAGTCCACCTACCTGCACATGTCGAAACTCGTCGCGGTGCCGGATGCGAAAGTGCAAAAGGGAGACATCCTGGGCTATGCGGGCTCGACCGGCCGCTCCACCGGGCCGCACTTGCACTGGGCGCTTTCCGTAAACGGGATCAACGTGAACCCGGCCTTGTGGGTCCAGCTGACTCCGTGTGCCACCAAGAAAGGCCACTAAGCGTGCACGGATTTGCGTCCATGTTTTGGGGAGCAGCAGGCGGACACGCGGATCCCGTCGTGCCTATTCTGCTGGCTCTGGTTTTTCTGACGCTTGGAGCGGCCGTCGGCGGTCGCGTTATGAACTGGCTCAAACAGCCGCCGGTTCTGGGTGAATTGCTGGTCGGCGTCATTGCTGGAAACCTCGGATTCTATTTTCACAACGCGGGTATGACCGTGCTCCGCGAGGGAGACAGCCTGCGCCGCGTTTCCGAACGGGCGTTGACGTCGTCCTCAACGGCGGCGCAAGCCGCGCGGGAGATACTGACCGGGCCGCACGCGGAGCGTGTGGCAGCCGCGTTAAGCGGCACCCACTCCCTGGATTACCTCGCCGTGTATTCGTTCGTCGATTTTCTCTCGCGCATCGCAATATTGATTTTGCTTTTTCTCGTTGGATTGGAGACCAGCCTCGCGGAAATGAGGCGCGTCGGAAAGACCGCGCTTCTCGTCGCGATCATCGGCGTGGTGGTTCCGATGGGCTTGGGCATGGGAGTGATGAGACTCATGCATCCGGCTTCGCCGCTCGCCAGCGATTTGTTTATCGGAGGAATTCTGACCGCCACCAGCGTCGGAATCACAGCCCGGGTCTTGCGGGATTTGCGGCAAGAGCGGCGCGACGAGTCTCGCGTGATTCTTGGCGCGGCGGTGATTGACGACGTGCTCAGCCTGATCGTGCTTGCCGTGGTCAGCGGACTTGCCGTAACCGGCACCATCAGCGCCCTCCAGATCGGGCGTATTACCCTGGTTGCCGCCCTGTTCCTGGCGATTTCGCTTGGCGCCGGCGTCTGGCTCACCCCCAAGCTGGTTCGCAGGCTCTCCGCCGCCGGATTTCGCAATTTTAAATTGCTCTTTGGACTTGGCTTTGCTTTCTTACTGGCTTGGCTCGCCAATTTCGCGGGCCTTGCCGCCATTGTCGGCGCTTTTGCTGCGGGCATGATTCTGAACAACTTTTTCGACGCTGAACTCGAAGGCGAAACGTTGCATCACCTGCTCTCTCCCGTCGAGTCTCTCGTCGTGCCCTTGTTTTTCGTCTGGATGGGAATCCAGGTGAAGCTGGAAGCGCTCGGCAGCCGGGACGTCCTTATCTCCGGCGCGGTCCTGACACTGGTTGCAATCGCCGGGAAGCTGCTGAGCGGCTTGGGCTGCCCGCCCCGGATGAACCGCTGGGCGGTGGGAGTGGGAATGATGCCGCGGGGCGAAGTCGGGCTGATTTTTGCGGGAATCGGTAAGGGAATCGGCGTGATTGATGACGGGCTTTTCTCCGCGATCGTGATTCTGGTGATGGTAACGACGATCCTCGCTCCGGTACTTCTGCGCGCGACGCTGGGCGAGGCGCCGGCCGCGGACTGGAGTGCCTGAATTCCTCTAATCCATTTGTATTATTGTCGAGCCTGCTCGGCCCTTCGATAATCCCAACACTTATTTTCTAAGCCATTCGCAATTGTAGAGGCGCGCCCGCGCGACGACGGAATTTTTTGGTGTGCGGCCGCTCATGGGGGGGAGTGTTCGATGAGGGTTTTGTTCAGGTACGGAGCCGTGTGCCTCGCCGTTTTTCTCTTCGCGTGCGGCGCGCGATCTCAGCAAGTCACTGGCGTCGTTCGCGGAACGGTCTATGATCCGAGCGGCGCGGTCGTCGGCTCGGCCACGGTCACCGTAACCCAGGCGGAGACGGGATTCTCACGCACCGCGAGCACCGGCTCGCTCGGCGAGTTCGTCTTTGTGGAACTCCCGGTAGGGCACTACCGCGTGGAGACCGACCACCAGGGCTTCCAGAAGTTTGTGCAGGACCGCGTAACTTTGGAAGTGAACCAGACCCTCTCGCTGAACGTCCGCCTGAAGCTGGGTGCATCGCGCGAAATCGACGAAGTCACCGCCGACCCGCTGCTCCTGGACACTACCTCCACGAACCTCGGCAAGACGGTCGGCATCCGCGAAATTCAGGATCTGCCGCTCGACGGCCGCCACTTCACGCAGCTCGGCACCCTGCAACCCGGTGTCGCGCCGCTCACTCCCGGCCTGCAGGCCGCGGGCGGATCGCTGCGCGAAGGGCAGGCATACGCGGTGAACGGGCAGCGCCCGGAGTCCAACAACTTCCTCATCGACGGCGCGGATAACTTCAATAACGTGGACGGCGGGTTCGTAATGGAACCGCCGGTGGACGCCATCGCGGAATTCCGCATCCTCACCCACACCGCCAACGCCGAATTTGGCCACAGCACGGGTTCGACCACCAACATCGTCACCCGCGGCGGAACGAATTCCTACCACGGCGCGCTTTGGGAATTCGTGCGCAACGACAAGTTTGACGCCAAGAGCTTTTTCGCTACGGAAACCGAACCGCTGAAGCGCAACCAGTACGGCGGCACCTTCGGCGGGCCGGTCAAGAAAGACAAGACTTTCTTCTTCCTCTACTACGAAGGCCTGCGCGAGCGCAAAGGCGAAACCAGGCAATCCACGGTGCCATCGCTCAATGAGCGCACCGGCGACTTCGGCGAACTTTGCACCAACGGGATTCCCGGCGGCGGCCACTTCGATGCCGGTGGAAACTGCCTCGACTCCAGCAACGCTCCGGCCCCGGGCGGCCAGATCTTCAACGAGTTCAGCGGCCAGCCTTTTCCCTTCAACCAGCTGCCCTTCATCAACCCCATTTCGCAGAACATCCTCGCGTTCTATCCGCAACCCAATTCCGGGAACAACACCTTCGTTTCCACGCTCAACAAGTCCACGGACAACGACCAGTTCGGCGTTCGGCTGGACCATTACCTGACACCGCGCGACGTGCTCAACTTCCGCTACATCTTCAGCCAGGGCAATGTCACCGACCCGCTTTCGACGGCCGGCGCCAACGTCCCCGGCTTTCCGGTGGGCGAAGAGCATCGCGCGCAGAATTTTGTGGCGACGGAAACCCATACTTTTTCGAGTTCGCTGGCGGGCCTGGTGCGCCTCTCTTTTCTGCGCAATAAATTTCTCTACGACGAGCACCTCAACCACACCACGCCCGAGAGCCTGGGCTTCCAGTACCAGCCCACCCTCGATGTTTCCATCGGCCCTCCGTTCATCCAGGTTGCCGGATTTGCCTCGGTGGGCGACCCCATCACCGGCCCGCGCAACTCCTGGGACAACAAGCTCGATATCAACGGCTCCCTCACCTGGGTACGCGGCCACCACGAATTTAAGTTCGGCGGCGGCTACGGTTATGAGCGCTTGAACGTCTTGCAAGGTATCGCCACCAACGGCTTCTTCGTCTTTGCGGATTTCCCGGTGAACAATCCCTTTGCCAGCTTTCTCTTTGGCCAGCCGGTCTTCTTTCTCCAGGGCGGCGGCGATTTCTCTCGCAATATCCGCGGCCATGATCTGAATCTGTACGCCCAAGACACCTACAAGGTCACTTCGCGCCTCACCCTGAACTACGGCTTGCGCTACGAACTGCCGTTCCCTTACACCGAGATGAAAAATCGCCAGAACCTCTGGATTCCGGGCCGGCAATCCGTGGTGTTCCCGTCCGCCCCGGAAGGCTTGCTCTACCCCGGCGACCCAGGCGTGCCCAAGGGCCTCATTCAAACGGATAAAAAAGCTTTCGCTCCGCGCTTGGGCTTGGCCTGGGATCCCGACGGTAAGGGCAATCTGCTGGTTTCCGCCGCGTACGGCCTGTTCTACGACCCCTACTACACGGGCCAGGGCGGCCCGCTGCAGGATCCGATCAGCGCTCCACCCTATCTGCAGACGCCGCAAATCCAGATCCCGAATTTTTCCGACCCCTACAACGGGCAGAATCCCTTCAACGGTGGCTTCGCCACGCCGATGACCCTGCTCGCCCTGAGTCCCAACCTCAGCCTGCCCTACGCGCAGGACTGGAACCTGAACGTGCAGCGCTCGTTCGGCAGCAGCTGGCTCTTTGAGGTCGGCTACATCGGCACCAAGGGCACCAAGCTGCCTCGCTTCATCGAAGGCAACCCGGCCGTGTTCGTCCCCGGACAGACCACCACGCAGAACGCCGATCAGCGCCGTCTGTACTCGGGTTGCACGGTCGCACAGCCTTCGCCGTGCACCTATTCCTCTGTCGGCGAGATTGCGGGCATCGCCAATTCCACCTATCACGCGCTGCAGACCAGCCTGACCAAGCGCTTTAGCCAGGGTTTTTCCATGCTGGCTTCTTACACCTTCTCCAAAACGCTCGACGACGTTTCATCGTTCAACATCACCGGCTCCGCCTCCCAGAGCACCGCCGGCGAAAACGACCTGGCGCAAAATCCCTTCGACCTGAGCGCCGAGCACGGCCGCTCGCTCTTTGACGCGCGCCATCGCTTCGTCATCAGCTATCAGTGGGATCTTCCTTTCTTCGCGCATTCCGGCCAGTGGTACGCGAAGATTCTCGGCGGCTGGCACGCCAATGGCATCACCACCTTCCAGACCGGCACGCCGTTCACGGTCTATGACTCCGCGGGAGTTTCCGCGCAGGGCGGCGCACCGGAAATTTCTGGCTTTCCAAGCGACCGGCCAGATCTTGTCGGCGATCCGAACACCGGCACTTGCCCCAACGGCGCCAAGGCCGGCGGCCCCAACTGCTGGTTCAATTCGAACGCCTTCCAGCGCCTGGACATCAACACGCAGATCGGCCAGTTCGGCAACGCCGGCCGCAACATCCTGACCGCGCCCGGCGTGCAGCAGTGGGACTTCTCGTTGTTGAAGGATTTCCGCTTCACCGAATCCAAGAAGCTGCAGTTCCGTGCGGAGTTCTTCAATATCTTCAACCACGCCAATTTCGGCGTGCCGGTCAACGATATGAATAGCCCCAACGTCGGGCAGGTTCAGACCGCCTCGGACGGACGCCTGATTCAGCTCGCGCTGAAGTTTGCGTTCTAGGGTTGCGGTTCTTCTCACCTGGAAGCGAGGGCACTGCGGCGAAGTTTGCCGCGGTGTTTTCGCGTTTAGCGGGATGCGGAGGCCAGCCGGCGCGTGACGTAGTCTTGCTGATAGCCTCGGAAGGCTTCCTTGAGCCGGTCCGTCACCGGCCCTGGCGCGCCAGAAAACGTGTGACCCGCGATTTCCCCGACGCCGATCACGTTGCGGTTGGTGGAAGAGATGAACACTTCGTCGGCAGCGTAGAGATCTTCCAGGCGCAAAGGCTGTTCCTTGATGGAGACACCGGCTTCGCCCGCGATTTCGAACAAGATGCCTCGCGTTACGCCTTCCAGGCATCCTGAATTCAGCGGCGGCGTAAGCACGTTGTCGCCCTTTGCCACATAAATGTTCGCGGCCGTGCATTCCGAGACTTCGCCGCGCTCGTTGAGCATGACCACTTCGTCGAAGCCTTCCTTTTGCGCTTCGGCCACCGACCACACGTTGTTGAGCCAGGAGATCGTCTTCACTCCGGCCAGCGGCGATGCCGCGTGCCGGCCGTGCTCGCGTATGGTCAGGCGCACCGGTTCGCGATATTCCGGCAGTCCCGCCGTGTAGATGATCAGGTCCACCGCGGGTTGCGCCTCGTCGCTGCGCCAGAAGCTGGCCTGGTTGTAGACCAGATAGATTCTCGCGCAACCCTCTTCCACGCGGTTCTGCCGGATGATCTCCTGCAGGTTTACCCTCACCCGCGGGCCCGCATAGGGCATGGGCAGGCGAATGATCCCGGCGTCTTTCTCCAGACGGCGCCAGTGACGCTCAAATGCGAAGGCTTCGCCGCGAACGATACGCAGCGTCGTAAAGAGCCCCCAGCCGCAGATCAAGCCCGCCTGGCCCGGAGACAGCCGCACCTTTTCGATGGGCAGGGCCTTGTCGTTGTGAAAGATGTGGCGGTGAATCATCCAGAATCCTCGCGCTCAACCCTTATTGTATCCGAACGACAACCTGCGCGGTCGCCCTGTCGTTGACTCTTGCCGCACCAAGGGTTCCCGCCGCCGAAGCGGCCAACAAAAACGCGAGTACGCAAATCCTTCAGAAAAAAGAAAAGGGACGGGCAGAATGTCTGCCCGCCCCTTTCCGTCCGGCCCAGAGCCGGACGCATCGGTTGTATGACCCTTACTTGCCCGAACTGGAAGTGGTAGCCGGCTGGGCATTGACCTTGGGCACGCTCACGTACCCGCTGATCGTGTCCTTGCCGACCTTGTTGATCACAAGTTCTTCCGGAATCTTGGTGCCGCTCAGGTAGAAGAAGATCGGCTCGTTCAGGGAGCGGTTCTTCTTTTCCAGGCGACGGTCCTCGGCGGTCATGGCCACGCTGTACTGGCCCTTCTTTTCGTTCACGCCCTTCAGTTCGACGGTCAGGTTGCCTACCTTCTGGGGCTTGTTCTTACCGGCGATGGTGAATTCGATGTAGTCGCGCTCACCCAGGCGGCGCAGCTGGTCAATTTCGTCGTGGTTACGCGCGATCAGAGTGCCCATTTCACTGCGAGCCATCTTCAGGTCGTCGCGGGTGGCATCGAGGTCGGTGCGCACGCCGCCCACTTTGGTGTCCACGTTCTTCAGGTCATCGGACGTGGCCTTGGTGGCGAGCTCCGACTTCACGCTGGTATCCAGAGCCGTCAGCTTCTGCGTGGTGTCCTGATTGGCGGCGGCCGCTTCCGCGCGCGCCTTCTTCAGTTGGCCCTGCGTGATCTTGAGCTTGTCGGTCACCACCTTCAGGTCACCCTGCAGGTCGGTATTGGTCTTCTCGTCCTGGACCAGACGGTCCTTCAACGAGCTCAAGTCCTGGTCCACGCCCTGCTTCAGCGTGTTGACCTGTGCGGCCACCTGCTGCTGCGTCGCGTCCAGCTTGGACGAGGCATTCCAGCCAAAAGCCAATCCACCCACCGCTACCAGACCCAGAACGATGATTGCTGGCAGATGCCAGGAAGCACCGCCCTTGTTTTCCACGTTGTAGTCTTCGCTCATACCCGCGCTTTCTCCTTCTGGGGGGCCGCTCCGCGGCTTCCACCCGATACTCCCGTTCGATCTACCCTGAGAATTTCCGACAGATGCTGTGAAGGGTGCATCTGCAACGCCAAAAGCCCAGAGAGCCTGTGCGCTACGAGCGGTGTCCAGAAGTGATTGTCTTGCAAGGCTTTACCGCAGCGCTGGGGCCGGGCGCAAATTCCACAGAGGGCGTACTAGTCCTGGCAAACTTTACGCTCCTGTAATGCAGTGCAGCAAAATTTTCGGGGATTCGCTGGATGGCCGTCTCGGACGAGGCAGCTGCGAGAGGCTAGATGGCAAGGTCAGAGGCGATAGCCCGCAAGTCTCGTCTCAATTGGTCCGGACTCTGGTACTGAATGCCATGCATACCCAGGCTCCGCGCCGCCTGGACATATTCCGCAATGTCATCAATGAAGACGCTCTGCGCCGCCGGCGTTTTCACGGCCTTTAGCGCCGCTTGAAAAATAATGGGCGAAGGCTTGCTGGCGTGGACCGCGCAGGAGTAAATGCGCGCGGGCGCCGGGAAGTGCCGGAAGAAGGAATATGTTTTTTCCAGGTGCGCCACGTGGATAGGGTCCGTGTTCGAAAGCAGCGCCAGCTTGCAGGATTTGGCCAGGCCGGAGAAGAGCGAATCCTCCTGCAGCGGAGTGGGATCGAGCGAACGGTTCCAGGCGTCGCGAAACTCCTCGAACGAGAGCGGGCTGCCGATGCGCTTGGCCATGTGCAGATACCAGTCGTGCGGCGCGATGCGCCCTTCCTGCCAGTCGCGATAGCGTGGATCCTTCTCGATGGCGATCCACAATTCCTCAGGGGAAAGCGAGATGCCGTGTGAGAGCCCCTGGATCGCGCGCGCGACGTCAACCTTTACCAGCACCCGCCCGATATCGAAAATCACCGCTCGAAGGGGAGCGTCCGGCACGACGTTCAGTCCTTGCCGGCGTTTGCCGCGCCGGGTGCTGCCGCGGCCCCCGGGCGGCTCTTAAGCAGGCCAATCACCGCGGGCAGAAGCGAGAGCACCACCACCACCGCGATGACGTAGTGAATGTATTTGCCGATGTTCGGGACGGAGCGCCCGAGCGTGTATCCGCCCAGAATCGTCGCACCTACCCAGACGATGCCTCCGCAGATATCGAAAAGCAGGTAGCGCGAGTAAGGCATCATTGCTGCGCCGGCAACCGGCGGGCAGAAGGTGCGTACGATCGGCACGAACCTCGCCAGAATCACCGCCCGCCCGCCATACTTTTCATAAAATTCGTGCGCGCGCTGCAGGTGGCTGCGCCGAAAAAAGAAGGATTCCTCGCGTTTGTAGAGAGCGCTTCCCGCGGAGCGTCCGATCCAGTAACCGATCTGGTCTCCCACAATCGCGCAAAGCATCACCGGCGCCAGCAGCCAGCGCAGTTCCAGGAAACCGCCAGCCGCCAGAATGCCGGCAGTGATGAGCAGGGAATCGCCGGGCAGAAAAAAGCCCACAAAAAAGCCGGTCTCCACAAATACGATGGCGCAAATCAGCGGCGCGCCGCCGCTGCGAATCAGTTCCTTCAGTCCTTCTGGGTCAAAAAGCGCGTGGAGAAAATGGAGAAGAGAGTCGAGCACGCGACCTGGATCCTTGCCGGGGCGGTTGCTGCTTCCACACTGCGCGCGCGAACATGCGCCTGGCCCGCGGAGAAAATACGTACTCCCATACGGTAGCAGAAAACCCCCAGGTCCCCGCGCGCTTCGAGCAGCGCGAGTAACAAAGTCGAAACCGTTCGCGATCCTGCCATCCGCCCGATCACCGCAGCGCCTCCACCAGCCACTCGTGCGACAGCTCCGTATCCCGCAGCAAAGTTTCCGAGTGCCGCGCGAGGCTCAGCAGTTTCTGTATGCGCGGCAGCGCCAGTTGCGCCGCGGCTGCGCCAGCCTCGATCGCCTCTTCCGCGCGATCGAAATCGTCCCAGGCAATCGAATGCACGTCGGGCCGCAGCACCAGATCCGCGTGGCGCTCCCACGATTCGTGCTGGTGCTTCTGCGCGGCGCTCACCGCGCGCGCCACCACCTGGAACAGGTTGCGCGGCGGCTCGTTGGACGCCTCCTGCGTCCCGACGGAAACGCCAAGCACCAGACGCGCGCCGAGCTGGCGAACCGCATGCGTCGGCACCGGCGCCACCAATCCGCCGTCCGCCAGGCAACGCGTACCGATCTGAATCGGCTCAAACAATCCCGGAAACGCGCAGCTTGCGCGAATTGCATCCACCAGCGGACCCTCGCGAAACACCACCGGCTCGCCGGAGACAAGATCCGTGGCAATCACCGCCAACGGCAGCCGCATCTGTTCAAAACTTCGCGCATCGAACACCCGCTCGATCAGGTCGCCGAGCCGGTGATTGCTGGCCAATCCCAGGCGCGAAACGCTCCATCGCGCAATGTCGCGAAACCGGATCGTGTGGCTGGCGGCCAGCACCCGCGCCAAGGGCGCCCCGCTCGCGTACGCTGCGGCAAAAATGCTCCCCACGCTTGTGCCCGCCACATGCGAAACCGGTACCCGGTTTTGCTCCAGAACTTTCAGCACGCCAAGGTGCGCGAAACCACGCGCAAAACCGCCGCCCAACGCCAGGCCGATGCCCGGCTGCGAACCCGCCTGCGAACCCGTCTGGGCGCTATTCGAACGGGTTGTTGCGTCTGCGGTCATCGCACCTGCAAGCATCGCAAGTTGGAACCAACGGCCCAATGGGCCGCGCGTCCCGACAGCCCAGTACCGATGTACTTGTTTCAAACCGGAACGAAACTGTTGATTCGCGGCCAAACAGTACTTCGATACTAGTCCCCCACCCCCTCTGTACCATTGGCGCCTTCGCCCGCTCACCGCACTCTCGTCCTGTGGGGCAGGCATCTCTGAGGGAGGCGTGATGGACGCGTACCGGCCGTGGATTGGGCTTCCGGTGGTTCTGCAGGTGGCGCTGGGTGAGATGAAGGTTCCCCTGCGCGGCCGCCTGCTGAAGGAAAACGGCGAAACCCTGCGCATGCGCATTGGCGACGGCTGGGACGTGGATATCTACAAGACCATGGTGCTCGCGGTGGAAGAAGACGCCATGTCGTTGATTCCGGCCTGAGCGCGCTCTAGCTGAATGGAGGAGGCGAGATGAAGGACACTGAATTTCGTTACGTAACCCGCGAACGCGCCGCCGCCCTGCTGGGCATGACGGAGAAGGATCTGGCGCGCATTTCGCAAGAGTCCGGCTTCGGTCACACCGAGCGCGCCGGCAGCCAGGAGCAGACTTTCTTCACCTATGAAGAACTGCGCATGATCTGTCAGATGGCGGCCCAGGTTCACTAAGCGCCCCCTCACTGATAAGGATTGCAGCGCACAATTTTCCCAGCGGCCCTCCCTCAGCTGTAACCCCCGCCCCGGATCGCTCTTCCCCCAGCGATCCGGGGTTTTTCTTTTGCCCGATGTACTTGTCGTTTTTGTTTTGACAACCAGACGGTTCCTTCGCAGACTGGTGCGCTTCTCGGGGGAATGTGTGCTCAACGCGCAGACCGGACCTGCCCTAAAGATTTCCTTCTTGCTTGCTCTCGTCGCTCTCCTGGTGTTTCTCGGAGCGGCCCAGCTCGCCGCGGACGATTCCGCGCCAGCTTACGACGTGGTGATTTTGCACGGCCGGGTTATGGACCCCGAGTCCGGCCTGGACGCTGTCCGTAACGTCGGAATTTCCGGCGGCATCATTCGCATCATCTCGGAAAAGGAAATCCGCGGCAAAGAAACCATCGAAGCCAAAGGTCTGGTCGTCGCTCCGGGTTTCATTGACCTGCACCAGCACGGCCATGAGCCCAGGAACTACGAGTTCAAGGCCCGCGACGGTGTCACCACCTCGCTCGAACTCGAAGTCGGCACCGACGACGTGGCCAAATGGTACGCCCAGCGTGAAGGCAAGACCTTGATCAACTATGGTGTAAGTGCCGGCCATATTCCGGTGCGCATGCGCGTGATGAAAGACCCCAGCCCGTGGCTGCCCTCCGGCGACGCGGCGCGCCGCCAGGCCACACCCGCCGAGCAAGCCGCGATCGACGATGGTTTGCGCCAGGGCCTGAAACAAGGCGCGTTGGGCGTGGGCATGGGGATCAACTACACCCTCGCCGCCGGCCACGACGAAATTCTCGAAGCGTTCCGTGTTGCCGCGGCTGAAAACGCTCCGGTCTTCGTGCACGCGCGTTACGCCGGCATGCAGGAGCCGGACACCGGCATCACCGCCCTGCAGGAGGTGATCGCCGACGCCGCCGCAACCGGCGCGCCGCTGCACGTCGTGCACATCACCAGCATCGGCCTGCGCATCACGCCGACTTTGCTGGCCATGGTCAAGGGTGCTCGCGCGCGCGGCCTGGACGTTACCACCGAGTGCTATCCCTACATCGCCGCCAGCACCAGCCTGGAATCCGCGATTTTCGATGAAGGCTGGCAGGAGCGCATGGGCATCACCTACAAGGACCTGAAGTGGTCGGAGACCGGCGAGCGCCTGACCGAGCAGACCTTCCGCGAATATCGCAAGCGCGGCGGCAACGTGGTTATCTTCTCCATTCCCGAGGAGATTGCCCGCGCCGCCGTGGCCGATCCCGTGGTCATGATCGCCAGCGACGGTTCGCGCCTCACCGGGCCCAAGATTCACCCGCGCGGCCAGGGAACCTTCGCCCGCGTGCTCGGCCACTACGTCCGCGAAGAAAAAGCGCTCGATCTCATGACCGCGCTGCGCAAAATGACGCTTATGCCGGCGCAGCGCCTGGAAATCCGCGCCCCGCAATTCCGCCAGAAGGGACGCCTCCGCCTCGGAGCGGATGCCGACATCACGGTGTTCGACCCCGCGACCGTCACGGACCAGGCCACCTTTGACGAGCCGCTGCAGTTCTCCTCCGGCATCCCCTTCGTCCTGGTGAACGGGGTTGCCGTCGTAAAAAATTCTCAGGTGGTCGCCGGAGTTGC
>DATKLU010000006.1:0-11158 GCA_035542235.1 Dongiaceae bacterium
CGGCGCGATTTTGACGATTCCGTCGACTGGATCCTGGAGAGCGGCTACGACCCGAACAGCGATCCCAGACTCCGGGATCTGTTCCAGCACGTCACCGACACGGTGTACACCTACGAACTGCAGGCGTATCGCGCGGGCGACGGATTTTCGGAAGCGCCGGCGGTTCCGGCGCCGATCGACGAAGTGGCAGCGATGACTTTTCCGGCCGACCCCAAAGTGAAGGAGCGCGCGGAGGAGGTGGCCAAAGACGTGTCGCACGACCTGCCGTTGACGGTAAACGATATCGTCGCCTCCTACCTGAATTTCTTCCAGACTCCGCGGGGTCGGGCAATTGTGGAAAATGGCCTGCGGCGCAAGGGACGCTATGAAGCGATGATTTCGCAGGTTTTGCGCCAGGAGGGCGTGCCACAGGACCTCATTTACCTGGCCCAGGCCGAGAGCGCGTTTCAACCCTTGGCTCTTTCACGGGCCGGGGCGCGCGGCATCTGGCAGTTCGTGCAGTGGCGCGGCAACGAGTACGGTTTGAAGCGCTCGTGGTGGGTGGATGAGCGCATGGATCCGGAAAAGGCCACGCGTGCCGCGGCACAGCACCTGCGCGATCTTTATAGCTTGTACGGCGATTGGTACCTGGCGATGGCGGCATACAACTGCGGCCCGGGTAATGTCCAGAAGGGCATCGAGCGCACCGGCTACGCGGATTTTTGGGAGCTGTACAAACGCAACGTGCTGCCCAAGGAAACGAAGAACTACGTGCCGATCATTGTCGCGCTGACGCTGATCGCCAAGGACGCGGCACACTATGGAATCTCGGTGGACCCGGAATCGCCGGTGCCGAGCGACACGGTGAAGCCGGGGCGGGCCATCGATCTGCGGCTGGTGGCGGAAACGATTGACGTGGACGTGGAGACCTTGCGGTCGATGAACCCTTCGCTGCTGCGCATGGTGACTCCCGACGATTCGGACTTTGTGTTGCACCTGCCGCTGGGAACCTCGGAACGGTTCGCGGCGGAGATTGCGGATATTCCCGCCGACAAGTGGGTGAGCTGGCGGCGGCACCGCGTGGAAGAAGGCGAAACGTTGACGTCCATCGCAAAGAAATACCGCGTGACGGCGGCGGCCATCGCGCAGGCCAACGACCTGGAGACGGGAGTCAGCCTGGAACCGGGTGAGAAACTGATCATTCCGGCAACCAAGTCGGTGGAGGAGACCAAGAGCCGACTGGTGCGCTACCGCGTCAGGAAGGGCGACACCATCGGGGGGATTGCCGACCAATTCAGCGTGACGGTGGACAACGTGCGGAAATGGAACGGGCTCAAATCCAACAAGGTAAGCCGGGGCATGGTGCTGCGGATCTACACGCTGGGCGGGGCGCCTGAAACGCATCCGGCCCATCATCGGACGACAAAAACAACCAAGGCGAAGCCGGCAAATGGGTCGTTGCAGTCGAAGAATTAGGTGATTCGGCGCACGGCAGAACGGTATTTTGGCTTGTTTTTCGTTCAAAGAACGGAATTGCGGGCTGCGTGCTGGGAACTCTTGACAAGCGCGTAGGAGTGGGATAACAAAGCGCAAGGACGGAGGGCGGTTCATCTCCGCTACCAAACATACCGTACGACACAAAAGCTTGGCGGTTAAACGGGAGCCCCCAGGGGAGGAAAGCATGGATTTCGAGAAGGATCAGTTCGAAGACGACGAAGAGCTGTCGCGGCTGGAGGAAGACGAAGAGCTGGGCGGCGATGCCGAGGGCGTGATCGAGGAAGAGGAAGAGATTCTGTCGATCGACGAAGAGCCGGCCGAGGAGAGCGAGGAGGAAGCTCCGGCCAAGCCGGCGGCGAAGCCCGCGGCGAAAAAGCCGGCGCCGAAGAAAGCGGCGAAGAAGCCCGCGAAAAAGGCCAAGAAGGCTCCGAAGAAAGCGCCGAAGAAGGCCGCCAAGAAAGCGAAGGCCAAGCCGAAGAAGGCAAAGAAGGCTGCGAAGAAGCGCCGCCGCTAGTCCCAACTTTCAAAGTGTATTTCACAGACGGAAGCCCCTCGAGAGTCTCGAGGGGCTTTTTCTTTGCCAGGATGGAGCGGGGGGAGCGGGAGATTGGGTTTCGAAACGGGAGAGCGGCCTCCCAAAAGGGAGGGTGCCGCGCGCGGGAGACCGAACAGCCTTGCCCGCATTCATAAGTGCCGATAGGATAAACGCGGAACACGGTTATGTTACGGGCTCTAGAGCAGATACGCCGGATGCGCGGTGGCGCACAGTCGCACCTGATGCGTTGTTCGGACGGGTTCTACTACGTGGTGAAGTTTCAGAATAATCCGCAACATCGGCGGGTCTTGGTGAATGAACTGCTCGGTACGAGGCTGGCAAGGCGGCTGGGGCTGCCGACGGCAGCGGTCAGCGTCGTGGAGGTACCCGAGGAGTTGATCCGGCTCACGCCGGAATTGTGTATCGAAACGCCGCGGAAGAGGATTCCCTGCGCGCCGGGTCCGCAGTTTGGGTCGCGGTACCCCGGCGATCCGCGACACATGACGTTGCACGATTTTCTGCCGGACGAACACCTACGCGAGGTGAAGAACCTGCACGACTTCGCGGGCATGCTGGTGTTCGACAAGTGGACCTGCAACACCAATGGACGCCAGACAGTGTTCTTCGAGTCGCGACGGAGCTCGGAAGAGATGCTGGAAGCCGCGGCGGCGGGCGAAACCGGCCGGAGCGTGGGCGTGTATGAGACGGTGATGATCGATCAGGGCTTCTGCTTCAACGCCGGGGAGTGGAACTTCCCGGATGCGCCGCTGCGCGGGCTGTACGCGCGGAACCGTGTATACCAAGGCGTGATCGGAATGCAGTCGTTCGCGCCCTGGCTCGACCGGCTGGCGAAGGTGAGCGAGACGGTGCTGGCGGAACTGGCCGGGGAGATTCCGCCGGCGTGGTACGACGACGATTACGACGCGTTGTTGCGGCTGCTCGAACAAATTTACCGGCGGCGGACTCGCGTGCCGGAGCTGTTGGAGATGGCCCGAAGATCGAGCCGGCAGCCGTTTCCGCAGTGGACGTAAAGGAACGAAGCTAAGGCCTCGATCGTTGGGCTTCGAGCGAGGGGGCGTAAACCGTGGCCACACAGACTGAAGCGGAACGGGCGGGACGTCGCGCACTGGCATATCGCATCCTGCGGTACACGCCGAACCTGGTGCGCGACGAGTGGGTCAATATTGGCGTGCTGCTGTTCGACGAAAAGACGGGCGAGCGGCGTCTGCGCCTGATCAATGAGAATGAGGAATACGCGCGGGTGCGGAAGCTTCACCCGCAGATGGACGAGGCCTTGCTGCGCGAACTGCGCAACGATTTGGAAGACCGCTTTGCCGCCGCGCCGGAGCTGCTTCGGGGCAACGGCGACGGACGGGCGCACGATGAACGCAACAGCCGCGCGGACTGGCTGAAGCTGCTCGACAAGTGGGACAACACGCTTTCGAATGCCCTGCAGCTCGCGCCGCAAAAAGGCGTGTTTGCGGACGACCTGGACGAAGAGCTGGAGCGGCTGTACGCCGATCGAGTGGCGCCGCAACGCGGCGCCGCGCGGGTCGGGTTGCCAGGGAGCCGGAGCGCGATCCGTGGGTATTGCACGCAGGTCTGGAAACAGGCGGGGCTCTGGGAGCGGCTGGAAAAAGGCGTGCGCGTCGAGGAGTTTACATTTTCAGGCGACCCGATGCGCATAGACTACGCCTGCAGGAGGAACGGCACACGCGGCTTCGTGCAGACACTGAGCGTCTCGCGCGCGCCGGGCGAGGTGAAAGGGCTCGCGTACACGGTGGAGCGTATCCGCAAGCACGTCCCATCGAGCGAGTTCACGGCGGTCACCGATGTGCACCTTGTGGCGGAAAACGCGCGGCACAAATTCGTGCAGGACACTTTGCGCGATGCCGGGATCGACGCGATTCCCCTGGAAGGTTTTGCGGTATGGGTGGCCAAGGTGAAGCCGACGATTCACTAAGAGAAGCCAAGGACATCCGTACTGTCGCAGAATCAAGCGATCGGTGACCGCAACCGGTGATCGGGCAAAAGCCCATCCAAGTTGCTTCGCATACTCCAACAACACGAAGGTGTCCGGAACGTTTGCGGCCGCCTCCGCCTGTGTTTGCCATGACAGGCGGACATCGTTTATTCTTTCCCCCCAAGGTGAAATCGCCGCAAATCTTCAGTCCGGGATTGGGTTTGTTCGTCGCCGTCGCCGCGGCGTTTCTTCTATGCCCGGTCACGCCGGGGCAACAGGGAGAACCGTCGACGCCCGTGGTGGTCCAGCCGGGCGCGCCAGGTCAGCCCAGTAAAGGGCTGCCGCCGAACACTCATGCTGCGTTGCCACCACTGGCCAAAGCCGATGTGGAATTCATGCAGGGCATGATCATGCACCATCAACAGGCGGTGGAAATGACCGCGTGGATTCCCACACATACCGACAACAAGCAACTGCAAACCCTGGGAGCGCGCATCAGCCGTTCCCAAGGCGAAGAGATCCAGTTCATGCGGAGGTGGCTGGCGGAGCGCGGCCAGCCGCTCAGCATGCCCATGAACGACATGCCCGGGATGGACAAGTCGCATCACCACGCCATGATGATGCCCGGCATGCTGACGCCGGAGCAGATGGACGCCCTGAATCAGGCAAGAGGCGCGGAGTTCGACCGCCTGTTCTTAAGCGGCATGATCCAGCACCACGGAGGCGCGCTGACCATGGTGAAGGAGTTGTTCAATAGCCCCGGCTCCGGACAGGACGCAGAGATTTTTGATTTCGTCACGGACGTGGACACCGGACAACGAGCCGAAATCAAGATCATGCAAGGGATGCTCGAAACCATGTCATCTGAGGAGAAGAAATGAATCGAGTGCAGACGGTTGTCCTTCGACTGGCGCTGGCCGCGCTGATGGCGACGCTGGCGACAGGCGCTTCGAGCGCCCAGGAGCAAAAACCTCCTGCGGACACGCCCGCCGCCGGGCAGCCGGCGACTCCTCCGGCCGATCAGAAGGCGGATGAGGACAATCCGTTTGTGCCGAAACCGGCGCCGCCGCTGCCGCCGGGCATGACCGGATCCGACGTCAACGATCCTCGCTACAAGCTGACGCCAGGGCTGTACGATGCGGCAGAAACGGCCATGGGCCTCAAGCACCTGCAACTGGTGAAGAAGCCCGACGCGTTTCAGCTCGGCACCAGCGATCCCGAAGATCCAAAAGTGCAGAAAACGATTGGAACGCTGGGCATCGGCAATGTGGCGAAGATTCCCAAGCCGTTTCAGCTGGTGATCGCGCAACTGGCATTTGCCAACTCGGACTTGGCGTTCCAGGGTCACCACCTGTTCCAGGGAAATTTCTATGGGGTCAGCATCTATGACATCTCGAATCCGGCAAACACCAAGCTGCTCACGGAGATGGTCTGTCCGGGCGGGCAGGGCGATGTATCGCTCTACAAGAACCTGATGTTCATGTCTGTCGAGATGCCCAACGGGCGGCTCGATTGCGGCACGCAGGGTTTCCCGCCGGAGCCTCCGCCAACGCCGGAAGAAGAGAAAGCCAAGAAGCACCGGATTCCCGCGGCGCAGAAGGATCGCTTCCGCGGCGTGCGCATCTTCGACATTTCGGATGTGCAGAATCCGAAGCAGCTGGCGGCGATTCAAACCTGCCGCGGCTCGCATACGCACACACTGGTGGTCGATCCCAACGACAAAAACAACGTGTACATTTACGTTTCCGGAACGTCATTTGTGCGGCAAGCCGAGGAGCTGGACGGTTGCTCGGGCGAGAAGCCGGACAAGGACCCGAACACAGCGCTATTTCGCATCGACGTAATCCAAGTGCCGGTGGCCACACCGCAAAACGCGAAGATTGTCTCGAGCCCGCGTGTTTTCATTGATCCGCGCACCGGCGCGGTCAACGGCTTGAATAACGGCGGGAGCCACGGCAAGGGCAACGAAAAGCCGGAAGACACCGACCAGTGCCACGATATCACGGTGTATTCGGCGATCGGACTGGCGGCAGGGGCATGCTCAGGGAACGGGATTCTGCTCGACATCAAGGATCCGATCCACCCGAAGCGCGTGGATGCGGTGAACGATCCCAACTATTCCTACTGGCATTCGGCGTCGTTTTCGAACGATGGAACGAAAGTCGTGTTTACCGACGAATGGGGCGGTGGCCTCGGTCCCCGTTGCCGCCCAACGGACCCGAACAAGTGGGGCGCCGATGCGATCTTCCGTCTGCACGACGACAAGCTGACCTTCGCGAGCTACTACAAGATGCCCGCAGCGCAAGGTGACACGGAGAATTGCGTGGCGCACAACGGCTCGTTGATTCCAGTCCCGGGACGCGACATCGAAGTGCAAGCCTGGTATCAGGGCGGAATTTCCGTAATGGATTTCACCGATCCGGCGAAACCGTTTGAGATCGCTTACTTTGACCGCGGGCCGATCGATCCGAAACTGCTGGTGCTCGGCGGCGACTGGTCCGCGTATTGGTACAACGGGAATGTCTACGCCTCAGAAATTGCGCGCGGTCTGGACATCTTCGAATTGACGCCGACGCAATTTCTGACTCAGAACGAAATCGACGCGGCCAAGTCTGTAAAGGTCGCGGAGTTGAACGTGCAGAACCAGCAGAAGCTCGCGTGGCCCTCGACGCTGGTGGTGGCCAAGGCCTACATCGATCAACTGGAGCGGTCGCAAGCGTTGCCGGCCAAGCAGATCAGCGACCTGCGCAAGTCTATCGCCAGCGCCGAAAGCTCGCACATGAACAAGGGCAAAGTGGCGAAGCTGAACAAGCTGGCGCCCTCGGTGGAGAAAAACGCCGATTCGGCGAAAACACCGGCAGACGCGTCGCGCATGCGCGCGCTGGCGACGATTCTTGCCCACCCATCGGCTTCTTGAAGCGGCTTACAAGCCATACTCGCGCGGCAGTTGGAGGGCACCGCATGTCCGCGAATGACCACGATGACACAGTGATCCGCCGCGCTACAGCGGAAGACGCTCCCGCGTGCGGCGAGATCTGCTACAACGCGTTTGCGGCTATCAGCAGCGCGCACAACTTTCCATGTGATTTTCCCAACGTGGCTGCCGCGACGCACGTTATTTCCAGCTTGTTCTCCCATCCCGGCTTTTACTGCGTCGTGGCGGAAAGCAGAGGACGCATCGTCGGCAGCAACGTCCTAGATGAGCGGTCGCTGGTCGCCGGTATCGGACCGATCACCGTGGACCCAAACACCCAGAATCGCGGCGTCGGGCGCACACTGATGCAGGCGGTGATGGACCGTGCGAGTCAGTCGCGCCCAGCGGGCATGCGGCTGGTGCAAGCGGCATTTCACAATCGCTCGTTGTCCCTCTACGCGAGCCTGGGTTTCGATGTGCGCGAGCCGCTCTCCTGTGTTCAGGGGAGCCCGCACGAGAGGAACATTCCGGGATGCACCGTGCGACCCGCCCGCTCGTCTGACCTGGAGGCCTGCAACGCGTTGGCGCGGCGCGTCCACGGTTTCGACCGTGGCGGGGAATTCGCCCAAGCGGTCGAACACACAACCGCAGTCATCGTGGAGCGAGCCGGACGCGTGACGGGTTACGCATCGGCGCTGGCATTTTTTGGACACGCCACAGCCGAGACCAACGTGGACCTGCAAGCGTTGATCGCGTCGGCGGAATCCTATGGCGGGTCAGGCATTCTTGTGCCTTCGCGGAATACGGAGCTGTTGCGCTGGTGTCTGGCAAACGGATTAAAAGTGGTGCAGCCGCTCACATTGATGACGATGGGACTCTACAGCGAACCGGCCGGCGCGTGGCTGCCTTCGATCCTGTTTTGATCAGTCTGCAAGTCCCGTTTTAAACCAGCGGCTCGGACCAGTTCTCCAGCGTTTCTTTCACTTTGTGGAGGAACTGGTGAGCGATGGCGCCATCGACCACGCGGTGGTCGTAGCTCAGCGTGACGTAGCACATCGAACGAATGGCGATCGCGTCGTCGACGACAACCGGGCGCTTCTCGATCGCGCCGAGGCCGAGGATGCCGACATTGGGCTGGCTGATGACTGGCAAGCCGAAGAGTCCGCCGAAGACGCCCGGATTCGTGATGGAGAATGTGCCTTCCTGGACTTCCTCGGGCCTCAGTTTCTTGGTGCGCGCGCGCTCCGCCAGATCATTCAGTGTGCGCTGAATGCCGAGCAGATTCTTCTCGTCGGCGCCCTTGATCACAGGAACAATCAAGCCCCAGTCCAGCGCGACGGCCATGCCGATGTTGATTTCCTTGTGAGTGACCACATTGGTGCCGTCGAGCGAAGAATTGAGCTGCGGATAGGCGCGCAATCCGGCGACTGCGGCTTTCACGAAGAACGGCATGAACGTGAGCTTGGTCTCGTAGCGCGACTCGAATTCCGCCTTGGCTTTGGCGCGGATGGCGGCGACCTTGGTCATATCGATTTCGTCGACGGAGTACACGTGCGGAGAGACGTGCTTTGACGTCACCATGTGCTCGGCGATTTTCTGGCGCATCACGCTGAGCGGCTGTACTTCGTAGTTGCCGAAGTAGATGCGCTCGCGCGGCACGCCCACTTGCAGCGCGGGGATGAACTGGCTGCCGTGCACCGCGGGCGCACCGGCAGCGGCGGCCGGGGCGGGTGCTGGCGGAGGCGGCGGAGTCGGACGCGCGGCAGCGGCCGCAGGAGCCGACAGGGCGGGAGTCGCCGCAGGGGCAGACTGCGCGGCGATCACCCCTTCAATGTCTTCCTTGGTGATGCGTCCGCCGGCGCCGGTGCCTTCCAGCGATGCCAGATCAATGCCGTGTTCCTTGGCCATGCGACGCACGAGTGGCGAAGAGTGGATGCGTTCCGTTGTGGCAGGCGCAGCGGCGGGAGCGGCCGCAGCGGGTGCTGCAGGCGCTGGTGCCGCAGGAGATGGCTTGGCGGCAACAGGCTGGGGTGCCGGCGCGGGGGCGGCAGGGGCTTTTGCAGGCGCAGGTGCTGCCGCAGGAGCGGGTGCCGGCGCAGAAGCCGCCGCGCTACCCGCGCCGTCAATGACCGCCACGACGGTTTGAATCGGCACGGTCTGGCCTTCGGGAATTTTGATCTCTTTCAACACGCCGGCGGAAGGCGATGGAATTTCCGCATCGACCTTATCGGTCGAAATTTCAAACAGAGGTTCGTCGCGCTCGACCTTGTCGCCAGGCTTCTTCAGCCACTTGGTAATCGTGCCTTCGAATATGCTCTCGCCCATCTGGGGCATCACGACATCAACTGCCATGGGGTCCTCTCCTTACGTTACCGGCCACAAGCGGGCCAAAGCGGAACTATACACTCCAGGGTGCTCTCTTGGAATCCGCCGAACCTTACTAGTTTACCGCCAAAGGCGCAGTGACGGAAACCTGGTCCAAATGCCCATTTCCTTGCAGGTTGGTTCAGGTTTCTACGGCGAGAGGGCCAAACCGGCGGCGATCGGGGCCTCGGGGAAACACCGGTATGGCGCTGGAAAACGTCGCGAAAGAGAAGCGACATCCTGGTATCCGACGGATTCGCTGATCTGTTGCACGGTGCGGTGGCCGCTTTCCAGCAGCCGCTGGGCCGTCGCCACACGCAGTTTTTTGCAGATAGGCCAGTGGACTGTCTCCGGTGGCCTGCTTGAAACGACGCACGAAATTGCGCAGGCTCATGCCCACGCGGCGCGCCGGCGCTTCCAGCGGGAATTTTTTTGGAAATTCTGGCGGAACTGAGCGGTTTCCCGGCCTCGAGGATCACCCAGATCAATAAGACAATCGACCCGGCCACGGCGAAGTGCGGAGGATGAAATCGGCCGAAAGGCCGAGGCATCGCTAAATCACCACAGGAATGTCGGCAATGCCGGCTAGGCCGAAGACGCGCCGGTAGCGTTCGATTTCGTCGGCGGGCCCGAGAGCTTTCTGGAAATTGTCGGACAGTTTCACGGTGGGGCGGCCATCCGCATCGTTGAGCTTGCAGACCAGGCTCAAAGGGTGGAAAGAATCGTCGCCCCGGGGATTGCAGTCGCGGAAATCGTTGGTGAGCAGGGTGCCCCAGCCGGCGCTGAAGCGGATGCGGCGCTCCGGCAGCCACTTCTTGGGGTCGACGAAGTCTCGCGCATCGCGGAAATCAGAGGGTTGCGCACCGTTCAGCAGCCGGCCCTCAAAGTAGGCGTGCAGGCCGAGAATGTCATCGGCGTCCAGCGCGTCAGAGGCGATGAACAGTTTTTCCCGCGGATCGCGCTTGCGGCTTTCGAGCCACGCGATGTATTCGTCACCCGCCACAAAGGGATCCTTGCTGTCGGCGCGTTGCCCCTTCCAGTTCGGGACCCACCCGGGAGCATCACGCAGAAACTGTGTGGTGCCGAAGGTATCCGGAAGCAAAACCAGCAGCTCACCGTGGTAGGTCTGCTGCCACAATTCGAGCAACTTGTATTGGGATGCTTTCAGCGCGTGATCATCGGGCGCCATGGCCGCGAGAGCCATGGGCAGTTCATGGGCGTTGGTACCGATGGCCTCCAGGTCGTGCTTGTACGCGAGATACGTGTTGGACGTGCCCTTGAAATCTTTGCCCAGCACGTCGCTCATGGCCTTTACGACATATTCCTGCCAGAGGAAACTGTGACGGCGGCGCGTGCCGAAATCGCTGACGCTCAAGCCGGGCACATCGCGAAGCCGCGCCATTTTTTCCCAGAGGCGCGTCTTGGCCCGCGCGTACAGGATATCGAGTTCAAACTCGCTGAGGCGCTTCAGGTTGGCACGGGTTTTCAGCTCGCTGATGGTAGAGATCGCGTAGATCTCCCACATGGTGGTTTCCGCCCACAAGCCGTGGAAGTTCAGGACGAACTGGCCGTCCTTCACGGAAAGTTCATAGTCCGACAAGCGGAAATCGCGTTCGAGCCACTCCAGAAAATCCGGCTCGAAAATTCCCGTGTGGCCATAGAACGTGTTACCTGCCAGCCAGATCATCTCCGATTTGTGGAACCTTCGCGTGCGCGTCTGCTCGAGCTGCTCGCGCAGCTCGCCGATGTCGATCATGTCGGCCAGGCGCACATGTGAGGTGCGATTGATGAACGTGAAGGTGGTCCTGGTCTTGGGGAAACACTTCCAAATGAACTGCAACATCAGCAGCTTGTAAAAATCGGTGTCGAGCAAGGAGCGCGTGATGGGGTCGATTTCCCAGTTATG
>DATKLU010000007.1:0-4339 GCA_035542235.1 Dongiaceae bacterium
TCGGAGAACGACCCCGTCCGCTACGTCTCTGTCCCCGTGCCGCAACGCTATTGCTGCCAATGTGGGTCGGGAATCGCCTATTCGGGCGCCCACTTTTGCACCGCCTGTGGCCGCGCGGTCTGAGGTAGTCTGGTTGTAGCGGCGGGTCTTCAGATCCGCGTCGGCGCTGCACCAACCCATGACCGACTCCAACACTCAATCCCTGCGCGACGAATTCAACCGTTGGGCCGAAGCCGGCCGCGGCGACGGCATGGAAAAGGACCACCTGCCGATTACTCTGCCCGTCCTCGCCAAAATGCCTCTGGCCCCCACCGACAATCTCCTCGACATCGGTTCCGGCTCCGGCTGGCTCGCCCGCCGACTCGCCGAAAGGGTTCCCCAAGGCCGCGTTGTCGGCATGGACGTCTCCGACGAAATGGTTCGTGTCGCCCGTCGCACAAGCCTGGACCACGACAACATCCTCTACGTCGTCGGTGAAGTGGCTGAGATTCCCTGGGAGCCCAATTTCTTCCACCACGCCATCTCCGTCGAGTCCGCTTACTACTGGCCCGATCCTGCGGCCGGCGTCAGAGAAATCCATCGCGTTCTCCGCCCCGGCGGCACTGCCTGGATCCTGATCAACTATTACCGCGACAATCCGCACTGCCACCAGTGGGGGCCGCTCCTCGCCATCCCCACGCATCTCCTCGCCGCCGATGAATGGGCTCAACTCTTCCGCGCCGCCGGATTCACCCACATTCAGCACGAGCGTATCGCCGATCCCGCCCCTTCGCCCGACACCTACTCCGGCCGCTGGTTCCGCGACGCCGCCCACCTCCGCGCCTTCAAAGCCGAGGGTGCCCTCCTCGTCCACGGCACGAAACCCTAGAGACTACGCTTCGAACCGTGGCCAATCCGCTACGTATTGCTCTTCTATCTCGTTCCTTTTTCGCAGCAACCTGCCGCTCACTCGCCCGGTCCGCCTGCCGGCTCTGCTAAATTCAAAAGAAGCTCAGGTCTTCTTTGTGAACTCACTTCACACGCGGCTCATTCGCTCATGACCCACGTCCCACCCACTTACGAACTTCTCGTCATCGACGATTCCGCCGTCTACCGCAAACTCGTCGAGCAGGTCTTCGCCGAGCAGCCTTACCGCCTTTCCTTCGCTTCTTCCGCCGAAGAAGGGATGAAGCTCTTCAACGAGCGCTCCCCCAGCTTCGTTATCACCGACTGGATGCTCCCCGACTTTTCCGGCTTCGAACTTTGCCAGCGCATTCGCCAGGACGATTCCCGCCCCTATTCCTGGATCATCGTCATGACCAGCAACCGCGAGAAGGGCCATGTCCTCAAAGCGCTCGCTGCCGGCGCCGACGACTACCTCACCAAGCCCTTCGACCCCGAGGAAATGCTCGCCCGCGTGGGTGTTGGCCGCCGCCTCATCGACCTGCACCGCGAACTCGCCGCGAAAACGCTTCGCATGGAAGAAGCCGCTCGCACGGATCCTCTCACAGGCCTGCCCAACCGCCGCGCCATCGAGGAATGGGCCTCCAAGCAGATGCGCGGCGCCGATCGCCACGGCTTCCCGCTGTGGGTTGTTCTCGGCGATCTCGACAATTTCAAGCAGATCAACGACACCTTCGGCCACGATGCCGGCGACATCGTTCTGAAGACTTTCGCCGACCTCCTCAAGCGCAGCACCCGCGCCTCCGACATTTGCGGCCGCCTCGGCGGCGACGAGTTCATTCTCGTCATCACTCACGTCGAACCAGGCAACATCTCCGCCACCATCAATCGCTTCCGCGAGACTTTCGCCGCGCTCTCGTTTCCGCTTCACGGCAAAAGCGTGCAAGTCACCGCCAGCTTCGGTGTCGCTGGCCTGCTGTCCGACGACGACGCTCCCGACTTTGGCGCTCTCCTCCACAAAGCCGACAAGATGCTCTATGAAGCCAAGCGCGCCGGCCGCAACCTCGTCCACGTTTCTTGACAGGAGCATTCCGGAGCGGCCGTTTTCTGTAGCGTAGGCTTTCGCCTGTGCGCATTCGCCTTTTGCCATGTAGCGGCGGGTCTTCAGACCCGTGTCTCTGTAGCGGCTGTGAGCCTGTGTAGTGGCCAGTCTTCAGACTGGCCAGCGCGCGTGTCTCTTTTCTCTGTGCTCTCTTTTCGTCTCTGCTTCCTCCCTGGTGCTTTCCGGTTTCTCTTCTCTCCGCCGTTGTGACCACCGCGCTGGCCACGCAACCTTCGCTATGATAAGAGTCGCTCTTCGGGGGATCGCATGTCCTTTCTCACTGACGCCGTCGCCGTCGTAACCGGAGCCGGTTCCGGTATGGGCCGTAGCCTCGCGCAGCAACTTGCCGCCAAAGGCGCGGCGCTCGCGCTCGCCGACGTGAAAGACGACGGCCTCGACGCCACCATCGAGTTGCTCCGCGGAGCGCACCGCAAAGTCACCAAGCACATCGTCAACGTTGCCGACGAATCCCAGGTCCAGTCCTTCGCCGCCGCCGTCGAACGCGAACATGGCCGCGCCACCATTCTCTTCAACAACGCCGGCGTCGCCCTGCTCGGCCATCTCGACGAAATCTCTCTCGATCAATTTCGTTGGCTCATGGACATCAACTTCTGGGGCGTGGTCTACGGCTGCACGCATTTCCTGCCCCTGCTGAAGCGCGAAAAGCGCGCGCACATCGTCAACACCTCCAGCCTGCTCGGCTTGTTCGGCGCGGCCGGCCAGGGAGCCTACTGTGCCAGCAAGTTTGCTGTGCGCGGCTACACCGAATCGCTGCACCACGAACTGCTCGGCACAAGCGTCGGCGTTACTTGCGTGCATCCCGGCTTCGTGCGCACCGCGATTGCGGAAAGCGCCCGCGTCGGCCAGCGCGCCGGCGCCAACCTGCGCCAGCAGAGCCTGGCTCGCTACGAAAAAGTGGTGCGCACCGACGCGCCCACAGCCGCCGCCAAAATTCTGCGCGCCGTCGAACTCGGCAAATCCCGCGTGCTTATCGGGCCCGACGCGTACTTCGTCGATCTCTGGCAGCGCCTCAAGCCCGCCGGCTACTGGAATCTGATCGCCAGGCAATTTGAGGATCCCGGCAATCCCGGCCATGTCTAGCCGGCGCGCGCAGCCTGTTCCGCAATGGAGGCATTCACCATGCCGAGAATCCACATCATCAAAGACGACGCGCTTACCCTCGCGCTCGCGGAGCGCATCCAGCGAATCTGGGAAGCCTACCTCGCCCAGGACCCGCCCGCTCACTCCGCTCTCCTCGCCGACGATTACCACGCCGTCCATCCCGACGGCTCCCGCCATTCCGGCAAACCGACCGCCGCCGAAATCGCCGCCGTGCCCATCGAGGATTACTGGCTGCGCGACGTGCAGGCCTGGCCCGTGGGCGACGAAGGCGCCATCGCCACCTACAGTGCGGAGGTGGAAATCCGACTCGGCCTTCACGCCGAACGCCACCGCTTCACCGTCGGCGAAGTCTGGATGAAGCATTCCGGCCAATGGCTCTGCCGCTACTATCACGCCACGCCGCTGAAGTGAGTTGCCGTTCCGCAGAAGTTACGCGAACAGCCGCCGCTGGTAGAGCTGGCTGGGATCCGACCGGCGGATTCTCCGCCGCGGTCCGTTCGCCGCTCGGCGCTGCTTGTGGAGCGGTTCCTCGCTCCAATCACTCTCCATCGCATGCACCGCCACATTCGTCAGCACCGCGTCGGCCAGCGCATTCAGCGCGAACGCGCGGTTCATGATCTGTACGTCGGAGTTCGCTTCCGCCAGTCGATCCATGCCCGCCAGCAGCGCTTCCATGCTTGAAAACCGGCTACGCCGAAGTTTCAGGAGATCCGTCCCCAGCCCCATCGTTCACCTCGAAAGATCGATGGTAGCGGTTCCGATACTCCGAAGGCACCTGTACCGACGGCCAGTTCTCCGCGCCCCTGTGGATTCTTCCATTGGCCGCCTCCTGAAGCGGGCTCCTTTTGCCTGTGTAGGGGCCAGTCTTCAGACCGGCTAGCTTTTGTTCTTGTAGCGACGGGTCTTTAGCCCCCCGCCTGTCTTGACGCGCTCAACTTCCCGGCGTTAGCGTACGGCTGGAACCGGGCCGAACCTCTGGAGCATCTCCCAGGAGACAAACATGGAAAAACAACTTTCCAATATCGGCTATTGGCTTGGCTTGCTCTGCACCGTCATCGCCGTGATTCTTCGGTTGATGTCGGCGATGAGCAAAACATCGCCTCTCTTCGGTCCAGGCAACGCCATTTCCTATTTGACGTTTTTCCATGGCGCTGGCCTGTGCTTCCTGTTGACCATCGCCAGTTGGTGCCGGATTCCCAAGACTTGAGCCGGCTCAAAACTCAAAACACCATG
>DATKLU010000008.1:0-3009 GCA_035542235.1 Dongiaceae bacterium
CCGTAAAGCGTATTGAGGCGGGCGAGAACGCGAGCACGGGGGACGTAGGCAATGGAGGCGGCGGCGCCGCGGCTGTATTCGACGCCCCAGTCGCAATCGGGGAGTTTCGTGGCGCGCTGCATGATTTGAATGGCGACTTCGTTTTTGTCGAGGATGGGGCCAAGTTTCGCTTCGTCCCAGGAAGCTTCGCCGGCGGCGGTTTTTTCGAGCAGATCGGACGTTTCCTTATCGGCGGGCGGGTCTTGCATTTCTGCGAAGGCCAGCCAGTAGCGGAGGGCGGCATTGCGCGTCTCCGGAGGGAGATTCGGCACGGGCATCCCGTGAACGCGGCAAACCAGCAAACCAAGCATGATAAAGATCGCTCCGAATTTCTTTGCCATGGTGAGAAGCTCCTTCAAGGTCTATTCCTTGGCCAGAGAAGCCAATGTGCTGCCCTTTTCTTGAAAGTCGGGAAGCGTTCTGCGGGAATCCGCATCGAGAACGGCGTCGAACTGCCGCGGATCGCTCTGCGCAAGGCGAGTGAGCGCGGGAAGAGACAATTTCGGAGTCGCCTGAACGGCCTCGGGCTGCAGAACCCTGGAATTTTCAGCTGCGGGCAATTTTGTCTGGCCCGCGTGACGGGTCGCGAACCAGAGCGAAGCGCTTCCGGCGAGGATGACCACTGCGGCGGCGAGGAGGCGTCTCCTCCACATGACGTCCGCAGCGGGCAAGGGCAAAGGACGTGGCTCGCGCGGCTGGAATTCGTGAAGAAAGGCTTCGAATTGTTCGTCGTTTTTTTCCATGGTTAGAGCTTTCCTTTGCCGGGATCGTCCACATCAAACGCGGTGCGCAGCTTCTGCAGGGCGTAGCGATAGCGCGAAGCGACGGTGTTCAACGAGGTTGAGGCCGCATCCGCGATTTCCTGCAAAGTCAGGCCTCCCCAGATATGCAGGATCACCACTTCGCGCTGGTCTTCCGGTAATCGTGCCAAGGCGCTTTGCAAGGTGATCTCGAGTTCGTGCTTCTGCTCGCGATGGACCAGCCAGGAAGTGCCGCCCTCGAGCGGTTCTGTTCTCGCTCCATCGCGGCGGGCGTTGAGGGATGCATTGCGCACCGCCCGAAAGAGGTAGCCCGGCGAAAGTTGCAGAGCGTACACACCGCCGCCGAGGAGTTTCAAAAACACTTGCTGCACCACGTCCTGCGCCGAGTCGAAATCGAGACCGAACGAGCAGGCGTAGAGCACGAGCGCCTTGCCGTGGCGTTCGTAGAGCGAGCGGATCTCCCGTTCGCTGAGCTGGTTATGTTCCAAGGCGTCCTTCGCACCGCGCACGACTCTAGAGTGATAACACGGGAGCGGCGGGGATTTGTCTTTGCGGCTTGCCGAAAGGCTTGCCGCCAAGATGGCGGGGCCAGGAATCGGCCCGCGCAACCGGTGGCCACCCGGAACAGAAGGCGGCGGAAAGCCGCCCCTACGAGAGAAGTTCGGCGCAGGCTGGCCGCTGGTATACTGACATTTTCACGGTGAGTCCTATTTTTGCGCGAATGGATTGAGGAAACGTGTACCTGACACTTCTGCATCGGCTACGGGAAACGCTGGCGGCGCATATTCACGAGAAGTATGGCGTGGAGTTGAATGTGGTGCTGGAGCGGCCGCCGAAATTGGAGATGGGGGAGGCGGCGGTGCCGGTGTGTTTCGAATTGGCGAAGCGTCTGAAAAAGGCGCCGCGGCAGATTGCGCAGGAGATTGCGGCGTCACTGCCGAAGATTGCGGGCATTGCGCGGGTGGATGTGGCGGGCGGCGGGTATTTGAATGCGTTTTTCGATCGCGCGGCGTTTTTTTCTTCCATGGTGGCAGAGGAGATCGCGCCTCCGGTGGTGGCAACCAACGTGCCACGAAAGGTGATTGTCGAGCACACGAGCATCAATCCGAACAAGGCGGCACACATCGGACACCTGCGAAACGCGGTGCTGGGGGACACGATGGTGCGGCTGCTGCGGTATACGAAGCACGATGTGGCCGTGCAGAACTATATTGACAACACCGGCGTGCAGGTAGCGGACGTGGTAATCGCGTTCCAACAGATGGAGAAGAAATCGCTGGCCGAGGTGAGGGCCCAGGCAACGCAGCCGAATTTCGATTATTTGTGCTGGGATTTGTATGCGAAGGCTACGCAGTTTTTTGAAGAGGACAAAACCCGGGCCGGGAAACTGCGCGGGGAAACGTTGAAGGCGATTGAAGAGGGTCGCGGAGAAACAGCGGAGATGGGGACAGTGATCTCCGATGCGATTGTGGGGCGCCACCTGCAGACGATGGCGCGGCTCGATATCTACTACGAGCTGCTGGCGAGAGAGAGCGAAATCCTGCACCTGCACTTCTGGGATGCGGCGTTTGAGAAGTTGAAGGCGAGCGGAGCGATCCGGTTGGAGACCAGCGGGAAAAATGCAGGATGCTGGATCATGCCGTGGAGGAAGGAGGGCAAGGAGAAGAGCGCGGAAGTTTCAGCCGGCGAGGCGAGCGCCGGCGGACGGACGGAAGAGGACCTGGACAAGATTATTGTGCGGTCGAATGGGACGGTTACGTACGTTGGGAAAGACATCGCCTATCAACTCTGGAAGTTTGGATTGCTGGGAAAGGATTTTCATTACTGCCGGTGGCCGGATGCGCCGGGGACGGGGCCACTTTGGGCTACAACCGCGGGACCAAATGAGGCGGGCGCTCCGCATTTTGGCGGGGCGGAAGCCGTCTATAACGTGATTGATACGCGGCAAGCGTATTTGCAGGATGTGGTGGCGGAAGGACTGCGGGCGCTTGGGCATGGGAAGGAATCAGAGAATTCGATTCACTTTGATTATGAAATTGTGGCGCTGACGCCGCGCTGCGCAGCGGAAATGGGCTATGAGCTTTCGCCGGAGGATGCGAAGCGGCCCTATGTGGAAGTGAGCGGGCGGAAGGGCTTTGGGGTGAAGGCGGACGACCTGATCACGCGGATGCTAAAGGCGGCGGAGGCGAGGATACAGCAAAAGCACCCG
>DATKLU010000009.1:0-3476 GCA_035542235.1 Dongiaceae bacterium
CACGGTCTGATTGACGGGTACTGGAACCGCTCGCACAATCAACCTTGGGAGGCTTGCGGTCGAGCCAGACCTTTTGTCCAGACCTTATCGCCATGTCCAACGAAGCCAATCCCATTGAACAGGCCGTAGTCCGAGCGTTGCGCGACAGCCTGGAACGCCTGCAGCGTAATTCCGATGAACTGCACCACGCCGTCGCCGACGTTGTGGCCGCCTGCAGCAGCAACAAGCCCACCAACGCTTTGCCGCCGCTCCTCCGCGCCCAAGCGGGAGCCGCTTCGCTTTCTGCCGCTCTTGAAGTGCTGGCGCGTTTTATTTCCGTCACCTTGCAGCAAGGCGCGCGCTCGCCGCTCGAGGCCGAGATGGCTCGCCTGGCGTCCAGCGCGGGCGTTGCTCCGGCCGCTGCGTCGCCGGTGGAGGCGCCGGCTCCGCCTGCCCCCGCTACGCCTGCCCCTGTCGCTGCCGCCCCGATTCCCGTTATTGCTCCGGAGCCACCCGCTCCGGCTCCCCAGGCTGCTCCGCCGCCCTCCGCTCCTGCGCTGCCGATCGGTCCGGCATCGGTCGTGCACAGTGAAGCGGTGCGCGTGCCCGAACCGCCCGCTCCGTCCCCCGAATCGCTGCTGTCGCCCGAGCCCGAGTACACGGGCGGATTTGACGTCAACCGGTTGACTCCTGAGCAACAGGAACTGCACCGGCGCGCAAATCGCGTAGCGAAAGTTTCCATGCAGGATATTAAAATGCTACGACCGGAGCAGGTGCGCCTGGGCCGCGAGCACAAAGATCTCTGCATCAGATTGAAAGACGACATTGAGAAAGCTCACCGCGAATACGATCGCCGTTTCAAGCCCATCATGGACCACCCGGTGGACTATTTTTATCAGTGGATGGTGGAGATTCTTGCCGACGGTGATGCCGCGGCTCTCGGCGAATATCCTTACGCCGTCACCGCTCGTCAGTAGCTCTATTTCGACTGCTCCTGCCCGCCGCCGTATTTCCGCGCTTCGCTGCCTGACCATCGCTTCCGCGATTCTTTCTCTGGCACTCGCTCCCACGCTCCTCGCGCAGACCCAGAGCAAGAAGAAGAAATCCAGCAGGCCCAAGTCTGCGCCGTGCCGCACCGGGTGCAAACCGGAGACCAGCTCGCCCGATGTCGTCACGGCGACTTCGGAGGACGCGGCCTCGCAAAAGGAACTCGCGGAACTTGCGCGCAATCTGCGCAACGCCGGGCCCGGCGCTTACGACAAACTGTCGGCTTTTCAGGCCCGGCACGCCGGCGACGCGTGGGGCGCGCGCGCGGCCCTGGCGCTCGGCTACGACGACTACCAGAAAAACAAGGCGCCGCGGGCGCTGGCGTGGCTCGGAAAAGCGAAAGGCGAAACGCTGCTGCGCGAGTATGTTTTGTACTGGTCGGCGCTGGCCAATCGCTCTTCGAAACGCGGCGCCGATGCCTATGCCGATCTGTCGGCGCTGCTGCGCGATTATCCAAACACCGCGATTCGCGAGCAGGTGCTGGACGCGCTGGCCTCCACCGCCACGGAAACCGGCCACCCGGATGCCGCCATCGACGCGCTGAACGCTTACTCCGCCACGGCGACCAAGCCCGCCTTGCTTCTGGACCGCGCGCATGCCTACCAGAGCGCCGGGCAAACCGTTCGCGCGGCCAGGGACTACCAGACAATTTTTTACAAGTATCCGCTCAGCGATGAAGCAAAAGCCGCCGGCACCGGACTGAGTGCCCTGCAGAAAACCCTGCGCAGCGAATTTCCCTACGCCACCGCCGAGCTGCAGGAGCAGCGCGCACAGGCGTTCTTTGACGCCCACAAGTGGCGCGACGCCAAGAGCGAGTTCGACAAGCTCGCGGCCATGTTGCACGATCCGGCGAACCCTGCGCGGCAGCACGCCCTGTTGCGCGTGGCGCAGTGCCGCGTGCAGCTCAAGTCGCCCTACTCCTTGCTTTCCGCGCTCAGCACGCCCGACCCGGAAGTGGACGCGGAGCGGCTCTTCGCGCTGTCCCAATTCCAGCGGTCCGCCAAGAACGAAAGCGCGATGGTCGCGACCATCGACGATTTGGGCAAGAAGTATCCCGACAGCAAGTGGGCCGAAGAAGCCTACATGCAGGCCGGCAACTACTACTGGGTCAGCCTGGACCGCAACAAAGCGGCCGGCTACTACCAGCGGGTGCTGGACGTCTTCCCGAATGGCAAGAACGATTTCAACGCGGAATGGCGCATCGCCTGGGTGGCCTATCTCAACCGCGCGCCCGACGCCGACGAAAAGCTCAAAGCGTTTCTGTTGAAATACCCGGTCTCCGCCAATGCCGTGGATGCTCTCTACTGGCTTGGCCGCTTCTCCGAACGCAGCGGAAACCCGGCACACGCGCGCAGCTTCTACGCCAAGGCCGTCGCGCGCTTTCCGCAAACCTATTTCGGCATGGCTTCCGCCGCGCGGCTGGCCAAGCTGGGCCCGGGCGAGGAAAATCCCGCGGAGTTTCTCGAAAAGATTCCGCCGCCGCCGCCGTTGCGCCCGTTCGATGAACCGATTCCGCCTTCGGCCAGCGAACGCTGGGCCAAAGCGCAGGCGCTGCGCACCATCGCCTTCGATTCTTCGGCCGAACTGGAGCTCAAGAACGCTTTCTTCGCCACTGGCTCGCCGCGTTTCATAATTGAAGCCGCGCAAGCTGCCTTCGATCAGGGCCACTTTGCCGCCGGCATGGCTTATGCGCGCATCGCCGTGCCCAGCTTCGATTCGCGCCAGAACGATCAGCTTCCGCTCAACGTCTGGAAGGCCCTCTATCCGCTGCCCTATGAAGCGCAACTGCGCCGCGAAGCGGATCGCAACGGCCTTGACCCCTTCGTCGTGGCCGGGCTCATCCGCCAGGAATCGACGTTTCAGGCCGACGTGGTTTCCCATGCCAACGCCTATGGCCTGATGCAGCTTCTTCCCAAGACTGCCAAGATTCTCGCCAAGCAGAAGAAGCTCAAGTACGTGAAAACCAAGCTCTTCGATCCGGAATACAACATCGAGCTGGGCACGTACTATTTCAAGGGACTTGTAAACCTCACCGGAACACCGGAATACGCGCTGGCCGCGTACAACGCCGGTGAAGACCGCATCGCGCTTTGGAAATCCGAGCGCCCGTACGAAGAGATTCCCGAACTCGTCGAATCCATTCCTTTCTCGGAAACCCGCGACTATGTGCAAATCGTATTGCGCAACGCCGCCGTGTACCGGATGATTTATGCTTCCGGCGCAAAGCCCGTTGGCACCATTTCGCAAAGCAGGTAACGGGCGTACGGCGCACTCCACGAGCGGGGAAAAATGAGCACTGCGGAAACGAAGATGGCGGCGATTTCCCGTCGCATGATTTCGGCCAAAGCGGAGCAATTCACGGAATCCGTGATCCGCGAAATGACCCGGCTGGCCATGAAGCACAACGCGGTGAATCTTTCCCAGGGCTTCCCGGATTTTGCCGCGCCGGA
>DATKLU010000010.1:0-3505 GCA_035542235.1 Dongiaceae bacterium
GTGTTCGAGACCCCCCTGTGGAAGCTGCAGGAGACGGAGATTTTTCTTCGCGGCAAAGATTTCCTGGGCGCGATCGGCAAAGCCGGGTGCAACGATGCATTCGACGAAAAGCTTGGCGACTTCTTCGGCGGTGAGCGCGTCGACGACGTGATTGAACGCTAGAACGCCGCCGAACGCGGAAACGGGATCGCTGGCAAGCGCTTTGGTGTAGGCGTCGAGAAGCGTCGGCTGCTCCGCCGCTCCGCACGGATTGTTGTGCTTGATGATGACGGCCGCCGGGCCCTCAAATTCGGCCACGAGGCTGCGGGCGGCTTCGAGGTCCACGTAGTTGTTGTAGGAAAGCTCTTTGCCCTGGAGCTGCTTTGCGGCAGCGAGACCCGAGGCGGGATGCCCGGCGGGAATGTAGAGTGCCGCAGCCTGATGCGGGTTCTCCCCGTAGCGAAGCTCCTGCTTGCGGCGAAGCGACAGGTATACGCGTTCGGTGAGGCCGCCTTTGAGTTGCACTTCCATGTTTTCGCCCTGCAGGGCGATACGCTCGAGGTTCATGGTGATGACGCCGTCGTAGCGCGAGGTCATGGCGAAAACCTTGCGGGCGAGTTGCAGGCGTAAATCAAGGGAGGTCTCGCGCCTGGATTGGAGAGCCTCGGCCACGCGGTCGTAATCGGCCGGATCGGTCACGACGGTGACGCTTTCGAAATTCTTCGCCGCGGAGCGCAGCATCGTCGGACCGCCGATATCGATGTTTTCGATCAGCTCTTCGGCGGGTAGATATTCCTTCGCGGCCGTAGCTTCAAAGGGATAAAGATTCACCACCACCAGATCGATCGGCGCGATCCCATGCTCCTTGGCCTGCTTGAGATCTTCGGCATTCTGGCGGCGGTACAGCAGGCCGCCATGCACTTTCGGATGCAGCGTTTTCACGCGGCCGCCCAGCATCTCCGGCCAGTCGGTGAAGTCGGAGACGTCCTTCACCGGGACGCCGGCTTCGCGCAGGAGTTTCGAAGTGCCGCCCGTGGAAAGGATTTCGATGTTCAATTTGGCCAGCCGGCGGGCGAATTCCACGATGCCGGTCTTGTCGTAAACGCTGAGCAGCGCGCGCTCGACGCTCATGTCGCCTCCCAAGGTTGAAAGAACCTGATAGTTTACGCGGAGGCGCGGGAATTCGGAAACGCAAGTCTGTGGGAAAACTTGAGAGGGAAAGTCAGGATTTCACCAGGGCCTTGAGCTTCACCTGGCCGTCGACGGTTTCAACGACGTACTCGACTTCGCGGCAGTTTTTCTGCGTCTGCAGGTCCTTGGTCTTTTTGCGAACGAATTCGTTGAATGCGGAGCGCGTCATCTTGCCCATTTGTTCGCCGGCTTCCTGTTTGGCGCTGACGAACGCTTCGTAGAGCTTCTCGACTTTGTCGGTTTCCTTCTCGGGGGCGCTGCAAGTGACGCGAAACGCCTTGGAAGCTTCCTTGGCGGCAGCGCTCTCGGCTTCCGCTTGCTTGCGTGCGCGTTCGGCCTCGATGGCTTTGGCGGCGGCGCCGAAGTGCCGCTCGATTTTTCCTTCTTCGCGCTGAGCGAGGCGCTTGCGGAAGACTTCCTTGTATTTGGCGTAGGTCTGGGAAAGATTATTGAAGCGGAAGCGCTGGGTGTATTTCAGCTCACCGCCGCGCTCCGAATAGCGCTTGACGACGGTTTCAATGCGCCACTCGATCTCGGTAGGCGGGCGCTTGCGGCCGCCGCCGAAATACATGTCGTACTCGATCTTAAGCTGGCGGATGTCGCGCTCGAGACCCGCGAGTTCCTCGTCAATGGTCGCCATGTGGCTGGAATCCCCGTCGCCCTATCCTAGGAGGGGTACCGGCAGGCGTCAACGCCGGGGCGGCGGGAAGGCTACGGATAAAACAACGGCCGGGGTGGGGGAGTGCTGACCTTTCGAACAGTGGCGATTGCGAGGGGATTGCCGGCTGTGCTCCAATGGCGGCATGAGCGAGGGAGCGAAAACGCCGGCGACGAATCAGACGGCGCTGTTGCGGCAATTGCCATCGGTGGATGAATTGTTATCGCGCCCGGGAGTGGCCGCGATGGCGCGGCGGATGGAACGCGGCTTTCTGGTGGAGTTGATCCGCCGAGAGCTTGCGGGCCTGCGACGGGAGATTGTTGCGGGAACCGCGCTCGAAGAGCGTGAATTCAGCGGCGACGCGATCGAAAGGCGGATTGCGGCAGCGGTCGAAAGCGAACTGGCAGCTTCGTTACGCGGCGTAATCAACGCCACGGGCGTGATCCTGCACACGAATCTGGGGCGCGCGCCGCTCTCCGCGGCGATCGTGGAAGAGTTCCGGCAATCGGCAACGCAATACTCGAACCTGGAATACAATCTGACTGCGGGAGCGCGCGGGAAGAGAGACGTGCACACTTCGCGGCTGGTCGAACGCCTGACCGGCGCGGAAGCAGCCGCGGTGGTGAACAACTGCGCGGCGGCGGTGCTGGTAACGCTGGCGGCGCTGGCGCGCGGCGGCGAGGTGATTGTCTCGCGCGGCGAGTTGATCGAAATCGGCGACGGCTTCCGTATCCCGGAAATCATGGAGCAGAGCGGCGCGGTGTTGCGCGAGGTGGGCACCACGAACCGCACCCGGATCGCGGATTACGAAAATGCGCTGAGCGAAAAGACGCGCGTGATTCTGCGCGTGCACCCTTCGAATTTCACGGTGAGCGGGTTCACGGAGAAGCCGGAAGTGGAGGAATTGATCGCGCTGGGAAGGCGGACCGGCCTGCCGGTGGTGGAGGATCTGGGCTCCGGATGCATGGTGGATCTGTCCGCAGCGGGAATCCAGGAGCCCACGGTGCGCGAGAACGTGGAGGCGGGTTTTTCGCTGGTTCTTTGCAGCGGCGACAAAATGCTGGGCGGCCCGCAGGCGGGAATCATCGCCGGGAAGAAAGAGTTGGTGCAAAAGGTGCGGCGGCATCCGTTGTTTCGCGCGCTGCGCGTGGACAAGCTGACGATCGCGGCCATGGAAGCGACCTTGCGGGCGTATCTACGAGCGGCGTGGAACGAGATTCCTTCGCTGCGGATGATGCACCTGACGGCACAAGAGATAGAAACGCGGACTCGGGCGTTTCGTGATTCCCTGTTGCCGGAGGCCGGCAGGCTGGATGCGGAATTGGAAATCGCGGAGGGGCGCTCGCTGGTGGGGGGCGGCTCGACTCCGGCGCAGTCGCTGCCCACACACCTGCTGCGCATCGCCAGCGCGCGGTATTCGGCGAGCCAACTCGAGGAACGCCTTCGCCTGCCCCCGGAAGGCGCGCCGGTGATTGCGCGGATCGAAGAGGAGCGCCTGATCATTGATCTGCGGACCGTTTTCCCCGAGCAAGAGGTCGCACTGCGCGAGTCGCTGCTGGCCGCACTCCGCTAGTTTTTCCCTGCAAATGATATGATATAGGTGCGATATAGGAGGCCCCATGGCGACGGCATTGATTCATATTGACCCGAAACAAAAGGCTCGCCTGGCGCGCCGGG
>DATKLU010000011.1:0-5328 GCA_035542235.1 Dongiaceae bacterium
CGTCATCGGCGACCTGACCCAGGAGCATAAGCGGCTTGGTGAGCTGACCCGCCGGTTTGCGGCGGCGGTCGCGAACGCCGCCCGGGACGTCGAGATGCCGCGCGAATGGCTGGAATCGCTCGCGAAGGAGTATCTTTCGGCAAACCTGCGGCATATGCAGCTTGAGGAGACGCAGTTCCTGCCGCGAGCGATGGCCGCGCTGACCGACCAGGACTGGGCCGAGGTCGACGCGAAGGCGGCCGGCGGGAACGATCCCGTCTTCGGCGAGAAGGTCGAGAAGGCCTATCTCGCCATCTATGAGCGCATTCGGAAGGTGCATCTGTAAGAAGCGCCGTCTTCGAGCCTGAGCCGGACCGGCGTCGCGCCTGCCGATACCGCGATTCTCATGGCCGGAGCCGGGTATCGTCGGATCCCCGTTCGCAGGTCAGACAGGGACCCTCACCAGCGCGCTCAGCCATTCCAGGCGCTCGCCGAACCGGGCGTCGAGATGATCTGCGCTAACCGGCCTTGAGGCTCGGATGGAGCACGGGCCGATAGCCGGCGGCGAGCGCTCGCACTGTCGATGGCGGAGTCAGAAGCTGCGCGCCCTCCGGCGGCGCCCGCTCTGTGCGATAGCCGGCCGGCGTCCAGCGAAAGGCCCGATTGCCGACGATCGCAAAAGCATCCGCCTCCGCGGCGATCATCGCGCCGTCCGGCAGCGCATCGATGGCCCCGGGTAAAGGATGGAGACGCTTGCTCCGCCCTTCGAGGCGCTCGGCATGCAGCGTCGCGTCCATCCTCGGCGCGTCCGGGCGGGCACCGCCATGGCCGCGCGCCCAGCAGGATTGGAACCGCTCCGCCGCCTCGCGCCGGCAAAAGAAGCAGGGCCGGTGCCCCGCCGCCAGCGCCGTCGCCTCGTCGAGGAAGAACAGCTCGGTCCAGCTCCGCCCGCCCATCACCTTGTGGCGGACACCCGCATAGTCGCAGCGGCAGACGATCCAGGCCTTCGTCGTCCAGCGCCGGGGCAGCAAGGTGCGGGTGGCCGGATCGTGGATGATCCCGCGATTGCCCATGAACATGCCGCGCTCCGGCATGGCGAGGATCTCGCCGAAGGGCGTCACGCGATTTTGCAGCGGCATCGCTAACCGACGCGCTCGATCAGCGCCATGGCCGCGGCCGGATTGCGCGCCTTGGCGCCGCTGATGACGTAGAGAAAGACATCGCGCGGGCCGGCCTTCTTTGTCGGCGAGCGCAGGAGGGTTTCGAGATCCTCCGGCGCGCCGCCCGCCGCCCAGGCCCGCGCCCGCTTCGCCCACAGATCGAGGGCGCCGCTCGAATAGCCGGCCTCCTCGGATTCGCGGGTCCCCATGATCCGCGCATAGACGAAGGGCGCTGTGACATCGGCGATCTGCGGATAGTCGCTATCGCCAGCCAGCACGATGGCGACGCCATGCTCGCGGGCGAGCGCGACGGCCTCTGGCGTCTTGAAGCTTTCATGGCGCAGCTCGACCGCATGGCGGATCCTCCGTCCTTCGACGCTTTTCGGGAGAAGCTTCAGGAAGCTTTCGAAATCCGCCGGCTCGAACCTCGTGGTCGGCATGAGCTGCCAATTGATCGGGCCGAGCTTCTCCTTGAGCGCCAAGACGCCGCTTGCGAGGAAGCGCTCGATGGTGGGACCGGCTTCGGCCAGAATGCGGCGGTGGGTCGCGTAGCGCGGGCCCTTCAGCGCGAAGACGAAATCGTCCGGCGTCTCGTCGCGCCATTTGGCGAAGCTTGCCGGCTTCTGCGAGCCATAGAAGGTGCCGTTGATCTCGATCGAGGTGAGCTTGCGGCTGGCATATTCGAGCTCGTGCTTCTGCGCCAGGCCGTCCGGATAGAACACGCCCCGCCAGGGCTCGTAGACCCAGCCGCCGACGCCGACGCGAATGACCGGCGCTTTGGCATGTGTCACGTCTGAGATCCCTTCGGGTTCGTCGGCGGTGTCGGCATCATCTAGCGGGTCTCGGCCGTCAACACGCTCCGATTCTTGCAGTCGAGCTCCGCGACGCAAGTCTCAGGAAGCCGAATAATGACATTGTGCCATTGCGTGCTGCTTCAGCTGACCGCTTCCGCCACGAAGTCGGCGAATGCACGGACTTTCGCTGCAAATGCCGCGAAGGGTAGAGCGCGAAAAGCGGTTCGATCATTCCCTTGCAGGTCGGCGAGGCGAGCTCTAGGCCTGCCCCGCATCCTTGACGGGGAGGCGGCTGATCGCCGATCAGTCGAGCCGCTCGCCACCTTGCGCCCAGGTCGTCAAGCTAAAAGGCCGCCGGAGGTAGATCTTGCTAGGACTCTGAAGCCCGGTTGGAATTCCCAGCGTCGGCCTCTACGCGGACGCAGAAGGCTGGCTGTTGCCACGCTGCCCCATGCAACGAAACCGAATTGCCGCTCCGCGTTCACCAATGGCGCTCTCTGCAGGTTAGCGGACCTATTGCAGATGCTATTAGCTCGTCTGCTCATGACCGTAGCAGACACAGGCAAGCGATCAGCGAGTGCTCGCCGCTCGAGAGGTTAGACTTTGACGTAACGGGTGACCGTCTTCGCGAAGACCTTTCCAACACCGCCCCTTGTCGGATCATCGCGGTGAGGTGCAGCGGTAGCGTGATTGCGTAGCCGATGGCGACTTATGACGGCGTGATTCGAAATAACGCCTCATTCTGGCGTGGCCCAACAGTACACGCTGCCCTCGTTAAGATCAGTTTTGCAAACACAAAACCCGGCACGTTTCAAAGATGATTCCAGCCGATCCGGCGATATTAGGCCGTAAAACGAGTGCCCCCGAAGTGAGTCGATGAGAAATCCATCGAGCCAAGGCTTGGCGTTCGGCATTTTTCTCATTCTTGTAAAATCTGAATTCCGATATTGGACAACGAAGAGGCATTCCCCACCGCGCCGCAACTTCCTGCGTATCACTTCCAGTACCTGCCGCCTCCGCGCATTGAAAGGGATGACCGACAGCACGTTGATGCAAAATCCGCGGTCGAACCGTGCGTTGAGCTTTTGAAATTCTTCATCACTGTAAACTTGCACGCGGTTCGATTGCTTATAGATGTTTCGGATCGACGCTTTCTTACCGCGCAAGATTTGCGTTCGCGATAGCTGAACTTCAGAATCAATAATGGCCAGGCTATCTGTGGTCTCTGCAATTGCTGTTTGATACCGCAGCTTTCCGCAGCCGTAGTCAAAAGTCGAATCAACGTGGCTCAGGCCGGCCAGTAGGTCCAACAGAAACTTCGAAGCTTGAGACTCAGGTTTCGCGGCATTCTCCGCCCTGATTTCGATATCCGGCGCGATCTTATAGCGCATCAAATTGGCACTTAACGTCGGCGGCGGCAGTCGGGTTGGCCGCTATGCTGTCAATCTGTGGCCGCGCGTATCTACCAAGACGCGTGCGTTGCACGAACGCGATGATAAGAACCGCGGCAGACGTTATCGCAAATATACCGGCAAGACCATGGGAACCCACCCACCACGCGATTATTGCTCCCACTCCGAAGTAAACGACAGCTTCGACAAACGCCCAGAACCAAGACCACGCATTGAGCGCGTGCTCGATATCGTGCTTGTCGACCAGAGGCATGTCGGCGCGGCTCGAGGCATACTTGTAGAATACCGTCCGCATCAACTCGTCGCGATGCTTGCCGATCTTCACTTCTTTGTCTTCAGTGACGACCGAGCCGACGCGTTGCGACAGCGGGATAAGAATGCTCTTGCAATCAAATCTCCGCCGTATTCCGAAAATATCGGATATCCGGTCATGAAATTGGAACATGTGAGTCAGAACCGCCACCGCGAACGCGATCACCACTCCGAACAGATTCAGGACTTCGTGATGGGGGACGATGCCGGCTACCTTGCCAATCGGACCCCACGATTCAATACCCGCAAAAAAGGTGTCAAACCTTGGATTTGCGCGGAGTAGGAGGGTGATGAGGTACGTTTCGTAAAAGGCGAAGCTCGCTAGCTTCTTCAGAACCTGAGCGTAGTCCTTTGGCGTCGAAAGAAACGGGAGTAGTAATTTTACCACCTCTTCCATGGCATCCACCAAAAGACCAGTAACACCATAAGTATATCAACCGTTCTCGAAGTTGTTATACTGTGTCAGCAGTGGGTAGTGTCTCAGTTTGAAATCCGGCCATCCCAGCGGTACTTGACCTAGCGGCACTTTGGTCCATGGTTGGTGGAAAGCAAGGCGCCCAACGACCTCCACGATTACCACCGACACGCGATACGGCCGGGAAACGAAAACGGCTGAAACCCCCGCCGAGGCGCTTGCCTGGGTGGAGGAATTTCGCGACCGTGGCGCGAAGGAGTTCTACATCTGGGACTGCCAGAAGAAGCGATGGTACACGGAACGCGAGTTAGAAGAAATGGCGAATGCCCAAGGGACCTAGGGGCGAAAAGCGCCCCGCCGACGTGGTCGGCAATACTATTCACGTCATGCGGATCGCTACGGGCGAGATAGAGGATCGCTCGTCGAAGGCTCTAACCAGTTTCACGTCGTCACGCGAATCGGCGACAATCGCGGCTGGCGCGGCTAGGCTGATCCCCGAATAGTCGGCACCGCACCGGGCCGCCATGCCGACTTCCCTTGCGGCACCTGCGGAGATTCGATGGCGCGCACTAGAGAGTGCGGTCGCCGAAGTGGTTGACCTTCTTGCAGGCCAAAATTTCCCCGGCAACTCTTTTTCGTCCGGTCTAAGACCCAACCCGGAATGATCGCTCGCGCAAGCCCGAGGGATGATGTGCTACGCGGCACGCGCAAGGTTATCCGGCGCTATAGAGCCTTGGCTTCGCTCGCGATAGCGGCCGCGCGCACGCGTGGTCCAATCATGCATCGCGCGGCTTCGGAGTCATCGCGCGACATGACCCGTGCACGTCCCAATTCTCATGAAATCGAGTCCAGCAGTTGCTATTTGGTTGCTAGACCTAAGGCGCTCCTTGCGGGCCTCGCGCTAAGCACTTGGAAATTTGGCGCACCCGGCGAGATTCGAACTCACGACCTCTGCCTTCGGAGGGCAGCGCTCTATCCAGCTGAGCTACGGGTGCGCAAAGCGGCTGGAAGCCTTGGAGCGGGGGACCATACTGCAAGCGCCGCCCCGCGGTAAAGCGCGGCGCAACTGCTTGCGGGCGCGGACGAATTTCGCCGATTCGAGACGCTGGCCAAGGCCGGCAAGGCGGCCTTGCCACGGTTTTGCCCCAGGGTTGCTCGGCCTTCCCTCGGTTGCAACGACGCCCGGCCGTCATAAACTGCCCGGTCCTAAGTGGGGGAGTTTGTCGGGGGAGTCATTATGAATGGTGCGTGGAACC
>DATKLU010000012.1:0-38624 GCA_035542235.1 Dongiaceae bacterium
TAGGGACCTTAGCTGGCGATCTGGGCTGTTTCCCTTTTGACCACGAAGCTTATCCCTCGTAGTCTCACTCCCGCATAGTTGTCCACGGCATTCGTAGTTTGATTGGATTCGGTAACCTGAGTTGGTCCCTAGTCCATTCAGAGCTCTACCACCGTGGCAATTCATGCAAGGCTGTCCCTAAAGACATTTCGGGGAGAACGAGCTATCACGGAATTTGATTAGCCTTTCACCCCTACCCTCAGCTCATCCGAGCGATTTTCAACTCACACCAGTTCGGTCCTCCAGCCGCGGTTAAGCGGCCTTCAACCTGGCCAAGGGTAGATCATCCCGCTTCGCGTCTATTCCTACGTACTCATCGCCCTATTCGGACTCGCTTTCGCTACGGCTCGCTTGCGCTTAACCTTGCACGTAAGAATAACTAGCCGGCTCATTAAGCAAGAGGCACGCCGTCAGGCTTTCATGGACAAGTCCATGCATGGCCCTCCGACTGCTTGTAAGCATACGGTTTCAGGTTCTTTTCACTCCCCTAGCAGGGGTTCTTTTCGCCTTTCCCTCACGGTACTAGTTCACTATCGGTCGCTAGAGAGTATTTAGCCTTGGAGAGTGGTCTCCCCAGCTTCCCACGGGATTACACGTGTCCCGTGGTACTCAGGATACCGCTTCGAGTCCGGTCTGCTTTCTGCTACGTGACTGTCACACTCTATGGTCCCGCTTTCCTTCGGGTTCGCATAGCATCCGGATTGGTAACTCTACTCATGCGGTCCTACAACCCCCAAATGCAAGCACTTGGGTTTGGGCTATTCCGATTTCGCTCGCCGCTACTTTCGGAATCTCTGTGATTTATTTTCCTGCAGGTACTGAGATGGTTCACTTCCCTGCGTTGGCTCATACAGGCCTATGTATTCAGCCTGCTGTAACGGGAGTTCATCCCGCTGGATTTCTCCATTCGGACATCCCCGGATCAAAGCCTGCTTGCGGCTCCCCGAGGCTTATCGCAGCTTGCCACGTCCTTCATCGCCTTCTAGCGCCAAGGCATCCACCGTACGCTCTTAGTAGCTTAATCATAAAACTCACCCAACTCGTCGTGTTTGCGACGCACCGTAGTTCGCAGCTCCATACCTCCCCGCTTACCTTGCGGCAAGCAGGGCTTTCGACTCCGCGCTTTCCGGACAACAGAATTTCGGCCTCGCAACATCGCGCGACCGATTGCTCTATCGTTGGCTGAATTCGCCTTGTTCATCCACAGCACTGCTCATAACTCGAGCAGAACTTGTAATAATCCCCGCCATGGCACCCTTCCCGACCGTAATCAGGATCAGGGTTATCGGCGTGGATTTGCCAGCCTTTCAGTTGTCAAAGAACGTGTTCTTCCGATTCCATCGGAATGCCCCAGGATCTCTGGAGCTTGTCTGGCGGGACTTACAAGGTTCGCTGCAGAACAACGAACCAGCCTTCCAGTCGATTCTCAGGCCAGAAAACCAGCCCAAAAATAAGAAACCCGGCGTCGAGCGCCGGGCACAGTCCCGAATTCCTCAGGACTCTACGCGAAGCTCGACAAAATGCTACCCAGTGCTCGTAAGGTACCTCACTCTAGGATCTGATGATTGCCTTGCAGACCCGACCGTGAATCCCCTGATCAGTCCGGGGATTTGGGAATCCCTCGAACCATTTGTGATTATACAGAAACATTCCGATGCGTCAAGCCCTGGCAAAAAGATTTTTGCAAGATTTTCCTCAGGCCTGTGAATGTGTTGAAAAAGCTCGCTGGACGGTTCTAGAACTCCACCTCTGCCGCTTTCCTATCCCGGCATTCTAAAGTCCCTCTAATTTATTGATTCCAATACCAGTTAACCTTCGGACACGCTGGTACTTTTGTCCTATCTGCCTATGCCGCGCGGTCCATTGTTCTGAACACCGGCCGTTTCTAGACTCGCAGGTGTCGGAAGCCAGGTTTGCGGCATGCTCTCCCGGGACCGACCAGACCACAGGAACTCAGCTCGATGATCGAACAAACGAAAACTCTCCCGACGGTGCGCACCGCTTCGACCGGCATGCTGACTGGAGGTCCGAGCGGAGCGGATTCCATCCGCGTTTCCGAGCTGATTTCGGCGCTCTCCTATGCGCTGGATCTGACGGAAGGGCGGCCGATGGGCCACTCGGTGCGCGCTTGCATGATCGGGATGCGCATCGCGCGGGAAATCGGCATGGCGATGCCAGAGCAGGCGGATCTCTACTACGCACTGCTGCTGAAGGACGCAGGCTGCAGCAGCAATTCCTCGCGGCTGTTCCACATTTTGAACGCGGATGAAATCAAGGCCAAGCGCGACGTAAAAACAACGGACTGGACGCGCTTGGGCTGGGAGAGTCTTCAGTATGCGGTGACGCACGTGGCAACCGGTTCGCCGCTGCCGCAGCGCATCTGGAAACTGCTGCAGGTGGCGGCGACGCAGCAGCGCGATTCCTGCGATCTGGTGAAGATTCGCTGCGAACGCGGCGCGCACATCGCAAAGAAGTTGGGATTTTCCGAAGCGGTAGCGCAGGGTATCCACAGTCTGGACGAGCATTGGAACGGCAAAGGCTATCCGGACGGACTGAACGGCGGCGAGATTCCGATGTTTTCGAATATCGCCAATCTGGCGCAGACCATCGACGTTTTCTATTCGCAGCGCGGCGTGGACGCGGCCATGGATGCCATCGAAGACCGCAGCGGGCGCTGGTTCAATCCGGATCTGGTGCGGGCGGCGCGCGCGCTGGCGATTGACGGTTCGCTGTGGAAGGACCTGAACAGCGAGCAGTTGACCCGGACGGCGCTGGAGTACGAGCCGGTGGAACGCCGGCTGACCGCGACGGACGAAGTGGTTGACAACATCTGCCTGGCGTTTGCGGACGTGATTGACGCCAAGTCGCCTTTTACGTACCGGCATTCCAACGGAGTGGCCGAGGCGGCGATGGACATTGCCAAATGGTTTGGGCTGGACGAGCGCGCGAAAAAGGATTTGCAGCGGGCAGCACTGCTGCACGACATCGGCAAGCTGAGCGTTTCGAACTCGATCCTCGAAAAGCCGGGAAAACTGACTAACGAAGAGTGGCAGTCGGTGCGGCAGCACCCGTTCTATACCCATGAAATTTTGCGGCGTATTCCGGCGTTCGAAACCATCAGCCGCGATGCAGCGGCGCACCACGAGCGCCTGGACGGCAAGGGTTATTGGCAGGGCCTGGGCAGCGAACAGCTCACGCTGCAGGCGCGCATCCTGGCGGTAGCCGACGTATTTGACGCGCTGAGCGCGAAGCGGCCCTACCGCGATTCCCTGCCGCTGGAGAAAGTTTTCGAGATCATGAGGGCGGACGCACCGCACGCGCTGGATTGGCCGTGCCTGGACGCACTGATCGTCTCAAAATCGAACGCCACGTTTTCGGTTCCCGTCCAGCCGGAGCCGGAGGCGGGCGAGAAATCGGTCCAATAGGCCAAATCCAGGAGGCACACGACATGGGCTCCCGTCCCCGTAAGCTCATTTCCGGGATATTTTTATTGCTGGGCTCCGCGTTCATCCCGCGAAGCGCGTCGGCGCAGGATTTCTTTATGAACACCGCCAGCGCCCGCTCCAATGCGCTGGGCGGAACATACGTCGCGAGTTCCAGCGACGTGGTGGACGCGCTGGCGTCCAACCCGGCCGGGCTCAGCTATCTGCGCGGCCGCAACGTGAACGTCAACCTGGACACCATTTTCGCGCGCGGTTCCTTCTCCAACACGGTGAACACCAACTCGCCCATGCAGACTTCGCCGGGCGTGGTGCCCTATGGCGCCTTCGGCATGCCGATCGATCATTCGCGCTGGAGCTTTGGCGTGGGCGTGACGCCGGACCTGCTTTCGGTCTCCGACTGGCAATACGTAGACGCGCCGGGAGCGTTTGGCGCCACCTACGGGCTGCAGGAACAGAAAGCGGAGATCGTCGCGATTCGCTCGGCGGCGGGCGTTGCCTACGCGTTCTCGAAACGCTTCTCGGTCGGGGCGACGTTTGGCGTGGAATACAACACCAACCAGCTGAAAGCGCCGTACATCTTCCAGAGCCAGCCGTCGGTCGCGGGATTGAAGACCTTGCTGGACCTGCACACACATGGCACGGGCTGGAACACCAGCGTGGGATTTTCCGCGAAGCCGAATGACCACTGGCAGTTTGGCGCGGCCTGGCGTTCCCGCACGGTGATCGACTCCACCGGAGACGCGACGGGCGACATCTACGCGCAATTTGCTGCGCTCGGCGTGAACGCGCCTTCGGATTTCGCCTACAGCGCCAAAGTGCGCAGCGTGCTTCCGCAGTCGGTGCTGGCCAGCGCGGCGTGGCAAGCCAACCGTCGCTGGCTGTTCGCGGTGCAGGGCAATTGGATCAACTGGCAGGATTCGTTCGTGAATCTGCCGGTTGCGCTTTCCGGAGGCACCAACGCGACCATCAACAGCGTAGTCGGTTCGGATGCGCTGCAGGACGGCGTGCCCCTGCACTGGAAGGATCAGTATGCGATCCATGCCGGCGTGGAGCACAGCCTGACGGAAAACACCGTGTTGCGATTCGGATTCGCGCACGCGAACGATCCGGTGCCGAGTTCAACGCTGACCCCGCTGACCGCGGCGATCATGACCAACCAGGTGACGGGCGGCTTCGGCTACAACCACGGTCGTTCGCGCTGGGAACTTGCTTATAGCTTCCACCCGGAACATTCGCAGTCGGTGGACCAAAGCTCGCTGCTGCTGGGCGAGTACAACGCTTCCACGGTGCACGTGGGCACGCAATCGCTGACAGTCGCATACAGCTTTAAGTTCTAAGGGCGCTTCCTACCGGCATTCGAACCGAACCAGCCGGCCGCTCCGCAGAGGTCTTGCGGAGCGGTTTTATTTTTTGCGGCGTTTCGCGGGCCGCGCGGCGGTTCGCTTGGCTCCGGTTTTTGCCGAGGGGCGCATGGCGGGACCCAGCGCTTGCTGGCGATTGAGCTGCTTGGCCTGCAGGATGAGCTGCTTAAGATTGGCGTCGTGCACGTCGGCCACTTCGCGGAGCTTAACGTGGCGCAGGTTCTTTCCCGTTCCCTGCAGAAGATTCGCGGGATCCAGTAGCGAAGTACCGCGCGGGAACCCGAAGGTCAGGTGCGATTTGCCGGCCATGAGGTAGCAGAGCGGGCCGTTCCATTCGAACGCCGGTAGGCCCCACGGATTGATGATTTCGCGGGATTTCGGCGCTGCTTTGCGGACCAGCGCGCGCACGGCATCGGCAACGGGCTTGAGCGCGGGATTCTTCTGGTTGATATAGGCGTCGATGGCGTCTGCTACCGCAGCTTCTCCGCGCATGGAGCCGGCCCTCCTGTCAGCTTGCTCCGCCGATCGTACACCGCCGGCCGGACGCGCCGGCAGCGATTTTGCGCTCCTTCTTGACCGCGCGCGCCGCGGCACATAGGATGCGCAGTTCGCTGGGGCGCCGCGATTGGGGCCGGGAGGAACGATGATGCGACGAATTTTCGAGTGTGCAGGGATGGCGCTGGCATTGTGCGCGTGTCTGACGCCCAAAGACGCGCGAGGCCAGGCAGGCGCGCCCGCGGCGTCGCCGAAATACGAGGTGGTCTTCGAACACAACGTGGAAGCCAGGATGCGCGACGGAGTGATTCTGCGGGCCGACATTTATCGGCCCAAAGGCGAGGGAAAGTTTCCGGTTTTGCTGCAGCGGACCCCTTATGACAAGACCAACGGCCGGGATTTTGGGCGGCGCGGGGCGGAACGCGGCTATGTGGTGGTGTTTCAGGATACGCGTGGACGCTATGCCAGCGACGGCGAGTTCTACACCTTCAAGAATGAACCGAATGATGGTTACGACACGGTGGAGTGGGCGGCGGCTCTGCCCTACGCGAACGGCAAGGTCGGGATGTTCGGCGGGTCCTACGTGGGCGCCACGCAGTTCCTGGCAGCCGTTACGCACCCGCCGCATCTTGCGGGCATCACCCCGAATGTGACCGCCTCGAATTACCACGACGGCTGGACGTACCAGGGCGGCGCGTTTGAGCAATGGTTCAACCAGAGCTGGTCTTCCGGCTTGACGGAAGACACGCTGCGGCGGGCTTCGGGGAAATTGACCGATCCGGTGAAATGGGACACGGTGCTGCCGCTGACGGCCTACCCGATGCGCGAGATGCCGGAGGGGAAAGGGCTGGCACCGTACTACGCGGACTGGCTGGCGCATCCCGACGATGACGATTACTGGAAAACGCTTTCGATCGAGCAGCGCTATTCGCAGATCCAGGTTCCGGTGTTCAACATCGCGGCGTGGTACGACATTTTTCTGGGCGGCTCGCTGCGCAACTACGAATTGCTGAAGTCCAAGGGCGGCAGCGAGGCTGCCCGCAAGGGGCAGCGCCTGCTGGTGACGATTGGCGGACACGCAGGCGGATGGGAACAGCGCAAAATCGGCGAGGTGGATTTTGGCGAGAAGGCGCCGATTGACGCCGATGGCTGGACGCTGGATTGGTACGACGCGATTTTGGGCGGGGCAAGCAACGAATTCGCGAGCAGCAAGCCGGTGCGCATTTTCGTGATGGGGCGCAACGAATGGCGGGACGAAGACGATTGGCCGCTGGCGCGCGCGAAAGCGACAAAATATTTTCTGCACTCGGGAGGAAGGGCGAATTCCGCCGCGGGTGACGGCACTTTGAGCACCGCAGAGCCGGCGGCCGAGAGCAAAGATACGTTCCTGTACGATCCCGCGAACCCGGTGCCGACGGTCGGAGGACCGCTGTGCTGCCGCGGGGACTTGCTGAAGCCGGGGCCGTTCAACCAGAAGGAAGTGGAACAACGCAAAGACGTGCTGGTGTATTCAACACCCGCGCTGGAGCACGATCTGGAAGTGACCGGACCGGTCACGGCGGAGTTGTATGTGACCACGTCCGCGGTGGATACCGACTTTACGGCCAAGTTGGTGGACGTGTGGCCCAACGGGTTCGCGCAGAATTTGACGGAAGGCATTCTGCGGCTGCGCTACCGAGACTCGCAGGAGAAGGCCACGCTGGCGAAGCCGGGAGCGGTGTACAAGATCTCGCTCGACCTGTGGGCGACGAGCAACGTGTTTCTGGCCGGGCACAAGTTGCGCCTGGAGATTTCCAGCAGCAATTTCCCGCGCTTTGATCGCAACCTGAACACCGGCGAGGTGCAAGCGACGGCGACCCGCATGATAAGAGCGACGAACACCGTGCTGCACGATAAGGAGCATCCTTCGGCGCTGCTGCTGCCGGTAGTGCCCTGAGGCCAGTGCCTTCCGGAGCAGCGGACACCAAGAAATCGGTGGAAGTTCCGGTGAACCCAGCGCGCCAATCGGCGCTACACGATTTCACACAGATCTCTGCAGGAACGCTCCGAGTTGACATCTTTAGCAATGCAGCCTACACTACCGAGTTTTTAGGTGGCCCCAAAATCGTTGCTGAGGGGCGGGACTCTCATGGACAAGAAAAGGCTCGAGTACTACAAGAAGAAACTGCTGGCCCGGCGCGAGGAACTGCTGAAAACCATCGCACGCACGGCGGAAGAGGGCCGCCTGGCGGACGAAGACCCTACGGTAGACCTGGCCGACAAGGCCGCAAACTCCTACACCAAGGAGTTTCTGTTCGGCATGACCAACACCGACCGCAACATCCTGAATTTGATTGACGCGGCGCTGAAGCGCATCCAGAAGGACGAGTACGGGGTGTGCGCGAACTGCCAGGAAGAGATGCAGCAGAAGCGGCTGGAAGCGGTGCCGTGGGCCAAACACTGCATTACCTGCCAGGAAAAAGCGGAAAAGGGCCAGCTCTAAGACGGGACCCTGCGGCCTCCCAGCGGCCGCTCTTTACCTTAACGTTAAATTCCCTGTTGATTATTTTTGAGCGGAGCGTAGGCTCTTGCCCGTGGTCCCGGCCATGGGCAAAGAGCCTTCCGCCGCGCTGCGCGGCGCATTCTCCTGGATTCGGAACGCGGGCGACGCGCTGACCAGCGTGTTCCTGCCAGCCGATTGCCGGTTGTGCGAGCAGCCGCTCCTGCGCAGTTCACGGCTGCCGGTCTGCGAGGACTGCCTGGCGGCGTTCCCGCGCATTTCGAGCGAGAAGCAATGCGCTACGTGTGGTCTGCCGCTGCAGGCGACGCCCGGCGCGGACGGACTCGACGATGCGGACGACGACGCGCGGCATCCGGACGCCCCGGAACAGCCGGTGTTGAGCGGCCCGACGGGCGGAACCCTGTGCGGAGAATGCCGCAGCAGGACCTTTCGTTTTGACTTGGCGCGGAGTTTTGCTTGCTACGAAAATCCGCTGGTCCGCGCGGTGCTGCTGCTGAAATTCGAAGAGCTGGAGCCGCTGGCGGACTGGTTTGCGGACCGGCTGGCCGAATTGGTGCGTCAGAATCCGTCTATTTCGCAAGCGGACCTGGTGGTTCCGGTACCGTTGCATAAGCAACGCCGGAACGAACGGGGATTCAACCAGGCGGAATTGCTATCGAAGCGGGTGGCACGGAGGCTGAAGCTGCCGCACGCGGGTGTATTGCTCGTGCGAAAGAAGCCGCGTCCCGATAAGCATTTATTAACGCAGCGTGAACGCTGGGAGTCGGTTCGTGGCGCTTTTGCCACACATGCAGGCAGCCAAGTTGACAATCGCCGCGTCTTACTGGTAGATGATGTAATGACGACTGGCGCGACGCTGGATGCGTGTGCGAAGGCGTTGCGCGATGCGGGTGCGAGCGAAGTGTTCGGGCTCACGGTAGCCCGTGCAACAGGAGGCCCGCGGAAGGTCAGTGTGCGGTACTGACCCGAGGGACGCGCGATGAGCGCTCTGCGAAAAGAGGGTATCCACGCCCGGCGTTTCGCTGCAGCTGATGCGGCCAGTTCGGTTGTGCCTTCCAACGATTCTCCCGCGGACAGTAGATTCCACAATTCGGCGGGGCCACGGCGCGGTTCTTTGATGCAGGAGCCGGTGCTGGTGCTGAATGCCACGTACGAGCCGATTAACGTGACGGCGGTGCGGCGGGCGATGGTGCTGCTGCTGAAGGGCGTGGCGCAAGCGGAAGAGATGCACAGTTCGGAAGTGCATTCCGCGGCCAACGCGCACCGCGTGCCCAGCGTGATTCGCCTGCTGGCCTACCGGCACATTCCGCAACAGAGCCGCGCGCTTTCGCGCAAGAACATCCTGCTGCGCGACCGCAATACCTGCCAGTTCTGCGGGCGGGTCTTTCCGAGTTCCGAGCTGACGCTGGATCACGTGATGCCTCGCTCCCGCGGCGGGCGCTCCTCCTGGGAGAACCTGGTGGCCTGCTGCTACCGCTGCAACAACAGCAAAGGCGATCGTACGCCGGAAGAGGCCGGGTTCAAGCTGGCGCGGCGGCCGCGGCCGTTTACCCTGCACACCTCGCGGCAGCTGATGCGCATGATCGGCCACCGGGATGAACGTTGGCGTAAGTATTTGTTCTACTAACCTCTTAGCGCCCTGCAAGCTTTTTGTGAAAACCGGGAAACCTTTTTCGCGGAAATACATCTAAGTATACAAAACCACTTCGAGGACACACCCCGGGAGGCAGTTAGGGTTAACACCCTAACTGCTTCTCTCCTTTTAGGCCCGCTTTTTTCGGCAGATTCGCGGCTTCCGTAAATCCTAGTAAAAAACCATTAGAGAGCAGGAACTTCAGGGAGAACTTCCGGAAAGAATTCCTGAGGGGATTTTGCTTTCAAAAAATCGCTACTGGGAATCGGGAAAACTCTTCAGTGCCGACTGTTCATCGGGAAATTCCTGGAGCACGCTGGAGAGGTGTGTGATTTTCAGGACCTCCTCCACTTTGGGCGTCAGGCCGACGACCTTCATCGTGCCGCCTTGTTTGACGACGCCAACGTAAATCCGCGCCAGTTCGCCGATACCGGAACTGTCCATGTATTTGAGCCCGCTCAAATTCAGCAGGATATTCTTGCGCTTTTCGCGCACCAGCGACTGGATGGAGTCGCGCAGCGGTCCCACTTCAAAGAAGGTCAAACTGCCGGCTACCTCCACCAGCGTTACCTGCCCATGCTGGCGGATCTTCACGGAAAAATTCACGAGGAAGCGCCTTTCGAACCGCATGGAAAGTATAACCCGCAAAGAGCGAAAAGGTCGCGCAAGGAAACAATCGGAGCCGCGCTATTGGCGAAGCACTACGCATAGACCGCGGCGCCAGGATTCCGCGAGACCCACGCGTAGAATCTCCACTTGCGGCGCGAGGTAGCGCAGCAGCGTACTGGTGGCTGGGTGAAACCGCAGCGCGGGCGCGACAAGATAGATCAGCGGTGCCGTGGTCTGCAGCTCCGTGCCGGGAAAGTAGCCGTAGCGCGGAAAATCGCCCTGCTCCAGGTGGCGCTTGACGCGCAGCCAATAGCTCACTGCTTGCAGCAGGAACACCGGATGCTCGGCGGTCTTTAATTCCAGGATAGCCAGGCGCCCGGTGCGGGTCACCGAGAGCACATCGAGGATGCCGTGCTCGCCGGCTTCACCGGCAAGAATCTGCGAGTAAGCGAAGCGCTGGTCGAGCACCGAATCCACACGGGTCACGTCTTCGCAAACCAGAAATTCCAGCCAGCGTTCCCCCTGCGCGCGATACACCGGGTTGCGCGTATCCGAGGCCAGTGGATGGCGGCACAGTTCCAGCTCGGAGAACATCCGCTTCACTTCGGCGGCCTTAGCGGGTTGCCAGGGAATCTTGGGGTCGCGCAGGCCGAAGGTCAGTACGCCTGGCTCGTGCCAGCGCAAGCAGGCTAGTCCGCGAAAACGCGCGACGACCTCCCTGGCCGCGATATTGCCGTGCAGAGCGATAGCATTGCGCGAAGCTGGCAGCAGGGCTTCCAGAGCGGGGCGGGCGCGATCGAGCAGCAGCTGGGTTTCACGGGCGGGAACGATCCACGACGAGAGGTTCGCGACGTCCGACGGTTCGACGCGCCGCAGCTGATCGAGCAGCGGCTCGTGTTCGTAGATCTCGATGCGCAGGCTTGGATGCAGCGCCTGCGACAACTGGGCCACGGGCGCGGCCGTCTTTTCCGGCAGGAGGATGCGGATTCCGGCAACCTGTTTGCGCATGCTGGTTTGCCGCACCCGATCCAGCCACAGCAGCGCGTAGGTCAGGCAGCGCGCCGAATCGCCTTCCGCTTCGTCGCGCGGAACCGCGCAGAGCGCCCAGACTTGACTGCCGCGGCGCAGCACCCCGCGCGCGTAATTTCCGGAGAGCGTATGTTCGAGGTCCGCGGCGCTGGTTATGCTTTCCACGATTTCGTCCGGAAAGCCGCTCTCGCACAAGCGCCGCACCTGTGCCACGAAAGCTTCGCGTTCCAGCGCGCGGCCGCTGCGTTCGAACTCCAGGCGCAGAAACTCCAGCTTATCGGGGCGGGTGCGGCCAAACGCCTCCACCGCCAGCGCCAGGCGCTTTTCGGAGTGGTCGGTGATCGCCAGAACGCGACGGGTCAGATTGTGATTCGCCGACCACAGGTGCAGCAGCGGCTTCTGCGAATTGCCGCGGACTTCCCAGGAGAGCGTGGAAAGCGGGGCGATGCGCGAGCCGTTTTCGCGAAGCTCCGCCGGCCCGGCCTCGGCAAATTCCCGCAGGCAGGCCTCCAGTTCGGATCCCAGGTGCATAGGCTGGATTATATACTGAGTTACGTAACAGATGACTAGCGGGAGGTTGCGGCGAATGCAATACCCGATACGCGCACCACGGGCATCTGCATGTTCCACATCGGGGGCACGTGATCGAAGGAAATCTGGAAATGCGCGTTCTGGCCGGGGGCGAAAGACGGAGACGGCCCGATCAGCGCGGGACGCGTTTCCTGCAAGACCAGTTGCTTCATGTCGTCACGGAATTCCACGGTCAGTTCCAGCGCCGTGAGCGTGCGGTCGCCGGTGTTGGCGATATCGCCATCGAGATACTTCACCTGCTGGTGCAGGAAATTTTCCGCTTCGCTCATGGAGAAGTTGCTGAGAACCAGCTTGCTGGCGTAAGCCTGCTCGGCGGCGCCAAAGGGCAGCCGGGGCTGCGCGATCTGCGGCTGGGGTGCGGGCCCGCGGAAGAAGAGCAAGTACAGCGCGGCGATGCCGACCAGCGTGGCCCCGGCAATCACAGCCGGATGGCGCAACACTCCGGGTCGTTGCTCCGGCGCGGGGATGGGCGATTGGAATCCGTCCTGCATCGAGTGCATTCCGTCTTGTGCCGCAGCGTGTTTCAGCGGCCCAGGGCCAGGCGGTGAATCAGCGCGTCCGGCAGGCTGGCATCCGCCATGCGCGTTTGCACAGCGGGAATATCATACGGCACGCGCCAGAATTCCACGACCTTGTGTTCGATATCGGCGATGGCGAAAGCCGCGCGGGGGTCGCCATCGCGCGGCTGACCAATGGAGCCGGGATTCAGCAGGTACTTGTGATCGGGTTCGAGATGCAGCGCGAAAAAATTTTCAATGGCGCGCGGGCGCACCTGAAGCACTTCAATATCGCTGTGATGATAGGAGAAGCCGCCCTGGTGATGGGTGTGGCCGAAGAAACTCAAAATCGTGGAGGAATCGAGCAGCCCCTCGAGGGCCTGGGAGGGGGTGAAGACATACTCGTCTTCATCCTGAAAGGCGCCGTGAATCAACACCACGCCCTGCGCGGTGCGAGGACCGGCGGGCAATTCGGCGAGCCAGACCATCAGTTCCGGCGAAAGCTGGCCTTGTGTCCACTCAACCGCCAATTTCGCCACCGGATTGAAATCATCGGAGGACATGACGCCGGCGACAGCTTTGTCGTGGTTGCCGCGAATGACGTCGCTGGTGATACCGCGCAATTTCTCGGAAACGGCTACGGGATCCGGGCCATAACCCACGATGTCGCCGAGGCAAACCGCGGCGTCCCAGCGGCCCGAGGCCGCCGCCAAGGCTGCATCCAGGGCCGTCAGGTTGGCGTGGAGATCGCTGAGGATGAGCAGTCGCATCAACAGGGCCGCACAGTCGTTCCTGAGTATAGTGGAACGCAGGTTGGGATGCACCAATGGAACACTGGAAACCAGCGGGAATGGCAAGAAAACGGGCTTGCGGTGCTGAATCTTTCGTCAAATTTAGAGAAAAGTTTCTGCAGATGTCGGCGCGCCGCTGAATACGGCATCACGCTTGCTCGTGTGTGACAAACGGGCTCATTCGTTAAACAAATTTTCTCCAGAAACTTTTCGCAGCGCACGAAACATTCGCAGGGCATCACTCGTCTATACGGGTGCGGCCGATTTTGGGGCTGTACAAGTTTGAGACAGAAAAAACCCCGCGGTGGCAGCCGCGGGGCGCATGACACGCAGACTTTTTCCGGCGGTTAGTCCAGAAACATCGGTGTCGGGGGCGAGACTACTCGCACCGGCGTCGCGTGTCAACTGCTCTCAAATGCCATCCCCTGGCGGCTCATTTTCATTCTGAGCGAAAGGGATTCAGGTGACACGCATATGACCAAGCAATCGATCTCTCGCGTTGCGGCACTCTTCGTTGCACTCTCCATGTCTGCGGCGATGACGGTGCCCACATTCGCGAAGCCTTACACCAAGACCATCAACATCTCGCAGGGAGCGAAGTTCGGCAAGGCCACGGTGCAGGCCGGTGAATACGAACTCTCGATCGAGAACACCACCGCGACGGTTCATCGCGGCAAGCAGACCCTGGCCCAGAGCGAAGGCCGCTGGGAGGATCGCGACACCAAGTCGCCTTACACCGCGGTGCTGGTCGGGGAAAACGGCCAGGTCAAGGAAGTGCGCTTCGCAGGGGAAAAGCGCGTTTTCGTTTTCAGCGAATAGCGCATCCGTTCAACAGATTTTCCACGAGTAGCACCAGCACCCAGAATGCTTGGGGCTGGATACGGGGAGTTGCCGTGGCACGACGGTCGCTCCCCGTTCTTATCCCCCGTTCCTATCTTCGTTCCAAGCTACCGCCGGCATGCGGAGAAGGCACGCGCCGAGGACAGCCGCGAAACCGGCGCTCAGGCGATGAACATGCAATCGCCATAGCTATAAAAGCGGTACCCCGCCTCGACGGCATGCTGGTAGGCGCGCAGAACATTTTCGCGTCCGGCGAAGGCGCTCACGAGCGCCAGCAGCGTGGACCGCGGCAAGTGAAAATTGGTCAGCAGCGCGTCCACCGCATGGAATTGCGAGCCAGGCGTGAGGAAAATGCGGGCTTCGGCGCGGCCGGACAGGACGGCTTCCGGAACGCCGGCATCCTTTGCGCGGCGAGCAGCGTCCTCGAGCGCCCGCACGACGGTGGTTCCAATGGCAACGACCCTGCGCCCTTCAAGCCTGGCGCGCGTCACGGCCTCGGCAGTTTCCGTGGAGATCTCGTAAGCCTCGGCGTGCATGACGTGCTCTTCGAGCGATTCCGCGTGGATCGGCTGAAAGGTTCCGAGCCCAACATCGAGCGTTACTTCGCGCATTTCCATTCCTTGCGCTCGGAGCTTCTCCAACATAGCAGGCGAGAAATGCAGCCCGGCCGTGGGCGCGGCGACCGCGCCTGGAGCTTTCGCGAAGACGGTCTGGTAGCGCTCGCGGTCCGCGCCTTCGTCTTCGCGTTCGATGTACGGTGGCAGCGGCGTGTGGCCGAGCCGCTCGATGTGGGCGAATGGCGGGCTGGCGTCGCGGCTCGAAAAGCGCACGGTGCGCAGGCCCAATTCGCCGCGTGCCAGGATCTCCGCTTCCAGTTCCCCGCCGCCGAAGGACACCCGCTCGCCAACCGGCAACTTCCGCCCCGGACGAACCAGGGCTTCCCAGGTGTCATCCTTCAGCCGCCGAACCAGAAACACTTCGACACTTCCGGTCGGATGCGGCTGGCGTCCGGTTTCACCTGCAGACTTCTGCGCAGGGAGTCCCGCGCGCCGGCCGATGAGGCGCGCCGGGATCACGCGGGCGTTGTTGAAAACCAAGAGTTCGTTGCCCCGCAGCAATTCGGGTAGCTGCCGGAAGGTGCGGTCCGAGAACCTGCCGGAAACACGGTCGAGGCAGAGCATGCGGGCCGCGTCGCGCTCGGCTAAGGGGCGCTGAGCGATTTGGGTGGCAGGCAGGAAGTAGTCGAATTCGTCGGTCCGCACAGGTGCCAGTGTATCGCAGAGAGCGGAATCCGCAGAAAACTGGCTATTTCGAGGAATGAAGAGCCAACAGTGGCTTTTTCCAGGGCTTCCAGTTTCACGTCAAATGTTTCGTAATCTACTCTATATAAATGGCTTATTAAGAAATTGGGTGGGGGCAATTTTATACTTGACAGTGATACACGCATATTTTATTATCTCGTTGCTGTAACTTTACTGGAGGTGGCTCGACATGAGCTCTATGCACCGTTTTGATCCCTTCCGCAACGTTGACCCTCAGCTCAACAGCTTGTTTAGCGACTTTTTGGGTCGCTCCTTCCAGGAGCAGAACCTGACCTCGTGGGCTCCCGCAGTGGATATCCACGAAGGCGAGCAGGAATTGGTCGTGAAGGCTGATCTGCCGGGCGTCAAGCCGGAAGATTTGGACATTCGTGTGGAGAACAACATCCTGACCATCCGTGGCGAACGGAAGTTCGACCAGAAAACCGAAGAGAAGAACTATCTGCGGGTCGAGCGTTCCTACGGTTCGTTCGCGCGCAGCTTCTCGCTGGCGAACACCGTCAACACCGAGGCAATCAAGGCCGATTACAAGGATGGCGTGCTGACGCTGAGCATTCCGAAGCGCGAGGAAGCCAAGCCGAAGCAGATCAAGGTGAGCGTGGGCGGCACGCCGCACACGCAAGCGGCTGTGGCGAGCGCGCGCTGAACGACTCTCGCAGCGCCACGCAGTGGAGTAGCATGAAGCCCCGGGGCCGGCCGTGCGCCGGCCTCTTTTTTCAGGTGCTGTTGATTGCGGTTGGAGCAAACCATGATTCGTTTTGAAAAATTAACCGTCAAGGCGCAGGAGGCCGTCCAGGGCGCGCAGGAGATCGCCGCTCGTCATGAAAATCAGGAGATCGCGCCGCTCCATCTCTTGGCGGCGCTGGCCGGCCAGACCGATGGCGTTGTGCCCGCGCTGCTTTCGCGTCTGGGCATTCGTAAGGAAACGCTCGGCGGCGAAATTGATCGCGAGCTCGGGCGATTGCCGCGGGTTCACGGAGATGCCGAGCAACGGATGGGCCGTGCGCTCAACGACGTCCTGGAACGGGCGTTCAAGGAAGCCGATAGCTTCAAGGACGAATACGTCTCGACCGAACACCTTTTTCTGGCCATCGCCGCGGCGGATCGCGATCCTGCTGGCATTCTTCTGAAAAAGATGGGCGCTTCGCATGGCGCCATTCTGCAGGCGCTGACCGGAGTGCGCGGGAACCAGCGGGTGACCTCGCAAAATCCGGAAGGCACGTATGAGGCCCTGGAAAAGTATGCGCGCGATCTTACCGAGCTTGCCCGCAAGTCCAAACTTGATCCGGTGATCGGACGTGACGAAGAGATTCGCCGCGTGATGCAGATTCTGGCGCGCCGCACGAAGAACAATCCGGTGCTGATTGGCGAGCCCGGCGTCGGCAAGACCGCAATCGTGGAAGGCCTGGCGCAACGCATTGTTTCCGGCGATGTGCCCGACGTGCTGAAGACCAAGCGACTGGTGGCGCTGGACCTTGCTGCCCTGGTGGCGGGCGCGAAATTCCGCGGAGAATTTGAAGACCGCCTGAAGGCGGTGCTGAAAGAGATTTCGCAATCGGATGGACAGATCATCCTGTTCATCGACGAGTTGCACACGCTGGTGGGTGCGGGCGCGGCGGAAGGCGCGATGGACGCCTCCAACATGCTGAAGCCGGCGCTGGCGCGCGGCGAACTGCGGGCCATTGGCGCGACGACGCTGAACGAATACAAAAAGTACATAGAGAAGGACCCGGCCCTGGAGCGGCGCTTCCAGCCGGTGCTGGTGAGCGAGCCGACCGTGGAGGATACGATTTCCATCCTGCGCGGCCTGAAGGAGCGCTACGAGGTGCACCACGGCGTGCGCATCAAGGACGCGGCAATCCTTGCCGCGGCGACGCTTTCGCACCGCTACATCTCGGACCGATTCCTGCCGGACAAAGCCATCGACCTGGTGGATGAAGCGGCCGCCAGCCTGCGCATGCAGATCGATTCCCTGCCAACCGAGATCGACGAAATCGAGCGGCGCATCCTGCAGCTGGAAATCGAGCGGCAAGCGCTGCTGAAGGAAACCGATGCGCATTCCAAGGAGCGGCGCGCGCAGATTGAAAAGGAACTGGCCGCGCTCAAGGAGGACTCCAGCGCGCGCAAGGCCCGCTGGCAATCGGAGAAGGCGGCTATCGCCAAGATTCGCCAGATGAAGGAGCGCATCGAGCAATTGAAAGCGGAAGAGCAGCGCTACGAACGAGCCGGCGAACTGGCCAAGGTGGCGGAGATCCGCTACGGACAGATCGCAGCGGCGGAGGCGGAGCTCAAGAAGGCGGAACAAACCTTCAGCGCCATGCAAAAAGAGGCGCCGATGCTCAAGGAAGAAGTGGATGAAGAGGACATCGCCAAGCTGGTGAGCAAGTGGACGGGGATCCCCGCGGGCCGCTTGATGGAAGGCGAGGCGCAAAAACTGGTCAAGATGGAAGAGCGGCTGCAGAAGCGCGTGGTGGGCCAGGACGATGCGCTGGCGCGCGTCTCGAACGCCGTGCGCCGCAGCCGCGCCGGGCTCTCGGACACCAAGCGACCGATTGGCTCGTTTATTTTCCTTGGGCCGACCGGTGTCGGTAAGACCGAACTGGCACGCGCGCTGGCGGAATTTCTCTTCGACGACGAGAAGCTCATGATCCGGATCGACATGAGCGAGTACATGGAGAAGCACAGCGTCTCGCGGCTGATTGGGGCGCCGCCGGGCTATGTCGGCTACGAGGAAGGCGGCCAGCTGACCGAACAGGTGCGGCGGCACCCGTACTCGGTGGTGCTTTTCGACGAAATCGAAAAGGCGCATCCCGACGTGTTCAACGTGCTGCTGCAAATCCTGGAGGACGGGCGGCTGACCGACGGCAAGGGCCGCACCGTGGACTTCCGCAACACTGTGCTGGTGATGACCAGCAACGTGGGCTCGACGGCGATCTACGAACTCTCGGCGCAAAATCCCGAGCGGGCGCGCAAAGAAGCTATGGACGCGTTGCGCGCGGCGTTCCGGCCGGAGTTCATCAACCGCATCGACGAGATCGTAATCTTCAACCCGCTGGGCAAAGCGCAGCTGGAAGGCATCGTCAAGTTGCTGCTCAAGAAGGTGGAAGAGTTGCTTGCGGAGCGGGAAATCACCATCGAGCTGACGCCGCAAGCGTACGAACTGCTGCTGGCGGAAGGCTACGATCCGGCGTACGGCGCGCGGCCGCTGCGCCGCACTATCCAGCGGTTCATTCAAGACCCGCTGGCGCTGCAGATTCTGGAGGGCAAGGTTCTGCCGGGCGATCACATCCGCGTGGATCGCGACGGCGCAGCGGATGCGATGCGCTTCGAACGGGTGACGGGAAAGAAGGCCAAGCAACCGGCGGCTGCGGCCGGAATCTAATGGAATAGCCGCGCCCGCAGAGCAGCAGCGCAATGGGCGCGGCTTCCGTACCTGCGGTGCAAACGGGTGAAACCACGATGAAAGTCTTGCGCACGGCGTTTTTGCTGACCGCCCTCACCCTGCTGCTGTTGCTTCTCGGGCAGGCGCTGGGCGGCGCGAATGGCATGAGGATCGCGCTGGGTTTTGCGATTTTCAGCAACGCGATCGCGTACTTCTTTTCGGACAAGATCGCCTTATGGTCCAGCGGCGCGCAGGCGGTAGAGCGCGAGCAGATTCCGCGATTGTATGAGGTGATGGAGCGGCTGGCGGCGAAAGCCGGTCTTCCGGTGCCGAAGTTGTACGTGATACCGGAAGCGGCGCCGAACGCGTTCGCTACCGGCCGCAGCCCGCGCCACGCATCGGTGGCGGTGACCCAGGGCCTGCTGCAGCTCATGAACGACGAGGAACTGGAAGGCGTGATCGCGCACGAGCTCTCGCACGTGCGCAACTACGACATCCTGATCAGTTCGATCGCCGCGACCATCGCGGGCGCGGTGACGTATATGGCCCGCTTCGGCTACTGGGCCCAGCTTTTTGGCTACGGCGGCGGAAGCCGCGACGACGAGCGGCAGGGCGGCGGGCTCACCGCGATGCTGATGCTTTTTCTGGCGCCGTTCGCCGCGTTGCTGCTGCAACTTGGTATTTCCCGCCAGCGGGAATTTGCCGCGGACGAAACCGGGGCCAAGATGGTCGGCCAGCCGTACGGGCTGATCAGCGCGCTGCAAAAGCTGGGCGCTTATAACCAGCGCATCCCCAGCAACATTCCGCAGACGACCTCAGCCTTGTGCATCGTGAAACCGTTCTTCGGGAGCGGCTCGATGTTCGCAAACCTGTTCAGCACGCACCCGCCGCTGGAAGAGCGAATTGCGGCGCTTCGGGAAATGGTGATCACCCGGCAGGGCTGAGCGGCGGCCGTGGGTGCCCCCGGCCCTCAATCAAAATACCGTGGTGCGTAAACATTTCTTTCGATAATAGATTTCTAGCCGCCAATTAGTTTCTTTTTTCTCAATGACTTACGGCGTCACGGAGGGAATTCGGCATTTGGCGAGGCAAGTGCACTGTCTTACCCGAGGAATTTTTGATTGCCGCAGGACGTCTGAGGGACGGACCCATGAGCTGCCGTGACACTATCCATTTGATTTGTTGGTACTTAGAGGGCAAGCTGTCGCCTACGGTTTCGCGCGACATCGAAGCGCATATTCACTACTGTGCAAACTGCCAGCTGGTGATGAAGGCTGCGACGAGCACACTCGATCAGTATTTCACGCCGGAAAAGAGCGAGCCGGCCAACCAAGCCGCGTAGATCGCACCACAAACTGAAGCAAAATCAATATCTTAGAGGGGGACGGGCAACCGTCCCCTTTTTTAATGGAATTCTGGCGAACGTCGCTGCGAGGTCCGCCGCACTGTGAATTTTCAGCAAAAATTACCGGGAACACGGTAAAGACGTAAACTTTACTAGTACTAGTACGCAGGTTAGCGCCTTTCCGCTGAGTCATCTCGTCCCATAACCCCCGTTCCCGCTTTGGCTTAGCCCTGTTGGTCGAGTTTGGCAGCAAGTGGCGGGGCGGATGCAGCTTTTCAGGGCACAGGGCAAGGTAGTGCAAAAAGGAGAAATCGAGTTTATGAGCGAATACCAGGAACCGACGACAACCACCACCGCGACGCCGCGCTGGATCGGGCTTTCGCTGGCCGTGCTGGCCGCGCTGTCGTTGCTGGGATTGGGCGTGGGCTGGAGTGCCGTGAACCACGCCAACAGCCTTGAGCAGAGCACGCAGGCGGCGCTGAAGGGCCAGACCGACGCGCTGAGCCAACGGCTCGCAAAGGCCGAAGACGAAAATCAGCAGCTGGAAAGCGACCTGAAAGTCGTGACCGACAAGCTGAATGTGACGCAAGCGGACCTGGTGGCGGCGCGCAAGCAGAACAAGGCCGCGGCCGCGACCTACAGCAAGAAGCTGGATGAGCTGGGCACGAACGTGAACGCCCAGTTGGCGACCAAGGCCAGCAGCGACGACGTGACCAAGCTCGGCGGCGACGTGACCGGCGTAAAGAGCGATCTGGACGCCACCAAGAACAACCTGGAAATGGCACGCAGCGAAATGGGCACGCTCATCGCGCGCAACCACGACGAAATCGATCAGCTGCGCCGCATGGGCCAGCGCGACTACTACGAATTCACCGTCACCAAGAAGGCCGGCGCGCAGAAGGTCGGCTCCATCCAGGTGGAGTTGAAGGACACCAATATCAAGAAGAACCAGTTCACGATTAACGTGCTGGCCGACGACAAGAGCTTTGAGAAGAAGAGCCGCTCGGTCAACGAGCCGATTTTCTTCTACACCGGCGGAACGCGCCAGCCGATGGAACTGGTGATCAATAAGGTCAACAAGAACACGGCGACCGGCTATCTGAGCGTGCCGAAGAATGCGGGCACCACTTCGGCGGCCACGTCCAACTCCGGGCAGTAAGAGACAAGTAGCAAGTCTTCCTGAGAACAACGGCAAGAGGGGACTCGCAGGGGTCCCCTCTTTGCATTGTTAGGGCATTGTCAGGCCATTGTTGGGGCATGGTTGGAGCTTTATTGAGGCATCGCCAGGCAGGCAACTCTAAAAGACGTCTCATCCAGAGCATTCTCCGCCACGTATTCGAAAAAGACGAGTTCTGGACATAGCAAGCACCGTGTGCCAAGCTACTCGAACGGTTGTGGCAGCACGCGAAGCCGTCACCGCAACTGTACCTGGAGGGAATCATCATGAAACTGAGAATCGCGACAATTGCGGCTGCGGCGCTTTTTGCAGCTTGTATGACCATGGCGGCGGACGGCACCTGGACTGGGTGGATTTCCGACAGCCAATGCGGAGTGAAGGGCGCGAACAAGGACGCCGGCGATTGCACGACCAAGTGCGTCAAGGAGCACGGCGCGAAGTACGTGTTTGTGAACGACGCGGACAAGAAGGTCTACGCGATCGATGCGCAAGACAAGGCGGCGGCTCACGCCGGCCACCACGTCACCGTGAAAGGCACCGTGAACGGGGACACGCTGAAGCTGAGCAGCATCGACATGGCCGCCGAAAAGGGCATGTAAGAACGGCGAAAGTTTGCGACTTGCGGACGGGCGGTTCGACGGAACATCGAGCCGCCCGTTTCGCTTTTGCGGGGCTTTGCGATTCGGCTACGATACTTGCCTGCGACCAACGTCATGTCCACCACACTGCTGCACACCGGAAAAGCCATCACTCCCAAGGGAGAACTCGCCGACGCCGGCATTCTGATCCGCGACGGAGAAATCGAAAGCATCGGGCCGCGATCCGGGATGCAGCTTCCCGCCGGCGCGCTGGAAACAAGCTGTCCGGATTTTATCGCCGTACCGGGTTTCGTGGACGTGCACGTCCACGGGGCCGGCGGCCGGGACGTGATGGAAGGCGACGACGCGGCGCTTTCGGCGATTACGCGACGCCTGGCGCGTTACGGCACCACTTCGCTGCTGGCCACGACGGTAACCGCCAGCGCCGACGATACGGTTCGCGCGGTCGAAGGCATTTCCCGGTACATCGGCGTGCAGCACCAGACGGACGAAGCCCGCGCGGAGATTCTCGGCATCCATTTTGAGGGGCCGTTCCTGAGCAAGGAACGGCGTGGCGTGCATCCGGCGCAGTGGCTGCAGCCTCCCTCGGCGGAGCTACTGCAGCGCTTCCTGCATGCGGCTTCCGGCAACGCGCGCATCCTGACGATCGCTCCGGAACTGATGGGTGCGATGCCCTGCATTGACGCGGCGCGCAGCCTGGGCATGGTGGTTTCGATCGGGCACACGGACGCCACCTATGAGCAGGCGCGCGCGGCGGTGGCCCACGGCGCGCACCACGCGACGCACGTGTACAACGCCATGCGGCCCTTCACGCACCGCGATCCCGGAGTGATTGGCGCGGTTCTGACGACGCCCGAAATCACCGCGGAACTTATCGCCGACGGCGTGCACGTGGACGAAATCGCCATGCAAGTCCTGCTGCAGGCCAAAGGCCCGGACAAAGTGGTGCTGATCAGCGACGGTGTCTCCGCCACGGGAATGCCGGACGGAAAGTACATGCTCGGCGGCATCGAAGTGACGGTAAAAGACGGAGTCTGCCGCGACGCGGAAGGGCGCCTTGCCGGCAGTACCCTGACGCTGGATCGCGCCCTGCGCAACGTAGTGAAGCTCGGTGTGCCGCTGGCAGATGCGGTGAGGATGCTTTCGCTGAACGCGGCGACGCAACTCGGCATAGAGTTCAAGAAAGGCGCGCTGCGCACTGGGGCGGATGCCGATATCGTCCTGCTGAGCGAGGGACTGGAACTCGCGGGAGTGTGGGCGCGCGGCGTAGCGGTTGACGCCTGAGGCCTGGCCGGCCGGCAGTTTTTCGCGCTCCCTGTGCCCTGCATTATATAATTCCGCGCAAGCAGGCGCCGCCACAAGAAAACCAGACGAAACCGTGAGGCTATGACGATGAAGCGTATCTACCCTCTGCCAGGAGTGTTGTGCTTGCTATGGCTGCTGTGCGCAGCGGCGCCGGGCCGCGCGCAAGACGCTACCGCGCTGGAACGATTCTTCGTGGGTCAAGAAGTGACCGTGAAGCTGGACATGCCGGGCAGCCAGAAGGGCGTTGATTTGCGTTTCAACAAAGCGACGCCGATGGACTGGAAAGAGTATTCGGGAAGGCTGAAGCAGTTCGGTGTCGCGTTGCGCAAGGGGGATGTGGCGCGGGTCACGACGGTGGTGGTGAAGAGCGACATGATCGAGTTCCAGCTGGACGGCGGCGGATTCGGCACCTTCGGCGACGACACACAAACCACGGTGACGGCGCAGCCGCTGGAGAAAAGCGACTACGAAAAGAGTCTGGAGCAGCAGATTGCCGACACCACCGACGATGACCGCAAGCGCAGCCTGCAGCGCGACCTGGATCGGGAGCGGGCGCGGCGCGAGAAGCAGGATGCGAAGAACCGGAGCGACGCGCAGGTGGCGAGCCAGATGAAGGCCCAGCAAGTCTCCGATAAACGCATGCGCGGCGGCTCGCGCTTCAACCTGCGCTGGAACGGTTCGGTTCCGGCGGCGGACCTGACCCCCGAGGGGCTGATGCAGAGCCTGGCGGAGTACATCGATTTCAGGGGACGCGGAACGAGCGGCGACGCCGGCAGAGCGCCAGGCGGGCCGGCGGAAACAAGCAACAACCCAGTGGGGGAGTCCTCCGCATCCGGAGCCGCGAGTACGGCAGGCAACGCGGACAGCTCGCCGACGGCTTTGCTGAAGCGCGGCATGAAGATGAGCGAGGTGGAGGCCCTGCTGGGCTCCGGCCGTCAGCTTTCCGAATCCACCGGATCCGACGGATTGAAAACGCAAGTGGTGGAGTACCACACCGACGACCGCCTGGCGCAGGTGACGTACGTGGAGGGCGTGGTGGTGCGCTTTTCCATCAGCTCGCGCTGAGAGCGCCGGGCGCGCCGGCTCAGGATTTGGCGAGATTCAAATTGGCGGCAAGCTCGGCCGCGTTGAAGGGGCTGCAGGCGAAGTAGCGATCGCCGACTTTCAGCGTGGGGACTTTGCGGCGGCCCTGATTCACGCGCAGGACCAGATCCTCGGCGTCCGGATCGTCTTCAATGTTCACTTCGGTGAAGGCGAGGCCGTGCTCTTTCAAGAAGCCTTTCGCGCGGCGGCAGTCTGGACACCAATTGGTGCTGTAAACGGTGATGCTGGCCGTGGAGTCAGGCGATTCCATGGCAGCGTGCTCAGCGCGCGGAGGTTACGCTGACTCCCTGATGGCGCGTAACCAGTTGGATGCGAACCAGGGCGCGGGCCAACGCAGCGGAGGCGCGATCCCAATCGATGTCGCCGCCGGCGGCGAGGCGTTCCTGGGCACGCTTGAGCGAGGCTTGCGCGCGGGCCAGGTCGATTTCCTCGGCGAGTTCCGCCGTTTCCGCCAGCACGGATACGCGGTCCGGCAGCACTTCGGCAAAACCGCGAATCACCGCCAGCAAACCGGATTGTCCCGAAGCAGCTTTGTAGGTCAATTCGCCGATGCCCAGCTCGGTGATGAGCGGCGCGTGTCCCGGCAGAATACCGAGGTAGCCGTCCGCTCCGGGCAGCTGGATTTCCACGACCGATTCGCTGAGCAGCTGGCGCTCCGGCGTGACCACGACGAGTTTTTGGGCTTCGGGGAGCATTTTCGTTTTAGACGCCGGCCTTCATCTTTTCGGCCTTGGCGAGTGCTTCCTCAATGGTGCCGACCATGTAGAACGCCTGCTCCGGCACATCGTCGTGCTTGCCTTCCACGATTTCCTTGAAGCCGCGCACGGAGTCTTCGATCTTGACGTATTTGCCTTCGAGGCCGGTGAACTGGGCGGCCACGAACATGGGCTGCGAGAGGAACTTTTCGATCTTGCGGGCGCGGGCCACGGTGCGCTTGTCATCGTCGGAAAGTTCTTCAATGCCGAGAATGGCGATGATGTCCTGCAGGTCTTTGTAGCGCTGCAGAATGGACTTGACCGAGCGGGCGACCGCATAGTGTTCCGCACCGACGATGCGCGGATCGAGAATGCGCGAATAGCTGGCCAGCGGATCGACGGCGGGGTAGATGCCGCGCTCGACGATCTGGCGGGACAGGTTGGTCGTAGCGTCCAGGTGGGTGAAGGTCGCCGCGGGCGCGGGGTCGGTGTAGTCGTCGGCGGGCACGTAGATCGCCTGCACCGAAGTGATGGAGCCGGACTTGGTGGAGGTGATGCGCTCCTGCAATTCGCCGATTTCGGTGTTCAGGTTCGGCTGGTAGCCGACGGCGGAAGGCATGCGGCCCAGCAGCGCGGAAACCTCGGCGCCGGCCTGCACAAAGCGGAAAATGTTGTCGATGAAGAGCAGGACGTCGAGCTTTTCCTGGTCGCGGAAATATTCCGCGACGGTGAGGCCGGTGAGGCCGACGCGAAGGCGCGAGCCGGGCGGTTCGGTCATCTGCCCGTACACCAGCGCGCAACGCGACTTTTCCGAATCGCCCGGAGTGATGACGCCGCCTTCCGACATTTCCAGCCAAAGATCGTTGCCTTCACGGGTACGCTCGCCCACGCCCGCGAACACCGAAAGGCCGCCGTGCTTCATCGCCACGTTGTGAATCAGTTCGAGAATCAAAACCGTCTTACCGACGCCGGCGCCGCCGAACAATCCGATCTTGCCGCCCTTTACATACGGCTCCATCAGGTCCACCACCTTGATGCCCGTTTCAAACATCTCGAGCGTGGTGGACTGCTCGTTGAGTTTCGGGGCTTCGCGGTGAATCGGGAGATAGTGTTTGGCTTCGATGGGGCCAAGCTGGTCCACCGGCTTGCCGAGAACGTTCATTACGCGGCCAAGCGTGGGACGCCCGACAGGCACGGCAATGCCCGTGCCCAGGTCATAGGCCTTCATGCCCCGGACCATGCCTTCAATCGGCTCCATGGCCACGGCGCGGACGCGGCCTTCGCCGAGGTGCTGCTGCACTTCCGCGGTGACGTCCAGCGGTTCCGGCAGGTTGTAACCTTCGCTGGTGATGCGGATGGCGTTGTAGATGGCGGGCAGCTTGTTGGACTCGAACTGAATGTCCAGCACAGGTCCGATGACCTGCACCACGTGTCCGACACTGGCGTATTTCTCAGGCATTGCGTTCTCCCTACTGCAATCTCATCTCAGCGTGCTAGGCGGTCGAAGAAGCGCCGCTGACGATCTCGATAATTTCGCGGGTGATGGCCGCCTGGCGCACCTTGTTCATGTGCAGCGTCAGGGCCTGGATCACCTCGCCGGCATTCCGGGTGGCGGATTCCATGGCGGTCATGCGCGCGGCATATTCCGAGGCCGAGGATTCCAGCATGGCCCGCAGCAACTGGGCCTCAACGTATTTTGGAAGGAGCTTGCCGAGCAACTGCCCTTCCGGCTGTTCGTAGATGTAATCGACTTGCGCCGCTGCCTGTTCGGCGGGGCTCTCATTGGCGGCCTGCTCAGGCTCGACGGGCAGAAGCTTTTCGACGTTGAGGTTGGCGGTCATCACACTCTTGAATTCGCTGAAGACCACATACACCCCGTCGATTTCTTCCTTGCTGTAAAGGTCGGAAACCAGGCTGGCGATCTCGCGCGCGGTATGGAACTCGACTTTGGCCAGCACGTTGATGTATTCGGCAGCGAACGTGAAGCCGGCCTTTTTGAGTGAGTCGCGGCCCTTCTTGCCGACGGGAATGACCGACAGCTTCTTGTCGCGGTGCGCGCGCAGAAATTCGTTGGCCTTCTTCAGGATGTTGGTGTTGAAGGCGCCGGCCAGGCCGCGTTCACCGGAAAGCACAATCACCAGAATCCGTTCTTCCGGGCGCTTGGCAAGCAGCGGGTGTTGCGCTTGGTCGTTGGCGGCAGCGATGCGGGACATCGTGGAGCGCAGCAGGCGCGCCAGCTCCAGCGCGTAGGGCCGCGCCGCCAGCGCCGATTCCTGCGCGCGACGCAGCCGCGCCGCGGCGACGAACTTCATCGCGCGAGTAATCTGCTGGGTGTTCTTCACCGAGCGGATGCGGCGCCGGAAATCGAGAAGTGTAGGCATGCGGCGGTCTCTGCGCGCTTACTTGGAAGGCGCGAAACGCTCCTTGAACGCGTCCACGGCCTTTTTGATTTCGCCCTTGATGGCGTCGTCCAGCGCTTTCTTTTCGGCGATGCTTTTCAGGATGCCGGGGTGGCTGGTTTCGACGTACTGCAGGAATTCCTTCTCAAAGCGGCGAACGTCGGCCACCGCAACGCTGTCAACCGCGCCGCTGGTCGCGACGAACAGGCTCAAGACCTGCTTTTCGACCGATAGCGGCACGTACTGATCCTGCTTCAGGATTTCCGTGAGGCGCTGGCCACGGGCGAGTTGCGCTTGCGTGACCTTGTCCAGCTGATCCGCGCCGAACTGCGCGAAGGCGGCAAGCTCGCGGTACTGCGCCATATCCAGGCGCAGCGTACCGGCGACCTGGCGCATGGCTTTGATCTGCGCGTTGCCGCCGACGCGGCTGACCGAGATACCGACGTTGATGGCGGGACGTATGCCGCCGTTGAACAAATCCGCTTCCAGATAAATCTGGCCGTCGGTGATGGAAATCACGTTGGTCGGGATATAGGCGGAAACGTCGCCGGCCTGGGTTTCAATGACCGGCAGCGAGGTCAGCGACCCGGCGCCGAGCTTGTCGTTGAGTTTTGCGGCGCGTTCCAGCAAGCGCGAGTGAAGATAAAAAACGTCGCCGGGAAACGCTTCGCGGCCGGGAGGACGCCGCAGCAGCAGGGAAATTTCACGGTAGGCCTGCGCGTGCTTGGAAAGATCGTCGTAGAAGGTGACCGCGTGCTTTTTGTTGTCGCGGAAATATTCGCCCATGGCGCAGGCGGCGTAGGGTGCGATGTACTGGAGCGACGCGGGCTCGGCGGCGGACGATGCGACGACGATGGTGTAATCCATGGCGCCGGCGTCGGTGAGCACCTTGACCACCTGCGCAATGGTCGAGCGCTTCTGCCCGATCGCGCAGTAGATGCAAACCATGCCCTGGCCCTTCTGGTTGATGATGGTGTCCAGGATGACCGCGGTCTTGCCGGTCTGGCGGTCGCCGATGATGAGTTCGCGCTGGCCGCGGCCCACGGGAATCATGGCGTCAATGGCCTTGATGCCGGTCTGCAGCGGCTCGCGCACCGGCTGGCGGTCCAGCACGCCGGGAGCGATGCGCTCCAGCGGGTTGCGCTGCGTGGCGGCGATGGGACCCTTGTCGTCGAGCGGCTCGCCCAGCGGGTTGACCACGCGGCCGATCAGCGCTTCGCCCACGGGCACGGACATGATCGTGTTGGTGCGCTTGACGGTGTCGCCTTCTTTAATCGCCGTATACTCGCCGAGCAGCACCACGCCGACTTCGTCTTCTTCCAGGTTCAGCGCGATGCCGAAGACGTTGTGGGGAAACGCGAGCATTTCGCCGGCCATGGCTTTTTCCAGGCCGTGGATGCGGGCAATGCCGTCGCCCACGCTGATGACCGAGCCGACTTCCTCGACGGCTACGGTCTGCTCGTAGTTTTCTATCTGCTCGCGCAGAATCTTGCTGATTTCGTCCGCCTTGATGTTCGCCATTCCTGCTCCAACTCTCCGCAAATTCCGCAAGGCCGTGCCGTGGTGACGGCGCGGTGAAAACTGTTATTCGGCGGCCAGCCGTTCGCGCAGCGCGGTCAGGCGGTTGCGCAGCGAGCCGTCGTACACCGTATCGCCCACGCGCACGAGGGCGCCGCCCAGCAATTGCGGGTCGAGGGAAAATTTGGCTTCGACCTTCTTGCCGGTAACGCGTTCGAGCGTGCGGGTCATTTCTTTTTTCTGCGCGTCGCTGAGCTCGACCGCGGAAAAAACTTCCGCATCGGTGATGCCCTGGCGCTCGCGCAGCACGTCCTGAAAACTATTGAAAATGTCGGGCAACAGCAGCGTGCGCTGGTGATCCACCACCACAAACAGGAAATTGCGCACGATCCTGGAGGCGCCGAGGCGCGCGGCAATCTTTTCCACCACGCCGTGCTTCTGTTCCTTGGTTACCGCGGGGCTGGCAAGAATGTTGCGGAGCTCCGCCGAAGCCAAATACGCCGCGACAAAGTCGCCGAGCTGTTGCGCCGCGGGGGCCGCCGCGCCCTGCGCCAGGGCGATATCGGCAAGCGCGTTCGCGTATTGCAGGCTCGCGGACTTCAATTGGGACTCCCGTGCAGGGTCTTGACGAAGCCGGTGACCAGCGCTTCCTGCGTCTGCGGGGTAAGCTGCTTGGCGAGAAGGGATTCCGCGCCGTCCACGGCCAGCTTGGCGGCCAGGGCCTTCAATTCCAGGCGCGCCGCGCGCTCTGCGGCCTCAATTTCCGCTTTGGCGGCGACAGCGATCTTTTCCGCGTCGGCTTTTGCCAGGGCCCGGATGCGATCCGCTTCGGCGGCCGCGTCGCGCTGCGCTTCTTCACGCAAACCGCGGACTTCTTCTTCCAGGCGCGCCAGGCGCTGCTCGGCGTCCTGCAGGCGGCGGTCCGCTTCCGCCTTGGCTTCCGTGGCTTTGGTGATTGCGAAACTGATCTTTTCCGCGTTGGAGCGGAATACCGGCGGCAGCTTCTTGCCGAAAACCCACAGGAAAATCCCTGCGAGAATGGCGAAGTTGAGCCACTTGAAAATTTCCTGGGCCGCCGATGCGGATTCGTTGCCGGCACCTTCCGCGGCGCGCGCCGATGCGGCCAGCCACAACAGCGTGCCGCACACGAAGAGCGAGGAAACCATGGACCTGCGCCAGCTCATCGGACCTCTCGGGAGGGGCTGGCCGGAGATTGCAGTACGCGCGCGGCGATTTCCGCGGCCAGAGCCGAAACACCTGCCTCGACTTCCCGCTTTGCCGCCGCCAAGTCCGCGGCCACGCGCTGCTTCGCGTCGGACACTTCCTGCGCGGCTGCCGAGCGCGCCGCCTTGAGCAGCGCCGCGCGTTCATCCAGCAGCTTCTTGCGGGCCGCTTCCTGCTCGGCGTACACCTGACCGCGGGCCTGCTTCAATGCTTCTTGATACTGCTTGACCTTGTCCGCCGCCGCGGCCTGCGCCGCTTCTGCCGCCTTTTGCGCGCCGCTGGAACGCGCTTCGCGCTCCGCCATTACCGCCAGCAAGGGCTTGAAAAAAAGGCTCTTCAAAATGAAGTAGAAAATCAGAATAAGCAGGACTGTGGGCACAGCCCCGAGGAAGAGTTCGCCAATTTGGTGAACAATCTGCATGAGAAATTTTTTGGCCTGGACTGCGGCTGGCAGCCTCACCGTGCACACACCCCACAGAGGCGTACGGTGGGCTCAGAGCTGCCGACTCGGAACTAAAAGATTAGCATCGGCGCGAAATTCCGTCAACGCGCGCCGGCGCAGGCGGGGAGTGGAAAAAGCGAAAATTGCCGGGGATTTTCAGCGCGACGCCGGCGGTTGCGGCGTGCTTTGCGGCTGCGCTTTCGGCGGCACCAGGTCGTACACGTAGTGAATGGCGATCTCCGTGTTGTTCCGCCCTACTTTCAGAAACAGCGTTTCGCGCAGTTGTTGATTGCCTTCGAGAACTTCATAAGAACGTTCGTACTTGTTGCCGCGCGGATCCTTGGCCTCCGCGGTCAGCCGGTACTCGTCCCATTTGCCGAGATATTCCTGGCGGCTGGCGTCCTTCTGCTGCTTTTCCAGTTTCCGGTTGTCGGTGAAGAAGGCATACGTCAGATCGTCGTCGGTGGTGACGTCTATCTCCGGCTCCCTCTGCGAGATCGTCAGACGTTGCGCGGGCTGCAGGAACACCAGCATCTTTTGCATCTCGGCGGAGCTCTCGCCGCCGCGGCCGCCATGACCCCCGCGTCCGCCGCCCATACCGCCGCCACCCGGCCAGCCTCCGCCGCCCATGCCACCGCTCGGACGTCCGCCGCCCTGCCCGCGCCCGCCTCGCAATTGCTGCATTTTCTTGCGCGGGTCATCGCTATCGTCTGGATTGAATCGCCACGTACCGGCCAGCACCTTGGTGCGAGGGGGAGCAGGAGCCGCCGGCTTGGGAGCCGACGCAGTCGAGCCGTCCTGCGGGGCGCTCCCGCTCAAAGGGCCCGGCGGAGCTTGAGCGAACGCAGCAAAAGAACCCAGGCCTGCGCACAAGAGCGAGCCGAACAGTAATTTGCCGATAGTGACGAGCTTCACGCTATGAACCCTACGCCCGGTCTTCCGGCGGCGCGGCGGAAAAGTTCCCGGTAACCTGGCCTGCCGCAACTCAGCGATGGCGCAGGCGCAGCGATTCCCAGCTGCCGTCGGCGGTCCAGCCGCCATCCACCGCCAGGGTGTGGCCGTTGATGAACCCCGCCGCGTCATCGTCGGCAAGAAACGCAATGGCACGCGCGATGTCGTCCGGCGAGGCGAACCGAGCCATGGGCACGCGCCCGGTGATATCGGCATCGGTGTAGCCGCCGCCCGCCTGGTCGGCCACATCCATTTCCGTCTTAACCCAGCCGGGGCACACCGCGTTCACGCGAACGCCGCGTCCGCCCCATTCCGCGGCCAGCGTGCGTGTCAGACCAATCAAGCCGTGCTTCGAGGCGTTGTACGCCGCGCGGTCCGCCACCCCGAGAAGTCCCGCAACAGAGGCCACATTCACAATCGAGCCGCGGCCCGCGGCCAGCATCCTCTTGCCAAACGCCTGCGCCAGCAGAAACGGCGCCACCAGATTCACTTCCAGTACGCGACGATAATCCTTCGCCGCGATGGTTTCCGCCGGCGCAATAAAACTGATGCCGGCGTTGTTGACCAGCAGGTCCGCGCGATGCCAGCGCGCATCCACCGCGTCCGCCAACGCGGCAACCGCGGCGTCGTCGGTGATGTCCGCGGTGTAGGGGAGCACGTCGGCCCCGAGCGCCCTGACCGCAGCGGCGGCCGCGGCAGGCTCGCGCAAGTCCACCAGCGCCAGCGCATAACCGCGCTCCGCCAGAACTTCCGCGGTTCGCCGCCCGATGCCCTGGGCGGCGCCTGTGATAACGGCGACTTTCATGCTTGATGGACCTCCGCAGCCCGCATTCGGGTGCAGGTTCAGCCGTATGGTAATGGCCGGCGCAGGTCGCAGACAAACGGAGCCGCACCGGATGCACCGCGCCTTACGACGTGAACTTGTAGCCTTTGCCGCGCACGGTCTGAATCCGCTTGGGATTTTCCGGATGGTCCAGCTTCTGCCGCAGCCACGCGATGTGCACGTCCACGGTGCGCGAATTCACTTCGCTGTCGTACTGCCACACCTGCTGGAGAATCTCTTCGCGCGGCAGCACGCGATCGCGATGCAGGATCATGTATTCAAGCAACTGCCATTCCTTGGCCGCGAGCTGGATGCGCCGTCCGCCGCGCGTGACTTCCGCGCTCTCAAAATCGATATGGATATCGTCGAAGTCATAGGTCTTGACCGGTACGCGGCCGCGCTTCTCCACGCGGCGCAGCAGCGCCTCGATGCGCGCCAGCAATTCCGTGGGATCGAAAGGCTTGGGCAGGTAGTCGTCCGCGCCCAGGCGTAGCCCGGCCACCCGGTCGCCCACCAGGGTCTTCGCGGTCAGCATCAGGATTGCGGTATCCACGCCGGCCTGCCGCAGCTCTTTGCACACTTCAAAGCCGCCCTTTTTCGGCAGCATGACGTCCAGCACGATCACCGAGTGCTTGCGCGCCAGGCCCTTGGCCAATGCCGCTTCGCCGTCGGAAACGCTCTCCACTTCGTAGTCTTCGGCGCGCAGCAAGTCCGTGAGCGTAAGCACCAGCCCCGGCTCATCTTCCACCAGCAAAATGCGCGCTTTCATTGCGGAGTCTGCACCGCGGCCGGAATGGTCGCCAGGAATTCGCTGCCCTGTCCCAGTTCGCTGCGCAGCGTCAACGTTCCCGCGTGCGCTTCGATGATGCGTTTGGCCAGGTTCAAGCCCAGCCCTGCTCCATGCACCTGATCGTCCATAGCCCGTTTGCCTCGAAAGAACGGTTCGAAAATCAGCTTGCGTTCTTCCATTGGAATGCCGGGACCCTGGTCTTGGATGCCTATGCGCACGGCGGGCTTGCCCGCCAGAGTAGTCCGATCCGCGGCGATACGCACCCTGCCGCCGTTGTTCCCGCCGTGTTTTACCGCGTTTTCAATCAGGTTGCGCAGGGCGTGCAGCATGGACTCGCGGTCGGCACAAATGGGCGGCAGGTCCGGTTCGATCCACTGCTCGACGTGCGCGCGCGCATCCGCCGGTACCGCGGCCTCCAGCAGCGGCACGACCTCGCACACTTCCTGCGGACCGAGGATGCGCCCCGAGCGGGCGCGGCCGTAACGCAGGATCTGCTCGACCAGCGTGGTCAGCTTCTCGCTCTCTTCCTGGATCAGCCGGCCGTAGCGTTCCACCTGCTCCGGCTGGTGGGTGAATTGCGTGCGCAGATTGAAGCCGGCCGCGCGCAGCACGGAGAGCGGCGTGCGCAGCTCGTGCGAAACTCCGGAAACGAAATTGATTTGCATCTCGGCGAACTGTTCGGCGCCCCGGGTGAAGCGCACCAGCGCAATCACCGTGGCTCCCAGCAGCGCCAGCAAGCCCAGCGCGAGAAACAGATTGCGCCGCCGCGCGTGGGCCACGATGCTCTCCAGGGATCCGGCGGGATGGTTCGCGCGGATGGTCCAGTAGCCGTGCCCGGGCGGCGGATCGGGCGCATCCTCCGACCCCGCCGGCGGGCCGGGCGCGGCTTCGGCGTTGCGGGCGATACTCATCAGAAAAGCGAAGTCCCGCTCGTAAAGCGTGGTCCAGGCATCAGGCCGCGGCTTCTTTTCGCTGATTTTCGGCCCCCAGCGCAGCACCTCCTGCCAGGGATCTTTCGTCTCCGTCACCACCACGCTGTAGAGCGGTTGCCCGGACTCCGAGAGGTAGCGGCGCAAGACCGAGGGCAACAGCTCGTTGCGCAGATATTCGCGGTTGTATTCCAGAATCAGCCATTCCTGCTCTTCGCGCCGCGGGCGAGGCGCGTCGCCTTGCGGCACATCCGCAAAGCGCGGGACCTCGATCACATCTTCCGGGCGATATTCCTCGGGCACCGGGTACTGCCCCGCCAGGCGCAGTTCCAGCGCTTCGCGCAGCTTGGCCCAGCCCAGCGGCCATTCCACCTGGCGCAGGGTGGCGGTTTGCGGATCGAGCTGGCGCAGCGTCAGCTCCCCGTTTCTCGGGATGGCTATGGCGAAGCGGCTGAAAAAACGCCGCGTGCTCTCCGGCGCCTCGCGGTAGCGCTGCAAGTAGGCGTGTTCGCGGTCGCTCGCCGCGACTTCCTGGTTGGAGGGAACCAGGGCCCGCGAAGCGGCGGCGATGCTGGAATCAAAGTCGCGCCGCACCAGGTCCAGGTTGCGCTGCAGGTCGTGGCGCATGCGCTGCTGCTCGGCATCCGCCACTTCGCCAATCCAGCGGTATTGCAGAAAGGCCAGCACCGCGCACACCACCGCCACCAGCAGAATGGCTGCGCTGAAAATGCGCTGTCGCGTGGATGATGAAGGCAAGGTCATGAACCGCCGCAGTCTTGCGCGTGGACCTATTCTGGCGCGGTTGGTGGCCGGTGGGAAGCAGCTGCCAATTTCCTATTGGAACAGCCGCAATTCCAGCCTTTCAAGCATCCGTTCCGTGCATAGGATTCACTGGTTTTTTCGATGCTTGGTGCTATACTCCGCGGCAATTCACCGTTTTTCGCCCCTATGGCAGGCCGCCGGCCCAACCCGGTCCTGCCAGCCGGGTTCGGTTGCAATGGGAGGTAACCATGTCGCAATCGCTCGAATCAACCCTCACCGGGCCCATCTTCTACCTGCTGATCGTCTGGGGAGTCGTCACCGCGGTCTTCGTGGCTTTGCTCATTTGGCGAAGCCTGCTGGCCAGCCACGAAGACGACCAGATTTTCCTCGATTCGGCAAGCGAGCATCTGGCCCGGGAGCAAAGGGAGCTGGTCGCCAAGATCAACACCCTCTCCAAGCCCATCATGACCAGCGGCATCGCCGCGGGCGGCTTGCTGCTGGTGATTGCAGGCATGTGGATTTACGAGGGGCTGAAGCGCTTCTGAGAGCCGGCGTGAACCAGTCTAGTTGGCCGGTTTGGGTGGCGCAGCCGCACCCGCGGGTGGCGTGTTGGCTGGTCCTTGCGGTTGCGCCGCCTGCACCACGGATGTGTGGTCATGCGCAATCAGCCAGCGATTGTCTTTCTTGATGAGCACGTAGGTGGTGTGCCCGCGCGCGGCAAACGGATTGCCTGAAACCGCCGCGGAAAAATCCCACTGGTAGACCGCCCACGCGGTATTGCCATTCACCTTGATGTAGGTATTGCTGCGGTCCAGGCGCACCTGCTGCATCTGCGCGCGCTGCTGCTTGTACATCGCTTCGTAGTTGGCCCAGCCGATGATCGGCGGCTGCCAGTCCCCGCGCACCACGGAGACATCGTCCACATAGCTCTTGTGCATGCGTTCGGTGTCGCCGAGCTGCCAGGCGCCCAGCACCTCGGAAATCATGTAGTCGATCTGCTGCTCATCGGTCAGCGGGATGACCGGATTCGCGCTGCTGTTGTCCACCTTGGGCGGGTTCTTTTTCTTTTTGTCCTTCGACTGCTGCGCGAAAGCGCTCCCGGCGTGCAGCAGGAAAATTCCCAGAAGCAGCGCGGCAAACAACCTGGCGGCGCTGCGATGCGCGAATGGCATGCCTCTCACCTCTGCGGAAGAACTCCGATGTTCCATTGTTACCGCGAATCGCCGGCTATTGCGCGCGCGACGCGCTGATGAGGTTCACAAAGAGGCGATAGGCGCCCGGCACGCCTTCCGGCAGTTGCCGAAAGAACGCCAGACCGGTGTAGATGTAAGTGCCCTTGCCCAGCCGAGTGTACACCAGGCCGCCCCTTAGCTCTTTCTCGCCCGGATCGTGCATGGAAAGCAATGGCGTGTATTTGGAGCCGTCGAATTCGCTCCAGAAATATAGTCCGCGCTCCTGAATCCAGCCTTCAAAGTCCTTGCCGCTGATCTTGTTCGGGAAGTTCAGCAGCTGGTCCTCGGGTTTCAGAAAAGTGACCGCTGCGGTTTCGTCGGTGATGCGCGGCAAAGGATCGCCGGGTTCGCTGCTGTTGATCTTTGCCCGATACGGCGCGTAAGTCTTGTTGTCCCACGCGAAGTCGCGCTGGTATTGCACCAGCAGCGTGCCGCCGGCTGCAACGTAGTCCAGCAGTCTCTGGTTGGCGCCCGGCAGGTCGCTGCGCAGTTCGTAGGCGCGGACCCCGACCACAATCGCGTCAAACCGGGAAAGATCGCCGAAATTCAGCGCGGAAGGCCCGAGCAGCTCGACGTTGATGCCCAGCATGCGCAGCGCGTCCGGTACCGGTTCGCTTTCCGCAGTGATATAGCCGACGCGCAATCCCGCTGGAACCGTCACCTCGAAGGTATGCACCACGCATTGCGCGGGCTCCTGCCAAAGGATGGTCGAGAACGAAGGCAATGGTTCCAGGGAGGTCGAAAACGTTTCCGCTCCACGCCTGGCATACGCGGCAAGCCGGTAGGTTCCTGGCGCTACATGCGAGGGCGGCGTCACGGTCAGCTTGGCGTAGGCGTCGCCCGCTCCGCTGAAGGCCAATTGCCTTTCCTGGGTGGACCAGCCGGCCGGCAAATGCAATCCCACCGTTACCTCGCTCTCCTTTGTCGAGTAGGAATGGACGCGCAACAGCACATCGAACGGCGAGCCGTCGGCCGCCAGCTGGCGCATCAGTTGCTTTGGCTCCAGCGAAAGGGTGTATGCGGGAACCAGTCGCAACGCAATCCGCTCGACACGGGTGGAGTTGGCCTCCACGTGCGTGACCGGCACCACAAACGAAAACGCATAGCCGGCAATTTTCACGTCTTGCGCCACGGTAACCAGAGGCGCGGGCTCCGGCGTCTGCTGATTCCAGATCGAGGAAGCGGGCGGGCGCTTGTCCGGCGTCGCTTGCAGCTTGAGGTCGCCGCTTGCGGAGGGCGCGGCGAGCGTCGCGGTGCTCCATCCGTCCGGCGCCTGTACGCGCAGCCCCAGGAATTCGCAATTCACTTCGTTGCGGCAGCGGCGCTGTCCGCTGATGTTGAATGTTTCGCCGGCCACCAGCGTACCCTGGTCTGAAACGGCCTCCACGGTCAGCCCCGCGGCCAGGCCTAAGGCCCGCTGCATGCGCTGTTCCGCAAGTTTCAGCTCGTCCAGCGTCGGATCGCCGGTTACCCAGTGCGGCGCGTGCGAGCCCCCTGGATAGAGCGACGCGATCCGCTGTGCCGCCTGCGCCAGCGAACGCGACGCGTTTTCCCACTGCGCCGCCAGGGCACTGGCGCGGGCCGCCGCGATTTCGTCTTCCGCCGCTTTCAGCACCGGGCAAAAAAACGCGTTGGGTTTGCAGCCCGCGCCGTCGGCGTCCCCGGCGATGGCGTGCAGCGGCCGCGCGAGAACCGCGGCATCGAGCGGCGCGCCCGAGACGTCTTTCAGGCCGATGGGCCGGCGCAGGAACGGCGAACCGAGAAAAATCGTGATGCCTTGCGTGCGATGATTCGCAAAGGCATCCACACCGATTTGCCGCCAGCTCTTTCCGTAGAGCGGCGAAACTTCATCCAGTGGCAACACATAGCCGCTTGGCTGGTCACTGAAGCGGTCGAGTTCCAGGATCCTGACCGGATTTTCCGCGCGGCTGCCCCAGGGTCGCAAACCTTCGTAGATCATTTGTTGCGGAAACGCTTTTTCGTCCGCGGCCATCGCCACCGCTTGCGGCGTCAACAGCCCCGAGGCCTGATGATGACCATGCCCGGTATGCACGCCGCCCCAGTGGTTGATCACCACGTTGGGCCGGAAGGTGCGAATCACCCGCACCATATCTTCCAGCACTTGCTCGCCCCAAATCTTTTCCGTCTCTTCCGGCGTCTTCGAGAAACCAAAATCCTTGGCGCGCGTGAAATAAAGCTTCACCCCATATCCGCGGGTCGCCGCCAGCAGTTCCTGGGTGCGAATCAAGCCCAGTTGCGGAGCCTGCTCCGGACCGAGCGCGTTTTGCCCGCCTTCGCCGCGGGTCAGCGAAAGCAGCGCCACATCCGCATGCAGCCCGCGCGCCAGGTACGTCAGCACCGAGGAGCTTTCATCGTCGGGGTGCGCCGTAATGTAGAGGATGCGGGTGGTGACGCGCGCGCTGTCGATCGCTTCCACCGTTTCGGGCAGGCCGCGGCCGGTGCCCGGAGGGTCCGGAAACTGCGCGCGCAGCGGTGCGCAACCGCAGAGTAGCAACAACGCGAGACAGACAGAGGCGGCGGCGCGGCGAATGCTCAACGATTCCTCCTGCGTCATTACGGAGCTTGCGGTTCGGCAGTGCTTTGATTCGCGGCGAAGGGCCATTGTTTCATCGTTTTGGTCCAAACCAGAAACGCGGTCAAGCCGAAGGCGATCTCCAGCAAACCCCATTTGCGCGCCGCCCCAGTGTGCCAGAAAAGCCAGGCCCAGCCGATCATGGTCAGGATCGCCGGCAACGGGTACAGCCACATTTTGAAGGGCAGCTGCTGCGTGCCCAGCCGT
>DATKLU010000013.1:0-99053 GCA_035542235.1 Dongiaceae bacterium
TTCCTGAAACCGGCCGCGAAAAACGAGACTGCTTCGCCCGAGGCAGCAGCGCCAACGGCGCCGAGTACGCCGGCTTCGCCGCCTGTTTCGCTTCCCGCAAAACCTGGGCCGGAACGCCCGTTGATTCCGCCACTCGAAGAATCGTTCGAAGAGGCCTGGGCAAAGGCGAGACAGCCTGTTGAACCGGAAACGCCGCACCTGAGCCGCGCGGCCGCGGGCGCCGTTGTGGCCCTGGCCCTTTTTGTGATTTTCTCGGCGCTGGCCTACAACTTTCGCAAAGAGATCGGTAGCATCCTGATCGATTTTGGGCAAAAGATTTCCGGCGAGAATCGCACGGAACCCGCGCCAGATAACAAAGTGCCAGAGCCCAAGAAGAACGACGGCCCGGAAAATCAGAAAGTTTCCAATGCAGCCCAGCCGGCAGAAAATCCTGCCGCCAAGCAATCCGCGCCTCCGCTGGCAATCCCGAGCGAAACCGCGAACGTTCCAGCCAGCTCGCAGACGGTTCCCGGCAATGGCTCGAACATTGGAAGTACGCCGAGCGAAAGCAACCTTGGCGCAACAAGGCCAAGTTCGAATCCCGTGGCGAACTCGGGCCCGGCCGGCGGCACTACCAGTCCAGCCGCGAACGCAGCCAAGCCAAGCGAAAAAGGTACCGTGCCGGCGCGATCCTCCACGATCCCGGTGGCAGCGGAAGCGGAAGAAGGCGGTTCGGGCCAGGAAGACTTTTTGGCGGCACGCGAAATTCTACGCGGTAAGAACCGCGACCGGGATCTGGCGAAGGCCGTGGATCTGTTGTGGCGCGGCGTAAAGCACGGCTACGTCCCCGCGGAAGTCACGCTTGCGGACTTGTACATGCGCGGCGACGGCGTGGCAAAAAACTGCGACCAGGCGCGCGTGCTCCTGGTTGCAGCGTCGAAGAAAGGCAGTCCCGACGCGCGGAACCGTCTGGAACAACTCGCCGAGCAGGGCTGCAGCGAATAACTCCGCCGTCCGTTCGCCCCCGAACCATTGGCAAAGCATGCCGGCGTGGCCAGCGTATTTTTCTATGACGTTGCCGGAGCGGGCGCCTGTGAAGGCGTTGCCGGCGATTTTGACTTGCGACGTTTTTCCACTGCGGTGCGGGTCTCGCTGAGCAGGCGCGAAAGAAACGTCTTGGGAACGTTCTTGATGATGGGGTTGACCAGCCATGCGAAGGCGATGGGCACGGTGCGGCTAAGCTCGATGGCTTCCACCTGCATGTAGGTCCCGCCATCTTTTTCTTCCAGATGCCACCAGGTACAGAGCTCCCACAAATATCCGCGCGATTCATTCAGAGGCAGTTCGCGTTCGCTGGGCTTGCCGAAATCTTCCACATCGGCGACGCGCGTGGAGCAGGAGCGCACTTGCACCCGTGTCGGCGAAAGCTCGCTGGTCTCCGACGCAAAATTAACGTTGAACACCGCGGTCACCACGGTCCTGCTGTACAACTGCAGAAAGACCTCCTGGCGGTGACCGTCGCTGGAAACGAGCCGAGACTTGCGAACGTCGGGGAAATAGTTCTCCTTCTCGTGATCGTAGTCTTCGATGATCGCACGGGTCTCCGCGAGCGTGGTGTTGGGCAGGAAGCCGACCCCAACCCAGTGGTGAATCAGGCCGCTCGGAACCGGAATATTGCGGCCGCCCTCCAGTGTGTGCAGCTGTTCCAGATAGAATTCACCGTTCTTGAGTTGCAGCAGCGCGGCGGCGCGGCGCTCCGGCGATAAGGCATCGATACGAAAGAAATGATCGGCGGCGAGGTCCGCGGCCATGCGGGCCTCGGTGAGTTCGCGGTAATGGCGGAAGGCGGCGAGAGTTTCCGGTTTCGGTTCGCGCGCGGCCGCCGGTGACGGCAGCGCCAAGAGGAGCGCGGCGACTACGGCAAGGGAGCGGCTGGGGCGCGGGCGTTTCACCGAAGGGCCGACCCATTGGATGACACCGGCGCGGCGAGGGTTAGATTTTTTCCTCAGATCGCGAGAGTTTCCCCGAGGCAAGCGCGCAACGCGCCCTGCCCGGGATCAGGGCAGAGGGTGCCGTGCAAAGAATTCCCAAGCCACCTGGCTGGCATCCATATTGCGCGAGGTGATGCCGATGATGGATTTGGGCAGGTAGGCCAAGCCGCCGGGCCACGCGTGGCCGCCGTTGACAACGGTATACGCGGTGACCTCGGCGCGCTGGGCGCAGCCAGCAAACGTTTCGCGCCGGATGAAGGTTCCGTCATTCACCAGTTCCGGGAGCTTCGCGACTTCCCCCGCGCCTTTGCAGCCATCCCATTCGCGCCACTTCCGGATGGTGTCAGTGTAGGAGAGGACCAATCCGTGGCTGGCGTTCTTTCCCAGCGCGCCGCCGGTGATGGGGACGATCGGGTCCGCGCTGCCTTGTACGAAAAGCATCGGGACGGCACGTGTGAGACGGCAGCTCGCAGCGAGATTTTCGCCCAGCAGTGCGGCGTCCACCACCGCCGCGGCGATGCGATCGGAGAGTTCGCAGACCGCGCGTTGGGTCATAAAGCCGCCGTTGGAAATGCCGGCGATATAGACCCGCGCGGGATCGACCGAGTATTCGCGGGAAATTGCGGCAATCAGTTCGGCGAGAAACTTCACGTCATCCACGCCCTTCTTTTCCGAGGGCGAGGTACCGCGGCCATCGGCCCAACTGCGATCAATGCCGTCGGGGTAGGCGACGAGGAAGCCGTTCGAATCGGCGACGGCATCGAAGTGCGTTAGCTTGGCCATGCCGTTGCCGGTGCCGAGCCGGCCGTGCAGAGCGAGGACCAACGGAGCGGGCGTACCGCGCGTGTAGGACGGCGGGACATGGAGTTCAAAGGTGCGCTTCCGGCCATCCACGGTGAGGGAGTTGCGCGGATTGCCAGAGGCGCGGCCGCGGCAGAACCCTGCGGCGAGAAAGAGCGCGGCCACAGTGGCGGCAGCGACAAGCATCCAGCAGCGAGCGCGGAGCATGGCGATCTCCTTTCGTGCACTTCTTGATCGCGGGCCTCTGAGCGGCCCCGCAGGGATTACGCCGAGTATGGCAGGGAAGTGACGCACGAGCGGCCGGCGAATTGTAAGGAAGTGTGTCGGACCTTACCGTGGCCTGTCGGAAGACTAGGCGGCTAGCAACCGGCCGAAGCAGAGGTATTGCAGCCCGAAGAAGGCAACGCCAATGGCAAAGCAGGTGCGCCCAGGCTGGAGCATGTAGAGGATTCCCCGGTTCGTTAGGGCCATGGATGCCGGAGGGCTTACTAGCGATGCCTGAAGCGGAAATGCAAGAGGGAATTCCGTTGGGTCTGCAGCTCCGTTTTCACCGGAAATAGAGCGGAAGGCCGAGAGTGGCGGTTTCTTGACTTGGCGCGGGAGCGACTCAATAATAGATAGACATGAGCGTAAGCGCCGGAGGGACTGAGGCGATGTTCCTGGACGTCAAGGAACTGGCAGTTCGCAAACAGAACATCCGGAAGACCTACGCTCCGGGGAAGCTGGACTGCCACAGCAAGGAGCTCAAGCAGATTGAGCCGCTGGAAGTGGTGGCGACAGCGGAACTGATTGACGGGCAGCAGATTCGGGTTTCCGGGAATTTGGAGACCAAAATCGAGCTGCAATGCGCCCGCTGCCTGGAGCCGGTGGTGGAAGACGTGCAGCGGCAGTTCGACCTGTTCTACAGCCCGCTGCCCAAGGACACCAAGCCGGAAGAAGAGCGGTTGCAGGACCTGGACGCGGATATCGGCTTCTACCAAGGCGATGGGCTGTTTTTGGCGGATATTCTGACCGAACAAGTGCTGCTGGCGGTCCCCATGAAGGTGATCTGCCGGAGCGATTGCCGCGGGCTGTGCGCGGCCTGCGGGGCGAATTTGAACCACGAAGAGTGCCGCTGCGAAACGCATGCGACGGACCCTCGGTTGGCTCCCCTGGCGCGGTTGAAACAGGACTGGCTTAAGAAGCAGTAAAACAGGCTAGGCGCGCGAGCGGTGCGCCGCGCCAAGTGTGTGGCCGGGACCGCTGCGGCGCAGAGTTGGTTTTCGAAATGGCTTTCCGGGCGGCAAGCCCGTACAATCCGGCTCGGCAAGCGCGGGTCGGGAAGACGAGACGTTGAGATAGACAAGGAGCAGTACCATGCCAAATCCAAAGCGACGCCATTCCAAGCGCCGCACCAGCACCCGCCGGGCGCACGACCACCTGGCGAAACCCGCGCTCGGCAAGTGTCCGCAATGCCACGAAATGAAGCAGCCGCACCGCGCGTGCCCGCACTGCGGGCACTACAAAGGCAAAGCCGTTAAAGAGGCTTCCGCATAAGGTTCGCCGCTCTCCTGAATCCGCCCGCAGACGGCAGTAACACTCCATGATCACAATTGCCGTGGATGCAATGGGCGGGGACAATGCGCCCCGTCCCGAGGTTGAGGGAAGTGTGCTGGCCGCACGCGAATTAGGGGTGCGCGTGCTGCTGGTGGGGCAACCGTCGACGCTGAAGGCCGAGCTGGCGAAGCACGGCCGCAGCGGGCTGCCGATCGAGATTGTGCCGGCCAGCGAAGTCATCACGATGGATGACCATCCCGCGCAGGCCTTCCGGCGCAAGAAAGACAGCTCGGTGCACGTAGCGGCGCGGCTGGTGCGGGAAGCCAAGGCGCATGGGCTGGTAAGCGCGGGGAATACGGGCGCGGTGATGACCGTGGCGCGGTTCCTGCTGGGGACGCTGGAGTCGGTGGATCGCGTAGCGCTGGCGGCGCCGTTCCCGAACGCCAAAGGCGGCGTGAGCGTGATGCTGGACGTCGGCGCAAATGTGGATTCGAAGCCCGAGCACCTGGTGCAGTTCGCGGTGATGGGCGAGATGTACTACCGGGCCACCTTTGGGCATCGCCGTCCGCGCGTGGGCTTGCTCTCGATCGGGGAAGAAGAAAGCAAAGGCAATGTGTTGACGCGCGAAGTGCACGAGCGGCTGAAGAAGGTGCACCTGCACTACGTGGGAAACGTGGAAGGCGGCGATCTGTTTTCCGGAGAAGTGGACGTGATCGTCTGCGACGGGTTTGTCGGCAACATTGCGCTGAAGATTTGCGAAGGCCTGGCGTTGCAAATATTTGGCCTGCTGCGCAAGTCGCTGCGAAGCTCTCTGGTGTCCCAGTTCGGCGCCATGCTTTCGCAAGGCGCGTTCAAGGGGCTGAAAAAAAAGATCGACTATACGGAGTACGGTGGTGCGCCGCTGCTGGGAGTACGGGGTGTGTGCGTCATCGGGCACGGACGATCGAACGCCAACGCGGTGAAGAATGCGATTCGCGTGGCAGCGGGGCTGGCCAAAGCCCGTATGAACGAAAAAATCGAACAGGAGCTGTCGCTGGTCGCCGAACACACATAGGCGGGAAGTTCACGGCGGTGGAGAGAAGGGCATGGGAAAAGTAGCGTTTGTATTTCCCGGGCAGGCGTCGCAATACCCGGGAATGGGAAAAGAGCTGGCGGAAAAATACGCCGTGGCGCGGGACGTCTTCGAAGAGGCGGACAAAGCTCTGGGATTTTCGATTTCGCAGATGTGTTTCGAGGGTACGGAAGAGGAGTTGAAACAGACGGCCAACACGCAGCCGGCGATTTTGACGTGTTCGGTCGCGGTGTTCCGGGTGGCGGCGGAAAAGGGCTTGCAGCCGGATTTTGTGGCGGGGCACAGCCTTGGCGAATATTCCGCGCTGGTGGCGGCAGGTGCGCTGAAGTTCGCGGACGCGGTGAAGCTGGTGCGCAAGCGCGGGCAATACATGCAGGATGCGGTGCCGGCGGGCGAGGGCGCGATGGCCGCAATTCTGGGGATTTCCCCGGCGGTGGTGGCAGATGCGTGCAAGCGCGCGGCGGAAGGGGAAGTGTGCGCGCCGGCCAACCTGAATTCCCCGGAGCAGACCGTGATTTCTGGAAGCGCCGCGGCGGTGAAGCGCGCGGTCGAAATTGCGTCGCAGCTGGGAGCGAAGCGCGCGGTTATTTTGCCGGTATCCGCGCCTTTCCATTCGGCGCTGATGATGCCGGCGCAGGCAAAGCTGGCGAAAGATCTGGAGCAGACGGAATTCGCGGACCTGCGCTATCCGCTGGTGACCAACGTGGATGCGGATACCGAGACGCTCGGCAGCGAGGCGCGCGATGCGCTGGTGCGGCAAGTGTCCATGCCGGTGCGCTGGGAAGAGTCGGTGCGCTCGCTGATTGATGAAGGGGTGAACACGTTTGTGGAAGTGGGGCCGGGACGCGTGCTGACCGGTTTGCTGCGGCAGATCGAGCGTTCCGTGGCGGCATTGAATATCGAGGATGAGAAGAGCCTGGGCACGACGCTCGAGAAGATCGCCGGGGCCAAATCGGACACGGCGTAAGCGGAGAGACGCATGTTCAGTTTGAAAGACAAGGTCGCGGTGGTTACGGGCGCGTCGCAGGGCATTGGACGCGACACTGCGCTGGCCCTGGCGGAAGCGGGCGCGAAGGTGGCGGTCGCGGCGCGCAGCGAAGAGAAGCTTGCGGCGCTGGTCGGCGAGATTACCACGGCGGGCGGCGAAGCGTTCGCGGTGAAGATGGACGTGGCGGATGCCGAGCAGGTGAAGGCCGGGTTCAAGCAGGTGCTGGACAAGTATGGACGGCTGGACATTCTGGTGAACAACGCCGCGGTGACCCGCGACGGCCTGGCCATGCGCATGAAGAAAGAGGATTGGGAGACGGTGCTGCAGACGAATTTGACCGGAGCGCACCTGTGCACGCAGCAGGCGCTGGCCACGATGATGCGTGCCAGGGCCGGGCGGATTATCAATATTTCCTCGGTCGTGGCGCAAAGCGGAAATGCGGGACAGGCGAACTACGTGGCGGCCAAGGCTGGATTGATCGGCTTGACCAAGGCCATCGCGATCGAAATCGCCTCGCGCAATATCACGGTCAATGCGGTGGCCCCGGGGTTCATCGAAACGCCGATGACCGACGTGCTGCCGGACAAAGTGAAAGACGAGCTGAAGACGCGGATTCCGCTGGGGCGGATGGGCTCGGCGCGGGATGTGGCGGCGGCCATCGTGTTCCTGGCGAGCGATGAGGCGGGATACATCACCGGGCATGTGCTGAACGTGAATGGCGGGATGCACCTGGCGTAGAGCCGCTGGTTCCCGGGCGGAAAGTTGACCTTGCGCAGGGGCGTGCATAGAATGGGCAGGTTGCCCAAAGCAGTGAAAAACGCGGAGTTAAGCGCTCGCGAGCGCGCAGGATTTAGCAAATAGAACAAGTCCCGGCCCGGCCGGGGCGGAGGGAATGCGAATGGCCAGCGTAGAAGAACGCGTAAAACAGATTATCGTCGAGCAGCTCGGCGTGGATGAGGCGGAAGTGACCCCGACCGCTTCGTTCGTAGACGACTTGGGCGCGGATTCGCTGGACCAGGTGGAACTGGTGATGGCGTTCGAAGAAGCGTTCGGCATCGAAGTGCCGGACGAGGACGCCGAAAAGATGACCACGGTGAAGGACGCCGTCGAATACATTGATAAGCACGCTAAGTCGAAGTAAGCCGGCGCGCATTGCGCGGCATGATCGTTTCTCAGACAGGGCCTGCGTCGCAGGTCCTGAAACCCTGACAGGAGCCGGAGGACTGTGACTCGCCGGGTAGTCGTTACGGGAGTTGGGCTGGTCTGCGCGCTGGGCATCGGCACGGAGGAGAGCTGGAAGAACCTCGTGGGCGGTGTGAGCGGCATTGCGCCTATCACGCATTTCGATACCACCGGATTCGACTGCAGGATCGCGGGCGAAGTAAAGAACTTCGACCCCTTCCAGTGGATCGAGAAAAAAGAACTGAAAAAGATGGGGCGCTTCATCCAGATCGCGCTGGCAGGCGCGGATTTCGCGGTGAAGCATGCGCACTGGAAGCCGGAGCAATCCAATCTGGAAGAGGTTGGCGTCTACGTTTCTTCGGGCATCGGCGGGTTCGACATCATCGAACGCGAGCACGGTAAGCTGCTGTACGGCGGGCCCAACAAGATTTCGCCATTTTTCATTCCCTCGGCCATCGTCAACCTGGCGTCCGGGCACATTTCGATTCGTTACGGAGCAAAGGGCCCGAATTCCGCGACAGCCACGGCGTGCTCGGCTTCCGCGCACGCGATCGGCGATTCGTTCAAGATCATCGAACGCGGCGCGGCGGAGATGATGATTTGCGGCGGCACGGAAGCTACGATTACGCCGATGGGCGTGGGCGGCTTCGCTTCGATGAAGGCGCTATCCACCCGCAACGACGATCCCGCTACCGCCAGCCGTCCCTTTGACCGCGACCGCGACGGATTCATCGTGGGCGAAGGCGCGGGGATTTTGATTCTGGAGTCGCTGGAGCACGCGACGCGGCGCAACGCGCCGATTCTGGCGGAAATCGTGGGCTACGGAATGTCCGGCGACGCCTATCACATCACCCAGCCGGTGGAGAACGGCGACGGGGCCTTCCGAGTGATGCGCGCCGCGCTGAAAGACGCCAAGCTCACGCCTGACGATATCAGCTACGTGAATGCGCACGGGACCTCGACGCCCATCGGCGATGTCATTGAGACCACCGCCATGAAGCGCTTGTTCGGCGAGCGCGCGACGAACAAGAAACTGGCGGTGAGCTCGACCAAGTCCATGACCGGACATTTGCTGGGCGGCGCGGGCGGACTGGAAGCCGGCATCAGCGTGCTGGCGCTGCGCGACCAGATCATTCCGCCGACCATCAACCAGTTCCATGCCGATCCGCAGTGCGATCTGGACTACGTGCCGAATGTGGCGCGCAAAGCCACCGTGGACTACGCGCTTTCGAACTCCTTTGGATTTGGCGGCACCAATGCGGCACTGATTTTCAAGCGCTGGAGCGGGCAGTAAGCAACCCGCGGTCCGCGTAAGGCGCCGTTTCGCAAGGAAAATCCCGTGAAGATCATCGTGTGCATCAAACAGGTCCCGGCGAAAGATGCGCCGCTGGCCATCACCGGCAGCTGGATCAAAGAATCGGACATCGGATTCGAGATGAACGAGCCGGACAGCTACGCTCTGGAAGAGGCGCTGCGATTGAAAGAGAAACACGGCGGCGAAGTGATTGCACTGTCGCTGGGACCGGAGCGGGTGAAGCAGACGATCAAAGAAGCGCTGGCCAAGGGCGCGGACCGCGGGATTCATATTGCGGACGACAATTTCGCGCAGCTCGATCCGCTGGGTTCGGCCAGCGTGCTGGCGGCGGCGATGAAGGCGGAAAACGCGGACTTGATCCTGACCGGCCTGCAAAGTGACGATCAGGGTTTCGGGCAAACCGGCGTGCTGCTGGCGGCGCTGCTGGACCGGCCGCACGCCACGATCATCATGGCGATCGAAGCCGACGGCGGAAAACTCAAGCTCAAGCGCGAGCTGGAGGCAGGCTGGTTCCAGTGGATCGAGTGCCCGCTGCCGGCAGTGCTTTCCATTCAATCGGGCATCAACAAAGTACGCTACGCTTCGCTGAAGGGCATCATGGCGGCGAAGAAAAAAGAGATTGCGACGCTGGCGAAGGAATCGCTGGGCGTGAACGTGGAGCCGACGCAGAAAATCGAAAAGATTTACGTGCCGGTGAAAACGAAGAAGACGGAGTTCCTGACCGGTCCAGCGAAGGAAGCGGCGGCGAAGCTGGTGGAAAAACTGAAATTCGAAGCGCGGGTGATCTGACATGAAAATCCTGGTGATCACCGAGCAACGGCAAGGCAAGTGGAACAACGCGAGCTTTGAGACGCTGGCGGCGGCGCAGCAATTGGCCGCGGCAAATGCGGGCACCGTGTCCGCCGTCGTAATCGGCAAGGGGCTGGACGCTCTCGCCGCCGACCTCGCCGGCAAAGACGTTGCCGAAGTCTTGCAGGTGGAGCACGATCTGCTGGATGCCTACACGCCGGACGGGTTTTGCATCGCGCTGAGGCAAGTGGTGGAAGCGGCCAAGCCGGATTACGTGCTTTTTCCCCACACCTACCAGGTGCGCGATTTTGCGCCGAAGCTCGCGGCCTCCCTCGGCAAGGGGATGATCGGCGATTGCATCGGGTATCGGAGCGAAGGCGGCAAGGTCGTTTTCGTGCGGCAAATGTTTCAAGGCAAGACGGTGGCGGATGTGGTATTCACCGGCGCGGCGCCGTGGTTCGTGTCGTTCCAGTCAGGCGCGTTTCGCGCGGACCAGGTGGCATCCAGCTCCGCGGCGCGACCGGTGAACAAGGTCAGCGTCGAACTGAAAGCGGAGCAGATTCGCACCAAGCCGCTGGAACTTTTCAAGGAAGCGAAGGCGGCGGTGGACCTGACGCAGGCACCGCTGATCGTCGCCATCGGGCGCGGCATCAAGGCGCCGGAGAATATTCCGCAGGCGGAAGCCGTCGCCAAGGCCATGGGCGCGGAAATCGCGGCGTCGCGGCCCATTTGCGACGAAGGCTGGCTCCCGATGGAGCGGCAAATCGGCAGCTCCGGGCAGACCGTCGCGCCGAAGTTGTACCTGGCGCTGGGAATCAGCGGCGCGATTCAGCACGTGGTTGGAATGAAGGGCGCTCGCACCATCGTGGCCATCAACAAGGACCAGAACGCGCCGATCTTCGAAATCGCCGACTACGGAATCGTCGGCGACATCTTCGAAGTCATGCCCGCCCTCACCGAAGCGCTACTAAAGGCCAAGTGACCCGAAAGCCGGACGGCATTTGATAAGCTGAGAGTCACATGTCCGTACAACGCGAACAACTGGAAGCCGATGTGCTCATTGTTGGCGCCGGTCCTGCCGGCCTGAGCTGCGCCCTTCACCTCGCAAATCTGATCAAGCAGCACAACGCATCCGGCGCGAAGCCCGAACTTTCCGCAGAGAACATCTACGTACTGGAGAAGGGGCGCGAAGTTGGCGCGCACCAGCTCTCCGGCGCGATCATGAATCCCAAGGCCCTCGCCGAGCTGGTGCCCGATTTCGAAAAATCCGCGCCGCTCGATACCCCAGTCACCGATTCCGCCGCGCTCTTATTCACCCATGGTTCCTCCTTTCGCTTTCCCGTCACGCCGCCGCCCTTCCAGAACAAAGGCAATTACGTTGTCTCGCTCAACAAGCTCGTCAAGTGGCTTGGCGGTCTGGTCGAAGCCGCGGGCGTCAATGTCTTCAAGGAGTTCGGCGGCGCGGAACTCGTCTACGAAAACGGCGGCGTCGCCGGAGTCATCACCGAAGACAAGGGGCTGGATAAGAACGGCAAGCCGAAAGACAACTACACGCCGGGCTACGAGCTGCGCGCGAAAGTGACGGTGCTGGCCGAGGGCACGCGCGGTTCCCTCACCAAGAAGCTGGTGGCGGAAAAGAAGCTCGACAACATCAACCCGCAAAGCTACGGAATAGGCATCAAGGAGCTGTGGGACGTACAACCGGGGCGGATCGAGCCGGGATACGTCGCGCACACGCTGGGCTGGCCGGTTTCCACGGACATGTACGGCGGCGGCTGGATTTACGGCCTCTCGAACAATCGTGTTTCGATTGGCCTGGTGATCGCGCTGGAGTACGCGGATCCCCTGTTCGATCCGCACGCGACGTTTCAGAAGTGGAAGACACATCCGTTTCTGAAGAAGCTGCTGGAAGGCGGCAAGCTGGTGCGTTACGGGGCCAAATCGCTCCCGTATGGCGGATGGTACGCCATGCCGCGCAACACCGTGGACGGAGCTTTGATCATCGGCGATTCCGGGAGTTTTCTGGATTCGCAGCGACTCAAGGGCATTCACCTGGCCATGAAGAGCGGGATGCTGGCGGCGGAGACGATCTTCGATGCGTTGCAGAGCGGGGACACTTCGGCCAAGACGCTCGGCGGCTTTCAGCGGCGCGTGGAAAAAAGCTATATCCGCGACGAGATGTGGAAGGTGCGGAACTTCCATCAATCGTTCCAGCATGGAATGTTCGGTGGATTTCTCCATACCGCTCTGCAGCAGATCAGCGGCGGGCGCGGGCTGGTGGATCCGATGCGCGCGGAAGCGGGTTACAAGCACTACCGGCACGCGGATTCAGCGGCGGCCGCGCAAGCCGCGGAGAACCGCTTCAAGGGCGACGGCAAGCTGACGTTTGACCGGCTGACGGACGTCTATCATTCCGGCACCAGGCACGACGACAACCAGCCGTGCCACCTGCACGTGCTGGACACGAACATCTGTTCGACGAGATGCGTCGAGGAATACGGCAACCCCTGCCAGTATTTCTGTCCCGCTGCGGTGTACGAGATGGCAAAAGAAAAGGATGGGGCCAAGCTGCGCATCAACTTTGCGAACTGCGTGCACTGCAAGACCTGTGACATTGCCGACCCGTACCAGATCATTGACTGGGTGGTGCCGGAGGGCGGGGGCGGGCCAAACTACGAAGGTATGTGAGCCTGTGAGCGAGTGCTGAATTGCAAAAGCAAAAGGCCCCGGCGAGCTGCCGGGGCCTTTTTTGCCTCTGGGTTTGGTTTTTGCGGTTTAGTTGGGCAGCAGGCCGTATACGTCCAGTTCCCCCGCGCCATTGGCGGGGTTCGTGCTGTCGTTGCCGCGGGTGCCGACGTACACCTTGCCGTTGGCGACCGTGGGTACAATGAACTTTACGGCGTTCCCCGCCGCGTTACCCGATCCCTGACTGCTGTTCCAGAGTTCGCTCGCGAGATTGCTGGCGTCATAGGCGTGCAAGACCGCAGGTCCGGCGTTTGCCGCACCGTTGTTGCTGGTGCCGTAACTTGCGAAGTCGATCGCCCAGACGATCCCGTTCGACGAACCGGAAGAGGAAAGCGAAGGGGTAGCTCCGAACTTGGAGAAGCTGTTGGACGACTTCGAGGTCGCGACGGTGTTAAAGGTGCTGCTGGTGGTGTTCAGCGCGAAGGCGTTCAGCACGCCGCCGAAGCCGGCGATGTAGACGGTGTTCTGCCAGAAGACCGGCGTGGAGAAAATAGCCTTCCCGAAGGAAAAGCCTTGCACCACATTGTCGGTGCCACCGCTGCCTTGCTGGTAGCCACCGAGACCGTCGCGGTTCAGTACATAAAGTTCGCCCGCGAATCCGGCGCCCTTGCCGCCGCCGATCAGCAAGTGCTGCACGGCCGCGGTATTCGGCAGGTCCACCAGAACGACGGCGGCTCCTGCGCCGAAGTCCAGGTCGCTCGCATCCAGTGAGGCCTGATTGGCCGGAGTGAATGAATCGATGATGCTGAGCGTGCTGGAAAGCTTCAACACGCTGTCGCCGAAATCATTGCTACCGTCGAAGTCACCGTTGCCGGTGATGACGTAAAGATTGCCGCTGGAATCAACGGCCGGCGCTCCGCCGGACATCCAGATGCCGCCTTGGCGCCCGTTGGGCGAGACATTGAGCTTCGAGACCATAGCCAGGGTGGATGCGTTGAAACCCATCACCCAGCCATGGTACGGGCCCACGTCGCCGTGCGAAGCCCAACTCACGTAAACCACGCCGTTGCTCAGCACCAGGCCGGGGCGCTGATTTTCGCGCTTGGGGCAGAAGGGCACGTTGCCGCTGGAACTCGGGCAGCTGGAGTCGCCGGTGTCGCCGCTGCCGCTCACGGTAATGGAAGAGGTGAGGTCTACCGGGCTGTTGCTGCGCTCGCTGCCGTCAATCAGGCTGAGGGCATGCAGGCGCTGGTGATACGTGCCGCCAGTGGTTTTTGTTTTCGTTACCAGATAGACGGTGTTGGTCGAAGGATCGATCACCGGCGTCCCGAGGATGCCGATGTCCGGGAAGATGTCGGAGCTGCCGAGGTCCGAAGAGGCGCCGTAGGTTTCGCCGCTCGGAATAAGACTCTGACTCCAGTAGGTTACACAGGGTTTCGTGTCCGCGTCGAAGAGATAGACAGAGTCCCGCATGGTGGCAACCAGAACGACGTTTTTCACGCCGGTGGTGCCGCCTAGATTGAGCTTGGGAATCCAAAGCGGCTGCGCGTAGATGGCGCCGTTTGCGGAGCAAGTGAAAAGCTTGCCGAAAGTACCGGTAGCGACGTTGCTGGTGGTCAGCGCATATTCCTTCTGGTTGGTGCCGTCGCGCGAAAGATTGTTGTGGTAGGTGAGCACACCGGAAAGGTCGGTGACGCCGATGGTCGCGGTCGCGGATTGGGTGGCGTCCGCTACCGAAGTGGCGGTGATGGTGACCACGCCCGCCGACGAGGGTGCGGTAAACGTGACCGCCGCACCGGACACGCTGGTGTTCGAGGAGAAACCGCCTCCGCCGGTCGAGCCGGTGGAATTGAAAGTCCAGTTGACGCCCTGATTGCCGGTATCGTTGGTGAGTGTCGCCGTTACGGATAGCGTCTGCGAAGTGACCAGTCCGCCCCGTTTTGGGGAGACGCTCACGGTGATGCTGCCACCGGACTGCGTGGTGGCAGTCGCGGTGTTGGAATAGCTGCTCAGGTTGCCGGCGGCATCGGTCGCCCGTACACGATAGCTGTATGAAGTGGAGGCTGTGAGGCCGGTGTCGCTGAACGTGGTTGCCGTGGTGGTGGTGCCGACTTGCGCGAAGGAGCTGCAGCTGGAACCGGAGCAACGTTCAATGCGATAGCCGGTGACGCCGACGTTGTCCGTGGAGGCAGTCCAGGTGAGGCCGATGGCGCTGCTGGAAGAGGCGGTAGCGGTCAGATTCGATGGGGCTGTGGGCGGCGTAGTATCGGAAGCGGCCTGGGTGGTCGCGGACGCGGTGTTTGAATAGGCGCTCAGGTTGCCTGCGGCATCGGTCGCCCGCACACGATAGCTGTAAGAAGTGGAGGCCGTGAGTCCGGTGTCGCTGAACGTGGTTGCCGTGGTCGTAGTGCCGATCTGCGCATAACTGGAGCAACCAGAGCCGGTGCAACGTTCGATGCGGTAACCAGTGACGCCGACGTTGTCCGTGGAGGCGGTCCAGGTGAGGCCGATAGCGCTGCTGGACGAGGCACTCGCCGCGAGATTCGCTGGGGCCGTGGGCGGCGTGGTATCGGAGGCGGCCTGGGTGGTCGCGGATGCGGTGTTTGAATAAGCGCTGAGGTTGCCCGCGGCATCGGTCGCCCGTACACGATAGCTGTAAGAAGTGGAGGCCGTGAGTCCGCTGTCGCTGAACGTGGTTGCCGTGGTGGTGGTGCCGATCTGAGCAAAACTCGAGCAGCCCGAGCCCGCGCAGCGTTCAATGCGGTAACCGGTGACGCCAACGTTGTCCGTGGAGGCGGTCCAGGTGAGGCCGATGGCCGTGTTGGAGGACGCCGTTGCGGCGAGGTTGCTCGGCGCGGACGGAGGTGTCGTGTCTGAGCCCGCCTGGGTCGTGGCGGAGGCGGTATTGGAGTAAGCACTGAGATTGCCCGCGTCGTCGGCCGCGCGCACCCGATAGCTGTAGGACGTGGAAGCGGTCAGCCCGCCATCGCTGAACGTGGTCGCGCCACTGGTGGTGGCAATCTGCACGAAATTGGAGCAGCCGGTGCCGGAGCAGCGTTCGATGCGGTAACCGGTCACACCCACATTGTCTGTGGAGGCGGTCCAGGTCAGGCCGATGGCGCTGTTGGAAGATGCTGTCGCCGCCAGATTACCCGGCGCTGTCGGAGGGGTGGTATCCGGTATGGCTGAGGTCGTGACGGTCGCAGTGTTGGAATAGCTGCTGCGGTTGCCAGCCGCATCCACCGCGCGGACGCGATAGGTGTAGCTGGTGGAGGTGGTCAGCCCGGTATCGCCAAACGTCGTGGCGCCAGTCCTTCCCACCTGGGAATAGGAAGCACAACTCGAGGTCAGGCAACGCTCGATGCGATATTCGGCGACGCCCACGTTGTCGGTGGAGGCGGCCCAGTTCAAAAGTACGGTGGTGTTTGAGGTGGCGGTCGCGGTCAGGTTGGATGGCGGGGTGGGAGGAACGCTGTCAGGCGGGCTGGTGATGGTCACCGTGGCCGAAGCAAACTTCGAAGGGTCGCTCTGCAGGATCGCGGTGACGGTAACTGTCGGCGGAGAAGGGACAATCGCAGGAGCGGTGTACAGGCCGGTCTGGGTAATCGGTCCGCGGGTGTCTTCGCCGTTGAGCACGCCGTTCACGTACCAGCTCACCGCGGTAGCGGTTGTGCCGGTGACGGTGACGTTAAACTGTTGCGTGGTCGAAATTCCGACGCTGGCGGATGCGGGCGTGACCTGTACGCTGACCGGAGGGGGCGGCGGGGGAGGGTTGCCGCTGGAGGACGAACTCGACGCGCAACCTTGCAAGAATGCAAGGAATCCCAGACTGAGCACGCCGACAAGGCGCCGTAGACGGATTACTCCTAACCCGAAAATCGCTCTCAATGTTCTCTCCGAAATTGTGATCACAGATTGAATAGAACGAAAGGTGCGGGGCAGGGTTTCGCTCCCCTTCGAGGGCTAACTAAAAATAGCACGTTTCGCGGCATACACAGAACGTCTATCCAGTCTTTACAAAAAGACACAAATGAGTAACCAGGACCTTGCGTACAGGTCTTCTTTGGATTTTCGTGCGGCGCGCTAGCTGCTGGGCCAAAGGCTTTTGAAAAAGGTCTTCACGCGGTCGACAACGGTCGGCGGCGCAGCGGGCGCGGCCGGTTTGGCCGGCTTTTGCGGATCGGAATCTTCTGCCTTGACAGGATTGGCAGCTACCTGCAGCGGTTCGCCCTCTACTTTGCTCTCGAAGATGAGGGTCGGGCGGGCATGCACACGGCGAACCAGTACGAGAAGCTTGAGGTCAGGTTCGTCCTGCACTTTCGCGCTGGCGTCATAGCGCAAGGGCGGCATGAAGACCTGATACGTGGGCTCGGGCGCTTTGCTGACGACGGGAGGCGGAGTCGCGGGAGCGGGCGAAGGCGTTGGCGCAGAGTTTTTTTTCGCCACGGCTTGGGCTTGTTTTACCTCTTCGCTGCTGGCAAGAGTGCTGATTTCCGGAGCGCCGGCGCCAGTGTCTGGATAGGCTTCGCAGGCGCAGAGGCCGGAATTGCTCTTCATGCCAGCGATCTGTCCGTTCGAGAGGGTTACATCGCCGCCTTGCGGAATCATCACACTTTGTCCGCCGAACTGTTCTTCCAGGTGCACCGCGCCAGAACCAGAGCGCACGCACATCAAGCCCGGCGAGTCAAAGCCGACAAGGACGTCCCGCGGCGTGTCGCCGATCGCGATGGTCTTAGCCAGAATCTGCGCGGTAAAGACGTTGAGCGCCAGGTTGCCTTCGATGTGCGCGTGGATCGTGCCGCTGTCGAGCGCGACGGTGAGCGCATTGCCCGATTTCAGCATGGATATGTGAGCCGGGCCGCAGACCGCGATCGTGCCGCCTTCGGCCAGGGTGATCTTGGCGCGGCCGGACTTGACGCGGACGTCCACGCCGCTGCGCAGCAGGGTTTTCACTTCGCTGCCGATCACCTGGACGCTCATCGGGCCTTTGACCGCGATGGCCTGGCCGTCAATGGTTCCGATGATTTCGCCTTGCGGTTCTTGTGGGGTGGCGGCGCTGGCCATGGCCAACAGCGCCCACCCCGCGGCGAGCGCAAGGCGGGCGGCAAACCGGCGAACGTGTGCGAACGGATGCATCGCAGGAGGCCGCTGCAGCGAGCGGCACTTCTCTATACTATACGTCGGGCGAGAGGCCGCCACCGGGAAAGATGACTGCCGCGCAACACTCTGATGACTCCGTGCTGACGCCGGAAACCCCGGCGGGCGACGCGCCGGCGAACCGCGAAGCGGGCCAGGTCGGCACGCACTACGACACGCGGTTGCCGCACTTGCCGTGGTCGCGGCGCGTGCAGATTCCGGTGATCGCCGCGCTGGTGTATTCGGTGATCCGTTTGCTCGGACCCACGCTGCGTTTTGAAGTGCTCGGCTGGCATCACGCAACGGACACTTACGCAGCACATCGCAGGTGTGTGTTCGCGTTCTGGCACCGCTGCATCATCCCGATTGCCTGGTGGGCCCGGCATCGCGGAATCGTGGTCATGAACACGACCGCGTTCGATGGGCAATGGACACGCAAGGTGATTGAGTGGCTGGGTTTTGGCACCGCGCAGGGGAGTTCGTCGCGCGGCGGGTTGCGCGGCCTGGCGGTGATGGCGCAGCGAATTAAAGAGGGCAAGGATTGCGCGTTCACGATTGATGGGCCGCGCGGGCCGCGCTATGTCGCGAAGCCGGGACCGGTAATGTTGGCACGGCGCTCCGGAGCGCCGATCGTGGTGTTCCATGTCGGCTGCGAACGCGGCAAGACGTTCGAGAAGACCTGGGATCACTTTCTGCTGCCCTGGCCGTTCACACGGGCCGTGGCCATCTTCTCGCCGCCCATGGAAGTGCCACCCGACGCGGACGCGGAACGGATGGAACAGAAACACGCGGAGATGCAAAGGGAACTGGAACGCGTGCGCGATCTCGCGGAAGGATGGTTCCAGCTCAGCGAAGCAGAGCGCAATCGCCACCGCGCCCAGATTGGAAAGTAGCTTCCTGCCCAGCTGCTAATTGCCGGGGCGTTCGCCCAGCTTGACGGTCACATCCAGCTTTTTGCCGCCGCGGAAGAGGCTTACCGCCACAAGGTCACCCGGGCGTTTTTTGTTGAGAACGCGGTTCACATCAAGCGAGCTCGAAACCTTTTGGCCGTCGATGGCGGTGATGACGTCGCCGCCGATGTAGAAGCGGCGCATGCCTGCCTGGGCCACGCGATCGCCTCCGCGAATGCCCGCAGCCGCCGCGGGGCCGTTGCGCGTAGTGGTTTGCACCAGCAAGCCCTCCTGGGCCGGCAATCCCAGCGCTTCCGCGAACGACTCGTTCAGGGGAATCGTATCCACGCCGAGAAAGGCCTGGTGCACGCGGCCGTCGGTGATGAGGTCGTGCGCGATGCGCTTGGCGGTGTTGATGGGGATCGCGAAGCCGATGCCCGCGGTGGTGCCGCTCGGCGTATAGATGGCGGAGTTGATGCCGATCACTTCGCCGTGCGAATTGATCAGCGGCCCGCCGGAGTTGCCGCGGTTGATGGCCGCGTCGGTCTGAATCGCTTCATCGATCAAGGTGCTTTGACCGGTTTGCACGGTACGCCCAAGCGCGCTTACGACTCCTGTGGTGAGGGTGCTCTGGAAGCCAAACGGGTTGCCGATGGCGAGGACCTTCTGGCCCACTTGCAGAAGCGAGGAATCGCCCAGCGGCAGCACGGCAAGCTGTTTGTCCTTCGGGTCGATTTTAATCAAGGCTACGTCGTTGCGCTGGTCCGCACCGATGAATTTCGCGGGGTAACGGCTCTGGTCGCCGAGCACGACCTCAATGGACTGCGCCTCCTGCACCACGTGAAAATTGGTCAGGATGTAGCCCTTGCCATCAATGACGAAACCCGAGCCCGCGCCCTCCACGGGAACGGGATCCATCCAGAAGTCGTACTCCGTGGCTTTGGTCAGGATATTGGCGACCGCCGGAGAAGCCTGGCGATAGATACGGACGTTGAGCGCCTCGTCGCTGGAGAGCGCGGCGTCGCGCTCGGCATAGTTGGCATTCCTCATGCCCAGGGCCTGCTGAGCGGGGTCTGGCGGAACCGCTTCGACGTTGACCGGCTGGCGGGAACCCCAGCGGGCCCCGGCCCAATAGGCGCCGAGCAGCAGAATTCCGAGCACGAGCACGGGCCTGAAAATGGATGAACGTTTCGTTGACGACATGGACGAACCTTCCTCGTCTTCCTGGAATGCTCGATGATAACGCAACTGCCCGTACAGTACTTAGTTCGCGGTGGCCCACAATTTGCGTGCGAGAGCTTCCACCTGCTGCCGGGTTTCACTCAGCGCGCCCGAACAGTCAATGCGCTCCGTGGCCAGCGCCAGCTTGTCCTTGACCGGCATTTGCGCGGCGATGCGCTTGCGCGCTTCCGCTTCGCTCATGCCACGCTCCTTTAGACGTGCCAGCTGCTGTTCCGGCTGGCACCAGGCCACGATCACGCCATCGAGCCTTTTATCCAGGCCGGCTTCGTAGATCAGGGCGGCTTCCACGAAGGCCGCGGCATGGCGCCCCTCCTGCTGCCAGACGGCGAAACGCCGTGCGAGCTCCTCCTCCACGCGCGGGTGGACGATAGAGTTGAGGGCTTGCAGCTTGTCCCGGTCATTGAAAACGATGGCGCCGAGGCGGGCGCGGTTGATCTTGCCGTCCGGATCGAGGATTTCGCGGCCGAACTTTGCCAGCACCTCTTCGTAGGCGGGCCGGCCTGGTTCGATGGCTTCATGCGCGACGCGATCCGCCTCAATGACAGGGAAGCCCAGTTCGCGCAGTATCGCAGCGACCACGCTTTTTCCGCTGGCGATTCCGCCGGTCAGTCCGTAGCGCCGCATGAGGGAACGTCAGCTCGCCGAGGCGGGTTGCGAGCGGGGCCAGCCGCGCCGCAGTTTGGCCGCCTTCACGGTGTTGCTCATCAACATGGTGATGGTCATGGGGCCGACGCCGCCAGGGACCGGTGTAAGCGCTCCGGCGGTGTTGATCGCGTCCGGGTGGACATCGCCGATGAGCACACTGCCCTTGGCTTTGAATTTCTCCAGGCGCTCCGGAAAGCGCGCCAGAAGATTTTGTGCTTCGCCGGGGTCTGTGACCTTGTTGGTGCCTACGTCAACCACCGCCGCGCCGGGCTTGATCCAATCGGCCTGCACGAAGCCCGCGCGACCGATGGCCGCCACCAGAATATCGGCGCGGCGAATGATCTCCGGCAACGAGCGCGACTTGGAATGACAAACCGTGACAGTGGCGTTGGCGTGAAGCAGCAGCAGGGACATCGGTTTGCCGACAATGTCGCTCCGGCCGAGCACCACGGCGTTCGCGCCTTCGATCGCGATGCCGTTGCGGCGCAGAATCTCCATACAGCCGGCCGGAGTGCAGGCGACGAGGCCGGGCCGGTTGCTGACCAGCATGCCCATGTTCACGGGATGGAAGCCGTCCACGTCCTTCGCGGGGGAAACGGCCTCCAGAACGCGCTTGGAATCTACCTGCTTCGGCAACGGGAGCTGGATGAGAATCCCGTCCACGTGGTCGTCATTGTTGAGATCGCTGACGAGTTGCAGCATCCACTCCGTGGATACGGTGGCGGGCGGCGTGTGCAGCCAGCTGGCCAGGCCCAGCTCTTCGCAAGCGGCGATCTTGCTTTTCACATAGAGCTGCGACGCAGGATCGGCGCCGACCAGAACGGCGGCCAGGCCGGGGCGCAGGCCATGGGCGGAAAGCTGCGCAACCTCCTGCTTCAATTCAGAAAAAATCTGGTCGCGGATGGCGGTTCCGCTCAGTATGCGTGCGGTCATGCGTGGCTCGCTTTCGTGGTTCAGCGCCAGAATAACACACGCTGCCGAACGGTTTGCCCGGCGCGCGCTGTCGCCTCTTGTGCGATGATGGCGAGCGCTTTGCCAGGGTCCTTGACGATTCCGATGCGTTTCGCCGCGGGCGCCCTAGCTCTGCTGTTCCTCAGGATGGTCGCAGGGGCGGGGACTTGAACGAAGATCCCAGCAACGGGTATGAGGCGGTCGCGGCGCACTTTGTCCGCGCGCGCCGCGCGGCGATCGGTGAGCGCGAGGTCCGGCAATGGGCCCGCACGCTCGGGCCCGGAGCGGCTGTGCTGGATCTTGGTTGCGGGCACGGCGTGCCGGTCACGCAGGCTCTGCTGGAAGAAGGCCTGCGGGTCACCGGAGTGGACGCATCGCCGGCCTTGCTCGCGGAGTACCGGAGTCGCTTTCCCGGCCTGGATACGGAATGCGCGCGCGTCGAGACGGCGAAAACGCTGACCCGGCAATTCGACGCGATCGTCGCCTGGGGCCTCATCTTTCTGCTGGAAAGCAAAGCGCAGGAACTGGTGATTTCGCGGGTCGCCGGAGCCTTGGCGCCTGGCGGGCGTTTCCTGTTCACGGCGCCAGAACAGAAAGTGAGCTGGCAAGACGCATTGACCGGCCGGGAATCTATTTCCCTCGGACGCGCGCGCTACGCGGAATTACTCGCGGCGTCAGGGATGAGCTTGCTCGCCGAATTCGAAGACGCGGGACAAAACCACTACTACTCGGCTCAGCGCGTCTGACCTTCGCTCACGCCTTCTCGCGGCGAACGGCATAGGACAGCTCGACGAACCCGTTCCGGTAAGCGACCGCTTTTTTCAGCGACCAGAGTTGCTCCTGCGCGAGCGTGCCGAAGAGCCGAAGTCCCTCGCCGAGAAGAATCGGCGCGATGGTCAAGCTGATCTCGTCCACTAACCCCAGTTCCAGGAAGCGCTGGGCCAGCGATGCGCCGCCGACCAGCCAGATGTTGCGGAAGCGAGGCGCGAGCTTTTCCGCAAGGATGGTCTTCGCATCTCCGGAGTGAAACTCCACGTTCTTCCTGGAGGAAGTGAGGCTGCGCGTGGTCAACACGGCGGTGGGCGTGTCGCCATAGGGCCATCCCAGCTCGATGGCGTGTTGGTAGGTGCGGGAGCCGAGCAGGTAGCAATCGATGCTCTTGAGAAAAGCTCCGATCTCTTCCTCGGAGAGCGTGGCGCCGGCCGGATAAGGACTCTCCGCCGCCGCGAACCAGGAGACGCTGTTATCCGGCCTTGCGATGATGCCGTCCAGGCTGGCGACCATGTGCAGAGTGACTTTGCTTGCTGCGGCTGACGCTTCGTCGGGCATGACTCTCCTTCGTTCCGTAAAGAGGCAACCGCCATGGTACACGCGGTGCGCCGAGATCAGCCTCGCGTTTTCTTGCGGCGCTTTGCTCGCGCAGATTTTTCCTTGGGGATTTTACCGATACGCGGGTCGCCGGCCAGGATGAATTCGACGGCCCGGAGGGCGGCAGTTTCGAAATCCGGAGAATCGGCGGGGAGGACTTGCCAGTCGGTGATTTTCTTGCCGAAGATGCCGACGGAACGCATGCTTGGGAAATGGTGGCGCAGACCGGCGTGGTGCTCGGCCTTGGTAGCCAGCCAAACGCCATTATCGAGGCGAGCGGTGGGGCGGTCGCGCAGGATCAGCACGATTTTTGGCCCGACATACACGGCCAGGCAGCCGAACATCGGATTGGTGCGAAGAGGCGTGGCGTCCGAAAGGCCTTCGGCAAGGGCGTCGAGGACAAATTCGAACGGGACGCGCTTCCTTGCCTTACTGCTCACCATGCGCATGGTCCTTTGCTTTTAGCAGAGTTTGCCGCAAGCAGCCAGCACATCGCACGGATCTCAGGCCAGGGCGCAATAAAAAAGGCCCCCGCGTGAGCGAGGGCCTGGTCCGTTTCTGCCGGCATGCGAGCCGCGCGGGCTCAAGGGCCAGCGACTAGTAGATGTCGTATTGCTCCCAGTGCAGGGTAGCGTCGGACTGGATGATGATGTGCTTGTGCGAGTTCTGCTCGAGTTCGTCGATGAGCATGGACTCGCGGGTCTTGAGGGCCTTGGCGATTTCCGGGTGCACGCGCAGCGTGAGGTTCGGGTTGTCGCGGTCGGCGCCGGCCATCTTGCGGGCTTCGTTCTGGATTTCGTAGCACAGGGTTGGGATGGACTTGACCATTCCGGAGCCGGTGCACGAGGGGCAGGGCTGGCAAAGCACGCGTTCGAGGGCCTGCTTGGTGCGCTTGCGCGTGATGCAGACGAGACCGAACTCGTTGAACGAAAGAGCCTTGGACGGAGCCTTGTCCTGCTCGAGCGCCTGCTGCAGCGCGGAGAGGACACGCTCGCGATTGCGGCGTTCTTCCATGTCGATGAAGTCCACCACGATGATGCCGCCGAGGTCGCGCAGGCGAATCTGGCGAACGATTTCCTTCACGGCTTCGAGGTTGGTCTTGACGATGGTGTCCTCGAGGCGGGTGGAACCCTTGCCGACGAACTTGCCGGTGTTGACGTCAATGGCGACGAGGGCTTCGGTGTGGTTGATGACGATGTAGCCGCCGCTCTTGAGCCAGACCTTGGCGCGGAGAGCCTTATCGAGTTCGTGCTGAATGCCGAACTCTTCGAAGATGGGCTGTTCCTTGGCGTAGAGCTTCACGCGATTGACCAGCTTGGGCTGGAAGCGGCTCACGAATTCGCTGACCTTGCTGAATTCTTCCTCGTTGTCAATCCAGATGGCCGTGAAGTCGTCGCTGACGTAGTCGCGCAGGATGCGTTCGACCAGGTTCAGGTCGCGGTGCAGAATCGCCGGCGCCTTGCGCTCTTCGTTTTTGGCTTTGATTTCGAGCCAGGTCTTGCCGAGAAAGTCGATGTCGGTGCGGATCTCGTCGTCGGTGGCGCCGCCGGCTGCGGTGCGCACAATGAAGCCACCCGAATAACTGCCGCGGGCTTCGCCGACAAGGCGGCGGAGGCGCGAGCGGTTTTCCGCGCTGGCGATCTTGCGCGAGACCCCGATATGGTCAATGGTCGGCATGTACACCAGGAAGCGTCCCGGCAAGGCGATGTGGCTGGTGATACGCGCGCCCTTTTTGCCGAGCGGTTCCTTGGCGATTTGCACGACCACTTCCTGGCCGGCCTTCAGCATTTCGGAAATGAGTTGCGGGCGACGGCCGTGTCCGTGACCGGAATGGCCGTGGCCATGGTGTCCACCACTGCGCTGCTGTTGGTGCCCGCCACCGCCTCCGCCGCCGCGCCGATCGAAGCGGCCGCGTCCACCGCCGCGACGGTCGCGGCCACCGCGTCCACCACGGTCGCCGCCGCGGTCGCGGTCTCTGCCGCCACCGCGGAACGGCCGCTGGAAGCGCGAGCGCGGATTTCCGCCGCCGACGCGAGCGGACTGGCGAGGATACTCGCCTTGCTGCTCGGCGCCTGCTGCCGCGCTGCGGGAACGGGTCTCGCCGGGAAGCAGAATGGACTCTTCCTCACCGGCGGCGGCAATTTGCTGCGGCTGGTGATCGCCGGCTTCAGAATGTTCCTGGTGCTCCTGGCCGTGGGCGTGGTGGCCGTGTTCGCTATCGTGTTCGCCGTCGTGGGATTGGCCTTCCGCGTTGTGTGAAGACTCCACCTCAACGTGTTCGCCGAGCGCGGCGATGTGCAGCGCGTTCTCGTGCGCGGCGTCGGCTTCGGCTTCGGCTTCGGCTTGGGGAGCGCTGACGATTTCCTCGACGGAAGGTTCGTCGTCCTGCTCGTCGTCGTGCTCCTCGTCAAGCTCGGCTTCGGAAGAAATCTTTTCCTGGTCCTCTTCCAGATCGTCGCCCATCTCTTCAGTGTCTTCGAGCAAGGCGCGATCGTCTTCGGCTTCCGCCTCTTCACGGGCCGCGTCCTGCTGGGCATCAATCAGGCTGGATGAGAGAACCGCGGCCTCTTCATCGCTGATTTCGGAGGATTCTTCGTTTACCGATTCGGCGTTATCTTCGGGCTCGATGTCCGCTTCGGCCGATTCGCGCTCTTCGCGCTCCTCGATATCGTCCTGAACGGGAGCTTCTGGACTGGCGCCTGCGAGCAGCCAGCTCGGCAGACCGCCGGTCGAACGGCGCGGCGTGCCAACCGGAGCGGGCTGACCGGCGACGTGAGGCTGCGGTCCATCCAGCTCGGGCTGCGCTTCGAACGGCTCAGGTTCAGCAACGGGAGCGGGCTTGGCGGCAGCGGCGGGACGCTCGCGATATTTGGCAAGCGATTCGCCGGGGAGCACAAACGGCTCTTCGGTGGACTCGGGTGCGCCGCCGGATGGGCGCGGAGCGTCGTTGCTGCGGTTTTCGAAGTCGCGGCGCGGACCGCGATTTTCGAACCCGCCGCGATCGCCGCGATGATGGCGGCCACCACGGTCGCGACCGTATCCGCCGCGACTCTCTCCACGGTTGTCGCCGCGATCGTTTCCACGATCACCGCCGCGGTTTTCGCCGCCCTGCGGCGAAGCGTACTTGGAGGGAGGCAGGTCGCGCCCGCCACCCTGACGAAAGTCCCGGCCTCCGCCGCTGCGCCCGCGGCCACCGCGCCGGAAGCGACCTCTGCCGCCGCGTCCACGGTCGCCACCCTGGCCGCGGTCTCCTCCGCGATCACTGCGGCCTCCGTAACTCGGCTGCGGCCGATATTGCGTGGGATTGTAATTCGGTCCGAAATTCTGCGGCGCGGACTCATTCGACTCCGGCTGCCGCTCGTCGTCGGCCTCTTCGATGCCGGGCGCGCCGGGCTCGGCTTCTTCGACGTGGGTATGAATCTCGTGATGACCGGCGGCGTCGCCGAGCTCAATGGCTTCGGCCGGCGCTTCGGCGTTGCGGCCGAGCGATTCGCCGGGCAGCGCTTCGATCGGGGCAGCGCCGCCATCTCCGGATGCCGCCGGAGCCGGGGCATGATCGTGGCCCTGGCCGTGATCGTAGTCCTCCAGATTTTCGAAGACATCGCTGACGTACAGGAAAGCATCGCCGTCCAGGCCGATATCCACGAACGCCGATTGCATGCCGGGAAGGACGCGGGTGACTCTGCCTTTGTAGATGCTGCCGACGAGCGCGAACTCTTTTTCGCGCTCGATGTAGATTTCTACAAGCTGGCCTTCTTCGAGAATGGCGACTCTCCGCTCATGGGAAGTCGCGCTGATAACCAATTCTTTTGACATGAAAAAAACTCCTTGTGGGAGGCCCCGGGATTGCCGGGACCGGGACGCATCGCCGCGGGCCGTTGCCCTGCGCTGGTCCGGAAGGAAGCCCGCGCCGGGGCCAAAGCACCCGGAGCGAACCCGAGCCGCGGTTCACCAGATGACACATATGGGGAAGCGGCTGGAGATTCGTAGCCGAAGGAGAGATTGAACTCTGCGCAGCTTACGAGGCTGGTCCGTCGCCGGAGATTAAAGGCCGGGCGAACGGCGGACGATGCTGTCCTCACTCGAATTACCTAAACTTTCTTTCTGAAACTTGTAGCCGCCCGGAAAATCCGGGCCGGCCGGTTCACGGCCTAATTGACGAAGCGGCGCAAACGGACATTCATCACCAGACCGATCGCCATGAACACAAACAACGTGGCCGAGCCACCGTAACTCATCAACGGCAAGGGTATGCCGGTAACCGGCATTGCGCCGATGACCATGGCCACATTGACCAAAACGTGAAAACCAAGCGCAGCTGCTACGCCCATTACAAGAAACATGCCGGCGCGATCTTTCGCGCGTTGAGCATTTTGAACGAGGCGGAGAAGAAGCGCCATGTACAGCCCCAAGGCAAGCAGCACGCCCTTGAATCCCTGTTCTTCCGCCCAAGCCGACATGATGAAATCGGAATACCGGACGGGAATGTAACCCAGTTGATTCTGACTGCCGTTGCCAAACCCTTTACCCCAGAAGCCGCCGGAACCCACGGCAATTTTCGATTGCAACAGCTGGTAACCGGAGCCCTTGGCATCCTCTTCCGGGTGCAGGAAGGACGTGATCCTTTCTCTCTGATACGGCTTCAGGATGTGCTTGCTGACGGGAGGGTAAAACACCGCTCCGACGAGCAGAATCCCGGCCAACATAAAGACTGCAGCGTGTTGCCACTTCAAACCCGCCAGGAAAGCTCCCACGGCAAGCATGGGCATGAGCACCATCGCCGTGCCCAGGTCTGGCTGTTTCAAAATCAAGGCCAGTGGCACACCGACGAGCATACAGGCCTTGAGAAGATCACGAAGGTCGAGCTCGTCTGAGCGCACTTCCGCAAAGAAGCGCGCAACTACGATGATTATAATCAACTTCGCCAATTCCGACACCTGAAAGTCTTGCCCGAACAGGCGAATCCAACGGCGAGCGCCGAAATGGGAGCCGCCAAGTACCAGTACCGCCCCCAGCGCGATCAGACACACCACATACAAAATCAGGGCCTGGTCCAGGATCAAGTGATAGTCCACGCGAGAAAGCGCAAACATGATGGCGAAACCGAAGATAAGCCACTTGATTTGTTTGATGTGCATGCCGGCAAGGTTGCTGGCATGAGTCGCGGAGTAGATCTCAATCACACCCAGGGCGCAAATGGCCGCCAGTATGGCCAGCAGCCACCAGTCGTAGTCGCGGGTGCCCGGGGCATCTCTCATGGGTGATCCTGGTCCTGACCGGTAGAAGCGGGGCGAGGTTCCGAAGCATCTTCCGGCTTCAACGCTACGACCGGAGCCGTGGCAAGGGCTTTGGCCGGAGCCGGCGTCAGCTGCTGCGCCGTGACCGTGCCGGTTCCCGCCTTGCGATTCTTTTTATCGTAGTAAGCCTTCACAATATCCCGCACGACCGGACCTGCGGCCTCGCCGCCGTGCTGTCCGCTTTCCTGCACCAGAACGGCGACACAGATTTCCGGATTGCGTCGGGGCGCGTAGCCTACGAACCAGGCGTTATCCGCGAACTTGGAACCTTTCTTTACCAGCGTCATTTTGTCGTACCCGATGACCTGGGCGGTGCCCGATTTTCCGCTGAGTTCCACACCGGTGAGCTTCAGTCTGCCGCCGGTGCCGCCCGGTTCGTTCACGACGCCGTACATCGCTTCCGTGATGCTTTCCACGGTGTGTTCCCGCAGCGGAAAACTTTCCGTGGCGACGTTCTGCGCATCTTTGAGCATGTGCGGCTGCTTGAACACGCCTCCGGAGGCGATGCCACCGATCAGACGAGCCAGCTGCAAAGGAGTCGTGGTTACGGCGCCCTGGCCGATGGCCACGGAAATCGCTTCACCGGCGTACCACTTGCGGTGAAACACCCGCTGCACCCATTCCTCGGAAGGCATCAGGCCGGACTCCTCGGAAGGCAGGTCGATTCCCGTCTTGTGGCCAAGACCGAGTTTGTCGCCGTAGTACGAAAGACGATCGATGCCCATCTTCATACCGACCGTGTAGAAGAAGACGTCACAGGACTTGAGGATGGCATCGTGCAAGTTGGTTGCGCCGTGCGCGTGCGGCCCACTCTTGGCGTAGTAGACGTAGCAGTGATACTGGCGGCCAAAGAACGTCGCGTAACCAGGGCAATAGGTGGTGAAGCTTTCCGGGATCTGGTGATCTTCCAGCATGCCGGTGGCGGTGACGATCTTGAAGACCGAACCGGGCGCCAGCTGAGCCTGTATGGCGCGGTTCAACAGCGGCTTCAGAGGGTCTTCGTTCAATTCCTTCCACTCTTTGGCGGAGATGCGGACCGCGAAATCGTTGGGGTCGGGCGTCGGACGGCTGACCATCGCCAGCACTTCACCGGTGCGCGGGTCCAGGGCCACGACTGCGCCGGGACGCTGTCCCAGGGACTCTTCGGCGACTTGCTGCAGGTCCATATCGATGGTCAGCTGGATCTGCTTGCCGGGAATCGGATCCTGCTGGGAGAGCCGATCTACTTCCTTGCCGATACTGTTGACGATGACCCGGCGCATGCCGTCCGTGCCCATCAGGATTTCGTTGTACTGGCGTTCCAGGCCGGCTTTGCCGACGACGTCACCCGGCCGGAGTTTGCCGTTGCTGGCTTCGATCTGCTGTTCGCTGGCTTCCCCGACGTACCCGGTGGCGTGCGCCAGGAAGCCGTTGGGCAGATAGCGGCGGCGCGACACGGAGAGCATTTCCAGCACGGGAATATCGGAGCGGTGCGATTCGATGAAGTCGAGGTCCGCGCTGGACGCTTCCGGCTTGATTACGATGGGTTGAAACTTGGGAAGATTGCGGGTGTTCTCCAGCTGGTCGTGCAGATCGTCCAGCGAGAGGCCCAGGCCTTCTGAAATCGCGGGAAGATACTGCTGTACCAGCTTGGGGTCGTCGCGCAGCAGCAGTACCGAGAAGGAAGGACGATTGTCCACCAGGACGCGGCCATCGCGATCCAGCATGCGGCCGCGCGGCGCGATGATCGGGATGGAGCGGACGCGATTGAGCTCGGCCATCTGGCCGTACTTGTCGCTGTCGATGACTTGCAGCTTCCAGAAGCCCAGCAGCAGCAGGCCGATCATGCCCACGATGATGTAGGAGACGACGGCGAGCCGCGTCTGAGGCAAGCGGTTGTCACTGCGAAGAGAAAACGACACTTACGACCTCGGCGAGCAGCCGCCGCGTAACGCAGCGGATATGCATCGCAAACAAGTAAACAAAGCGCTGGCGCGAGCCGCACCCGCGCACGGAACAACCGGAATCGCAAAATTTCAAAAGCTTGCGGAGAGCGGTGTATCTGCGCAGTACCGCGCCGGGCGCCCAACCGGCCGGATCATTTCCAACGTAGCACCTGGAGATTGGGGGTGCAACTTGTACCCCGGTACAGGTTTCCAGAACCGGCGAGAAACGGCCCCGAGCGACAAACGGAAGGTAAGATTCGAACCGCGCCAGCCGCACCGCGGCTTGTGGGTCTAGAAAAGAGCGGTCGCGCGACGCTTCCAGGACTTGGATTTTTCGCCCGAGATCTTTTCCAGGTCGGCAACGTGCGCCCCGGCTTGCGTCAGCACATGGTGCAGGTCATTGCCGATGCTGACGAACGAAAAGCCTTTGTCCAGGAACTCGCCAACCCGCCCGGTGCCGAACAAGAACAGACCGAGAATCACGTTGTTCTTGCGTGCAGCCTCGATCAGGCTCTGGGTGGCGGCGTTCAGTTCGGGCGACGTGTACATGTGCGGAAATTCGTACTTCTCGTAGAGCCCCATGGACATGCAGAGGTCGTTCTGTCCGAGAAACAGGATGTCCACGCCGGGAACCGAGGCAATTTCCGCGATGTTCTTGATGCAATCGGCTGTCTCGACCTGCAGCGCCACGATACCGTTATTGTTCCAGTTGCCCGCGTAACCAAGCAGGCCATCCTTGTTCATGCTGCGCTGCGGGAAATAGACCGAGCGCGTCCCGGCGGTCGGGTATCTTGCGCAGCTGACGGCTTGACGGGCTTCTGCGGCGGTATTGATGTAGGGCACGAGCACACCGTCGGCGCCAAGGTCCAGCGCTTGCTGAATGCCGCCGCGGTCATGATAGCCCTCGACGCGGACCAGAGACTTGGCGCCGCCGGAAGCAATGCCTGCAAGCATGGCGGAAAGTTTCTCAAAGCCCATGGGGCCGTGCTGGGTATCCACCAGGAGCCAGTCGTAGCCGCTATGGGCCAGCTGCTCGGCGACGGTGGGGCTGTGCGAATTGAGAAAGAGTCCGTACTTGGGCTGTCCCGCCCGCAGTTGCTTCTTGAACTCCGCGCCGCTCAGGGTTGCGTCCGGCATAAGTGCTCCTCGGAAAAAAGTGCGATGCATGCAGTGCCTCTCGCGGGGAAAGGCCGTACTACAGTACACGGAGACGAGCGAAGTTGGAAAATGGAAAAGGGAAAATAGAAAGCGAGAACGGGTCTGACCGCTTATAATTCAGAGATGATGAAACAAGAATTGCCCGACCAGCCGGAGCAGCGCGAGCCGCAACGGCGGACGATTTTGTGGATTTCCCTGCCGGTCGCCGCCGGGGTGGCCATTCTGGGGATCACCCTGGGAACCTCGCGAATGAAATCGGCGGCGCCGATTGTGGACCGCGCGGCGATTCGCGTGGAGACGGTGGTTCGCGGGCCGCTGGTGCAGCATGTGCAGGGTTTAGGCGTGCTGGTGCCCGAAGAGACGCGGGTGTTGGCCGCCGCAACGGAAGGCCACGTGGATCAGTTGCTGCTGCGGCCGGGTTCACGCGTAAAACCGGAGACGGTGATCCTGCAACTCAGCAACCCTGACCTGGAACGCCAGCTGCGCGACGCGGACCTGGCGACCAAGAAGTCGGAGGCGGAACTGGCCAATTTACGGGTCCAGCTGCAGGCCCAGCTCTTGAACGAGCGCGCGCTGGAGGCGCAACTCCAGGCGGACGCCACCCAGGCGGGACTCGAAGCGGAGCGCGATGAGGCATTGCTGAAACAGGGTGTCGGCACGGCGATGAGCGCCAAGATTTCACGCGCCCGCGCGGATTCGCTGGCCACACGCCTGCAAATCGAAAAGGAAAAGTTGGCGATTGCGGAAGAGGCGCGCCAGGCGCAGCTGGCGGCAAAACAGGCCGAGGTGGCGCAGGTGCAGGCGCTGCTCGAGCTGCGCACCCAGCAGAAGGAATCACTGCTGGTGCGCGCGGGAATTGCGGGCGTGCTGGACGAGGTTTCCGTTGCTCCGGGGCAGCAGGTGACGGCGGGCGCGAATCTGGCGCGAGTGACCAGCTCGGAGCGACTCATGGCCAGAATTCGTGTTCCCGCTTCGCGCGTGGACGAAGTCGCCGTGCACCAGAAGGCCACCATCGGAATCCAGAACAAGCGGGTGCTGGCGCACGTGGCGCGCATCGAGCCGATGATGGAAAACGGCGCCGTGAATGTGGAGTTGAAAGTGGACGGCGCGCAGCCCGCGGGTGCGCGTTCGGATCTGAGCGTGGACGGCTCGATCGAAGTCAACCGCGACGCCAACGCGATCTATCTGCCGCGCGCGGTGACGGCGCGAGCCAATCAGCCGGTGGAGATGTTCAAGCTGTCGGCGGACGGCAGCGAAGCGGTGCGCGTCGCGGTGGATGTGGGCCGGGTCTCGGAGGACGGCTCGGAAATTACCAACGGGCTGCAACCGGGCGACCGGGTCATTGTTTCCGACATGTCCACGTGGAACCGCTACGACCGGGTGCGGCTGCAATAGTTCTTGGCACAACTCTTCCAGTCTGCGAGAAGGGAACCATGATGCTGGACGTGCATCCGGCAAAGACCCCGTTGCGCCTGGCGCTGGTCGGCATGTCCGGGGCGGGGAAGTCGTTCTGGACGAAGCGCATGGCCGAGTCAGGTGCGCCGACGATTTCGTGCGACGACAAGATTGAAGAGAGGCTCGCGCCCCGGTTGCGAGCCGGAGGCTTTGCAGGCATCAACGGCGTAGCCGCCTGGATGGGCTGGCCCGACTCGCCGACCTATGCGGAACGCGAAGCGGAGTACCTGACGGAAGAGATTTCGGCGCTGGACGAAGTACTCTGCGATCTGGAGAAGCATCCCGAGAAATCGCTGGTGCTGGACACGACGGGAAGCGTTATCTACACGGGAAACAATTTGTTGATGCGGCTGCGCAAAGCAATGACCGTGGTGTATCTGGCCGCCAGCGATGCGGAGCTGGAACTTTTGGTGGAACGATACCTTGGGGATCCGAAGCCGGTGCTATGGCGCGGCGCATTTCAGAGCAAGCCGGGAGAGACGTCGCGGGAGACCGTGGCGCGCTGCTATCCGCATCTGGTCGCGGCGCGGCGCCAGAGTTATGCCGCGCTTGCGCATACCACGCTCCAGGTGGCCAAGCTGCGCGAACTGCCGCACCAGGCGGGCGCCTTTCTGGCGTTGCTGCCGCCGGGCACTGGCGGCGCGCGATGAGATACCGCAGCACTGCGGGCAAAGCGGCGCTGACCTCACTGCGCGGCGCGGTGCTGCGCGGCATGGCGCCCGACGGCGGGCTGTACATGCCCGCCGAAATTGCCCGGCGTTCTCCGGAGGAGCTCGAAGAATTTCGCGCGCTGCCCTTCACCGAGGTCTGCTTTCGCGTGGTCAAGCCATTCGCCACGCCGGACGTCCCGGAAGACGTACTGTGGCAAATCGTCAGTGAAGCCATGAATTTCCCGGTGCAGCTGGTTTCTCTCTCTCCGGGACTGCACATTCTGGAGTTGTTCCACGGGCCGACGCTGGCCTTCAAGGATTTTGGCGCGCGCTTCATGGCCCGGTTGATGGGTTACTTCGTACGCGGTGAAGACCGCGCATTGACCGTGCTGGTGGCGACCTCCGGCGATACCGGCAGCGCCGTGGCCCACGGTTTTCTGGGCGTCCCCGGTATCCGGGTGGTGATTCTCTACCCCTCGAAGCGCATCAGTGATGCTCAGGAAAAGCAGTTCACCACCCTGGGCGAAAACATCACGGCCCTGGAAGTGAGCGGAACCTTTGACGATTGCCAGCGGCTGGTCAAGCAGGCGTTCGCCGATGAGGAGCTGAATAAGCGCGCCTTTCTGACTTCGGCAAACTCGATCAATATCGGACGTCTGCTGCCGCAGATGTTCTATCACGTGGCCGCGTACCGCCAGCTGCCCGTCGCCTCCACGCCGCTGGTGGTTTCCGTTCCCAGCGGGAATTTTGGAAATTTGACGGCCGGGCTTTTTGCAAAACGTATCGGGTTGCCCGTGGCGAAGTTTATTGCCGCGACGAATGCCAATGACGTTGTGCCGCAATACCTGCTGAGCGGGAAGTACGAGCCGCGGGCCGCGCAGGCGACCTATTCGAACGCCATGGACGTGGGCAATCCCAACAACTTTCCGCGCCTGCTGGATTTGTGCCGCGGACGCCTGGAGTATGTGCGGCGCGAGATCTGGGGCCACGGCGCGAGCGACGCTGAAACCCTGGCGGAGATGAAGTCCGTGTGGGAGAAGTACCGCTACATCGCCGATCCTCACACCGCGGTCGGGATTCTGGGCTGGGAAGCCTACAAGAAGGAGCACAGCGAGCCGGCGCAGGGACTGGTGCTGGCCACGGCGCACGCGGCAAAGTTCGCGGAGATAGTGGAGAAGGCCATCGGTGTGGCGCCGACATTGCCGGAGCGGCTCGCGAACTATCTGAAGCGGCCGAAGTTGTCCCTGCCCATCAGCAGCAACTATGCGGATTTGAAGCAGTTTCTCGCGGCGCATTAGCGGCTCGCGGCGTCGCGCTGGAAGCTGCACCCTGAATATTGAGAGGAGATCGCAGGGCCGTTGCGGCCGGCTGAAGTGTGGTGTGTTCGGAATACGATCAGGACTTGCGGAGACGATCGAGAACGAAATACAGAAGGACGCCGGCGACCGAGTTGACCAGCACGGTTACCAGCAGCCGCATGGTGAACCAGGGTTGCGGCTGCGCGAGAAGCAGCTTCTGAATGAGCGCAACGATGCCCTGGTGCAGCACGAAAAAGACGGCCGTAAGGGCGAAGCGCGCTGCCGGATGTTCCGTATCGAGGCGGGCTCCGATCGAGGACGCCAGGTAACCGATCACCGTCTTGGCAATGCCGAACAGGCCGAGCGGGGTCTTGCTCAAGCTGTCCTGCAGCAGACCGATGATCGTGCCAAGCAGAAGTCCGGTGGACGGATTGCGGCGCGACAATGCGAAATAAATTGTGATCAGCAGCGGCAGGTCCAGGATCGCCAACTTGGGAAGATGCGCGGGCAGGAAAGCTTGCAGGATCAGGGCAGCTGCGGCGCTGAGCAGAATGGTGCCGCCATGAAACTTGTGAACCTCAATATGGGATTCGCCCATCCGGAGGTCGAAGGCCTCGTTCATGGCTGCTTCTCCGCGGGCTTGGGAACCGAGGCGGTTTGCCCGCTTGCGGCCGGCACGGTGGATGCATCGCCCGGCGCGGTTGACTCCGGCGACTTGATCACCAGCGGGTCGGTGGTCAGCAGGACGATGACTTCTTCCAGGCGCTCGAGATTCGCGGATGGACGAACGCGAATCTGCTTGAACGAGGCACCGGGCTTTACCTGGCTGATGACGCCGACCGGAAGATCTTTCGGGAAAATGCGATCCATACCACTGGTGACCACGCGGTCGCCGGCCTTCACTTCTTCGTCGTTGCCGACGTATTTCATGTTCAGCAGAGGCTCGCCCGTTCCGTTGACCGGGCTTTGAATACGCGAACCGGCGATCATCGCGCCGACGCCGCTATAAGGGTCGGTGAGAACCAGCACCTGGCAGGTGTCGCGGAACGATTCGATCACTTTCCCGACCACGCCTTCCGGCGTAATCACACCCATATTTTTCTTGATGCCTTGGCGCAGGCCTTGATCGAGGTAGATGACCGCGCTGTTGGCATCGGCGCTGGTGCCGATCACGCGCGCCACGACCATGGGCACTTTGCCCTGCGACTGCTTGAAGTTCAGGAGCTGCGCCAGGCGGTCGGCCTCGGCCGATTTGCTCTGCAGCTGCAGGACTTCGAGTTTGAGTTCACCGTTTTCCCGGCGCAGCGCTTCATTTTCCCGCGCGGTATCGCTCAGCGCGAAGTAGTGGCGCCAGGCGTCGCGAATCTTGCCGATGCCCCAGGAGCCGCCGCGCTCGAAAGGCGATACCGCGGAAACCGTCCAGACGCGAATCAGACGTCCCTGCGAATCGCGTTTGATCTGCACGGCAAGCAACAGCACCTGCAGCAGGACCACGCCTGCGAGCAGGAAGAGCGAGCGGTGACGAGAGGGCAGAGCGACCATAGTCTAGAAACTCGAAATTCGAAAACCGAAACCAGCACGCGCTGACCGGTCCCAGGCTGGAAGTGCCGGGTAGCCCCCGGCCTGAAGCAACGAAACCTGAGGCGGTCAGTCGATGCAAACCTGGCGCAGCAGCTTGAAATCGCTGAGCATCTTGCCGGTGCCGAGCACCACCGAGGCCAGCGGATCATCCGCGATGGAAACGGGCAGGCCGGTCTCTTCGCGGATGCGTTTATCGAGATTCTTGAGCAGGGCGCCGCCGCCGGTCAGCACGATGCCGCGGTCGCTGATATCGGCGGAAAGCTCCGGCGGAGTCCGCTCCAGCGCCACACGCACGGCGTTGACGATGGTTGCCACGCACTCGCTGAGGGATTCGCGAATCTCGCTGTCGTCGATGGTAACGGTGCGGGGCACGCCTTCGATCAGGTTGCGGCCTTTGACTTCCATCGTCAGCGGCTTTTCCAGCGGGTAAGCCGAACCGATTTCCATCTTGATCTGCTCGGCGGTGCGTTCACCGACCAGCAGGTTGTACTTGCGCTTCAAATACTGCATGACCGCTTCGTCCATTTCGTTGCCGGCCACGCGCACGGAGCGCGAGTACACGATGCCGCTCATGGAGATAACCGCGATGTCCGTGGTGCCGCCGCCGATATCCACCACCATGTTGCCGCTGGGCTCTTCAATCGGCAGTCCGGCGCCGATCGCGGCGGCCATGGCCTGCTCCACCAGATAAACTTCGCTGGCCCGCGCACGATAGGCAGAATCCTGCACCGCGCGCTTCTCCACCGGGGTAATTTCGCTGGGCACGCCGATGACAATGCGTGGGTGCACCAGCACCCGGCGGTTGTGCGCCTTCTGAATGAAGTAGGTCAGCATCTTTTCGGTGACCTTGAAGTCGGCGATCACACCGTCTTTCATCGGCTTGATAGCCACCACGTTGCCGGGCGTGCGGCCGAGCATCTCTTTCGCCTCGCGTCCCACCGCCACGACTTCGCCGCTGACCTTGTTGATGGCCACAATCGATGGCTCGTTGACGACGATGCCTTTGCCGTGCGAGAAGACCAGGGTGTTCGCCGTGCCCAAATCGATGGCCAGGTCGGACGAAAACAGACTGAAGACCGACCTCATGTTGTAACCGTTCTTGTTCATTCCCCCAGTCCTTTCAATTCAGAGGAAATCGGCAGGACCGTCCGCCCCTGCGGGGGCGTCCGCAAATTTCCGAGCAAGCCGCAACTCTTCATTCTCGCCGAAGTTCGCGCGCAGCGCAAAAATGCGCCTTCGGCAGAAATCCTATTTTGGCACGACGATCGTAACCTGCTGCTTGGCCGTGCCGCCCCTGCGGTTCTGGCCGACAATGACGATCGTATGGTCACCGGGTTCCAGAGGCTCGGTGAAGTAACGGAAGCCTCCGTCCGCGCCGATGTTGGGGACCGGTTGGCCATTGATGATCAGGGCCGCGCCGGGCTCGGTCCTGCCAAAGACCTCGGCCACGCGCCCATGCAACAAGGTGCCTCCGATTTCCAGAACCATTTCCTGGGCGCGGCCCTGCGCCACGATCGTGAATTTGAACGTTTCGCTGACCTCGCTGCTCTTTTTGTCGGAGTCGGAAGCGATGACGTTCCAGAAGTAGTCGCCGGCGTCCAGCCCGTTGATGTCCATGGAGTTGGTCCCGACCTTGATCTGCCGGATCAACTTGGCGAACATGGCGGTATTGCTGATGCGCACGGTGTAGGACACCGCGTCCTTCACCGGCTTCCACTCGAAGTGGATCGAAGCGGCGCGCGGATTCTCGGCGATGATGGGTGCCAGGTTGAGCGGCGCGGTGAGGTCCGGCGGAGCCAGAACATCGGATTTCGTGAGCGGCCCGGCCGAAGGAATATTGACCTTCTGCCACTGGCCGATTTCGACTCTCTCGTTGCCGCGCTGCACCTCGGCGCTGCCGTTGGCCATCACGATTTCACCCTGCTTCGAAATCGGATCCGCCTTGACGGATGCGCGGCTGTTCGGGCGAATCTGCGCCACCGTGTCTTCGATGCTGACCGCCGCGTGGGAATTGGGCGAAGCCCAGTTGGGCGTGGAAAGGTCCACGGCACCGGTGTTGATGCGCACCGCGGTGTTGGCCTGCTCCTTGGTCACGTTGTTTTCTTCGACCGTAACCAGGGTGTCGGCTTTGATGGTGTAAGAGGTGGAGTCGGCGAAGGTGATACGCGCCGCGCCGTCGTTGGCGGTCTGGATCAAGTCGCCCTTGTCCAGCGTGGTGCGATAATCCGCATCCACCCATTGCACCGAATTCACCTTCTTGATCTGCACGTGGCCGTCCAGGTTCACGAACTTGGCCTGGGTCATGGCCAGGGGACCGCTGTCGGTGTCCGAACCGTTCACCGCGTTCGAAACCTTCTTAAGCACATTGGCGTAAAACGCCGGCGTCACCAGGTACACTGCGCCAACGATCAGCGCGACTAGAATAAGCGCGTAGAGAATCAACGTTTTGTACGTGACGGCATGCCAATAGACCTCGACCCGCTTGATCTTTTCCGGGCCGCGCGCGGTCGAATTGTTGGGCGATGTGCTGTTCACGGTTTTGTGACGCGCTATCGCGTCAATTTCGCAATCTAACACACGGTTTGCGGGGCCGGGCGACGGCGCGCGGCCCGGTACTCAAACTGCAAATAGCGACCCGGATACAATCGCCGCGTCTGAGGAAAAAGAGGCATTTTCGGGGCAAATGTTTGTCCTTGCGGTACCCTGTCAGTGAGCGGCCTATGAGCAACCTTCGAACTTCTTGGCGATTGCGCGGCCTTGCGCCGGCCGTTCTGGCCGCTTTCGGGCTACTGGTCCCCGGCGGCGCAGTGCGAGGGCAGGCAGCGCTGGATGGCAATGCCGTCGCGGTGCGTGCCGACGCCTGGTTAAAGGCCTACCACGCGGCCGGCGATTTCAGCGGCGTGGTGCTTCTGGCACAGGGCGACAAGATTCTGTTTGAGAAGGCATACGGCTCATCTGACCCCCAGGTTGGAACGCCAAACCGCCCGCAAACGCAATTCCGGGGCGCTTCGCTCAGCAAGACCTTCACCGCCGCAGCCATCGAAAAACTCGTCGCCGGCGGAAAGCTGCGTTACGCGGACGCGCTCAGCCGGTATCTGTCCGGAATTCCAAATGGCGACACGATTACCATCGAACAGCTCTTGCTTCACACCTCCGGTGTGGGCGTGCTTGACTCGCCGGAGATATACCGCGAATGCCTGAACCACGCTGAAATTCTGCAGCGCATCGGGGCAAGCAAGCCGCGGTTTGCACCCGGCAAAGGCGACGCCTACAGCAATGAAGGCTATTTCCTGCTCGCGGCGGTGGTTGAGCGCGTATCGGGGATTTCTTACAACGAATTTCTGCGCAACGAAATCTTTGTGCCCTTGCAGATGAAGAATTCGGCGACCGCGTGCCGAGATCTGCCGGAGGGAAGCGCCTTTGGAGCGGTGGCTACCGCGGCTGCGGCAAAAATCCGTCCGGTTCCGTTCAATGAATCCGCGCTGGACGGCGCCGGGTCGGTCTATTCGAACGCGGAAGACCTGCTTCGCTGGCTGCGTGCCGTGGACACGAACCCCGCGTTCGCAGTGGACAAACTGAAATATCCCTATGGCTGGGGCAAACGGAAATATTCGTCGTACGACCTGATCGAGCAATCGGGGCAGCTCGCTGGCTTTAACGCGCATATTGCGCTGTACCCGAAGCAGCACATTTACGCCGTGGTTCTCAGCAATATCGAATCCGGCTTCGCGCAAAGGGTTCCGCTCGATCTGGAAGCGGTCTTGTTTGGAGGAGCCGTCTCCCAGCCCCCAGTGGTCGGCACGGAGGTGCTGGGCGATCGTTCCATGAAGCAATACATCGGTCGCTACCACTCGAAAGAAACGCCTTATACCCAGACCCTGGAAATTCACGATGGGCAGCTCGTCATGCACTGGGGAGACGACCCCTTTTCCCGCGAATTGGCCATGACCGACGGCGATACATTTTTTGTCCGCGCCGACTACGGCGTGGTTCATTTTGTGCGTGGAGAGGACGGATTCGTCCACCGCATGACCTGGAACTGGCCCGGCGGAAGCCATCTCACGCTCGAAAAAGATGAAGTAACGGGCAGCCCGGTGCCTACCGTGCCGGACGAGCAATAAAACGGTTTAGATGTATCAGAACGGGGACTTGGCCCGCTACGAACGCCTCGCTGCCTCGCTTGACTCTCTGCGCAAATTTGCGTACATCCTTTGCACTCCCATGAGTGCAGCGACTCTGGACCGACCTGCTGACCAGCCTGGGAACACTTCGTCTATTGGGGAATCTTATGAAGCGATGGTTCGTTGCAGCGCTGACCCTGTTTCTGGCCGGGCTTGCGGCGGGGCAGTCCGTAGCGATTTTGCGAGGTCGAATTACGGATGGCAGCGGCGCTTCCGTGCCGGGAGCGGCGGTTAAACTCACCTTCGCAAGCACCGGCACGACGCGCGAAGTCGTGGCGGACGCAAATGGGGCCTACGAACTTCCACAGCTGCAGCCTGGCAGGTATTCGCTGGAGGTGACGGCGAAAGGTTTCCAGCCTTCGCGCAAAGAAGGTCTGGACCTGCTGGTGGCCACCGCGACCACGGTGGACGTGACCCTGAGCGTTGAATCGGTGAAGCAAGAGGTGGTGGTGCAGGGAGAAGCGGCCGTCACGGTGAACACTTCGGACGCGACGCTAGGCAACGCCTTCAACGAAAAGCAGGTGGCATCGTTGCCCATCGAGGGCCGCAACGTGGTGGAGTTGCTCAGCTTGCAGCCGGGTGTGACCTTCCTCGGCAAGTTTGCCGGCAACGACGACGGCGATTCGCGCAGTGGCGCGGTCAACGGCGCGCGCAGCGACCAATCGAACGTGACGCTGGATGGCGTGGACGTCAATGACCAGAACAAAGGCTACGCGTTCAACAGCGTGCTGCGCATGACGCAGGATTCGGTCGAAGAATTTCGCGTAACCACCAGCAATCCCAATGCGGATGCGGGACGCGGCTCGGGCGCGCAAGTCACGCTGGTTACCAAGAGCGGCACCAACACCTTCCATGGAAGCCTCTACGAGTACAACCGCAACGCCCTGTTCACCGCCAACGACTATTTCAACAAGCAGACGCAATTGCAGAACGGCGAACCGAACAAGCAGCCCGCGCTGGTGCGCAATGTCTTCGGTGGTTCGGTGGGCGGGCCGGTCCTGAAAGACAAACTCTTCTTCTTTGTGAACTATGAAGGACGGCGCGACGCTGAAGGCGACGTGCAGACCAGGACCGTGCCCAGCGCGGCCATGCGCGACGGCGTTGTGCAGTATTTGTGCCAGACCAATCCCGACGGTTCTCTGGACACGGCGACCTGTCCGGGCGGCAGCATCCCGGGCAAGAGCGGCCAGACCTACAACTTTGCGCCGGGCTACAACGCTCTGGGACCGGACAAGATCAAGAACATGGACGCGCTCAGTGTGGGCCTGAATGACCCGATGATGCAGGTGCTGGGGGGCTATCCGCTGCCGAATGTCTTCACCGGGGTCGGCGACGGCCTGAACACTCTAGGCTACCGGTTCGTGAACACCCTGCACCGCAGCTACAACACGTATATCGCGCGCATTGACTATGTGCTGAACAAGAACAACATTCTCTTCTGGCGCGGCAACCTGATGGGCGACCGCGAACCTTCCAGCCCGCAGTTCCCGGGGCAGCAGGCTTCGAGCAGCTTCCTGACCAACAACAAAGGCTTCGCCATGGGATACACGGCGATCATCAAGCCCACGCTGGTCAGCAATTTCCGCTGGGGATTCACGCGCCAGGGCGGTTCGAACTCCGGCGCCTCCAATGAGCCCGCGGTTGGGCTGCAAGGCCTGGACGCTCCCGTGTCGTTCTCGCGCACCAGCAGTTTTCGGATCCCGGTCAACAATTTCATCGAGGACCTTTCCTGGACGCACGGCACCCATAGTTTTTCGTTTGGGGTGAACTGGCGGCTCATCCACGATGCGCGCGTGAGCACCGCGAATTCCTTCCCGGACGCGGCGATCAATACCGGCTGGCTTGGGCCCTCCTCGGCCGTCGCCAATACCGGCCAACCGCTCGATCCTGCCGCCTCGGGTTACCCGGCAGTGGACCCTTCCGGCGGATTCAACTACGACAGCGCGATCATGGACCTGGTTGGCGTGGTGGATGAAGGCGACGCGATTTACAACTACAACCGCGACGGCTCGCCCCTTTCGCTCGGGGCACCGGTGCCGCGCGAGTACCATTGGAACGAGTGGGATTTCTACGGCCAGGACACCTGGCGATTCAACAAGAGTCTGACGGTCACGCTGGGCCTGAAGTATTCGTACCTGCAGGTGCCCAATGAGATTCACGGGCTGCAGGTCGGGCCTTGCCTGCAGAGCGGTAGCTCGTGCACACCGTACGCTCTGACCGACTTTTACAACGCCAGCGCGCAGCAAGGACTGAATGGCGGAGCCGCCAACAACGTGCCCGCCGTTTCCTTCGGGTTGAACGGCCGTTCGAACGGGCAGCCGGACTTCTGGACGCCCGATAAGAAGGACTTCTCGCCACGTATTTCGCTGGCCTGGTCGCCGTCTTTTGATAGCGGCGTGCTCGGCGCGATTTTTGGCGGACCCGGCAAGAGCTCGATCCGGGCTGGTTACGGCTTAATTTACGACCACTTCGGCGCGGCGATCGTGAACACCTTCGATACTTCCGGATCGTTCGGTCTCTCGAGCAATATTTCGAATCCGGCGGGCGTGCTGACCACCACCACTTCTCCGCGTTTTGAGGGGATCTCCACGATTCCGGCGGGCTTGTTGCCGCCGGCGCCGGCCGGCGGATTCCCCGCAACCCCGGACACCACCAATTTCGCGATCAGCTGGGGCATCGACAACAAGGTCAAAACGCCGTACTCGCACCTGCTGGATTTTTCCGTCACGCGCGAGATCAATCCCTCGACTTCCATCGAGGTCTCCTACGTCGGGCGCCTGGCGCACCGCTTGCTGGTCCAGGAAGACGTCGCCATGCCGTTGAACCTGAAGGTTGGCGGCGTGGATTACTTCACCGCGGCTTCCGCGCTTTCGAAGCAGGCGTATGCCGGCACCGACGTCAGCCAGATCCAGAACTCTCCTTACTGGCAAACGCTGTTTGGGGCCCTGGATGGCGCGGACATTGGCTTTGGCCCGCTCTCCGCCACGCAGAATGTGTACGAGCTGTTTCTGAACAATCTGGGGAATGAAAGCTACGCGCTCTTCCAGCTGGACCTGCCGGATTCGATTTCCCAAGCGGGCATCAACACCGGCAGCCACACCTACCCGAGTTACCGCTTCTACCACAGCCAGTATTCGGCGCTGTATGCCTGGCGTTCGATCGGCAAGTCGTACTACAACGCCATGGAGGTGGTGCTGCGGCACAAGTTCCGCGAAGGGCTGCAGGCGGACTTCAACTATACGTATTCGAAGTCCATTGATTGGACTTCGCAGGCCGAGCGCCTTGGCACATCGGGCGGCAATAACAACGCGCAAATCATCAACAGTTGGGTTCCCGATCAGTTGAAGGGGGTCTCGGACTTTGACATGACCCATCAGGTGAACGCCAACTACTTGTGGGAAATTCCCGTGGGACGCGGCCGGCATTGGGGCAAGAACGCCAACCGGTTTGTGGATGCGTTGATCGGCGGCTGGGAGCTCACGGGCATCGTGCGCTGGACGAGCGGCCTGCCTTTCGGCGTGGATAACGGCTCGCGCTGGCCCACTAACTGGGACATCGAAGGTTTCGCCGAGCAATCACGAGCCATACCCGCGGGAGCGCTTTCGCGCGGCTCCGGGCCGCAGCAGTTCGCCAATCCGGACGCCGTGTTCAACAGCTTCCGGCTGGCCTTGCCGGGCGAATCCGGTTCGCGCAACCCGCTGCGGGGCGACGGCTATTACAGCTGGGATTCCGGCCTGGACAAGACCTTCTCCATCACCGAGCGAGCCAAGCTGCAATTCCGCTGGGAGGTTTTCAACGTGACCAACAGCGTGCGCTTCGATGCGCATTCCGTGAGCGCGAATGTCGACAACGAGAACTCTTTCGGAGTCGCAACCAGCACACTCACCGACAAACGCGTGATGCAGATCGCGCTGCGCCTGGAGTTCTAGTTGCAGGAGTGGCGCGAGCGCGTTGTTTCGGAGAAGTTCATTGCTGCACCTCAGATTTGATCGGAACGGGTGCAGCGCCAAGTGCAACTGCCTGGCCGTTGCGCCCCGAGCCTAACATCCTTTTTTCCAAGCACTTCGGGAACGTCTGCAGCGAACAACGTATGACGAATGTGCCTGGCTTGGCGGGAATAAAATCGCCGGTGCCAGGAGCAAATGACCGCGACAGCATCCGTTGCACGCAATTCACAAACTTTTCGTTGACGCTTTGGGGGACAAAGTACTAGCGTACTAGCGAGCCAGGTGGGGTAGTTTGGTACTGATTCTCTATTGTCCAGCCGAGGGACCGTAGGGAAAATGGTCGTGTCAAGGGACTCAGCTTCGGAGTCCGGCGGCCGGTAGTAGCCAAGTCTGGAACGCGGCCGTTCGGCCGTGGCTTGTCTTCGATACGCTGTTCGGTTCGAAGCGTCCCCCAATATCGCAGCCTGGCAGGAGTATCGGCGGTACGCTATGTCCCTACTGCACTTTCGCTGCAAAGAACGCCGGCGCACGCAACGCGTCACACTGACCGTACCCATTGCCGTGCACGGCCAGAACGAGGACGGGGAAAAGTTCTGCATCCATGTGCGTTCGAATCAGGTGAGCCAGCATGGCGCTCAGCTGGAGATGGAACATCCGGCGGTGATTGGTCAGATCCTTCTTCTCGTCAATGAAAGCAACGCGCGCAAGGTGGAAGGCCGGGTGGCCTCGATTCAGCGCAAGCGCGACGGCAAGACCCACATTGGCGTGGAGTTCCTGTCTTCCGAGATCAATTTCTGGAATATGACGTTTCCGATTTCCGGCGCCAAGCCCCTTCGCCGCGCCATCCCCAAAGTCACCGCCAACAAAGTCACTGCCTGATTTTGTTTTCTCGTTGCTTTGCTGAGCTGGTGGTGTGCCTGGCGTGGTGCGGCTAGCGGCCCGCCAGCGCCGCAAATCCCGGGCGTCCGGCGCGAATCTGCTCGGAGAAGTCAGGCGCGTCATTTACCGTCCGGGCTTTTTCATTGATGTGCGCCTTTTGCATGGCCTCGGCGAAGGTCATCTGCGGATTGCCGGGATCGACGGCGAAGTTGCCGCTCTTGTAGAGAGCTTTCGTGCCCGGCCCATTCAGCACGATCCACCAGGAATGAGCCGAACTTCCCGCCGGCAACTTACCGGTCGCGGCCATCTGCGTAAAGATGCTGGTGGTGCAGTTGTCGGTCGCCGCGTTGTACCACTGCGGATGCTGGTGCATATCGTTGGCGCGGCGCAGGTACTCCAGGAAGAGCTCGCGCGACCACTCCGGCCCGGCAATGGTGCGAAAGGCGTACACTTCCTCGTCTTTGCGATAGTTCGTGCGCAGGCGCACCAGGTCGCGCTCGTCCGCGAAGATATAGATGAGTTCGTAGGCGCGAAAAAAACCGCGAATCGCGGAATATTCCTCACCCACCTCCTTTCGCGTCTCGATGGAAGCGGCCACATAGGTTCCGTCGGCAAAGCGAAAGCTGAGAATGGGATGGGCGATCCAGGGCGAGCCCCAATAGGTCACGAAGATGTCCACGCCCGAAAGTTGCGAAAGGTCGAGCGTCCTGGTCTGCCATTGGCAGGTGTAATCGAATTCGGCGCGATAGTCGCAACTGCGGAAATTGTGCAGAACCACTTTGTCGCCAGAAATTTCGGCCCACGGCGTCTGCGCGACATCGGGCTGCCAGTTGCGATGGTTCGAAGGCTTCAGTGTGAGCCACCACGCGAGCACCAGCAGGAACCCGCCGAGACACACCAGCATGCGCGGCGCGGTCGCGCCCGCGAAATAGGCTGCGCCGCAAACGCTCAGAAGAAACAGCAGGGCGAGAAGCAGGCGCAGCGAGGGCCAGTTGAAGTCGAAATAGAGAGCGGCAGTAGCCCAAAGAACAACCAAACCGATCAGCAGCCAGGCCAACGCCAGTCCGGCGAAGCGAAGGGCCGCGACGTACCACGCGGCTGAGAGTGAAGGCGACACGGTGCGGCGTATCTTAGCTCAACCACGCCGCAGCCCGGCACGTGAGTTAACAACGCGCCTCAGTGGCGCGGCCGGCGCCGGGGCCTGGCTTTGCGGGTCTTTGATTTGCGGTTGGCGGCAGGACCCTCGCGCAGCCGCCTTGGTAGCCTGGCGCGAACCAGGTCGTAGGCCGAACGCAGCAATTCGGCCAGTTCCTGACGCGGGATAGCGTCCTCGCGTTCCAGAGCCACCCACTTGGCGCGGGCCAGGTACGGCGCGGGGATGACGCCGGGCCTTTCAATCCATTCGGCAAAAGCTTCGTCCGAGCACTTGAACGAAAGGCAGGTGGCTCCCGGCTCCAACTGGCCCACGGCGAACATCTTGCCGCCGACCTTGAAGAGCAGCGCGTTCTGCCATTGCACCTCTTCGGTTACCCCTGGAAAGGCGAGGCAGGTGCGGCGAAGCCAATCGTTATCGAACATTGCGCAGCCTCGAACTATTGCGGCTGAGCGTAACGCTTGAAGAACGAAGCGTCGCTCCATTGTGGTCTGCTGCTGGCGTTGGCCGTCTTGATGAGCAGCTTTCGCGTGATTTCTTCATACCGGGCCGCGGCCGGGAGATCCACGGGCTGATTCAGGTCGTCGCTGGGCGCGTGATAGCGCTTGCTCAGCCACTCTTCGAAGACCCTCTGTTCCGGAGAATTCGGCTCGGCGAAATATCCCATGGCCACGGACGGAATGCCGTGCAGGATGAAGCTGTACTGATCGCTGCGCACAAACAGGTTGCGCAGCGGCATGGGATCGGGAATGACCTTGGCGCCCAGCGATTCGGCCACGCTTTTGGCGTCCGAGCCAAGAGTCGATTCCCCCAGCCCCAGGATCATGAGCGTTTTGGTTGCCATGATCGGCAAAAACATGTCGATATTGACGTCGGCCACGATGGACTTGGCCGGCACCGTCGGGTGCGCCGCGAAATACTTTGAGCCGAGCAGGCCTTTCTCTTCGCCGGTGACCAGGACAAACAGCAGAGAACGCCTCAGCCTTTCCGGGTGCTGCTTGAACGACGCCGCAATATCGAGTACCGCGGCCGTTCCGCTCCCGTTGTCCATCGCGCCGTTGTAAATTCGGTCGCCGTTCACCGGCTCGCCGATGCCCAAGTGATCGATATGCGCCGAAAGCACTACGTATTCGTTCGCAAGAGAGGGATCGGCTCCCGGCAGCTTGGCCACGACATTGGCCGACTCCAGACGGATTCTCTGGATGACCGCTCTGGCCTTCAGGGTCGTCGCCAGGTTGAAGTGCGGCAGCAACTTCATCTCTTTGCCGAGGGCTGCAATTTCCGCAAAGGTGTGTCCCGATCCCGCGAACAGCGCGTCCGCCGCGGCCGGATTGTAGACCAGCCCAACCTTGAGTCCGGCGACGTCGTTGAAATCCGGATCGTCCAGGTCCATCGAAGGATGCGCGCGGTTAAGCGACATGCGCGCCCACGGAATATCCATGGAGGCCGGGTTGGGGATCGTGATCGTGCCAATCGCGCCGGCTGCCGCCAGGCGTTTCCAGCGCTGCGCCAGCGAGCCATAATGCGCGGCCAGCGGCGCCGGCACGTTTGCCGGAGAACCGGTGAGGTACACGACGACTTTGCCCTTCAAATCGAGACCGGCCAGCTCATCTACGTTCGCTTCCGGCACCTGCAACCCGTTGCCGATGAAGACGAGGGGCGCGTCGATTTCGGAGTCGGAACCTTCGACGCGCGTCGAAAAGTACGCATCGTCGCCGAGGGCCACCGGGTTGGCCGGCCCGTTTCCGCTGGCGATGAACGCGTAGGAGTTTTTCTCATCGATCTGGTGCTGCACAAGACGTACGGTCTGGTAGAAACCATCCGTCCCGGCAGGCTGCAACCCGGCATTCTTCAATTGCTCCACCGCGTAGGCTTCGGCCTTGCGCAACCCGAGGCTACCGGTGTCGCGGCCTTCCATGCTGTCGTCGGCCAGCACCTTCACCTCGTCCCACCAGGATTTGCCGTCGAAGAGCGGCTTGGGCGCCGCGGCGGGTTTCTGTGCGTATGCCTGAACCGCGAACAACAGCGCGAGCGTGATCGAAACTGTCGTGCGCTGGACGGTGGTCATCATTCGCATTGCCTCACTGGCGATGTTGTTTACAAAGGGATGGGGAACTACCTGGAGCGGCCAAACTCGATGTACTCGCGACCGAAATACAGGCGATACTTTCCGTCACCGGCTGACGTAACCTGCAGCGGCACGGGCCGCTTCAGGTCGCCGTCACGCTGCGACGAGGCCTGGAACAGCTCGTTCGCTCCCAGATCCATCACCACGAATTTTCCGCCGTCCAGAAAACCGATGCCGTAAGCGCCGGGCTTCAGCGTCTGCCCGCCGACCTGCAAAGTAACCTCTGAAATCAGGTAGCCCTGATATTTTTCGCGGATTCCGGTGGAATAGCCGGAGTTGTCGACGAGCCCGGCCACGACATACAGGTCGTCCGAAAAGTGCACACCTCCGGTGTTTCGCATCTGCGTCGGCGCGGTCTGCCCGCGAAAAAAAACCGATTCCGGAAAGAGGCGCGGCTTGATGTCGGACGCCTTGAGGACGGTGTCTTTGTCCGGTTTGGGCAGAGCCGATTGCGCGCGAAGCACGAGCGGATTCGCGGCAAGCAGCACGGAGAAGAGGGCAACAAGCAAGTTGGCTTGAAAGAAGCGGAGCAGGGAAGTCATGGTGCCAACAGGGTACAACAAGTCGCCCGGCGGCGTTCTGTCGGCCCTACTTCTTCGTCTCGGCGCGTTGCCGCTGCAGCTTCACGGCCGTGGAGCGCAGGGTCTCCGGAACGTTCTTGTTCATGGTCAGGCGTTTCAGATCCACGGCGTTCAGCATCGGCAGCAGGTTCAAGCTGATGTCCAGCGGGGCTTTGGGGTTGTTGATGAGATTGCGAACGACGGTATAGCTCTTGCGAAAGGTGCGGTTTTTGCCAATGAGCCGCAAGATTTCGTCGGTCAAGTTGCTCATGCTCGCGAACGCTTCCACTTCCTGATCCGTCAAGCGCGGGGATTGCAGCACCGCCCGCTGTACGACCTTGTTCGTGTCGCGAATGAGCGTGCGGCGGGCTTCCGCCCCGCCTTTCATCGCGAACTTTACGCGCTGGGCCACAGTCATCACGGAAATCTGCTGCAGCAGGGTTTTCCGCCGCTCATCATCGGGCTCGGCGTCCACCGCCGCTTCTTCGAGCGCCGAAATATCGGCGGTTTCGTCGCTCAATAGCTCTTGCAGCTGGCCCTTTTGTTCGACGGTCACCGAGGAAGACTTTTCCAGCGCGGCGGCCAATTCCGGCGAATCGCTCACGCGGTCCAGTTCGTCCATCAGCGCCTGGATGCCCAGTGTCGAAAGATGCTGCACCACCGGCAGCAAATGCTCGGGTCCGCAATTCTTGTTCTTGATGAGCGCGTCGCATACGCCAGGTTTGTTGGCCAGATTTCGCGAGGCGAATTCGAAAAGCGGCTCCAGTGCCTGCTGCCGGTTCAGCGCTTCCACAAAATTTTCAATCGGCAGCCGCATGATGGCTTCGCGCGCGCGGGAAGACACCAGTTCGTCCGCATCGAGCGCCAGGACGGCCAGCACTTCGGCCAGATCGGCTGCGGGCAAAGTTATGCCTCCGGTGCAAGCGGCCAGCTTGTCTTCGCGGGTCGCGCGCCCGTGGCGCAGACTATCCAGAATGTCAGGGTTGAGAGTTTCCACCGGTCGCCTGCCCGAGATCTTTTGCGGTCAAGACGATCTTACCGGAAGATCCCGGCGCGCCGAGTGGCGGAACGGTTTGCCCGTTCAACTCCAGCAACACCGCCGAAGAATCCGCGGCGCTGACTTCGAAGGAGTCCTTCGCCGAAAAGCGGCGGTTTTCGCCGGATGCGATTTCCGCGTCGAGCACCACCACGCCGTCGGCGACCACGCGGAGTCGCGTGGCTGCGGAAGCGGCGACGCTGAGATTGAGCGTGACGTCCCTGGGCAACGTTGTAGCGGGGCTGGCCGGCAGTCCTTCGGCCGGCGTAGCGGCAGGCGGAGTTGCATTGCTCTGGCCCACTGGCTGCAGCGGGAGCTTGACCATCTCGGAAGTCTTGTGAGCAGCGCGCCGTGCCTGATACCAGCGCCAGCCGTAAAAACCGCCGGCCGCGAGCCCGGCCAGCAAAGCGAAGATCAGGACAACCACTAGAGCAGGAATCCATCTGGGCGGCGAGGGAATTCGTTCTTCGGGTTTTTGCGCCGAGGCATTCGCGGTTTCGCCGCGCGCCAGATCGTATTCCGCGAGGAGATTTTCTTCGCTCAGCCCGAGGTAGCGCGCGATGCTGCGCACAAAGCCGCGGCCAAAAACTCCTCCCGGCAGGCGCTCCCACTGTTCGTTTTCCAGGGCTTCCAGAAATCGCGGCGCGATGCGGGTGGCGGAGGAAACCTCGTCGAGAGTGACCTCGCGGAGTTCACGTTCCCGCTTCAGGCGCTCCCCAAACGTGCCTTTAGCCATTTGTCGAACCGATCCTCACCTGTTTGGCGGATGCCGCGCTTCTGCCGGAACGGAGGGTGCCGGCCGGTTGGCGAAAATTCTGCCCTGACGAACTATAGGTGCGCTGCAATGCGCTGTCAAACCTAGACTTGCGGCGTTCCCGGCGTGGCGTGCCGGCCGGCCGCGGGCCGACGCCGGCAACGGAATTGCGTGAACAGCCTGTAACGAATCTTTCACCGCCGGCACCATTCAGCAGACGGAGGCTTCCCTCGCGCAAACGCCTCGTCCCGGCACACACAGGTCCGCTTTCAGACCCGGAAGGAAGACCAGCAGGCGTAGCTTGGGCCTTTTCCCCGGTGCGGTAAGGCAGTCGTGTTATGAGTCGCCAGTCCAGTCCCGCTCTTTTGCTTCCCATCATGGCGATTCTTGCCCTGATTTTTCCGGTCGCGTTCAGCACCAGACAGGGAGCCTCATCCGGAAGCGCCGGCTTCGCGCCCGCGACCTCCGCGCTATCCGGTTCCAGTCAAAAGACCGCGCGACCGCACGATGCCATTCGCATCCTGACGGAATTTTTTGCCCCGGTGGAAATCGGTGCCTTACAGGCGGGGGAATCTCCGGTACGTGCGAACGCAACCCTGGACTTGATGATTGTCACCATTCCCGACCCCATCGACTCGCAGCTTCCGTATCTGTTCGATCGCAATCTCGGCGCACTGCAACGCGCTGCCGAAGCCGATAACTACCTTCTCGATCGCTTTGATCTTCCCTGGCGCGAGGAGCTCAAAGAGAAGGTTGGCGTTGCGAGTGGCGGCTCAGCTTCCAGCCCAGCGGACGCCGAGACAGAGCATCGAGCCGAGCGCGAGCCAGGATTGCTCCTGTTCCGCAATCCAGCCCCGGAACCTGAACCGGATCCAAAACCTGCGGCAGCGTCCTCGCAGAAGCAAGCCCGCGTTCTCCTGGTGTTTCTCGTAGGCGAGACGCCCACGACGGGCATCCACAAGAAAGCCATGCTTTCCGCCCTGGACCAGATCGAACGCCTGTGCCACGGAGAAATTCCCCGCTATTTTCCCCGCCCCTCTGCGGCGGCAGATGCGGATGCCTGCAACACCATCAAGGTGCTCGCGCCTTCGTTTTCCGGTTCCGGCGAGTCTCTGGACATCGCGCTGCATGCCTGGTCGAAGACCCAGGGGCCGGCACGACGGCTGCGGTTTCGCATCGTCGCGGGTACCGCCACCGCACTGCCGAAGGGCACCGGGACCGGCAGGTCCTTCCTCAGCTTTCCCGACCGGCCCGGTTCCACCTTTGAAACCACGGTAATTCGCGACGATGTCGCGCTGGAAGTGCTCTATCGGTATTTCGCCGCGCAGAAAAGGGGCAGCAGCAAACGATTACGAATCGCACTGCTCAGCGAGGGAAATACCGCGTACGGCGCGGCCATCCGGTCGGCTCACGGTTCGTCGGCGAATGCGCAGGAAGATATTGAGGTGGTCAACCTGTCCTTCCCGCTGCACGTTTCACGATTGCGAAGTGAACTGGAATCCCTGAGAAAGAAGAACCAGCAGGCGAAAGACGCCGACGGCTCCGTTACGGGTCCCAGTTCGCTTACGCTTCCACTTCCAACCGAAGATGACAGCGAGGAGGCGAAGGATTCGATCCCGCCCTTTTCGCAACTGGAAATCTCGGCTTCCGAGCGGATCGTCTCCAACCTGCTGGCCACCATCTCCCAGGAGAAGTTTCATTACGTGGGCATCGCGGCCACCGATGTTCGCGACGTGATTTTTCTTGCGCGTGAAATCCGCGAGCACTCGGCATCCGCCGTTATTTTCGCCCTGAACGCCGATCTGCTGTATGGCCACCCGGAGGCCAATCCAAACACGCGCGGCATGCTGGTTCCCACGCCCTATCCGCTGTTCAGCCTGAACGAACGCTGGACGGCGATCAATTCCAAGGCTGCCGCAGTGCGCATCCAGTTTCCAGATCAGGGAACGGAAGGCCTGTACAACGCAATGCTGCACCTGCTGGGAGCGGACGAGGCCCTGCTGGAATATCGCTCCCCGTTTCGCGACCCGCACTGCCCCAGCGATGAGACAAAGCTATGCCTGACGCCACCCGTATGGATCGTGACTGTGGGCCGCGACGGCTTCTGGCCCGTCGCGGTTCGCAAATTGGGTGACACGTCCGGCTACACGGCGGTCGTCGAGGCTCCAGCGGAAGGCTTCGGCGACTCGCACGCCAACGACGGCATGGTTCCCGAACTCACGCGCCTGCTGTTAGTGCTATGGACCATTGTCTGCTGCGTACCCGCCGCTCTATGGCTTCTGTACTTGAGTGAAACTCTTCCCAGCAACACGGCGAGTGCCGCCGGGAACAAGCTCGTGGATTGGCTGCAGGCCCGAGCTCCAGCCATCCATCTCTTCCGTCAGGAACGCAGCGACGCTCTGGCGTTTTATCTCATTGCGGCGACCTCGTGCCTTTCGGTGTTCCTGCTAGCGATTACCGCGTTTTGCCTGGCCTCGATCCGCCGTGACCCGAACCTCTACTGGCCATTCACCCTGGCGGTCGCGTTCATGATTGCCATAATGCTTCTCGGCCTTTTCGCATGTCTCAGCCTGGCCAAAAACATCCTCAAAAGTGCGCTTCTGCCCTCCGGGTCGAATGCCCACGGACCCTCGAACCGCTGGTCCCGCCTCGTTCTGCTTCTTGCCGTCGTCGGCTGTTGGTGCCTGGTGTTGTCCCTCGCCGCCAACTGGATTTTTGCCGAGCATCGCGGTGACCGCGTCATCACCGCCTTCCGCGCCCTCAACCTGCAGAGCGGCGTTTCCCCTCTCCCGCCTTTCTTTTTCGTGTGCCTCGCCGCCCTGTTCTGGGCGGTTTGCGCGTTGCGGCGCATCTACTTTGCTCAGAGCCTGCCCTCGGTTGCGAGCAACGCGCAATCCACGGCGACTCGCGACGCCGGCTTTTTCTATTCCGATGCTCGCTCCTTCCGCGGTCTGCGCACCATTGAAGAGACACTGCGCAAGTTACTGGTTAGCCCGACTCTGCTGACCAACAATCAAGCTTGCCTGCCGCTTTGTGTGCTGCTTTTGCTGGTACTGGCGTGGGGGGCTTATCTTTTCTTCTATCGCCTGGTGTACGGCTTCGAGGCGCAAGCGTTTTATCGTTTGCTGGGTGTTTCTTTTCTGCTGGTGGCGGCGGCCGTCCTGGCAAACGTTGCTCGCCTGTATCTTATCTGGCGGACGCTGTGCTGCGTTCTGGTCCGCGCCGGACGCCTACCGATGCGCGAGGCGTTCGTGCGTTTCCACGTCAACAATCGCACCATCCCCAAGATCAGCCTGGCCGCCGCGCCGTCACCCCTTACCGCGCTGGGCCTATCGGTAAATTCGGCGCGCCAACTGGTGGCCTCGGGCGAAGACGCGCAGTCTCTGCTGCCACAGAACAAAGAGTTTGCGTTCGTGGTCGGCACCGGCCGCGACTTGGTGAACAGCGCCAAGTCCCGCTACGAGCGCGCCTTGCTCCAGGAGGCCTGCGGCGATCACAAGTCCAGCTCCGCCCAACAGGTCAAAGCGCAAAGGCTGCTGAATCGATTCACGCGTGCCGTGGAAGACCTGCTGGAAGTCTCCTGGGGGGCGCCGTTGCCGGCTTCGCAGGAATTGAGCCAGCAGGACGCGGCTCGCAAGCGTCTGCAGCAGCAGGCGGAAGAGTTCCTCGTCAGCCGCACCGTACATTTCCTCGCGCACATCTTTCCCCAGCTGACCAACCTTGCCGTGTATTCGCTGATCTGTCTTTTCCTGATGCTGCTGGCCGTCAGTTGCTACCCACTGCAGCCCAAGAATCCTTTCGCCTATTTCAGCTGGTTTGTGATCCTGGTGTTTCTCGGGGTGGCGGGTCACATCGCGGTGCAGATGAATCGCGATGCCGTCTTGAGCTGCTTGAACGGCAGCAAGCCCGGCGAAATCACCTGGGATGCGGAGTTCATTGGCCGCGTCGTGTTCCTGCTGGTCATTCCGTTGCTCGGTCTGCTGGGGGTGCAGTTCCCGGAGACAATCGGGCAAGTCCTGCACTGGGCCATGCCCGCCGGCGGCGCTGGACACTGAGCGGGGCGCGCCCGGTTTGGATGGCGAGATGGGAACGCCTGTACCACGGATGAGTTGCGCGCCATTTTTAACGGTGCCTATACTGACCTTGCATCGCAGGCTTTGTCGGCTGCCGGGGCAGGGTGTTGCCTTTTTTGGGCTGCACCGCTCGCGTGCGCGCAGAACAGGAACCGCCGAGCGTGGAGGAAGCAAAACAGTTTCCGGGCATCGATCGCCGCAGAAATGCGGGGCTGCCGGGAGAAAAGCGCGAAGCCGGCGAAGTGGCGGTCTTTCAAGAGCTTGGCAAAGCCCTTACGTCTTCTCTGCAGCTCGATCAGGTATTGCGCACCATCATGGAGAAGATCGACGAATTTCTGCGCCCGGACAATTGGTCATTGTTACTGGTGGATGAGGCCAAGCAGGAACTCTACTTTGAGCTAGCCGTCGGCACCGCTTCGCAGGCGCTGAAGGATGTACGGGTCAAGATGGGGCAGGGCATCGCGGGCTGGGTCGCCCAGCATGGCGAGACGGTCGTGGTCCCCGACACCGCAAAGGACACCCGCTTCTTCGGCAAGGTTGACGAGAAAACCAAGACCGAGACCCGTTCTATCGTGGCGGTTCCGGTGAAATTCCGCGATACCTGCCTGGGCGTGATTGAACTCATCAACTGCATCGGCCCCGAGGGCTTCGATTCGCGCGACTTGAAGCTGCTCGAAGCGCTCTCCGATTTCGCCGCCATCGCCCTGGAAAATGCGCGCCACGTCAAACGCATCCACGAGCTGACCATCACCGACGATTGCACGACCCTCTACAACGCGCGGCACATGAGCTTCATTCTGGAAACGGAAATCTACCGTTCGCAGCGCTATAACTACGAATTTTCACTTATCTTCATTGATCTGGACCACTTCAAGCAGGTGAATGACACCCAGGGACATCTGGTCGGTTCGCGGCTGCTTGCGGAAATCGGCAATTCGCTCAAGACCCACTGCCGGTTGATTGACTTCGCCTTCCGCTACGGTGGCGACGAGTTTGTCCTGCTGCTTCCGCAAACCTCCAAGGAAAATGCGATGAACGTCGCGCGCCGCCTGCACCGGCTGATTCGCGATACCCGCTGGCTGGCCGCGGAAGGCCTGAACCTGCAACTCACCGCCAGCATGGGGGTGGCCTCGTATCCCGTCGATTCGCGAACCAAGGAAGGCCTGCTGCACCTGGCCGACGAAGCCATGTATCTGGTCAAGAACACGAATCGCGACAGCGTCGCCGTCGCAAACATCGGAATTCTGCCGCACCTTCCCGCCGCCGCGGAAACCGCCGGTTGACGGGCGTTCTATACACGCCAGCACAATTCTGATTAACTGAAAGCGATGAAGAAAAGCCAAGCGTCGAGGTACGCGCGCTGGAGCGCGGCTGTCGCAATCGTGCTCGCCGCGATCACCGTCGGCGTGTACCTGAAACGCGGCTACACGCGTTACGTCGAGCATCGCAACGCCCCGCCGGCGGCCCCCGTGAATGTCGAGCGACAATCCACGGTTTTGACTTTTTCCAAGGTGGAAGGGCAGCGCACGGTCTTCACCGTGGAGGCCTCCAAGTCCACCGAGTTCAAAGGCCTCAATGCCATGGACCTGGAAGGCGTGCGCATCACCATCTTCGGAAGAGACGGCGCGCGGCACGACACCATGGAGACCCACGCCTGCCGCTATACCAAAGACTCCGGCGATATGGATTGCTCCGGCGATGTCCAGATCGTTTTGATGAGCGAGGAAGAGTGGAAATCGGGCACCGGGAAATCCGCGGCGCCGGGAGTGACGCCCGGTACGATGAAAATCGAGACTCGAGGGGTGGCCTTCAACCGCACCAGTGGCGAAGCCAAAACCGACCAGGAAGTGCGGTTTGCCTTCAGCAACGGAACGGGCCGCGCGACCGGCGCGGAGTACCACGCGGACCAGGGCGCACTTCGTTTGCAGCGCAACGTCGTGTTGCATCTGACGCCGGCTGTGCCGCCGGGCAGCGCTACACGCAAAGCGAGCCTCGCGCCCGCCGAGCCGGTCGAGGTTACCGGCTCTCGTATGGACTTCTCCCGCGACACCGGAACCATGTACCTTTCTGGACCTGCGGAAGCGCACACCCAGAACCGGCGCCTCACCGCCGCAGCACTGCTTCTGGAACTTGGCCCCGATTTTCACGCGAAGCGATTGCTCGCAAAGTCCGGGGAGAATGCCGGATCAGCCCGGCCGGAATTTACCTCCACCCAGAGGGCCTCGACCCAGCATGTGACAGCCAATGAAATGTCCGCCAATTTTTCTCCGCAAGGCTGGGTCACCGGGGCAGAAGCCAGCGGGCAAGTGGCCGCGGTCTCTCAAGGACCCGGCGAAAAGCAGGATGTGAAGGCCGAATTCGCCACCGCCGATATGTTTGCGGGCAAGAATCAACCACGGCGACTTGTGCTCAAAGGCGCGGTGGATGCCAGAACTGTGGCGAACGCAACGGGCGCGGGAAAAGGGGCCGATTCGCGGCACCTGACTTCCGACGAGCTGCAACTGGAATTTGCCGAGAACGGTCGCAACGGCGTGCGGCTGGCCTCGGCTTTGACGCCCCGCAGCGGCCGCATTGAATGGAATGAATCGCCGCTTGCGCCCGCGAGCGGCGGCGGGCCGGGGAAATCTTCGCAAACCGTAGTGCAAGCCAACCAACTAGCGATGCAATTCGATAACACGGGCAAGGCGTCGCGCCTCAATGCCGTTGGAAACGTCCAGACAGAGCGCACCGCTCCGGGTTCGGAGAAGCAAACCGCCACGGCAAAGTCGGGCTTCGTGGAAATGAATCCCGCGGGCGGCTGGTCCCGCATGGACCTCACCGACGACGTGCATCTCAACGAAGGCTCTCGCGCGGCACAGGCGGATCACGCGGCGTTCACTCGCGCCGATCAGAGCATGCTGCTCACTGGCCGGGCCACGGTGCGCGATGCCACCAGCCTCACTTCCGCGCAAAAGATAAACTTTTGGCAATACACCGGCGATATGCGGGCCGAAGGCGGCGTGCATTCGACGGACCTCTCCGCGCGCAACGGCCCGGTTCGCCTGGCGCCGGTGCCCGCCAACATCAGCTCCGACAATTTGAGCGCGAACAACAAGACGGGCCGGGCGATTTACACCGGTCATGCCCGGCTTTGGCAGGGCGAGTCGGTCATGGAAGCCGATTCCATTGAGATTCTCAAGAATGAGCGGGTCCTCAATGCCTCAGGCAACGTGAATGCCGTCTTCCCGCAGGCGCCCGCTTCTGCGGCCACCTCGCCAGGCCCGGCTTCTGCGGCCCCTTCCGGACCGCGTCCCCCAGTGCTGTGGCACGCGCAGTCCGCCCATCTCACCTATTGGGACCTGCAAAACCGGGCGCGGCTCGATCAGAACGTATTTGTGCAATCACCCGACGAAAAGATGAGCTCCGCCGCGCTGGAGCTCTTCTTTGCCCGCGCGCCCGCGAGTCCTGCCGCAAACGGCAACGCCGGCACCGCGGCCTCGCCTCTTCCCGGAGCCCAGCAGATCAGCCGCGCGGTGGCAACGGGAGGTGTCGTGGTGCAGCAAGACGAACGGCGCGCCACTGCCGAACGCGGCGAATACACTGCGTCGGATGGAAAATTCGTCATGACCGGCGGCACCCCCACCATTTTCGACGCCAGCGAAGGCACCACAACCGGGCGTCAATTGACCTTCTTTTTGGCCGATGCTACGATCATCGTCGATTCGGAAAATGGATCGCGCACGTTGACCAGGCACCGCGTCGAAAAATGACGTCCCCCCTGCGGTTCTGTGACCCAAAATGCTGAAGCTCCAGGCGGTTGAGTTGAGCAAGTCCTATCGGGGCCGCAAGGTCGTGGACAACGTCGAACTGGAGATTGGCCAGGGCGAAGTAGTGGGGTTGCTGGGACCCAACGGAGCCGGTAAGACCACTACTTTTTATATTTTGGTGGGATTGGCGCGGCCCGATTCCGGCCGCGTCCTGCTCAACGGCGAAGAAATCACCGACCTCCCCATGTACCTGCGGGCGCGCAGCGGCATCAGTTACCTGCCGCAGGAGCCCTCGGTCTTCCGCCAGCTGACCAGCGAGCAGAACCTTTTGGCGGTCCTGGAAACTCTGCCCCTGACGCCGGAGCAGCAACGCGACCGGCTGGAGGAGCTTCTGGTTCAGATGGGCCTGGAGACCGTACGCACCAGCAAGGCCTATATGCTCTCCGGGGGCGAACGCCGCCGCCTGGAAATCGCCCGCTCTTTGACCCTGCAGCCTTCCTTTATCCTGCTGGACGAGCCCTTTTCCGGCATCGACCCACTGACCGTAAAGGACTTGCAAGAGATCATTCGCAATTTGGCAACATCCGGAATCGGCGTGCTCATCACGGACCATAACGTGCGAGAGACCTTGACGGTTACCGACCGAGCGTACATCCTGAAAAGCGGCAAGATTTTCCGCAAGGGTCCTCCGGAGCAGCTCAGCAACGATCCGGAAGTCCGGCGCGTTTATTTAGGTGACCACTTCCGCCTGAACTGACCTTGGGCGTTTCCGCGATGCGTCGGCAGCGCGTTCAGCGAAAGGGGCTACGTTAGGAAAAGGGCTATTTCCCGCGACCATGGCCTGGCAAGGACTAAAACTCAACCTTAAGGTTGCGCAGAAGCAGATTCTGACGCCTGGCCTGGTCCAGATGGTCAGCGTGCTTGCGCTGAACCGCCTTGAACTGAGGGAAATGATCAACACCGAGATGGTGGCCAATCCGGTGTTGGAGGAACTCGGCGAGGAAGCCACCACCACCGATAACTACAGCGACGAAAATTTCCTGAAGAACGAAACGGAAAAGGTCCCCGAAAAGCCGGAGTCCAACCCGTTCGATGAATTCGACGTCGGCACATTTTTTAATCAGTACCTGGATACCGGGGGCGACGGCGGCCAGTCCCAGGAACGCGAGATTTCCGAGCGGCCCTCCTTCGAAAAATTCCTCTCCTCGCCTGCCGGACTCTCGGAACACTTGAACTGGCAGCTGAGCGTCACCATCTGCTCGGATGCGGTCCGCGAAATCGCCGAAACGATCATCGGCAACCTGGACGAGAACGGGTATCTCACCGCCTCCAACGAAGAGCTTTTGCAGGATGGGAAGTACAGCCAGGACGATCTGGAAGACGCGCTTGCCGTGGTGCAGGATTTTGATCCCATCGGTGTCGGCGCCCGCGACCTGCGCGAGTGCCTGCTGCTGCAGCTAAAGGCGTTCGAGCCCCAGAATACCCTCGCGCAGCAGGTGGTCTCGGAGCACCTCAAGCTGTGGCAGGCGAATCAACTCAAGGAAATTGCGCGGGCGCTCAATCGTCCGGTGGATGTGGTCAAGCGCACCCTGGATGTCATCAAGAAGCTCGACCCTCGCCCGGGGCTTCGGTATAACAAGACCGAGCCGCGCCTGGTTGAGCCCGACGTTTATTTCCGCAAAGTGGATGGCCAGTGGCAGGTGTTCCTGAACGAAGACGACATGCCGCAACTCCGGCTGAGCCCGACCTATCGCCGCCTCCTGGCGCGAGACGCGGCGGACCGCGATGTCCGCAATTACGTGAAGGAGCGCTTCACCGCGGCGATCCAGCTTTTGAAAAATATCGAGCAGCGCAAACACACCATTCTGCGGGTCTGCCAATCCATCATCGCCCGGCAGGGAGAATTTCTGGATCACGGCCCGGACGCCCTCAAGCCGATGATGATCAAGGAAGTGGCGGAAGAGGTCGGGGTGCACCCTTCCACCGTCAGCCGCGCCGTAGCCAGCAAATACGCGCACACTTCGCAAGGCGTGCTGGAGCTGCGTTCGTTCTTCAGCGAATCGGTGAATGGACCCGAGGGCGGCGGTATGTCGCTGCTAACCCTCAAGCGCCTGGTAAAGAAAATGATCGAGGAAGAAGATCCTTCCAAGCCGCTGACGGACGAGCACATCGCGCAGAAGCTCGAAGACGCCGGCATTCACGTCACGCGGCGCACGGTTGCCAAGTATCGCGAAGACATGCGCATTCCCAGCACCCACCAGCGGCGGGTAAAAGCCTGAGCGGCGCCTCCAAAGCGAAAGCGCGCGCCAAGTCCGACGCCAGCCAGCTGGTGATTCTCACCGGCCTTTCCGGTTCGGGCAAGAGCACCGTTCTGCGCGCGTTTGAAGACATGGGCTTCTACTGCGTGGACAATCTTCCGGTTGAACTCATTCCGATTTTTGCCGAGCTGCATCAAGCGGGCGAAGGCGATTTCAACCGCGCGGCGTTGCTGGTGGACGCGCGCGAAGGCGCGCATCTGCAAAAGCTTCCCAGCCTTCTGAAGCACCTGCGCAAAGAGCACCCGATTTCGCTGGTATTTATTGAAGCCAACGACGATGCGTTGCTGCGCCGCTACAGCGAAACGCGGCGTCCGCATCCGCTCGGCAAGGACTATTCGGTGCGCGAGAGCCTGCGCCACGAGCGCGAACTGATGGCGCCGATTCGCAAGCTGGCCGATGTGGTAATCGATTCGACGCAGTTCAACGTGCACGAGCTGCGCGGCTTCATCACCCGCCGCTTCAAGAGCCCGGACCGCAGCCCGATGCTGGTTTCCGTGGTCAGCTTCGGATTCAAATACGGGGTGCCGAATGACGCCGACCTGATGTTCGACGTGCGGTTTCTCCCCAATCCGCACTTCGTGCCCGGACTGAAGCGTTTTACCGGCCGCGATCCCAAGGTCCGCAAATTCATTCAGTCCTTTCCGCAAACCGGCCAGTTTCTGCGCCGCATGGAGAGTCTTCTGGCGTATCTGATTCCGCACTACATCGAGGAAGGCAAGAGCTATCTCACCATCGCTTTCGGCTGCACCGGCGGCAAACATCGCTCGGTAATGCTGGCCGAGGAGATTCGCAAAGCCCTTGAGAAGCGCGAATACGCAACCAAGGTGATCCACCGCGACATCGAGAAGTAGCAAGACCGTTCGCGTGCCTCCGTAACTTGACACGTCCCTCCGCGGACGAATAGCGTTACAAAGACATTTCTCAAGGAGCTGAACCGCTTGGCGTTCGCCATTTCACCGCAATTGAAGCGCCTGCTGGCTTACGTCAAGCCCTACCGTCTGCGCCTCACTCTGGGAGTGGGCCTTCTGGCTTTTGTTGCTCTTGCGGAAGGCGCGGTTGCGCTGATGGTGCGCCTGGCCTTCGACTACGTGCTCAACCCGGCGGCTCCCAGTTCGCAGTTGCCGCTTTTCACTCTCCCGGGCGGCCACACCATCTACCTGAATCAATTTTTCCCGCCGCATATTCACAACGTCTGGCCTATTTTCAGCATCACCCTGGTGGTCATCTTCGTTTCCAAGGGTGTGGCCGAGTATCTCGGAACCACGCAGATTCAGTACGTGGGGCACGCCGCCACCAACGACCTGCGCAATCATGTCTTTGGAAAGGTCATACGCCAGCCGATCGGTTTTTTTCAGCATAATCCGGGCGGCCGCCTGCAGTCCTCGATCATCAATGACATCGAAAAGACCCGCATTGCGCTCTCCGAATATCTGGCCGACCTTTTTCAGAAGGGTTTCACGCTCGTCGTATTTCTTTTCCTGATGGTTTATATCAGCTGGAAGATGGCATTGGCGTGTGCCGTGGTTCTGCCTTTGGTCGTTCTTCCTGTCGCAAAATTCGGCCGCAAGATTCGGCGCTCGGGCGAGAACAGCCAGACCCGACTGGGCGAACTCAGCCAGATGATACAAGAGACCACCGGCGGCAATCGTGTGGTGAAGGCTTTCGGCATGGAGGATTTCGAGTGGCGCAAGTTCCGCGAAGCGGCGCGCCGCCTGCTCCGCGAGAACATGCGCTGGGTCCGGGCCGTGGCCGCGACCGCGCCGTTGATGGATCTGCTGGGGGCGATCGTGGTGCCGCTGCTTCTTCTTTACGCCCGTGACCAGATCAAGCTGCACCTGATGACGTCCGGCATTTTCCTGGCGTTCTTGTATGCCATGTTTAACGCCTACATGCCGCTGAAGCGCATCGGACAGGTGTATCAGCAATTCCAGTACGCGCAAGGCGCCAGCACCCAGGTTTTCGCGTATCTCGACCAGCAGGAAGAGATCCTGGATGCGCCGGGCTTTGAAAAACTTCCGCCTTTCCAGGACGTCATCGAACTGGCAGGTGTTTCCTTTGCATACGATTCGGCGTCGCTGCCCGTTTTGAAAGATATATCGCTGACGGCGCGCAAAGGAGAGGTCATTGCGCTGGTGGGCTCCAGCGGGGCCGGCAAGACCACGCTGGTCAATCTCATTCCGCGCTTTTACGAAGCGAGCGCCGGCTCCATCCGCGTGGATGGGCGCGACATTCGCGAGGTTTCGCTGCGCTCGCTGCGCGAGCAGATCGCCATGGTCACCCAGGAGAACATCCTCTTCCACGACACGGTGTGGAACAACATCTCCTACGGACTTCCGGGGGTTTCGCGCGAACGCGTCATTGCCGCGGCACAGGCGGCCCTGGCGCACGATTTCATTCAGGAACTGCCCATGGGGTACGATACCGTGATCGGCGAGCGGGGCACGCGCCTCAGCGGTGGTCAGCGCCAGCGCATCGCCATCGCTCGGGCCATTCTCAAGGATTCGCCCATCCTGATCCTGGATGAAGCGACCTCCGAGCTCGACGCCGAATCCGAAATGTTTGTACAAAAGGCTCTCGCGAACCTAATGGTTGGCCGCACAACGTTTGTCATCGCGCATCGCCTGGCGACCATCCGCCGCGCCGACCAAATCCTGGTTCTCGAAGACGGCCAGATTGGCGAACGCGGCACGCACGCCGAGTTGCTGGCGCGCGCAGGCACTTACGCCCGGCTGCACGAGCTACAGTTTGCCGACGACGATATGGCAGCCCCCGCCCAGTCCCCGACTCTCACGCCCCCACTGCCCTCACAAAGGACCACACCATGAGCGAAAAGAGCGCAGTGCAGACAAAAAAGAGCGAATGTCTTTCGATGACCGGATATGCCCAGTCCAAGGGCAGCGCCCTGGGCTGGGATCTGCGGGTCAGTTTGAAGAGCGTCAACCACCGCTTCCTGGATCTCAAAGTGCGTTTGCCGGAAGGGTTCGATCTCTACGAGTTGCGACTGCGGCAGATCGTGCGCGAACGCATTCATCGCGGACATGTGGAAGTCCACGTGAGCGTGGAGCCCGGCGCCGCGACCCCGATCCAGGTCAACAAGGACCTGGTGACCAATTATCTGCGCGCCGCCGATGAACTGCGGTTGCAGACCTCGGTGTCTGCCGCGCTCGATGTGGTCGCGCTGTTGCGACTGCCCGGAGTGATCGGCGGACTGGCGCCGGCGGTCCCCGAATCCGAGGAGGAGCAGGAGCAACTCGGGCGCGCTCTGGAAACGTGTCTTAGCGACGCGCTGGGCAAGCTCGATGAGATGCGCCGGGCCGAAGGCCGCCACGTCACGGAGGATCTGCGTTTGCGTCTGGCGCGTATCGGCGAACAGACCGAGCAGGTGCGCGGCCTGGTGGCACAGCTGCGCCCGGCCTTCGCGCGTCGCCTGGAAACCCGCTTGAAGGACTTGCTCTCTGGAACCAGCATGGATCCGGCGCGCATCGCACAGGAGGCGGCCATGCTCGCGGAGCGCAGTGACATCACTGAGGAGCTGGACCGCCTGCGCAGCCACCTGCAGCAGTTTGCAAAGCTTCTCGATGGCGCCGGCGAGCTCGGGAAGAAGCTCGACTTCCTGCTGCAGGAGATGCACCGCGAAGCCAACACCATGCTCTCCAAGACCCCCGGCGTCGAAGCGGAAGCCCTGACCATCACCGGCATCGGCCTGGAGATCAAAGCCGAAATCGAAAAGCTGCGCGAGCAGGTGCAAAACATCGAATGAGCAACGCGCAGAAGCAGGAGCCGCTCGTCTTCATCGTCTCGGGGCCCTCGGGATCGGGAAAGTCCACGCTGGTGCAGCGCCTGTTGCAAATGCCCGGCACCATGTCTTCGCGCTCATGTACCACTCGGACGCGTCGCGCGACTGAGGCCAGCGGGAAGTGCTATGATTTCGTCACCGAAGCCCAATTCGAGGAAATGGTTTCCCGGGGCGAGTTCCTCGAATACGCACGCGTCTTCGGAAGGCATTCCTACGGCACGCCAAAGAAATGGCTGGAAGAGTCGCGGGCCAAAGGATTGGACCTGGTCCTGGAAATTGACGTACAGGGAGCCGCGCAGGTAAAAAAGAAGCTCCCCGAATCGGTGGCCATCTTCATCGTGCCGCCGTCCCGCGAGGAACTGGAACGCCGCCTGCGCAGCCGCGGCCAGGATTCGGACGAGGAAATTGCCAGGCGGCTGGCAAGAGCGCGCTCGGAGATTGAAGCTTTCGGCCAGTATTACGATTTTTGCGTGGTGAACAATGACGTGGAAACGGCCGGACGCGAAGTGGAATCGATCGTGACCGCGGTTCGTTGCAGCAGTGCCCGGCGGCGTGCCTGGGTGGACGATCTTCTGGCATCATTTGGGGGGAAAGACTGAAATGACCGTGCAGACGAAAGCTCCGGACAGCCAGTTCGCGTACGTAGTGCTTGCCGCGCGCCGTGCACGCCAGATCATGGCGGGGGCGCCTCCGCTGGTGGAAAATCCGCGCACCCTGAAGCCCACGCGCGTAGCCTGCGAAGAAGTGAACAGCGGCCTGATCGAATACGACTTCAGCCCGGGTAAGTCCGTGGACGAAGACAAGGACGGAGCCAAGCGGCGCAAGTACTAGCCGCGAGGATTGCATGCGCATTACCCTCGGCGTCACCGGCGGAGTCGCAGCCTACAAAGCGGCTGAACTGGTGCGCCGCCTGCAGCAAGAGGCGTTTTCCGTAGAAGTGGTCATGACCCGCGCGGCGTGCGAATTCATCACGCCTCTCACCTTTGCGGCGCTGACCGGCAAGAAGGTCATCACCTCTCTGTTCTCCGAATCCGAAGGCGAACCCAACCTGGAAAGTGCCATCGAGCATATTGCGGTCGCTCAGCGCACGGATCTTTTGCTGGTGGCCCCCGCCACCGCCGACATCCTCGCCAAATTCAGTCGCGGGATCAGCGACGATTTTCTGAGCACGTTGTACCTTGCCACTTCGGCCCCCGTTGTGGTGGCCCCGGCCATGAACGTCAACATGTGGAACCATCCGGCCACGCAGGAGAATCTGGAACGCTTGCGTTCGCGCGGCGTGCACGTGGTGAACCCGGACGAAGGCTATCTGGCCTGCGGGATGACGGGTGCGGGCCGCCTGGCGGGACAGGAAGCGATTGTGGCCGCCGTCCGCCAGGTCCTCCGCGTGCGCCGCGACCTGGAGGGACAGACGGTGCTGCTCACCGCCGGCCCCACCCAGGAAGATCTCGACCCGGTCCGCTTTCTGACCAACCGTTCCTCCGGCCGCATGGGCTACGCTGTGGCGGAAGCCGCGGCACAGCGCGGTGCCAGCGTGATTCTGGTGAGTGGTCCGACCAATCTCGAGTGCCCGGCCGGGGTGAAGCGAATCGCCGTCCGCACCGCCGAAGAGATGCTCGCGGCGGTCGAAGCTGAGTTTCCCGCGGCCACGGTAGCGGTCTTTGCCGCCGCCGTCGCCGATTTCCGTCCCATTGGCGTCTCCGCTCAAAAATTGAAGAAGAACGGCGAAGATCTCACGCTGCGCCTCGCACCCAATCCGGACATTCTCGCCAGCGCGGCCCGCAACAAGGGCCAGCGCATTGTCGTAGGTTTTGCCGCGGAAACGGAAAATGTCGGCGAGAACGCGCGCAAGAAACTGGCCGCGAAGAACGCCGATCTGATGGTCGCCAATGACGTCACCGCGCAAGGCGCGGGTTTCGACGTGGACACCAATGTGGTCACACTTTTCGCCCGCGACGGCCGTGACTTGCCGCTCCCCAAGTTGACCAAACGCGAGGTTGCTCACCGCATACTGGACGAGGTTGTGCGCCTCGCAGCCGCGAAGCAGCCATACGCGGTCTGAGCCATGCCCCCTCGCCTTGACCCTAACGTCGAAGAGAAGCTCCGCAACCGCCTGCGCTTTTACGAAGACCTCGGGCTGGCCCCGTTCTACCGCGATCGGGGAAGTCTAGTGCCGCGCGCGTTCGAGGCCGCGCCGTTGCCGTCCGCCGTTCCACAGGATCCGGGCAAGGAGAAGGCATTGCCGAGACCCGCAACGCATGCCCCTGTTTCAACTTCCGCGACGAACGTTCCCCTGCAGCCTGTTCCGCCCCTGGCGACCGGCCCTTCACTTTTTAGCGGGAGCGAACGCGTCGCGGGCGACACCCTGCTCAAAGTGCGCGAGGATCTTGGCGATTGCACGCGCTGCAAATTGCACCGAACGCGCAACAAGATCGTTTTCGGCGATGGCAATCCCACGGCCGAACTGGTTTTTGTCGGCGAAGGGCCGGGCGCCGATGAAGACGCGCAAGGGCTCCCGTTCGTCGGTCGCGCGGGAAAACTGCTGACCCAGATGATCGAAGCGATGGGTTTGCAGCGGCGCGACGTTTACATCTGCAACGTCGTGAAATGCCGTCCTCCCGGCAATCGCCAGCCGGAGAAGGACGAAGTGGACGCCTGCTCTCCGTTTCTCCATCGCCAGCTGGACGTGATTCAGCCCAAGGCGATCGTCTGCCTGGGGGCCACCGCGGCGCAGACCTTGCTGCAGACCACCCGCAGCATTTCGGGCTTCCGCGGCCAATGGCAGGACTATCGCGGCTTCAGACTGCTGGCCACCTATCACCCTGCGTATTTGCTTCGCAACCCTGCCGCCAAGGGCGATGTATGGAAAGACCTGCAGAAAGTCATGGGCGTCCTCGGCCTTGAAGTAAAGCGCAAGGGCAAGTAACGCGGATGGGTATTTTCCTTGGCGTCGCTACGGCCCTGGCCTGGGGCAGTGCGGACTTTGTCGCGCGCTTTGCCACCCGCACCTTGGGCAGCATCCGCACCGTTTTCTGGATGCAGCTTTGGGGAGCCCTTTTCCTCTCGTTCTTTCTGTGGCTGCAGGGCGATTGGGGCCACCTCCTGGACCATTCCGGCTGGCAGCCCTGGGCGTGGGGCGCGCTCGCAGGGGCCATCAATACCTTCGCGATGCTCGCGCTGTATCGGGCCTTTGAAATCGGCAAGTTGGCGATTGTCGGCCCTATCTCCGCGAGTTATCCCGCTCTGACCGTCTTGCTCAGCCTGTTCTCGGGAGAACGGCTCGTCCCACAACGTTGGCTGGGAATCATTGCCGCGCTTTTCGGCGTTCTCCTCGTCGCCTTCGGCGAGAGGAAGCCTTCCGCAACCGAGGGTTCGGATTCGGTCCGCCAGGAATCGCACGGCGTGCTCTGGGCGGTAGCCGCATCCCTGAGTTTCGGCGTGCTCTTCTGGCTGCTCGGCGTCCGCATCATCCCGCGAACGGGCGCACTGGCCACCGTGTGGCTCATCCGCGTGACCGGGGTGGGCTTCACCGCGGTCGCCGGCTTGTTTCTCAACGCTGCCCTGCGCCTTACCAGCAGAAGCAACACCGCACAAACCGCCGTGACCGGGCTTCTCGATACGTCGGCCTTCGCGCTCAGCAACGTTGGCATGGGCATCGAACAGGTCTCCGTGGTCAGCGTTCTCGGCTCGCTCTATGGCGCCGTGACGGTTGCGCTTGCCGCGCTCTTTCTCCGCGAACGCATCGCGCGCCTGCAATGGATTGGTATCGCCGCCATCTTTCTTGGCGTGGTGCTCATGAACCGCTAGCGGGCGCGTCTCGTGCCCGATCCTTGCCGCGTTCGCATCCATCGCGAAGTACCGATAAACTACCCAACGCGATGAAGGACGCTCTTTGTAACGTTGCGCTGGCAGTTCCTCTGCGCACTACGTTCACGTACCGCATTCCTGGGCATCTCGCGGCTGAAATTCAGCCGGGCTCTCGCGTCCTTGTGCCTTTCCGCCGGAAAGCTCTGGTGGGCGTCGTCACGGAAAGGGTCGAGCGCGGGCCTTCCGGCGCCAAGCTGCGCGAGGTGCAAAAGTGCCTCGAGCCGCTCCCCGCGGTTTCGCCGAAGCTTCTGGAGCTGGGCGCCTGGATCGCCTCTTACTACGTCGCGCCCATCGGCGAAGTCTATCGCGCCATGCTCCCGCCGCTGACCGAGCTGCGCGCGCGGCAGACTGTGTTTCTGACCGAAGCGGGCAAGACGGCGACCGGCGGACTTTTTGTCTCGGACGCGGATACCGCCGAGTTCTTTCGCAAACTGGGCCAGGCAAAAGCGGGCCTTCCCCTGCAAGCTGCCCTTCGCGCCGGCATCCCCTTGCCGGAGCTCCTGAAGCTGCAATCGCGCGGGCTGCTTGAAATACGCCACCAGGTTCAGGATCGCAAGCGCCGCACGCAACGCATCATCGCCTGGAAGGACCCGGCGCCGCCGAAATCCGAGAAAGAACAGCGCCTGCACGCTCTTCTGTCCGTCGAGCGCGGGCCGCTGCCATTGCCGCAACTGCTGAAGCTGGCAGGCGTGTCACGCTCGTTCATCGAACGCTTGCTCCGCGAAGAAAAATTGGAAGCCTGGGACGAGACCCTCGATCCGGCGGAAGATCCGTTCGACACGGGCTACGCCCCGCCGGCCCACACCCTGAATCCGGAACAAGACCGGGCGTTCGGTGCCATTCGCGCCCGATTCGAACTTGGCGAGTTCGGTGTGCAACTGCTTCACGGTGTCACCGGCAGCGGCAAGACCGAGGTGTATTTGCGCGCAGTTCAGGACACTCTGGCCCGCGGCAAAACGGCCATCGTCCTGGTTCCCGAAATCGCGCTCACTCTGTGGATCGGCCGCCAGTGTCGCGCCTGGTTCGGCGCCCGGTTTGAGGGTGTGGCCGTCCTGCACTCGGCCTTGAGCGACGTTGAGCGCGCGCGGGAATGGTGGCGCGTGCGCAATGGCGAAGCGCGCGTGGTTGTGGGCACGCGTTCCGCGATCTTCGCACCGCTCGAAAACGTGGGCCTCATCATCGTCGATGAGGAGCAGGAGTCGAGTTACAAGCAGGAAGAGACTCCGCGTTACCACGGTCGCGATGTGGCGATTGTCCGGGCCAAGCTGGAGAGCGCGCTCGCGCTTCTTGGCTCCGCCACCCCTTCGCTGGAATCCTTTCACCACGCTCGCTGCGGCAAGTACGAACTGCTGACCCTGGCGCAGCGTGTTGCCGAGCGCTCTCTTCCGTCCGTCGAAATTCTCGATTTACGGGAAGAGTTCAAGCAAACCCAGCAGACCAGTCCCATTTCGACGCCGCTCAAGCAGGGCATTGCCGAATGCCTGGAGTTCGGCACGCAGGCGCTCATTCTCATCAACCGCCGCGGCTACTCCTGGTCGGTCCTTTGCCGCAGCTGCGGCGCTTCGGTGCAATGCGAAAACTGCAGCATCTCCATGACCCACCACAAGTTCCGCAATCGCCTGGAATGTCATTACTGCGGTTCCGTGCGTTCGATCCCGAAAGCCTGCCCAAAGTGCGATTCGAAATACGTTTATTTTTTTGGTGAAGGCTCCGAACAACTGGAAGAACGCCTGCGCCATGAGTTTCCCAAGGCTCGCATCGCGCGCCTGGACCGTGATACTGCCCGCACCAAGCGCCAGTATCAGGAGACGCTCGGCGCGTTCGCGGATGGAGCCCTGGATATTCTCGTCGGCACTCAGATGCTGGCCAAAGGCCACGACTTCCATCGCGTCACGCTGGTCGGCGTGGTCAGCGCCGATAGTTCGCTCAGCATGCCGGACTTTCGCGCTGCCGAGCGCACCTTTCAGCTATTGACCCAGGTTGCCGGCCGCGCCGGCCGCGGCGAACTTCCCGGCCGGGTCCTCATCCAGACCTTCTATCCCGAGCACTACGCCATCCAGGACGCGGTGAAGCAGGACTACAACGCTTTCTTCGATCGCGAACTGCACTACCGGCGCATCATGTCCTATCCGCCCTTCACTTCGCTCGCCAACGTCATCGTCCGCGACGCCAGCCTGGAGAAGGCGATTCGCTGGTCCAACCAGCTTTCGCGGTTTCTTGCCCCGCAGGCAACCGATTCGCTTCGCGTCCTGGGACCTGCCGCCGCGCCGCTTGCGCGCCTGAAGACCGAATATCGTTTCCAGTTCCTGATCAAGTCCCAGAAGAAAGCTGCGCTTGCCAGGCTTCTCTCCGGCGCTCTCGCTTATTGCGACCAGCAGGAAATTCCTCAGACCGCGATCCTGGTGGACATGGACCCCCTGCAATTGCTCTAGCGCGCAACTCTGCGCTGGTTCCAGTAGCTCCAGAAAAAGTACGCAGGCACACCCAGCACGAATAACACCAGCGCCGCCAAAATGTGGCGAAACTGGTTGACGTCCTGCGTCGCCAGAAAAATTGCATTTCCCACCACGGCCGCCGCAGCCAGCAGAAACAACACCGGTGTCCATGGATAGCCGGGCACGCGGTAGGGTAGCTCTTTCCCGTGCAATGCGGCGCGCAAGGGGAAAATCGCCGCCGCCCCCAGTCCGTAGAAAATCCACCCGATGAACACCACGCCTTCGATCAATTCGGAGAATCGTCCGGCATAGACCAGCACCACCGACCACACGCACAGCGCCACAACCGCGTACGCCGGAGTGTGGAATCTTGGATGGACCGCCGCCAGGCTCTTGAAGAACAGATTGTCCTTGGCCATCGCATAGAAGACGCGGGGCGCGGTGAGCACCACGCTGTTGCTGGCGCTGAATACAGACACCAGAATCGTCAACGCCACCAGCTTGCCCGCCCACGGCCCCAGAACCGCGCGCGCGGCCGTCGCGGCAATGGCGTCGCTGCTCGCCGCGGCGCTGGGGCCCAGCGCCACCAGATACGCCAGGACCGCCACGACGTACAAGCCGATGAGCATCACCGAGCCCAGCAGGAAGGCGCGCGGAAACACTTTCTGCGGCTCGACCACTTCGCCCGCGCTGTAGGTGCCGAACTGCCATCCCTCGTAAGCCCATAACACCGCGATCATGGCCAGGCTGAAGCTGGAAAAAAGCTCCAAGCCGCGTTGCTGCGTACCCGCCGCGCTTACGATTTCGCCGCCGTGCTTTCCGAAAAGCAGGAACACCGCGCTCAGCACCACCACCACGCCAGCCTTGATCAGCGTTGTCCAGTTCTGCAGGTCCGCGCTTTGCCGTGTTCCGCGCACGTTCACGACCATCACGATGGCGATCATGGCTACCGCGGCGGCGGTCGCCTGTCCGGGGCTCAACGCAACCACTTCCGCCAGATAGCGTGCGAAGGCGCGCGCCAGGGCCGCGATCGACGCCGACGAGATCACCAGAAACAGGCACCACCCATAGAGGAACGCGGGGAACCTGCCAAAACCGTCGCGGATGAAACAGTAGAGCCCGCCGGCCTCGGGGTTCGCGGCCGCAAGTTCCGCGTAAGTCAGCGCTCCCAGCAGCGACATTACGCCACCTGCCGCCCATACCAGCATCGAGACGCCGACCGATCCATGAACGTGGCGCAGAATCGCTCCGGGCGTGAGAAAAATGCCGGAGCCGATCACCGATCCTATGAACAGCAGAAGCAGGTCACGCAGGCGGAGTGTACGGACGAGGTTGGCCATGAAGCCCGCGCAGCAGCGGCAGCAGCATCATAGCCCTGCGCGCATTTGCGTCAATCGAAACTACAGGCGCGGGGACGCAACCTTCACGGCCGCACGGGTTACGAAATCGGTGCGGGCATGAAACACAGGAGCATCACCAGCAGCGTGATGATCGCCAGCACCAGCCGGGTGCTATCCAGGGGTCGCTGGTCCTGCACCGGAGGGATGCGCAGAAACCTCAAGCCCAGCAGAATCGCCGCCCACATCCACCACACCGGCCACTCGAAATATCCCAGCAAGACCAGCGCCGCCGGCACCAGCCAGCCGGCCCAGCGATGCAGCCTTGCGTTCACCGAACGCAGCACGTGTCCGCCATCCAGTTGCCCCATCGGCAGCAGGTTCAGCGCGGTCGCGAACAGCCCCACCCACGCGGCGCGGCCCACCGGATGCAGCAGCAAGGTCAGCGGATTCGCGCCGGGAAAAAACCAGCGCGCCAGAAGACGCAACGCCAGGGGCGCGCCGAACACCACCTGCGCATTCTCGCTGGCCAGGCCCGGGACCACGCGCGAATGTGCCACGCCCCAAATCAACACCGGCACCGCTACGCAAAATCCCGCCAGCGGCCCGGAAGCTCCCACGTCAAACAGCGCCCGTCGGCTGCGTATCGGCGAGCGCATGAGAATGAATGCGCCGAGCGTCCCGATCAGCGAGGGGAACGGAATGAAATACGGATAACTGGCGCGAATCTTGTGGTAGCGGCAGGCGAAATAGTGCCCCAGTTCGTGCACCAGCAGGATTCCCAGCAACGCCAGAGCAAAGGAAACTCCGGGAGCCAGCGCGGTCGGATCCTTGTACAGCAGCTTTAAGGAGACGCTGATCTCGCCGAGGTCGGCCGCCTCGCCTCGTTCGAACGCCAGCGCAAACTGCCGCCCCATGGCGACGCACGTCGCGAACGTGGCCAGAAACAGCAGGACGGCCAGCCACAATCGTTTCGGCCGCGGCAGCGGCTCCAGGCGCGCCGTCGCCTCGCTGGGCGGCAATACCCACGCAAACTCGGCCGGCGAATTTTCTTTGTTCGCTTTTTCTGGAGAAGGGAGCTCGTCGTAGTTCACAAACGGTTTGGATGCCGGAATCTTCTATCAGGTGAGCACGAATACTGCGCGGAAAAGGCGCGGCCCTGCGCCGGAACGTTAGCCTTCCAGGCTCTGCAGTTCCTTGCCTGGTTTGAAACGCACCGCCTTGCCCGGCGGAATGTTTACCTCTTCCCCGGTGCGCGGATTGCGGCCGATGCCGGTCTTCCGCGGCTTCACGGTGAAAACTCCGAAACGCCGCAGCTCGATCCTCTGCGTGCGCCCCATCCCGTTCTTCAGCGACTCAAAGACCGTTTCCACCGCCTGCTCCGCCTTCACGCGGCTTACCCCCGCGCCCTCCAGCTTCGCCAGCACGGCGTTTACGATGTCGAGTTTGATCAAGCGTTCCTCCGCTCTTCCGTGGCCAGATGCTAGAGGCTGTCCGCCGGGTTGTCAAGACGGGAAGCCTCGACTACACTGACCTCTCTTCACCTTTGCATTTGGCGTTTCTGTTGTTTTCGCCGTTTCAATTTTACCGCTGCGCGCCCGCTCCGCCATCCTTTGCTGCGCCGGGCGTGCGCTGCTTTGCAGGAGGCGTGGATGTCCGTCAAGGCTGACCGTTGGATTCGCCAAATGGCGCTCGAACACAAGATGATTGAGCCCTTCACTGACCGCCAGGTGCGCGAAGGGGTCATCAGCTATGGCGTTTCCTCTTACGGCTACGACATTCGCGTGGCCGACGAATTCCAGATCTTCACCAACGTCAACTCCACCATCGTGGACCCCAAGAAATTCGATGCCCGCTCTCTGGTCTCCTATAAAGGCGACGTTTGCATCGTTCCGCCCAACTCCTTCGCCCTGGCCCGTTCCGTCGAATACTTCCGCATCCCGCGCAACATCTTGACCGTTTGCGTCGGCAAGTCCACCTATGCGCGTTGCGGCATCATCGTCAACGTCACGCCCTTCGAGCCCGAGTGGGAAGGCTTTGTGACCCTGGAAATCAGCAATACCACGCCGCTTCCGGCCAAGATTTACGCCAATGAAGGACTGTGTCAGGTCATCTTCTTCCAGTCCGACGAAGACTGCGAAGTCAGCTACAAAGACAAGAAAGGGAAGTACCAGTCGCAGACCGGGATCGTCCTTCCTCGCCTGTAGTCGCCCGCGACGGCTGGCTTGACCGATGCCGGCGATAGTCCGGCCGTCCTTTTCACCCGATCTTGACGTAACCATTCCCGCGGCCTCGCATCAATTAGACAGTTGTCAAAATATCAAAATCACAGTCTTTCCAGATCGGAGATTCATCATGGCTAAGCTTTCCGGACAAGTCGCTGTCGTAACCGGCGCTTCCAAAGGCATCGGCGCGGGCATCGCTAAGGCTCTCGCCGCCGAAGGCGCTGCGGTCGTCGTTAACTACGCTTCCAGCAAGGATGCCGCGGACAAGGTCGTCCAGGAGATCACCGCCAAGGGCGGAAAGGCCGTGGCCGTCAAGGCCGACCTCTCCAAGCCGGCCGAGATTCCGGCGCTCTTCGCGGAGACCAAAAAGGCCTTTGGCAAGCTCAACATCCTCGTCAACAACGCCGGCATCTATTCGTTCGCGCCGCTGGAAGACGTCACGGAAGAACTGTTTCGCTCGCAGTTCGGCGTGAACGTTCTGGGGCTGCTGCTCGCGACCAAGGAAGCCGTCAAGCACATCGGTCCCGAAGGCGGCAGCATCATCAACATCAGCTCCGGCGTCACCACCCTTAACCCGCCGAACACGTCCGTGTACACCGCCACCAAGGGCGCCGTCGATTCCATCACCGGCGTGCTGGCCAAGGAACTCGGCCCGCGCAAAATCCGCGTCAACGCCATCAATCCGGGCCTGATCGAGACCGAAGGCGTAAAGTCGCAGGGCTTCAACGAAGGTGACTTCCGCAAGTGGGTGGAGGCCACCTCGCCGCTCGCGCGCATCGGCCAGACCAGCGACATTGCTCCGGCTGCCGTGTTTCTCGCTTCTTCCGATTCCGCTTATCTGACGGGCGAGACCATTCGCATCACCGGCGGCCTGTACTAAGACACTCTCCCCAGGAAACAAAGAAAAGGCCGGAGCGGGGTCGCTCCGGCCTTTTTCACTTCTTCGCTGGCACGCTACCGTATTGCGTCCACAACCTGTCCGCCGGCCACGGCAACCCGCTCCACCGGGTAACCCGATTGCCGCCAGGCATCCAGCCCGCCCTGCAACGGACGAATCTTGCGGATCCCCTGCTTGCGGAGCAGCAGAGCCGTTTTGGCGCTTGTAGCTTCATTTGGGCAGGTGCAGTACAGCACGACGTCGTGATCCCGCGGCAACTGGTCGCTCTTGCTCTCCAACTCCTCGGAATCCATGCGGAACGCACCCGGAATCTTTTCCGGATCAGCCTCAAAATCCAGCGCGTGCCGCAGGTCCACCACGACTACTTCTTCACCGCCATCAATCAAGGCTTTCAGTTCCTGCACCGAGATGCGCGCGATGCGCAGTTCGCGCAGGAAGCGTTGCCGGGCGATGTATTTGTACGCGATATAGGCCACCAGGATGCCGACCACCACGACACCCAGCCACTTGCCCAGGCGCTCCGCCTGCTCGGCAATCTTTTCGATCTGCGAACTGAAGATGTAGCCCGTACCCAGCAGCACGATGCCCCAGATCGCCGAGCCCGCCGCGTCGTACAACAGAAAACGCCGGGCCCGCATGTGAAAAATTCCAGCCAGGGGCGGCGCCACCGTACCCAGTCCGGGGATGAACTTAGCCAGGAGCAGCGATCGCGCGCCCTGCTTGGCGAAGATTCCTTCGGTGCGCCGCACGCAGGAATCCGGTTCCAGGGAAATTTTGCAGAGGAATTGCAGCACGCGGATGCCTTTGCGCCTGCCCAACTGGAACCACGCCGAGTCTGCGGAAAGCGCTCCCAGGGTAACCAGGAGGAGCGAGGCCCAGAAACTCATCCGCCCGTTACCGGCCAGTGCCCCAGCGGCGAGCAGCACAGGCAGGGAAGGCACGGGTAGCCCGAGCTGTTCCAGGAACACCCAGCCCAGCAGCACCCAATAGCCATGATGAATCAGGAAGTCCAGCGTCGCGTGCATCGAGCCGGGGCGAGTCCTCGCTTAGCGTGAAGAGGAAAGTGAAATTCGAAAGCTCACTTTTCCAGGAACTCAGCAGTATGCCCCCACTTGCCGCTCATGACAAACTCCCGCAGTGGCTTGCGCGTCCGGGGCAAGCCCTCGCGGTCACGGTATGGCTCAGGCAGGGAAGCGGCTTCCCCGCCGTATCCCAGCACGAACGCCGCAATGGGCGTCCAGGTCACCGGGATCTCGTACACCTCGCGCGCGGTCTCCGGATCAAACCCGGCCATCTGGTGCACAAACAGCCCGCGCGCCGTCGCTTCCAGAGAAAGCAGCGCCATTGCCGCCCCGGTGTCGTACTGCGCGTTACGGTTCGGCGTCCCATTCTTGGCGAACGCCAGTTCACAAACCGCGTACCCGACTACCGGAACGGATTTCACCCAGGGCAGATTACCGGCCGCGATCGGCGCCAGCGCTCGCTCGAATTCTTCCTGATTGCCGCGCTGCGCCACGATGAATGCCCACGGCTGCTCGTTGCTGCTCGATGGCGCCCAGCGCGCAGCCTCGAACAGGCTGCGCAACTCCGCCGCAGGCACGTCCTTATCGGCGAATGCTCTCGGGCTCCATCGCTCGCGAATCAGCTCGTGCACGGGAAATTCCGTCGCTGCAGGTTTCTTCATGGTGTCACAAGTTCCTTTCCGCACCGCGCCTTGCGGCAAGAAGAGAGAAGGCCGCTTACTTCGCGGCCTTTTTGGTCATTTCCAGGTCGATCGTGATCGTCACTTCGTCGCCGACCACCACGCCGCCGCCGTCCATGTTGGCGTTCCACTTCACGCCGTAGTCCTGGCGGTTCACTTTGGTCGTAGCGTTTGCCGCCACGCGGGTGTTGCCCCAGGGATCCTTCACCGGCGCGGTCGGGCCTTCCACGTCCAGCACCGCTTCCTTGGTCACGCCGTGAATCGTCAGATCGCCGGTAATTTTCAGCTTGCCCGCGCTCACCTGTTCCACCTTCTTCGATTTGAAGGTGATCGTCGGATACTTGGCCACGTCAAAAAAGTCCGGGCTCTTCAGGTGCGCATCGCGCTTGGGCTCGCTGGTGTCCACCGTGGTCGCGTCAATGGTCACGTCCACTGTGGACTTTGCCGGATCCTGATCGTCCCAGTTTACCGTCCCGGTGACTCCCTTGAACTGGCCGCGCACCGTCGAAATCATCAGGTGCTTCACGGCAAACTGCGCCGCCGTATGCTGCGGGTCGATCTGCCACGTGGTAACCGCGGCCGGCGTCGGCATCACCAACACCCCCGCCAGCACTACGCTGGTAGCAATTCTCGATAGCAATTGGCCCATGGTCGTTCTCCTTTTTCCTCTGACGATCTTCACTGCCGAAATTCTGTTGGGATTCGATGCTGCTGCCTCTAGCCGGCTTCCGTTGTCGCCGGAAGCAGCTCTTCCAGGATCGCCGCCAGGCTCTTCAGCCGGGTTGCGGGCACTCGCTCGAATTGCTTTTCATGAAGTTCCTGCACCGGAGCATCCAGCTTGCGCAGGATCTCCAGTCCCCCCGCGGTAATGCGCGTCTTCACCACGCGCCGGTCGTCGCTTTGCCGCTCGCGCGTGATCAAGCCGCGCATTTCCATGCGGTCCAGCAGGCGGGTCATGTCCGGATCGTGCGAAATCATCCGGTCGCCAATGCCTTTGCAGGCCAGTCCGTGAGGTTCCGCGCCCCGCAGAATCCGGAGCACATTGTATTGCGTGCCGGTGAGCGAATGCTCTTTCATGAGCCGCTCCGCATCCTGCGAGAGGCGGTCTGCCGCCTTCAGGATGGATACGAAAACACGCGACTCGAGCGATGGCGCTTCGCGTTTGGCTGCTCTGGTGTTGGCCACGGTGAGAATGTAGTCGTTGTAACGACTATTGTCAAGAGGAAAAAGTGTGCCCCCTCCCCTCGCTCACGTCTTCCCCACCGGCCGCAAATGCACTTCACTCACAAAGCTTTGCCCGCCTTGCGTCGCCACCATGGCCACCGCGTGCGCCACATCTTCCGCCGTCAGCACTTTGCTCGCGTCTTTTGGCCCTCGCCCGGAGAATTCCGTTGCCACGCTGCCCGGACAAACGGTGCTCACCCGAATCCCGTACCCTCGCAAGTCTTCCGCCATGCAGCCGCTCAAGCCCTGCAATGCCCATTTCGATGCGCAGTAAACTCCGCCGCCCGCAAAGGTATTTTTGCCGGCCAGCGAACTGATATTGATGATGTCTCCCGCCTTGCGCCCGATCATGCGCGGCACCACGCTGCGGCACACCAGAAACACGCTCTTCAAATTGGTGTTCATTAAGGTGTCCCACTCCGCCTCGGTTTTCTCGTGCGCCGGGCCGAAGAGGCCGATCCCTGCGTTGTTCACCAGGATCGCGATCGGTCCGAGCTCTGCTTCCGTCGCGGAGACCAGTGCCTCAATCTCGTCCGCGCGGGTCACGTCCGCGCGCCGCGCCAGCACCCGTGTGCCCGCCGCACGTAGTTCGTCCGCGGTTTCTCGAAGTTTCGCTGCGTCGCGCCCGCAGATGGCCACCGCCGCGCCCAATTGCGCCAGCCGCCGCGCTATGGCTTTGCCGATACCGCGGCTGCCTCCGGTAATCAATGCCACCCGCTGCGCCAGCGGCGTGCTTGCCGTTTCCGTAGTCTCGTTCACGCCGATCCTCTTCCAGGCCACGTTTTCCCTGCGAGCCTCATCTTATGCTTCATACAGGTGCCGGCAAAGCCGGTGATACCCGTGGCGCACAGCGCTCCATTCCCGTCCGACAGACTTGCCGCTTCCCGACTTGAGCGAAGCTTCTGCGCCTTTGCGCCTGCGCAAAATTCCGCTTTGAATTACCAATTTTCCTGTACGGGAACGGCTTGCGATTTCGCTCGCGCATTCCCTATAATCCCAAGGATTTCGCACGCGGTTGAGTTTCCGCCCGCGGTTTTGACTGCGGCGTTTCGGCGACAGTGTCTGCTGAGGCGCACCGAATCGAACTTCATCAGGTCTAACTCTCAGCGAGGAGAAGGTAATGAACCGAATTAGACGGGTTGCGGGACTCGCACTTGCTGCGTCGTTGTGTTTTGCACTTGGCGACGCAGGTGTAGTTCGCGCGCAGGCCGCGGCAGGCGCAGCCGGCCAGGACGCCGCCAAGCCGCAGTACACCTTGCCGGAATACAACGCCGAGCAGGATTGCGGAAAGATTACCGATCCCACCGCCAAGTTGAGGTGCCTGGACGACTTTGTCAGCAAGTATCCCAACTCCACGCTGCTGATCTATGTGTACCCGATGTACTACCAGTCGTACTACCAGCTGAAGAACTATCCGAAGGCTATCGACTACGCCGACAAGTTCGTCGCTCTTGGCGACAAAGTGAGCGCCAACGACAAGTACCAGGCGCTCTACGTCCGCTCCTATGCTTACGTCGCGCTTCCAGCTGCGGACCAGGTTGCCCAGGCCAAGGGTGCGATTGCCGCATCCGCTGCGGCCTTGAAGCTCCTGCCCGACCTGAAGAAGCCGGACACCCTGGACGAAAAGGCTTTCGACGAGGAGAAGAAGAAGGGCGCCATCCTCTTCAACGCCACCGCCGCGCAGGCCGCGATGTCAGCCAAGGATTTCCCGACCGCCATCAATTATTACAAAGCTGCGCTAGCCCTGAATCCACCCGACGAAGCCATCGAAAGCTATCGCCTGGGCCAGGCCTATCTTGGCTCCACGCCTCCGCAGCCGATGGATGCCTTCTGGTACTTTGCCAGGGCGGTAACCTCGAAGACCGCCACCCAGCAGCAGTCCACCCAGGTGAAGACCTATTTGCGCAAGCTGATCCTCAATTACCAGCAGGCGGCCTGCGATACGCTGACCGACGCCGAGCTCAACGAACTCCTGCAGCTCGCCGGCACCTCAGCGGAACGCCCGGCAACCTATAAGATCCCCAGCGCCGCCGAACTCGACGCTGCGCGCAAGGACATGACCATCGCCTCGGTCATCGCCGATCTCAAAGCCGGCGGCGACAAAGCCAAAGTGACCTGGCTGGCGGCCTGCGGCCTGGAATTCCCCGACGTCCCGGGCAAGCTCATGGAAGTGGTTGCCCCTGCCGCCCCAACCGATCCCGTTGTGCTCAAGGAAGCTTTCGTCACCAACCAGGCTGAATTTGACGCGGCCACCACTCCCAACATGGAAGTGAAGGTCACCGACCAGCCGGAGGCCGCAAAGCTCGACAAGGATGCCACGCCGACGCCGCGCTTCACCGGCACTCTGGTCGCGTTCGATCCCGATCCAGCCTTCATGCTGCACTGGGATAAAGCCAAGGTGAACGCCGAAGACCTGCCGAAGGAGACGCCGAAGAAGGCCACTCCGGCAAAGCGTCCGGCGGCCAAGAAGCCGGCTGCAAAATCCCACTAAGCCGGGATTCGCGAGCCGAACTACGGCACCGACAAAAAGGCCCGCTGCGTCGCAGCGGGCCTTTTTTCTTTTACTGTAACTCTGATTTTCCGCAGCCGATCTCGTTGGGGCCGGTGGCCGAATTCCGTTTTTCGGCCTTCATCTTCGCCGGTGCTCCAGCTTGTACTCGCCCATCTTGCGGCTCAGTGTGTTGCGGTGGATGCCGAGCATCTTTGCGGCGCGGCACTGGTTGCCCTGCGCGCGCTCCAAGGTGCGCTTGATGAAGCGCTTTTCGAATTCTCCCACGGCCTCCTCGAACAGGATGCCGCGTTCCACCATTTGGCTCACTAAACCTTCCAGTTGGTCCTTCACGGTTGCACTCTCCGCGTGCGAATTCCTCTTCAGGGCCGGTTTACGCCAGTTCGTGCCCGGCCAGGATGCGATAGGCTTCGCGGTATTTGGCGCGTGTTGCCGCCACCACGTCCGCGGGCAGTTCCGGTCCGGGCGGGGTCTTGGGCCATCGGATGCGTTCCAGGTAGTCGCGAACGAACTGCTTGTCAAAGGAAGGCTGCGGTCCGCCGGGCGCGTACTGCGCGGCCGGCCAGAAGCGCGAGGAGTCTGGCGTCAAAGCTTCATCGATCCAGATCAGTTCGTTGTCGAGCAATCCGAATTCAAACTTGGTGTCGGCGAGGATCACGCCGCGCGGGGCGGCATACTCTGCGGCGCGGCGATAAATTTCCAGGCTGACTGCCCGAACCTTTTCTGCCAGCGGCTTGCCGATCATTTCCGCCGCGTGCTCGAACGCGATATTTTCATCGTGGCCGGTGGCCGCCTTCGTCGCCGGCGTGAAGATCGCTTCCGGTAATTTGTCCGATTCGCGCAGACCCGCGGGCAGCCTTATACCGCAGACCGTGCCCGACGCCAGATATTCTCTCCACCCCGAACCGCTGAGATAGCCGCGCACCACGCATTCAATCGGGAGCGGCTGCGTTTTGCGCACTACCATGCTTCGGCCGGCAAGCTGTTCGCGATACGCATGGAACGGGGCGGGGAACTCGGTCGCGCTCAGCACGTGGTTGGGGATCGCATCTTTCAGCAGATCGAACCAGAACAGCGAAATCTGTGTCAGGACCTTGCCTTTGTCCGGGATCGCCGTTGGCATGACCACGTCAAACGCAGAAATGCGGTCGGTGGCGACGATCAGCAGCTTGTCGCCGAGATCGAAGATGTCGCGAACTTTGCCGCGCGCGCTGGGCGGCAGGCCGGGAAAGTTGGTTTCTCGAAGGACAGTCATCGCGGCGGCGGAGGACACAGAAAACTTCTCCCAAGGAACAGGGGAGGGATTCTAGCGCACCGTCCCGCGAACGCCAAGCCGCTCAGCCGATGGGGAGTCTTGCCAATTGGACGCCGGCAGCACGGCGTGCGGCGGCGCTTGCGCGCGAAACCACAGCGGGCCTGGTTCGCAGCTCTTACGCCGCGGTTGCCGCCGCGGCCTTCTTCGGGCTTGGGGTCTCTTCGCCTTCCCAGCGCACGCTGACGATCTTGGAAACGCCGGGCTCCTGCATGGTCACGCCGTAGAGCACGCTTCCGGTTTCCATGGTCTTGCGGTTGTGCGTGACCACGATGAATTGCGTCTGCGCGCTCATGTCGCCCAGCAGCTTGGTAAAGCGCCCGACGTTGGCTTCGTCCAGCGGTGCATCCACTTCGTCCAGAATGCAGAAGGGGCTCGGCTGGTAGCGGAAGATGGCGATCAGCAGCGCCAGCGCGGTCATGGCCTTTTCTCCGCCCGAAAGCAGCAGAACGTTCTGGAGCCGCTTGCCCGGAGGCGAAGCCACCACGTCAATGCCCGCGTCGCCCGAGCTGTCCGGCTCGGTCAGACGCATCTCCGCCATGCCTCCGCCGAAAATCGCGTGGAACGCGCCGGAGAAGTTGCCGTTGATCGCGTTGAACGCCTGCTCGAACTTTTCCCTGGAAATCAGATCGAGCTCGGCGATGGCCTGCTGCGTATCCGCGATGGATTGCAGCAGGTCGTCGCGCTCCCGCGTCAGGAAGCTGAAGCGCTGCTCGCATTCGTTGAATTCCTCGAGCGCCATCATGTTGACCGCGCCCATCGATTCGATGCGCTGCTTCATCTCGCGGTAGTTCGCTTCCGCCGCGGCCAGTTCTTCGCCGCTCATGAACACCGCCTCGCTGGCGATCAGGTCCTCCGGTTGGGCGTTGACTTCGTTCATGCACGTTTCCCGCAAGTGTTGCCGGTCGCTCTCGTTCTTCGCGTTCAGCACTTCCGCGTGGCCGCGCTTCTCGCGGATCTCCTGCAGCGATTGGCGTCGCATGCGCAGGCCGTCTTCCATGCGCGTCAGATGGGTGCGCGATTCCTCCCACTCCTGCTCCAGCTGCTGCTGGCACACTTCCAGGCGGCGCTTCTCTGTCCGCAGCCCTTCCAGTTGCCGCGCCAGTTCTTCGCTTTGGATCGCCAGCGCTGTCGCCTCTTCGCCGATGGCCGTGAACTGCTGGGTCAGCGCCGCTTCCCGCCGGTCCAGCTCGCTGCGCTCCTCCGCAAGGCGCGCGGCGATCGATTCGGCGGCGGCCAGGCGTTCCTGCCGTGCGGCCATCTCCGCGCGACCCGCGGCAAGTTCGTCCTGTTCGGACTGGACTGAACTGCGCAAGCTGGCCAGCGTTTCCACCAAAAGCGCGCCTTCCGATTCGGCCTCCGCGCGACTCATCGCCGCCGTCTCGTGCTCGGCCTTGGCGCGTTCCGCGCGCTTCTGCGCTTCCGCGACGTCGCTGCGCAGTCGCGCCAGGTCGTTCTGGCAAATTGTCAGCTCCAGGCCGAGCCGCGCCAGTTCGGATTGGGTGTGCTGGTGCCGGTGCGTCGAACTGATGACCTCGCGGTCCGCCTCCCGCTGCTTTTCGTTCAGCGCCGCGAGGGCTTGCTCTGCCGTAAGCATTTCCGCCGCGATGCGCTCGATTTCCGCCTGCATGTCCACGGCCCGCGCTTCCAGAGCCGCAACTTCCGCGTCCAATGCGCGCAGCTCCCGTTTCATTCCAAGCGGGCCGGCCTCGTCGGGCCTTCCACCGGTGACCATGCGCCCCTGGTAGGTGGTGCCGTCCGGCGTCACAAAGGCATACTGCGGATTTTCCCGCGCCAGCTTTTCCGCCGCCGCGGCCGAGTCGGTCAGATAGGCGCCGCGCAGCCGGGGCAAAAACTGCTTGGCAGCCGGCCCCAACGGATCGCGGAATTCCACCAGCTTATCCATGCGGGCGAAAACCCCGTCTTCGGCGCGGAAGGGAATGATCGGTTCGTAGTCGTCCACCCGCAAGTTCCTGGTGGAGTCAACGAAGAAGGTTGCCCGCCCGCCGACCTCGTCCCGCAACAGTGAGACGCCCGCGCGCGCGTGATCGAACGTTTCCACCACCACGTATTCCAGTTCGTCGTGCAGGTACTGTTCGATGGCTCCTTCGTGCTCCTGCGGCACTTCGGCGTAGTCTGCCAGCACGCCCACGGCGCGGAATTCCTGGCTGGCGCCGCGCTCGTTGGCCGCGAACAGCTTTTGCACCGCGTCGGCGGTGTACGAGCGGTCGTTCAGGATCTGCGTGAGGGTTTCGTGGCGCGCGCGCACCGCGGCCAGCGAATCACGCAGGGCCTCCGATTGTTTGCCGCGCGCTTCCCGCTCGCTGCGCAATGCGGCGATGGAAGCCTGCAAGGCCGCGGCTTCCTGCTTTAGCGTGCCGGCCTGGGCGACGGCCGTTTCCAACGCGTAGGCGGCATCCTCCGCATCGCCCCGCAAGCGAATGGAGGTCTCGAGCAGGTCGTGCTCGTTGGCCTCGCGCCTTCGCAGTGCTTCGCCCTGGTGTACCAGCGCCTCTTCTGCCTGCTTCTGCACGCCGTGCAGCTGCAGCAGGCTTTCGCTGGCTGCCGTCGCCGCGCGGCGCAGTGCCGCGATCCGCGCCTCCGATTCGGAAATCTGCGCGAGGCGCGATTGCGCGCTTGCCTGCAGCTCTTCCACATGGCTCGCGAGTCCCGCCGCCTCTTCGCGCAGCATGGCCACGCTCTGCCGCTGCGTCCCGGAGCGCGCTTCCCATTCCGCCGATTGCGTGCGCACCTCGGTCATCGCTCCGGCAAGCTCCGCACGCCGCGTTTCCAGTTCGCTCGCGCGCTGCGCATTGAAGCTGATCTTGTTCTCGGCGCGGTCCGCCTCCAGTGCCGTCAGGTTTAGCGCGTTCTGGTTCTGCCGGATTTCCGCATCCAGCGAATACGTGCGCTGCGTGAGCTGCTCGCGGTCCGATTCCTGCTGTTGGATCAGCTGCGCGTGCTCTGCTTCCGCCGCGTTCAGCACGGAAAGCTCGGTCGCGATGCGCTCCGCCTCGCCCTCCAACTCGCGCGCCTTGCCGGCCAGCATTTGCCGCACGATGCCGCGCATCTGTTCGCGGATTTCCGAATACCGCCGGGCCTTGGCGGCCTGGCGCTTGAGCGAGCCCAGCTGCTTTTCCACTTCCACCACGATGTCGTTGACCCGGGAAAGATTGACCTTGGAGGATTCCAGCTTGGCTTCCGCCAGGCGCTTTTTGGTCTTGAACTTGGTGACACCGGCAGCTTCTTCGATGATGGCCCGGCGCTCCATGGGCTTGGTTGAAAGGATCTGCCCGATACGGCCCTGCTCAATGATCGCGTAGGAATCCGGCCCCAGGCCCACGCCCATGAACATGTCCTGAATATCGCGCAGCCGCGCCACCCGCCCGTTGATCAGGTACTCGCTCTGCCCGCTGCGATAAAGCCTCCGGCTTACCACGACTTCGCCGGGCTTGGTCACCAGCGCCGGCTTTTCTGACTTCTTCTTCCGCCTGACCTTCAGGAATTCCGGTTTGCCCGCGCCTTCCGTCACCTCGGCGGATTCCGCCGGGGTATCCGCTGCAACGGCGGCCGTTTCTCCGGCCGACGTCGCGTCTTCTGCTATTTCCAGGCTCTCAGGGGTGGACATTGCCGCCGCGTCCGGGAGCACTTCGCCGCCGTCCAGCGCGGCTGCTGCGTCCTCAGCGCCGTCCTCAGCGCCTTCCATCACGAACCGCGCCGCCTCAGCGAGCTCCGGGTCTTCCAGCGTGATGGTCACTTCCGCCAGACCCATCGGTGGCCGCTTGACCGTGCCGTTGAAAATGCAATCGCTCATCCGCCCCGCGCGGAGAGATTTGTGGCTTTGCTCGCCCAGCACCCAGCTGATCGCGTCCACAACGTTCGATTTGCCGCAGCCGTTCGGGCCGACGATGCACGTCGTCCCGGTTCCGCTGAAGGTGACCACCGTACGCTCGCAGAAGGATTTGAAGCCGGTGATTTCGACTTTCCGAAGTTTGAGCAAGATATCCCCTTTGACTCTCTCATTCCGGATGGCGGCCGCGTCGCGGCTCACCCGGAACCCTTCTCAAGTCCGCGCTACGCCAGGGGCGTTTGGGGCCGGACACACTACGCGCGAAGAGAGACGATAAAGCGTTTCCCTGATGGAGGGAATCTTCTCGCGAGGCCCTTGCCGCGTGCGGCAAGAACCGTCCGTCAACACACGTATCTTGTTGACAGGACACACGTTTGGCAGGTTCTCAGTCAGAGGCCCAGCCGCCTGGCGCTTAGATGGCGGTACGGGAGGAAAATGTAGCACGGAGCCCTGCGGCTGTAAAGTGCTACGCAAGATGTTGTGGCGGATTTTCGGCGGCCACTAGCGCGTTCCGCCTTCCCGGCCGCCGCTGGCCTTCGTGGCCACGACCCGCAGCCGCCGGTAGTCCAGCACCCAGCGGTCTCCCTGCCACAGCGCCGGCCGGGCCGCCGCTTCCACCTCGCTCAGGAACTGCTCGCGCCTTTCTCCGGCCGTCTTCAAGTACCAACCGCCGAACATCGCAACCCAATTCCGCAACCCCGCAGGACCATCCTCGAGCGGCGTCGGCCGGTCAAACAGTAGGGCTTGGCGAACTTCGAGCCCAGCCCTCTCGAGGATCGCCGCGTACTCCGCGATGCTTGGATAGAACCACGGGCTCGGCGGCTCCGGAACTCCCACTCGTTGCATGGCCGCCGAAAACGCCAGGCCCACGTTGGCCACGTTGCCTTTGCCGCCTAATTCCGCCACAAACCGCCCGCCCGGGCGCAGTGCCCGCCCTATGCCGGCGGCCGCCGCTTGCGCATCCGGCACCCAATGCAGCACTGCATTGGAAAAGACCGCGTCGAATTCGCCCGAAAACTTCAGCTGGGTCGCGTCGGCGACCTGAAACTCCAGGTCTGGAAATTTCTGCCGCGCCTGTTCCACCATCTCGGCCGAACGGTCTGCGCCAACAACCGTCGCGCCCGCAGCGGCAATCTCCGCTGTCAGCTGTCCCGTCCCGCAGCCGAGATCCAGAATCCGTTCGCCTGGCCGCGGCGCCAGCAGCTCCAGCAAGCCGCGTCCCTTTTCCCACACGAAAGAATGCTTCGCGTCGTAGAGCGCGGCGTCCCATTTTCCAGTGATAGCCAAGCCGATTTCTCCCGGCCGCAATCTTAAGACAAAGCGACCGGACAACCGCAGAACAAAAACGAAGACGCCAGCAGGGAAGAGCTAAGTACGCGAATCCAACTGCTCGCGCAGGGCATGCGCGAGATCCTGCGAACCGTATGGCTTCAACAGCACCTTCACGTTTTCCGGCTGCGGCAGGGTTACCAGGTTCGACTCATGCGCGTAGCCGGAGGTGAAAATCACCGGCAGCCCGGGTTTGACCGCGCGCATCCGCAGATACGCTTCCGGACCGTTCAGCCGCGGCATCACCACATCCAGAAACAGCATGTCGATCTCCGCCGCATGCTTTTCGAAAACGTGTACCGCCTCTTCGCCATCGCGCGCCACCAGAACCGTGTAGCCCAGGCTGCCGAGAATTTCCGTTGCAGCTTCGCGCAGATCTTCGTTGTCCTCGGCAATCAGGATGCATTCCTTGCCGCCGGTCAGGGAACCGACGCGCGGGCGCTCCCGCTCATCGGCCGGACCGCTGCCCAGCGGCAGATAGACCCGGAACGCCGTGCCTTTGCCCGGCGCGCTTTCCACGTCAACGAAGCCCTTGTGCTGCTTGACGATTCCGTACACCGTCGCCAGGCCAAGCCCGGTGCCGCGGCCGACTTCTTTGGTCGTGAAGAACGGTTCGAAAATATGTGCCAGGGTGTCCGCATCCATTCCGGTGCCGGTATCCGAGACCCGTAGCATCGCGTAGCGTCCCGGCACAGCCCAGGGGTGCTCCGCCTGATACTCTGCGTCCAGCATGGCGTTGCTGGTTTCCACCCGCAGCACCCCGCCGTTCGGCATGGCGTCGCGAGCGTTCAGGCAAAGGTTCATCAGCACCTGCTCGATTTGGCCGGCGTCGGCCCAGATGGTGGGCAGGTCCGGGGCCAGGCTCAACTCGATTTCAATGCGTTCTCCGATGACGTTGCGCAGGAGTGCGATTTCCTCCTTCGCCAGGGCATTCAGGTTGGTATTGTGCGGCTGCAGCATCTGGCGCCGCGCAAACGCCAGGAGTTGGCGCGTCAGTCCCGCGGCACGGTTGGCCTGCGAGCGAATCTTCAGGAACTTGTCTTGTATGTCGCTGGCGGGCTCGGCGGCATTCGCGCCGATGTCCGCCCAGCCCATAATCGCGCCGATGACGTTGTTGAAGTCGTGCGCCACGCCTCCTGCCAGTCGGCCGATGGCCTCAAAGCGCCGCAACTGGTGCACCTGCGCCTCCAGCCGCTGCCGGTGCCGCCGCTCTTCCACTTCACGCAGTTCGCGTTCTACCGCGGGCACCAGCCGCCCGAGGTTAGACTTCATCAGGTAGTCTTGCGCGCCGACTTTCAGGGCAGCCACCGCCGAATCTTCGCCGATGGTCCCGGAAACGAAAATAAAAGGGGCGTCCACGCCCTTCTCGCGGATCATGCGCAAGGCTTCCGTGCCTCGGAAGTTGGGCATCGAATGATCGGAAATTACGATGTCCCAGCGATGTTGCAGTTGCGCTTGCAGCGCCGGCGCGGAGTCCACCCGGGCATGGGTTACCTCGTAACCCGCCTGGCGCAGCAGGCGCACCTGCAGCAGCGTGTCATCTTCGCAGTCTTCGATGAAGAGTACGCGCAGCTGCCTGGCCACAAGCTACCTCCGCGGAACCGGTGCGGCTTCATTCAGCAGCAGCCAATACACCCCGAGCTGCCGCACTGCCTCCATGAAATGATCGAACTCCACCGGTTTGCGCACGAAGCTGTTGGCGCCCAGGTCATACCCGCGCATGCGGTCCAGATCTTCATTGGAAGTGGTGAGAATGACAACCGGCAGCCGCCTGGTACGCTCGGAGCTGCGGATGCGCTGCAGGACTTCGAAGCCGTCCACTTTCGGGAGTTTCAGGTCCAGCAGGATCAGCTGGGGGGTTTCGTCCGGCGGCGTATCGGCAAATGCTCCGGTGCGGAACAAATAGTCCAGTGCCTCCTGGCCATCGCGCGTAACCACGACACGGTTGCGAATGTTATTTTTCTTCAGGGCGCGGAGCGTCAGGGCTTCATCGTCCGCGTTGTCCTCCACGAGTAGTATCACTTTGTCCTCCAAGCCGATTTACCCCCGGAATCGTTCTGATGCTCGAGCGTGAAATGGATGGTGGCGCCGTGGTTGACCGCGCCCTCTGCCCAAACAGTTCCTCCGTGCCGCAGGATGATGCGCTGCACGGTGGCCAAACCGATGCCTGTGCCCGGGAAATCCTTAACCGTGTGCAGCCGCTGGAACGCGCCGAAGAGCCGCGTCGCGTAGGTGGGATCGAAACCCGCGCCGTTGTCGCGCACAAAAAACGAAGGATGCCCGTTGGAGCGGTCCTCGCCGAACTCGATGTGCGCGCCATCGCGTTTCGAGGTGAATTTCCAAGCATTGCCGAGCAGGTTCGTCAGCACCACGCGCAGCAACCGCGAATCGCCCTCCGCCGCGAGGCCAGGCGCAATCTTCACATCCACGTGCCGCTCGGGATCCTGCGAACGCAGATCTTCCGCCACTTGCCCGGCGATGCCCGAAAGATCGACTCTTTCCCGCAGCATTTCCGCGCGTGTGACCCGGGCCAGGTTCAGCAAATCGTCAATCAGTTCGCCCATGCGCCGCGCGGCGGCGCGAATTCGCGCCAGGTAGTTGTTTCCCACTTCATCGATTTGTGAGCCGTAGTCTTCCTGCAACGCCTGGCTGAAGCCCTCAATGCCGCGCAATGGCGCGCGCAAGTCGTGGGAGACGGAGTACGAGAAGGTTTCCAGCTCTTTGTTTGCCGCTTCCAGCTCCGCCGTTCGCCGCACCAGCTCCTCCTGGGCCCTGCGTTTTTCCGTGGTGTCCCGCGTGACTTTCACGAATCCGAGCAGCCGGCCGCTCTGGTCGCGAATCGAAGTCACCACCACGTTGGCCCAGAAGTGGCTCCCATCCTTGCGCACCCGCCAGCCGTCGTCTTCCACGTGCCCGGACTCCCGCGCGGCTTGCAATTCGGCATCCGGTTTTCCGAACGCCGCGTCCTCCGGCGTGTAGAACAAGGAAAAATGACGTCCAACGATCTCTTCCTCTTTGTACCCCTTGATTTGCTCGATTCCTCCGCCGGCGCTGAGAACAATTCCATTCGCATCCAGCGAAAGAATCGCGTAATCGCGGATGCTGGCCAGAATCTGGCGCATCCGCGCTTCGTTCTCCTTCAGCAAGTCCTGCGAGCGCTTTTGCTCGGTCACGTCCATCGCGGCCAGCACCCGCGCATCGTGCCCGTCAAACGACAACGGGAAGGAACGGACTTGCACCTCCACGATCTCCCCGGATTTTCTCCGGTGGCGCCACAACCCGAACTCATGAACTTTTCCGTTGCCGCCATTCAACCGCGGCGGTGACATCATCGGAGGCTGGTCCTCGCCTGGAGGCTGAATGTCCGAGATCTTCGCGCGCAGGAACTCCTCGCGAGAGTAGCCGTAGTGCTTCATCGCCGTCGCGTTTACATCCAGGATCTGCAGCGTATTCTGGTCGTACACCCAAATCGAAATGGGGTTGCTGTCGAACAGCAGCTGGTACTGCTGCTGTGCCCGCCACAGCTTTTCCTCGAAGGCTTTGCTCTTGGCGATCTGCCGATATCCGAAGTAGGCGCCGATCGCGAATAGCAACAGGGAAATCGCGTATCCGGCTTCCAAAATGGTCTTCATGCGCCGCGTGTTGAAATCCGCGTGACGCAGGCGTATGCCCATCAGCCGCTCTTCGCGCGTGCGCATCGTCAGCAGCAGACCACGGATCTGCTGGCTCAAGGCCGCTCCGTCTCCGGACGCGATCTCTTTCGCCCCGGCCGCTTGCGGGTTACCGGTGGCCAGCGAAGTTCTCAGCCTCATCATCGCCGTCAGGTCGCTTAGTGTGGCTTGTTGTTCGGGGTTGTCGCTGGTCAGTGTTCCGAGCTCGTGCAGGCTCGCTTCGACCACCGTGGCCAGCCGCAGGCACGTCTCGTAATCAGCCTCCTGCTTACTCAGCAGGTAGCGGTTTTGCGCCGAGTCCAGCTCCAGCACCAGCGCCAGCACCGAGTCCAGTTTTTCCAGCACCTGATGCGTATGCGAAACCCACTGCTGGTCCGATTCCTCGCGCACCAGTTGGCGGTAGGAAAGGACTCCAACGCTCACCAGCAGCAACAGGCCGGCGCCGATGGCAAGAGTCAGGCTAGTGCGAAAAGTCATACCCGCAAGCTCGCTTGCAAGTGCGCGGGAAGGCAGGGATCTCGTGGAAGCGATCGAGGGAGGGGCTGCGCGTCCGGTAGGACGGCGCTTGCAAAAAACATTCTGCAGCAAGCGCGTGAGGGAAGAAAAGAGAAAAGCGGAGGCCCGCGAATCAGTAAACGATTCTCAGGATTTTCTAAGAACTAGTCCGTCGGATTCCGTGGAAATTTGAAATACGGCAACCGCACGCTCTGGATCATCACTTGATCGGCGCGAATATTCTCCGGAGCCTCAAATCCCTTGGTTCCGGCGCTCGTCACGAAGTCGTCCTGGTCCACGCCGTCGCCGCTGACCCCTAAGCCGCCGACCAGCACCCCGTTACGATAGAGCCCCGCACTGCCCGGGAAGAACACAATCCCGCTCTTGTTCGCGTTCGGAGCGCCGGGCTGAAATCCCTGCGTGCACGGATTCGCCAGGTCCATCGTGTACAGACTGAAGAACGGCCCCGCGGAAGAGCCATCAATCCCGGGCGGGAAAAGCGGCTGCGCGCCGAAGCTGATCGTTCGATTGGTGGTTGCCGTGCCGAGAGGAACCTGATTCAGGTCGGCCGGCAATCGCGCGGGCCCGTTGAAATAGACCATATTGCGCGCCTTGGTCGCTGCCACGTCCACGCTGAAAACCGTCGCGTCCGGCATGCGCCGCAGTCCGATGATCGTGCCGTCCAGATCCGCAACGGCGATCACCATCCGCGCGCGCGAACCCAGGGGCAAACGAATCGCCGCACGCGTCAATTTCGCTTCGGCCTCTGCGTTGTCCAGAATCTGTGCCACATCATTCGCAGAGAGACCGCCGAGGGGTCCAGCGCTGGGCACGATCAAGTCGCCTTCCGGCGGCTGCCCCGGGCTGCCGTTCGGACCCAAAAAAAAACCGCCGCTGCCGGCGGCGGGTCCTGGAACGAATCCATTCGGTAAGGCGGTTTGCGTCACGAAGGGAAGAGAGATGCCCCCGATCACCACGACTCCCGGCGCCGCGGGGGTGGGGCCGAAATTGTCGCCCGGCGAGCCGCGCTGCGTGGTCGCTCCGGCCAGCGCCGCATACTCCGCTAGATTGAGGTTATTCGAGGTTGTGACCACTCCAACGCCGCCGAGGACCACGTTCTTATAAAAAATCGGCACCCCGCCGGGATTCACCGCGTTCGCGTCCGAATCCAGCACGTCCGCTTTTCCGGTAATTGCGCCAAGCCCGGGCCCTCCGGCAAGCAATTGCGCTGGTGGCAGCTTGCTCTGGAATGTCGGGTCGTTCACCAGGGTGCAGCCACGATTTGTGTTTTCAATCCCGTAGAGATCGGCGGGCGGCTGGTTCTGCACGCCCGGAGGAAAGTGAATTCCGCTGATGAATCGCACCGTCCTTGTGGAAAGCGGCGCCTGGTTGTTACTGAAGAATGCGGCGGTGCGCGCCAGCGCCACGGCGAGCTCGTTCGCGTCCACGGTCGCGCCGAAATTTCCGGTCGCGGCGGCCGGCGCATTCTGGGTGCGATACACGCCGAGCACAATTCCGGCGCGATCCACCACCGCCACCACCATACTTGCGTTCACAGAGTTCACAGAGGCTTGCACGATTTTCTGTACGTCGGCGACCTGTAGCGGTTGCACACTCGGCGCCGGGGGTGGCGGAATCACTGCGCCAGGATTGCCTCCGCCGCAACCCACCAGCAGAAACACCAGCGTTCCCGCCAGCATCAGCGCAAGTCCTGCGCCCAGCGCCAGCATCCTGCGGCGCTGATCGTGCGCGCGCCGCGAACCCACGGGCCGGTAGAGCGCGTGCGATTTTGCCTTGAAAAAGAGCACTCTCGTTGGTAACACACGCCGTTCGCGGCGCTCAATCGTTGCCTGCGCGCTTGACGCCAATGAGTGAACGATTTCTTTCGTCCTGGTGCCGTTATTGACTGTCCTCACGCCGCCGGGAAAACCGTTGCCGGGTGCGGCGGACTGTTGTTAGCTGAAACTGGCTTCCGTTCGTGTGTTTGTCGGCGCTCTCAGGCTTATCGCAATGCAGAAATTTTATTCGCGCGCTTTGCGCCGCCGGCTGCTCCTGTGCCGCGCGGTCGCCCTGTGTACGCTTTCTCTTTTGCTACTGGCTTGCGACGCTGCGCGGGCCTCGTCCTTGGCGCAAGAGGTCAAGCAGAACACGGAATCGGGCCCGCAACTTCGCCTTCCCCGCCAGGAAGCTGTCTCCACCGCCGCGCTCGACGGCGCTGTCCGCTCAGCCCAGGCCAGCGATCCGCATCCGCCCGTAGCAGGCGCACTTCTGGAGCTTCGTGCGCTCATTTCCGGCGCACAAACCACAGCAACCGCGAACGGGGAAGGTGTTTTCCGGGTTTTTCCTCTGGCTCCGGGTGACTACTCTCTGAGCGTTCGCGCCGAGGGCTTTGCGCAGCTGTACGTTGCCAGGATCACCCTCCACGCCAACGAAGTCCTGACCCTCGAGATTTCTCTTGAACCGCAGCCTTTTGGCGAAAGCCGCTCGCGCCTTCCGCGCTTGCCCGAACTCGGTCCTCCGCTCGCCCCGGTAGAAACCGAATCGGGCGGCGCTTACCGGGAGTTTCGCCACCGTCTCGACGCCGACCCCCATTACGTCCTGAATCCCTCGCCGGAATCCCTGCCGCCCCCCGGGGACGTCTTCGCAACGCTTCCCGATCGCTGGGCGCTCGCTCAGCCCGAATATCGCCGCTACACCGCTCCGGGCGAGTACGTTTACACCAAGCCGCACTGGTACGATCCCTTCAACCGCAATCGTCTCAAAGGCGATGAGCCGATCTGGCCCGCACGACTCGGCCAGCAGGTTTTTCTGAATATCACGGCCGCCTCAGACACCACTTTCGACGCCCGCCGGGTTCCTTCCCCCAGCAACGTCAGCTCCGCCAACCCCGGCAGCCCGGAATTCTTCGGTCGCGGCGAACAGGAGTTTGTGGACCAGACGCTGCGCTTCACCTTCGACCTGTTCCACGGCGATGCGTCTTTTAAGCCGGTGGACTGGCGCATCCGCATCACTCCCGAAATCAGCCTCAACGATCTCCACGTTCGCGAACTCGGCATCGTCGGCCCCGATGTCCGCGACGGAACCAACCGCTTCGACGCGCACATCGGTGTGCAGGAAGCCTTCGCCGAAGTAAAACTCCACGACCTCGGGCCCAACTACGATTTCGTGAGCCTGCGCGCCGGCATCCAGCAGTTCAACGCCGATTTCCGCGGTTTTCTTTTCGTGGATGAGCAGCCCGCGGTGCGCATTTTCGGCGACCTGTTCTCCGATCGTATCGAGTACAACGCGGCATATTTCCAGTTCCTGGAAAAAAATACCAACAGCGGCCTCAACTCGTTTGCCCGCCGCCACCAGCAAGTGCTGCTCGGCAACGTGTACATTCAGGATTTCCTTTTTCCCGGCTATACCATCGAAGTCGTCGCGGCCTGGAACAAAGACGACGCCACCATTCATTACGACGACAACGGCTTTCTCGTGCGCCCCGCGCCCATCGGCACCGTCATCAACCAGAATCCCGGCGCCGGTCCCATCCCCCACGCCATACGCGTCGGCTACGCGGGTGTTCTCGGCAGCGGTCACATCCGCCGCATCAACCTCACCCACGCGTTCTATCAAGCCATTGGCGAAGATACGTTCAATCCCATCGCCGGCAGGCCGGTCACCGTCAACGCGCAACTCGCCGCCGCGGAAGTCTCCTACGACAAGGACTGGATGCGCTATCGCGTCTCCGCCTTCTACACCAGCGGTGATGCTAATCCTCGCGATGGACGCGCGCGCGGCTTCGATTCCATTCTCGATCTCGACACCTTTGCCGGCGGCATTTTCAGTTTTTGGGACCGCGAAGGATTCCGACTCACCGGCTCGGGTGTTTTGCTGACCACGCCCGGCAGTCTCATCCCTTCGCTGCGTGCCAGCAAGGATGAAGGTCAAGCCAATTTCGTGAACCCCGGGATTTTCCTGGCCAACGCCGGCGCCGATTTCGACATCACGCCCAAACTGAAGGGCTTTGCCAACGTCAACTTCCTGCGTTTCGCGCGCACGGAATCGCTTGAAGAACTGCTCTTTCAAGCCGCCATTCGCCATACCATCGGCGTGGACTACGGCGCCGGCGTCGTCTACCGCCCGCCGCTTTCTGAAAACATTGTGCTCACCGGCGGCGCGGCCATGCTTACCCCTGGCGACGGTTTCCGGGATATTTACGGCGGCAAAACCTTGTTCTCTCTGTTTGGCTCGATGAAATACACGTTTTGACGATGCCCACGCCACCCCAACACACCCGGCCACGGTCGCGGCAAAGCCTCGCGCGGCACTCCGCCTTCCTTGCGTCGCTTGGCCTGGCGGTCGTGTTTCTGGCGGCGGGATTGCGCGGCGGGGCCAAGCCTGCTCAGGAACCCGCCATCCCACGCGGGCAATCCGCCGCAGAGGCTTCGCGCAAATCCGCCGGATGCGTCACCTGCCATTCGCCCATGGACGAGCCCACCATGCATCCGAGCAAAACCGTCCAGCTTGGTTGCACGGATTGCCACGGAGGCGACGCCTCCTCCGGCATCGCCACCGGCACGCTGCCCGGCTCCGCCGAATATCAAGCCGCGAAGAAAAAAGCCCACATCCAGCCGCGCGACGCAAGCATTCGTACGCCCGACGGCGCCGTCGAACCGCGCGTCTTCGCCAAATGGCTTAAGGAATCGGCCGAGTACGTCAAATTTGTGAATCCCGGCGATCTCCGCGTCGCCGCCGAAACTTGCGGCTCCGCGGGTTGCCACGCCAGCGAGACTCGCGCCGTTTCCACCAGCATGATGACCCACACTGGCATGCTGTGGAACGCCGCGCTCTACAACAATGGCGGCATCCCTACAAAAAACACGCGCTTCGGGGAGAGTTACGACCGCGATGGCCTGCCGCAAGCGCTCAAGACCGCTCCACCGCCCACGCCCCAGGAGACCCGCGACAAAGGCGTCGTGGGAGAACTCACGCCGCTCTACCGCTGGGAAATCTCCCAGCCCGGCAACGTCTTGCGGGTTTTCGAGCGCGGCGGCGAGAAAAAGGCCGAGCTCGGCAATCCCTCGCGCGGCGAACAGCCCGGCAAGCCGGACGACAAATTAAGCGACCGCGGCTTTGGCACCGAGTTGCGCACCGATCCCGTATTCCTCGGCTTGCAGAAAACGCGCCTCGTCGATCCGGTGATGTCCCTCCCCGGCACCAACGACCATCCCGGCGACTATCGCGCCAGCGGCTGCTCCGCCTGCCACGTCATTTACGCCAACGATCGCGATCCGGCGCACTCCGGCGCCTACGCTTCCTTCGGCCACTCCGGCGAAAGCGCTTCCGTGGATCCCACGATCGCCAAAAGCCATTCCGGCCATCCCATCAAGCACGTTTTCACCCGCTCCATCCCCTCGAGCCAGTGCATGGTCTGTCATATGCACCCAGGCACGAACATGCTCACCACGTATTTCGGTCTGACCTGGTGGGACAACGAGATTGATGGCGACAAGATGTATCCCTCACAACAGAAAAATCCCACTGAGGAAGATCGCTACCGGACGGCGCTGCGCAATCCGGAAGCGGCAGCTGCCCGCGGCTTGTGGGGCGACCAGAAATTTCTCGAGGAAACCGGCAGCGCGGCGTTCAACAAGCAGCTCAAGACCACCCAGTTTGCGGATTTCCACGGTCACGGCTGGGTCTATCGCAGCGTCTTCGCCCATGATCGCAAGGGGAACTGGCTCGACAAGGACGGCAAGACCATCGCTTTCGACGATCCCGAGCGCTTCGGCAAAGCCGTGCATCTCGCCGATATCCACCTCGAAAAGGGAATGCAGTGCGGCGATTGCCACTTCGCGCAGGACAATCACGGCAACGGCAAACTCTATGGCGAGCCCCGCGCCGCGGTCGAAATCGATTGCGTCGATTGCCACGGCACGATTCGCGCACCCGCGTCGCTCGTCAGCTCGGGCCCGGCCGCACCTGCCGGCGGCCGCCGCCTGGACGCGCTGCGCACACCCTGGGGACTGCGCCGCTTTGAGTGGCGCGGCGATACGCTCATTCAGCGCTCCATGAGCGATCAAGACAGGGAATGGGAAGTCGTCCAGACCCGTGACACCATCACTCCCGGCAACGTCCATTTCAGCCCGAAATCGCTGCGCGCCAAGCTCACCGCCAAAACCGGCGAGGTTCTTTCCGGCGTGCCAACCGATGACGCCTGGCTGGCCCACGCCAACGGCTCCATGACCTGCTACGCCTGCCACACTTCCTGGACGCCAACCTGTTTCGGCTGCCACTTGCAGATGACCGCCAACGTCAAGCGCCCCATGCTGCACAACGAAGGTCTCACCACGCGCAACTACACCAGCTACAACTTCCAGGTGCTGCGCGACGATATCTATATGCTTGGCGTAGACGGTACGGTCACCGGCCATCGCATCGCGCCCGCCCGCTCTTCGTGCGCCGTGCTTGTCAGTTCGCAAAACGCCAATCGCGAATGGCTCTACTACCAGCAGCAGACCATCTCCGCGCCAGGATTTTCGGGGCAGGCGTTCAGCACCTTCGTCCCGCACACCGTCCGCGCCAAAGAGACCAAACAGTGCGGCGATTGCCATGTCTCCGCCCAGAACGACAACAATGCCTGGATGGCTCAGTTACTCCTGCAAGGTACGAATTTCATGAACTTTATGGGCCGCTACGTCTACGTGGCCACCGGCAAGCACGGCTTGCAGGCGATCGCCGTAGCCGAACACGATGAACCTGAGGCCATCTATGGAAGCGATCTGCAGCGCATCGCTTATCCCGAAAATTTCCGGAAGTTCATCGGCAAAAGCCGCCTGCTGGAGCCTGGCCACGAACATCCCGGGACCGTTCTCGATGTGCAGGCCCGCGGCGAATACGCCTATGCTGCACAGGGCGCCGGCGGCTTCCGGGTCTTCGATATCGCCAACATAGACAACAAGGGCTTCTCCGAACGCATCACGACCGCGCCGGTTTCGCCCCTCGGGCAAAAATTCTACGTGCCCACGAAAAACGCGGTCGCTGTCGCTTCACCCACCACGCTGGGCGTTGATCCTTTGCGCGTGCAGCTTCCCGAGAACGAAGAACAGCCGATCGCTCTGCTTTACGGCTTTCTCTACGTCGCCGACAGCGAAGAGGGTCTGGTGGTCATTGGCAATCCCGATCTCAAGTCGCGCAGCCCCGGCGTCGGCACCTTGCTCGACGGCAATCCCGCGAACAACTTCCTGCAACGTGCGCTGGCCTTTAATCCGCAGGGCGTGCTGACCGGCGCGCGGCGCATCGTCATCGCCGGAAATTTTGCTTACATCCTCACCCCGCACTCGCTCGCGGTCGTGGATCTCGAAAATCCGCTCGCGCCGAAACTCACCGCCACGATCCCCCTCGAGGCGCCGACGGGAATCGCCGTGCAGTTCCGCTACGCTTTTGTAACGCACCGTGCGGGCTTGAGCGTTCTCGACGCGACCGACCTCGCGCATCCGAAAATTCTCGAAGGCGCGAGCGTTCCGTTCGCCGATGCCCGCAACGTCTATGTCGCGCGCACCTACGCCTACGTCTCCGCCGGAAAAGATGGCGTCGCCATTGTTGACGTCGAGAATCCGGAGCGGCCGCGCCTCGATCAGGTATTCAACGCCAATCATGAATTGAACGACGTCAACGACATCAAGATCGGCATGGTCGCCGCCAGTGCCTTT
>DATKLU010000014.1:0-30303 GCA_035542235.1 Dongiaceae bacterium
GCTTTTTCCTGCGGAGTCTGCGTAACGTACAGAGAATGCGCCTTATTTGCGAGTTCTAAAGGATCCCAAGAGCGCCTGTTCCTCTTCCTGCCACTCGGCGGACTTCGCCTCCCAAAATTCCTCAGTGATTTTTCCGTCCAGGCGGTCCACGTAAGATTGCTCCAGCCGTTTGCGCAGTAGGGCCAGCCGCTGTTCGATTCGCTCGGCCTGGCGCTTCCTGAGCGTTTCCTCGTGCGTTTTATCGGAGAGCAAGGACTCTTCGAGCTGCGCCAAAACGTCATCCGGGATTCGGATCGCTTGCAACACCTGGCCGAGGCGTTCGGCCATCACCTCTTCGCGAAAGTACGGCAGGTCGCATTTGCCTCGATAACCCGTGCAGCGGTAATAGGTGTACTTCTGCTTTTTGAATTCGGCGGTTACCGCGCAATTGTCGTAAGCGCAGCGGAGCAAGCCGGAAAATACAAACTCGTGTATCTGTTTGCGAGGCCGCGCTTTGCCGCTCAGCACGTCGCGCACACGGGTGAATATTTCAGGGCTCACAAGGGGAGGATGCGTGCCTGCATAGCTCTTGCCTTCCCATTCGTATGTGCCGATGTAGAACGGATTCCTCAAAAGCTTTTCGATATGCCACTTCGAGAGAACCTTGCCGTAGTGGGCTTTGAGAAACAGACCTAAGGTGGCAAGCGAGTACGAACCTGTCGCGTACAGCTCGAACATCCGTTGCGCGATCGGCGCGTTATCAGGGTCAACTTCGATTGTGCGCAGCAATTTGTTATTCCGGTAGCCGAGCGGTGGCCGGCTCGGATAAATGCCTTGCACTGCTTTCTCGCGCATGCCTTTGCGGACCTCATCGCGCAAGTTCTCGATATAGTTTCGTGCGATCACAAGCTGAATGCCGTGAACGAGCTTGGCCTGTGACTTTGAGTCCTTGCTGATGATTTGCCCTTCTTTGGGCAGGTGAATTTCAACGTCCAGGTCTTCGAGCGTTACGCAGTCGCGGAAGTTCCGATACAGCCGGTCGGTCTTCTCGACCAAAACAACGCGACACGTTTTGTGATCGCGCAGAAAGCGCACCATCTCGCCGAATTGCTTTCGGCCTGTTGTCTTGGCCGTCTCCACATCCACAAACTCATGCAGGACGTTGAACTCGTGACTTTGCGCGTATTCCCGGAGAAATTTCAGTTGCGCCGGGATGGAAAAGCCTTCGCGCTCCTGATCCTTGCTGGACACTCTCGCGTACAAGACGGCTGGTCTCATGCGGCCCTCTGCCGGCGTGGCGCGACGGCGCACGCGTGCCGCTCACCTTGCGCCGATTCCGTCTGCGTGTCAACGGGAGCCACGGGCTTGCTGTTTCGGTCCCATGCGTCGAGCAAAAGGAAAAACGCGCGCAATGCGTGCAAATCATCGGGAGCGAGGTACTTGCCTCCTGTGGTCCCTTGGACTCCTTGGAGATCGGACAAATCGGTGCTGTCGGAGGTAGAGCGCATGGCTGCCTGGAATTCTGAGGAAGATTGGAGGGATGACTTCGCGCAGTGCCCCTCTATTTATACTAATGGGCAAGAAGTCGGAAAAATCTGTCAAAGAAAAAATACGCGCCCTATTTCAAATGTTCTTGGTTTCGCTTTCTCCCTTCCGACACGCAGACGAAACACCTGGCGCATTCACGAAACAATTTGGGCGGGAGCGACCCGGTGAGCAGGTTTGGGCGGCAAAACCGCACAAACACCCGGGTCGCTCCCGCCCAAATTGAGGTTTTCGTCCGCGGTCTTTTTTCAGAGGTAATCGCCGCAGTCCCTTCTTCGCCGGAGCCTTGCGATGAAGCCTAGGTGAACGGAACGCCTATATTTACGGGTGAACACTGCGTGTGTTTCTGTGTTCACCTCTCGAGCGCGAAACTGAGCGCATCGAAGCTGCCAGCAGGAAGCCAGTCGCGGATGACTGATGGTGATAATATCCATGCGAGGGTCGAAAAAACCGGCGAACTATGCAGAGACTCGTCAAATCCGGAACTAAGGCGCTCTTAGCTTTTGTCCTATTCGTCTTAGCCGGGCCACCGGCCATTGGTCAACTAAACGGATCCGATCCCCTCTTTCTAATCACGCAAGGAGGGCAATCAGGTTACATCGACCAATCGGGTAAAATCATCATCGCTCCGCAATTCGGAGGAGCATGGGGCTTCTACGAGGAACGCACGTGTGTTCAGGTGCACGGTAGTGGAAGCTCAAAGTACGCCGTCATCGACAACACCGGAAAGTTCATCACACCTGCGGAATTCAGTGCGTGCGGCCAGTTCTCCCAAGGGCTTGGAGCCGTGGCCTTCGACACGGACAAAACTCGTCCAAATTGCATGGACTGTGACCCCTTCTACCATTGGGGGTACGTCGACCGCTCGGGTACGGTCGTCATCGAGCCTCAGTTCCACAGTGCACACAAGTTCTCGGAGGGCCTGGCTGCCGTTCAGAACGACGATGGCAAGTGGGGATTTATAGACAAGACCGGGAAAACCATCACAAACATGGATTTCGATTACGCCGGCACTTTCTCGGAGGGGTTGGCCGTCGTTGTGGTCCATCAGCGGTACGGATACGTCGATCACAACGGAAAGCTTGTGATTAGTGCTCGATTTAAGCAGGCGCAGGAATTCTCAGAAGGTCTCGCGCTGGTTAGAACTAGGGGCAAATTTGTTGCTCCTTTCGGAATGACACTTGGGACAGCAGCTGACGAGCGAAAAGAGTTCGAATACATCGACAAATCCGGCAAGGTCCGGCTGCGACTGAAAGGCGAGCATGCGAGTGACTTTTCTGAGGGTCTGGCGGAGTTCGGACTCGTCAAACAAGACGGCCATCTTTATTGCGGCTATGCGGACAAGACCGGCAAATGGGTTATTGAACCAAGATTCGGTAGCTGCGACGATTTTTCTGATGGGCTTGGCCTCGTTTTACTCGATGGCAAGTGGCATTTTATCGACAAGAACGGCGAGATCGTCTTAAGCCCGCCATACGTCGAGGCTTGGCCATTTCAGAATGGTCTCGCTCGCGTGCTCGATGGTCCCACTCCAAGCTCCGCCGCAGACTCTGGGTACATCGATAGGACGGGCAAGGTCATCTGGAAGCCACAACATTAGCCGCTCTCTCGGTGGCGCTAAAGGTTCTAAGATCGTCAACCAGGGCCCACCATTCCTGTGTTTCCGCCCTCGTGAAGCCCCTGTTGCTCTTCTATCCGTGGTTCTCGCTTACGTTTTCTTCTGGGTGACTCGCGGCAATCGAGGTTTTCGTCCGCGGTCTTTTTTTCCGATCGACGGCGGCGCAAGCAGGCTCTTCGATCTGGCCTTACGTCTGTCCCCACCGCTGCGATAACAAACTACATCAGACGTTCGATACTCCGCGAAACTGCAACGCGAGCACATTCGAACTGAATAGGTGCCCGTTTCACGGTTCGCGCCCGTGCTGCGGGCTTGATAATTCTGCTCGTGTTTCAGGATGGGACTGGACGTGTTTCATCGCGTGCCAGATTGGGCGGCGCGCGTCGCGGACTGCTGCAAACAAACGAGATGCGCCCGCGAGGCTTGGCACCGGACATGCCACGGAGCGTTGGGGCGGTGTCCGCGCCGCCGCAGGGGCCGCGTGATCACGGATCCGGAAATCTACCGAAAGGTGCTGGAAGAGCTGACGTCCGGGGTGTACTTCGTGAGCCGCGACGAACGCATCGCCTTCTGGAACCGAGGGGCGGAGCAGCTGACGGGCTATCTCAGCCAGCAGGTGCTGGGGCATCACATGGGGGAAAACTTCCTGGAGCACGTGGACGGCGCAAACCGACGCCTGGAAGGCACAGAGCTGCCGCTGATGGCGGCCTTGCGCGAGGGCCAGGAGCGCGAAGCGCGGGTGACGGTGCGACACAAGGCGGGGCACCCGGTCCCGGTGCGGCTGCGCGCGGTGCCGCTGCGCGATGAAACGGGCCGGCTGGTGGGCGCGGCGGAGTATTTCGACCGGGCCGAGGCGGCGCCCTGGCAGGAGAACCGCAGCAACGTGCTGCAATCGCACGGCTGCACCGATGGCGCGACGGGCGCACTGACCCGGGCGTACATGGAGACGCTGGTGCACGAGCACCTGGAGACCTTTGACCGGCACCAGATTCCGTTCGGAGTGCTGGCCATCGCGGTGGACGGGCTGGAGCTGATGCGCACGCGGCAGGGCGCGCCCGCCGTGGCGGCGGTGCTGAAGCTGGTGGGCAACACGCTGCGCAACAGCCTGCGCGAGCCAGACCAGGTGGGCCGCTGGACGGAAACGGAGTTTCTGGGCTTGATCACGGAGTGCAGCGAGCGCGACGTGATGCACGTTGGCCAGCGGCTGCTGAAGCACGTGAGCGCGGCGGAAGCGGAATGGTGGGGCGACCACCTGCGGGTAACGATCTCCGCGGGCGTGGCCGGGGCCCGGCCGGGCGATACCGCGGCCAGCGTGGTGCAGCGCGCGGAAGAGGCGCTGCGCGCGGCGGTCGCGGCAGGCGGAAACCGGGTGGTCAGCAGCCATGCCTAGCGGGGAGCGCGGAAACGCCGGGGGCAAAGCATGTTCGTAATCATCGGGATCGTGGTGGTGTTCGGCGCGGTGGTGGCAGGCTACCTGATGGAACACGGCAACCTGAAGGTGCTGATCCAGCCGGCAGAGCTGGTGATCATCGGCGGCGCGGCGGTGGGCACGGTGCTGATCGCCAACCCGCTGCACATCCTGAAGGCCATCGGGGGCGGAATCGGCGGCGCGTTCGGCGGGTCGAAGTACAACAAGGCCAAGTATCTGGAGACCCTGAAGATGATGTTCGAACTCTTCAGCCGCGCGCGCAAAGACGGCTTGATGGCGCTGGAGACGGACAGCGACGCCCCGGACAAGAGCCCGGTGTTTTCCAAGTACCCGAAATTCCTGAAAGACCATCACGCACTGGATTTTGTGTGCGACACGATCCGCATGGCGGCCAGCGGCGGCGTGGAACCCTTCGATGTGGACCAGATGATGGAGCTGGATATGGATGTGCACCATCACGGCGCGCTGCTGCCGACGGCAGCCCTTTCTACCATGGCCGATTCCCTGCCCGGGCTGGGGATCGTGGCGGCGGTGCTGGGTGTGGTGATCACGATGGGGGCGCTCGGCGGTCCGCCGGAAGAGATCGGCCACAAAGTGGCGGCGGCGCTGGTGGGGACGTTCCTGGGAATCTTACTCTGCTATGGGTTGATCGGCCCGATCGCCTCGAGCATGACCAAGGCCGTGGACGAAGAGCACGCCTACTACTACGTGCTGCGGGTGATTATCGTGGCCTTCCTGAAGGGCGCGCCGCCGAGCGTGGCTGTGGAGTACGGCCGGCGAGCGATTCCCGGACACGTGCGGCCCAGCTTCCAGGACACCGAGAAAACGATCAAGGACAAGGGCGGCGAAGCACCGTCGGCGTAAGCGCGGTACGTTGCAGCGGAGTGCTACATGGCAGCGGCGAGTTCGGCACCGATCGTCATCAAGAAAAAGAAAGGCGGGCATGGCGGCCACCACGGCGGCGCGTGGAAAGTGGCCTATGCGGATTTTGTGACCGCGATGATGGCGCTGTTCATCGTGCTGTGGCTGATGAATTCGAGTAAACAGGTGCAGGAGGCGGTGGGCGGGTACTTCAAGGACCCGACCGGGAGATCCAAGCGCGTGGGCAGCGACATGCGCGGCGCGGGCGAAAATTTTGTGGTGACGAAAGACAACATGCAGCAGCTCAAGGAACAGCTGCAGCGCGCGATTAAAGAAGTGCCCAACTTCGACAAGCTGAAGAATCACATTGATATGACGGTGACCAACGAAGGCTTGCGCATCGAGCTGACCGAATCGGAGAAAGGCACGTTCTTCGACGCCGGCAGCTCCAAGATCAGCACCGACGGTCAGGAGCTGCTGACGATCCTGGCCGGAGAACTGGGCAAACTGCCGAACACGCTTGCGATGGAAGGGCACACAGACTCCAAACCGTATGCGGCGGGCAGCAACTACGGGAACTGGGAGCTGAGTTCCGACCGCGCCAACGCGGCGCGGCGGCTGATGCAGCAGCACGGAATCCGCGAAGACCAGGTCACGCAGGTGCGGGGGTTCGCCGACCAACGCCTGCGGCGGAAAGACGATCCGCTCGATCCAGCCAACCGGCGCATCTCGCTGATCGTGCAGTATCTGAACAAAAAGGACGAGCCGGAGGCGGAATCCAGCGGCAAGGTGCCGGAAGGCGGCGGCACACCGGGCGAAGGACATGCCCAGGCGCATGGTGAAGGCGAAAAGGCCGGCACACCGGCGGGCACCGCGAGCACCCCAGCCGCGGCGCCGGCAACCAGCGAGAGCAAGCCGCACGACTGAGGCGCGCAGAGCGTCGCGCGGATCAGTGGTCAGCGATCAGAAATCCATGATCAGTGGGCGGGCGGAGGTGCCGGCGGGGGCGGCGGCACAAACTTCGCGTCGTCCACCGGAATATTCTGCTGCAACTGCTCCAGCTGAATGGTGAAGCGGTTGCCGGGGCGCGCGACCGTCCAGCGGTAGGGAACCTTCACACCATCCACGGCCCGGTAATCGGCGTAATCAATCTGCGTCGGGTTGTAGCCCAGCGGCGAATCGGTGTAGCGAATCAGGCGCACGAGCAGATTGCTCTTCTGGTCGAAGTACAACCGCAACGGCGGCTGGCCCTCCGTAACGCCGACAACCAGCCACGTGTCCTGCCCGGAAATTCTCTCTCCGGGATTGGTTTCCCATTTCGCGTACATGGCCTTGACGTTCGCGGGGAACGCAAAATCCGCGTCCATCCTGGCGCCGGAGGCTTCCTGCGCGTTCATCATGTGCACCCGGCCCGGCACGCTGAGCCAGCCCACTTTGCCGTTGTAGGCAGTGACGCTGTCGCCGTCTTTCATGTGCATGATCGAGATGCGTTTATCGGGTGCAACGGCGTAGAGTTCGACCGGCAACTTCTGATCGCCGAATGCGGTGACGGTGCCCTTGGCCGCACGGCTGGTGATTTTCATGAGCGCTTCGGCGCCGCCAACTGCGGTGAGGTATTTGTCGAAGAGCGAGTCGGCTTTCGGGTTCGCCGATTCGGAAAGTGTCTCCGGCTCGACCTGCGCGGGCTTGGCTTCCGCGGAAATCGCTGGAATGCCGACGGGCTTCGGCGAACCCTGGTGGCAGGTGTAGCAGGTGACCTCGCGGTGGCCCTCGAAATTTTCGTTGTTGATGGTGATCATCATCTCCATCATGTGCCGCGCGAAGCCCTTGGTCTTTTTATCGTCTTTATCGAAGGCATGCTCGACGTGGCAGTATTCGCAATCCACGCCCAGGGAAGCCGTCATGAACTGCATGGCGGGGATCAGCTGGTCGGCCGGAATGTCTTTCAGTACCTGGATGTTCTTGAATTGCTGGGCGGCGGTCTTTTGCACGGGTGGATTCTGCGCGCCGGCCACCAAAAACGTGGCGCAGGTAATGAGCAGAAGAGTCACCGGACGGAAGAAGCGGGTGCGGCCGGATTCGGTCATGGAAGCCTCGTGATTGCCGCGCAAGAGTGTAGCAAACCACAACCGCCGCACGGCAGGTTCGGACAGACCGAGTCTGCGGCTCCAGTGAAACGCGTCAGGCGCTGATTTCGCCGCGCTTGGCGAGGTCCATGATCCGGTCGGCGGCGCGAAACGCGAGCGCCATGATGGTCATGGTTGGCTGGCCGCGGCCGGAGGTAACCAGGCTGCCGCCGTCGCACAGGAACAGATTCTTCACGTCGTGCGTGCGATGATCGCGGTTGATGACGGAAGTCTTGGGGTCGTTGCCCATGCGGCAGGTGCCCAGCAGGTGCACGCCGAACTGCTGTTCGTCGATGGGATAGGTCCATTTCTGCTTGGCCCCGGCGGCGTCGAGCAATTCGTTGGAGCGGTCGGCCAGCCAGTGGGCAAGCTTCAAATCGTCGGGATGATCTTTGTATGTGAGACGGAGCGCGGGCAGGCCCCACGCATCCTTCAACTCGGGATCAAGCGAGAAGCTGTTGTTTTCGACGGGCAGCGAGGTGCCGTGGCCGAAAACTTCAAAAGTGCGCGTGAAGTTGTGCGCGAGCAGCGATTTGTAGTCCTTGCCCCAGCGCGGCGAACCCGGGGGCAGGCCGCCCAGCGCGAAGCCAATCGGCGTCATGTCGTAGCGCGCGTCCAGACCGCCGCCACCGTAGAAGCCGACCTTATTGGCGTCCAGTTCATAAAAATCGTGCAGGATGCGGCTGACGGCGTAGCCTTTGTAGTCGTTGGTGGGCTCGTCGAACACGCCGACGGAAACCGCGCCGGTGTTGAACATCAGATTCTTGCCGACGTAGCCGCTGGAATTGGCCAGCCCATCGGGAAACTGCTTGGACGCGGAGAGCAGCAGCAGCCGCGGTGTCTCGGCACCATTGGCCGAAATGATCACGGCCTTGGCCTTTTGCCGCTGAATGTTCTTCTTCTCGTCGAAATAGACCGCGCCGGTTGCGCGCCCCTTTTCATCGATTTCGATCTTGTGGACGTAGCTGTTGGGGCGGATCTCGCACTTGCCGGATCTTTCCGCCAGGGGAATCATGCTGGCCAGCGAACTGGACTTGGCTTTCACTTCGCAGCCGAACCCCAGGCAGAAGCCGCAATTCACGCAGGCGCTGCGTCCCGGGCGCGCCTCGGAAAGAATGGCCATCGGCGCGGGAAATGGGTTCCAGCCGAGCTTGCGCGCCGCGCGCTCAAAGATGATGCCGCTGGCCTTGGTCGGCAGCGGCGGCATGGGATAAGGCTTGGAGCGCGGCGGATCGAACGGGCTGGCGCCGGCAAGCCCGGAGACGCCGACTTCCCACTCGACTTTTGTGTAGTACGGTTCCAGGTCGGCATAGGTGATGGGCCAGTCCGCAAACGTGGAACCCGCAATGGGGCCGATCTTGCTGCGCTCGATAAAATCAATTTCGTGGAAGCGCCAGAAGTTGGCCGTGAAGTGATTGGAGGTGCCGCCCACCGCGCGGCCATAGACCAGCGCGCGCTGCGGCTTGGCTTTGTCCTGCGGCGTCTTGCGGAAAGAATTGGGCTGCAGCTTCGGATGATTCGTCAGCAGGTCTTCCTGCAGCACCTTGATTTCGTCATGGGAAAAATCCTTTTCCCGCAGGTACGGACCCTGTTCCAGCACCACCACGCTGAAGCCGTTGGTGGAAAGCTCCTTGGCCAGGATGCCTCCCGCCGCGCCGGAGCCAACGATCACGAAGTCCACAACCTCGGAAGTCTTGTACTTCGGGAGTTCGGCGCTCATGCCTTTCCTCCCTTCTCAGCGGCAGCCGCGGGTTGCCAGCCCGGATAGCCCTTGTCGATATTGCTGAAGGGCGGCTGGAAGGCGTGCGCGTTTTCCCGGCCAATGACCGTCCAGCCCACGCCGCCCTTGTTGCCGAGGCGGTCGGTGTCAGGCTCGATCAAAAATGCCGCGATGGTGTGCACGCGAACAACTTCGAAAAGTCCCTGAGCGCCGGAACCGGGCCGAAAGCCGCCGCGCGGTCGGCGCGAGGGAACCTTGGCGGTGGCTTCATCGAGCGATTCCAGGACCGCTTCCTGCTGCTCGAGCGGGGCGGCTGAGAAAAGAGTGGCTTCGGGGAAAAGTTCCTTGAGGCGTTTCTGCACTTCGGGGAGGCCTTCGCGATAGGTTTTCTGGTCGTCCACGGAGAAGGTGACGAGCGCCCGATCGATGAAGTGAACCGCGCCGGCTTCGCGAGCGCCGGGCGTCTCATCGCTCGGGAGAATACAGCTGCAAATCGCTTGTACTTCCCTGGCCTCTTCCGGTGTGAAAAACTCCCATTTCGCGGGCGCCGCAGAGGCGGCTGCGTTGTGCGCGTGCTGCGCGGCGGCGACCACCGCGGGCCAATGCGCGGCGGTCCAGGTGGCGCCGAGGGCCGCGAAGCCACGAGATAAAAACTGTCTGCGATCGAATTCGTTGAGCAAAGGAGTGTCCAGGTGAGACGCGGTCAACTGCAAGCCAGAGCAATGTAAGACGGCCGGAAGCGGCGGGTCAATGCAAAAAAGCCGATAGCGCAGAACGCCCCCGCGAATACATGGCGCGACAATTTGCGAGGGATGGGACGCCTGCGATAGGATGGGTGTGGGCGTGATTCCCGGATTTTTAGGGCCTACGCCGCTCCCACCCATTCATGGCAACGTTTACCGGAGCAATCGGAACCGGCGGCAAATGGCTGCTGGACAAAATCGTAGGCGCCATCGCCGCCACCGGCATCAATCCCAACGTGCTGACGTTCCTGGGGTTGCTTGTGAATTTTGGCGCTGCCGTGAGCTTCGCCGTGGGGCGCTTCTTCCTGGGCGCGACGATCATCTTCTTCGCCGGCTTTCTGGATATGCTGGACGGCCAGGTCGCGCGGCGTCAGAACCGCGTCACCGCATTCGGCGCGTTCTACGATTCAACCCTTGATCGCTACGCAGATATGGCTCTGTATATGGGCCTGCTGGTGTATTACTCGGTCAGTGGACGCACGCCGTACGTGATTCTGGCTGCCGTGGCGACCGCCGGCTCGGTGATGGTCAGCTATGCACGCGCGCGCGCCGAATCGCTGATTCCCTTGTGCAAAGTCGGGTTTATGGAGCGGCCCGAGCGCCTGGTGCTGCTCATCATCGGCGGGGTGTTCAATCGCATGGCGCCGGTACTGTGGGTGATCGCGGTGGTTTCTACGCTGACGGTGATTCACCGCATCGCCTACACCTGGCAGGAGACGCGCGCCGGACGAATCCTGCCTGGCGTAAAAGTCAGTTTGTAGTTCTCTCTTCTTCCTTCCCGCTGGTTTCCGCGGCAGTTGCTTCTTTCGCGGGGCTCGCTTCCGGCTCGATCGCGTATCCGCTTTCCCGCAGCCAGTCGTGCACGGGCTGAGCGACGATCTCGCGCACCCGCGCGCGCAGCTCCGCTACATCTTCCTTGGAGAGTCGCCGCGTATCGATCGTATCGTGCAGCACCACCGTGATTTCATACGGCCAGAACATCCAGTTCCCGGTGCGGTGATGCCGGAAGGAGCCCACAAGGCTGACCGGCACGATGGGAATTTCCAGCTGCTGGGCCACGCGGAATGCACCGTCCTGAAATTCGTCCACATAGCCGCTGCGGGTGCGTTTGCCTTCCGGAAACACGATCAGACTGGTGCCGCCATTGACCGCGTCGCGGGTCAGCCGCCACATTCGTTTGAGGTCCGCGGGGCGGCGAACGTCGGGCACCGGCACATTGCCAAAGCGCTTCATGAGCCAGCCATAGATGGGGATATTGAAATGAGACTCGAGCTCCCAACCGCGGACAAATTGCGGAATGGCGCAGTACAGAGCAAACGGGTCGAACAGATTCACGTGATTCGAGATGAAGAAACTTGTCGTGTCCGGATCGAATCCGGGCGCACGAACCACCCGGACTTTCGCGCCGGAGAAAAACATGATGCGCTTGCAAAAAGAACGCTGCAGCCAGTCATGCTTCCTGGGATCGAACACGATGGCCAGCGCGATCAGCGTCGGCACCGCAATGGCGAAGTGCAGCAGGCTCACGGCCCAGAGAAACACGCTGCGCAAGGCGTACCAGGCGCGGCTCATATGTACACATCCAGCGCCGCCGGCACGATATCCAGCGCCTTGCATTCCAGGGTGAGGATCTCGCCGTCGATCATCACGGGTATCGGCACCGGGATGCGAAACTCCACGTGTTTGACGGCTTTACGCGAAGCCAGCGGATGCCGCAGGTGCGAGCCGTCATAGAGGCGCGGCAGCGTGCGCAACAACCCCAGGCGTCCGATGGGGCCCCAGCGCACGAATTCGATGTAGCCGTCGGAAGGATCGGCGTCCGGCGCGATCAGCATGGTGCCGCCGGTGTACTTGCTGTTGTTGAAGGTCAGGAACAGGGCGCGGCGTTCATCCCATTCTGTTTCCTCATCGCTTCGCAGCACGAACGCGCGACGCTTGAGCTGCGCGACACGCAGCAGGACGCCCAGCAAGTAGCCAAGATGCCCCAGCGGCTTGAAGTACCGATTGGTGAGCGCGCCGACGTCCGCGGTGAAGCCAACGCTCAGAATATTGAAGGAATAGACTTCGCCCGCCGCGTGCGTCAGCCGAATGAGATCCACGGGACGCGTGCGGTTGGCCAGCAGCGCTTCGAGCGACGCCTCCGCGCCCGCCGTGGTGAAATCACGCAAAAAGGAATTGCCGGTGCCGAGCGGAAGAAAACCGAGGGCGATGCGTTCCGGTGCGGCGTGCCGCGCGAACACGCCGTTGAGAATTTCGTGCGCCGTGCCGTCGCCTCCGACGGCCAGGAAACGCCGGTAGCCCTGCTCGTAGGCTTCCCGCGTCAGTTCGATGGCTTGCCCCGGACCGGTGGTGGCGATCACGTCCACATTGAGGCCGTGGTCGCGCAGGCGGGACAGTGCGGGTCCAGCGAGCTTCCCCGACTTGCCGCCACCCGCCGCAGGATTGACGATCGCCAGGAAGCGGTCTTTGGATGGGGACATGGACTAAAGCGGGATTATAGCGCGGTCGCGGTCGAGTTGCGCGAGCTGCGCCGCGAGTTCTTTGCGCTTGATTTTGAGCGACGCGGTGCGCGGGAAATCCTGCTCGCAGAGCACAACACCGTGAATGCGCTTGTAGTTGAGCAGCCGGTTGTTGCGCTGGATGATGTCTTGCTTCAGTGCTTCGCTGAACGACTGGCCGTTTTCCAGATGCAGCGCGATGACCAGCTGTTCGCCGACCATGGAGCGTCTCGGCCAGATGAAGTTGGCGGCGAATACGCAGAACTCCTTGACCGCAAGGCTGTCGAAGACCGCTTCGATGTCTTCCGGGTAAATATTCTTGCCCTCTTCCGTGACGATCATGTTTTTTTTGCGGCCGAAAAGGTGCAGGTGCCCCTGTTCGTCGAACTTGCCGAGGTCGCCGGTGTGCAACCAACCGTCAATGATCGTTTCCGCCGTGAGTTCGGCCTCGTTCAAATAGCCGGCCATGACGGTCTTGCTGCGCACGCAGACTTCGCCGACGCCGTCTTCGGAGGGATTGATGATTTTTACTTCCATGCCGGGAAGCGGCTTACCCACGGTATCGTCGCGAAACGGGCGAAGGTCGTTGACGGTAATTGCCGTTCCAGCCTCGGTCAGACCGTAGCCATTCGCCACCGGAATGCCCAGATCGTAAAAGAAGCGGAGAGTCTGCGGCTCGGTGAAAGCGCCGCCAACAATGATGGCCCGGAGCTCTCCGCCAAAGGCCGAGTGAACCTGGCCCAGAAGCGCGCGGCTGAGCCACAGCCGCGGAGCGTCCTTGGTAAGCGCTCGGTTCACGCCTACCAGGAAATCGAACACCCTGCGCTTGCCGGAAGGCAATTGCTCAAAGCGCGCCTGCAATCCCTTTTGCAGATTCTTCAGCACCAGCGGGACCAGGCTCACGTAGGTGATCTTGTAGCGGGTGAAGGCTTCGCGGACGAACTCCGGGCGCAGCGTGCGCAAATGGACCACGCAGGCCCCGCAGGTGAACGGACCGAAAAACCCAACCATGAAATCAATGGCGTGATTGGTGGGCAAGATGCTGAGATAGCGCACTCCGGGCGCGAAGGGATAGAGCGAGGTCAGCGCCACGCACTGCTCCAGGTAGTTCTCGTGCGTCATCATGCAGCCCTTGGGCAAGCCGCCGGTGCCCGAGGAATACACGATGCAGGCCGTATCCTTGCGTTCTCGGGGAACGAAGACGGGCTCTTCCGTTGCGCGAAACTCCTCCCAGCGAAGTGCGCCGGCGAGATCGGCGTTGGGCGGCGCTTCGGTGACCAGGACCGTCTTCAAGCCCGCGGCTGCGTTGCGGCCGCTGGCGGACGCGAGCTGGCGCCAGATCGGGTACTCGGTGACGAGCACCTTGGCGCCGGAATGCTGGAGCAGCTGCCAATGCTCGGCCGGCGTGAGCTTGTAGTCCAGGGGAACCAGCACGCCACCCGAATAAAAAATGGCGAAGGCCGAAATCAGCCACTTGGACTGATTGGTCATGATGATGCTTGCGCGATCGCCCGCGGCAAACCCCGTGCCCTGTAAAGCGCGCGCCCGCGGCAAGGCCAAAGCCTCAAAATCCGCGTAGCTCAGGCGCGCTTTTTCTTTCTCGCGGTCGGCTTCAATCAAACAGGTCTGGACGCCAAAACGCACGACCGCATCTTTCAGCGCCGCGCCGATGGAAGAATACTGTGCGAGGTCCAACATTACCGGCGGGACTGGATGCGTTCGGCCAGCGTCCTGAAGTCGCTGACGCCCTGTACTTCGTAGTCCGGGAGTTCGATGCCGAAATGATTTTCCAGCAGAGAAAGCATTTCGAGGGTTTGCAGGCTATCAATGCCGAGTTTCTTGAAGAAATCGTCCTCCGGCGCAAGCGAGCCGGCCGGCAACTTGAAATGCCTGGCGGCAAGATCCAGCACTTCCTGGGTGGTCTGTTCGAGAGTCGGCATAACAGTGTTAATTTAGCATTTTCCCGGGGAAATCGCGAAATTCAACGGTCCTTGCGATTACGGCTGGTAGGGCATGGGGCCCTTGTCTTCGACGAATTTTTTCAAGGCGGCCAGCACCGCCGGACGGGAAAAGAGTTCGCAGAAGATCTCGATTTCGCGGCGAAGCTCCTCGCGCGGAACCGGCTTGATGAATTTTTTCGCGGCGGTGCGGGTGACCGCATCGAACTTGGTGACTTGCGCCGCCGTGGCCCGCGCAATGCGCAACGCTTCACCCTCGCCGGCCAGTTGCGCGACGAGCCCAACCGCCTGGGCGCGTGTCGCGTTGACACTCCGGCCCGTCAGCAGCAGGTCGCGCACGAATCCGTTGCCCAGGTCGCGCTTCAGCCGGGGGATACCACCGAAACCCGGGATGAGGCCGAGGCGCAGTTCGGGAAATGCGAAGCGCGCCATTTTATCGGCGATGAGCACGTCGCAAACCAGCGCAAGTTCGAGCCCGCCCCCGAAGCAAACCCCGTGAACGGCGCCCACGGTCACGAACGGCGCTTCATCCAGCCAATTGAGCACGGCGTGAATGCGCTCCAGGAAATCGCGCACGCCTTCGGCGCGCGCCTTCTCGTTCAACTGCGCCGACTGTTCGTACAGTTCGCGCAGGTTCGCGCCCGCGCAAAAACCGCTCTTCTGCGCGCTGGCGATGACGCAGGCCGCGGTTTCGGGCGCCAGATGTTTCGCCGCCGCTACAAACTGCTCCAGCTCGCCGAGCATCACCGTGCCGATTTCGTTGGCGGGCGGAAAATCGAGCGTCAGTTCCAGGACGCCCTCGCGCCAATCCCAGCGCAGCGCTTTGCCCGTGAACGATTTCATGTGGAAGCCTTTCGCCCGTACAGTTCGTTGATTTCGCTCTCGAAGCGGCGCGCGATGGCGTCGCGCTTGAGCTTGCCCATCACGGTCAGCAAGCCGCTTTCCGGCGTGAACGCTTCCGGAAGAATCCTGTAACCGCGAATCTGCCGGTAGTGCGGCAGCTCGGAATTGACGGCCGCGATCGCCGCGTCCACCGTCGCGGGGTCGACTTTCCCTGTAACCAGCATGCACACATAGCTGCGCGCGTTGCCCACGAGAATGATCTGTTGCGCGGCAGGCAGCAATCGCGTGAGCTTGTCTTCCACCGGCGCGGGAGAAAATTTATGGCCGGTGTTCAGGACGATCAAGTCCTTGATGCGGCCTACGATGCGCCAATTGCCGCGCGCGTTTACTTCGCCCTGATCGCCGGTGTGAAACCAGCCGTCGCGAATCACTCGCGCGGTTTCATCCGGACGGTTCCAGTAACCGGCAAAAATATTCGGCCCGCGAACGATGATTTCATCGTTTTCTCCCAAGGCCATCTCGATTCCCGGCACCGCCTGGCCAACATAACCGGGCTCAACCGGCACCCGCGGGTCGTCGAGCGTGCAGAGCGCGGTGGTTTCCGTCAGCCCATAAGCCTGCAGCACCGGAATGCCCAGCATCAGGAAGAACTGCTGTGTTTCGGGAGCAAGCGGCGCCGAGCCGCAGACCAGCGCGCGCAAGTTGGCGCCAAAACGCTCGCGTACTTTGGAAAAAATAAGCTTGCGCCCCAGCGCGTACCAGAAACCGTCGAGAGCGCCGCCGCGCCCCCCGTGCCAGCGTTGCCACGCTTGGCCGGCGCGTTGGTAGAGCCAGCGGATGGCGCCATTCTGCTTGGCGATGTTGTCCTCCACGCCGCGCTTCACGCGTTCCAGCAGCGTGGGAACATTCAAGAAATAATGCGGCGCGGAGACCCGGATCTCGTCGGCGAGCTTGTTGAGATCCGTCGAAAGGGTCAGCTCGCTTTCGCGCGAGAACGCCGAAAGCATCAGCATCCAGGACGCCGCAAAATTCATCGGCGCATAAAGGAAGATGCGGTCTGGCTCGCTGGTCTTTCCCATCAGTTGGTCCAGGCGCTGCGTCGTGCATCCGGTCATGTGATCGAGATTGGCAACGGTCAGGCACACACCCTTCGGCTCGCCGGACGTCCCCGATGTGTAGATGATGGTTAGGATCTCGGCGCCCGGCCGCTCGCGCACCGGGGAAAGACCCTCAGCCGCGACCGAACCGGCGGCGGCAAAGATATCGCCAATCACCACGCTGCGCGGAATCTGTGCCCGCGCGTCGCGCAAGGCGGCGCTGATCTCAGCCTCGCCGGTCACCACCAGGCTCGGCTGGCAATCCTGCAGCATCGCAGCCAGTTCGCCGGCGACCTGGCGGTGGTAGAGCGGCACCACCACCACGCCCTCGCACATCAGCGCGAGATCGAGCGCGATCCAGCGAATCGAGTTCGCCGCAATCAGGCCGCACCGGTCTCCGGGCTGGATGCCCGCCGCGCGCAGCCAGACCCGCGCTTGCTCGACCAGCCCCAACAGCTCTTTGCCGGTGACCGAAACAAACTGCCCGTCGCGGACCTCGCGCAACACCACGCGATTGCCGGAGCGCTCCAGCCGTTCCAGGATGTTCTGCAGAAAATTTGCCATGGAAACTATTTGGATGCGGCCAGCGCGGCCGCGGAAACATCGTAGCGCTCGGCCAGCTGCACCAGGTTTGCGCTCAGGGGCGGCAGATACTCTTCCCAGCCGTGTACTCCTTCGCGCAGCGGAAATTCCGGATATTGCCGGCGCATCAAATCTTCCAGGATGACGCCCATGCGGGCCATCACCTTCAGGTTGCGCACGACCGTCTGCCCGATGCCCTCTCGGATGGAATCCGCATCCGCCACCAGCGTCTCCATCATCTGCAGCATCTTAGGGCCAAGCTCGGGATCGTCCACGGTGAGGAACAGGTGCTGCTGTCCTCGTTCGCGCATCAGGTTGCGGATGCGTTCGTCCATCGTGACGCCGGCGGACGCTACCAGGCTCGGCATGCTGGTCACAATCGCGTGATAGCGCGACGCTACCATGTAGGTGCACTGCCGCAACACGGACACCAGCTGAAACATGTCGTAATCGTCCGAGGTGAAAATCGGCAACCCGGGAATCTGTTCGGCGATCGCGCGGCAGGCCACCGCGTCCAGGCGCTCCATGGCGACCAGAATCGTGAACACCTTGTGCTTCTGGGTGAATGCGCGCGTGGCCGTAACGAAGCTGTCCAGGTAATGCTTGAACTTGCGGTCCACTTCCGCGCCTGACTCGTGGAAATACACCGTGCGGTACTGGCTCTCTTTGTATGCGCCGGTCGTGACTCGCGCCAGATACTTCGCGATGGACGCCTTCACCGGCCACACGAACGGGTGAATCGGGCAAAGCACCAGCACCGGAGTCTTTTCGTCCCAGCCCGCGTCCCGCAAGGCTTTGCGCCCGTAGGAGTCGGGATGCGGCTCGAACGTCCAAGCCGTATCCGTGCCGAGCTCCGTCGAAATGCCCAGCTTGCCGAGCACGCTCTGGGATTCGATGTTCCGCGTGATCACCAGCGAATCGTGCACGTAACGCGCGCACATTTTCTCGATCAGCTGGTCCATATGCCCCGCTTCCGCGCCATATCCCAGGGAAAGCTTGTTTTCCGAGGAGGCAAAGCCCAGCGAGCCGATCATCATGGTGGTCAGCGCGTTGGCGAACTTGCTTTTGAACATCGAGCCCTCGCAAGCCACCACGCCGTGATTCTTGCGCGTCTCGCGATACAGGAAGGGCGGGAAAACATCCGGCAGGAAGACCTGGCGCGTGTGTTCGAAATAGCCCTTGGTGCGATCGAAGCTCTGCGTCATCACGCTGAAATCCACGTTCTCCGCGCCCAGCACGTGGCGAATCTGCCGCAACATCTCGTTCACGCGCACGTCGGAGCCGGTGTTGCGCGTGCCGTTGTACCCGGCAAACAGCAGCTTCAGCTTTTCGCCCGGTTGCCAGCGCGTGCCGCCGCCCAGCATCCATTGCAGGCGGGTCAGCTCGATCAGCATGCTGACCCAGGCTACGAGGAGAAAATCGGTCATGCGGCCGCGCCTCCGCCGGCGGTTTGCACGCTGGCATTCTCGCCCGGCCAGGGCTTGGCCGGGTACTTGAATTTGTTTTCCCGGCTGAACTTCAGCAACGGATAGGCGTAAGCGGAAAACTTTGCGGGCACTTCCCCATCCAGTTCTTCCACCACCCGGGAATTGTCGAACACGGTGTTCCACACCAGGTACGGCCAGAACACCTTCAGCAGCGAGGCACCCCTGCCCAGATTGTTCTTCTTCCGCGCCAGCCAGTTCACCGTTCCCGAAAATACTCCGCCAAGTGAAGGCAAGTACACCGGCCGCGAACCGAGCCCGGCCTGGGCCAGCGCATCCGTCAGCTCGCGATAGGTCTGCGAGCCGGTGCCCGAAGAAAGGTGATAGCGCGTGTATTTTGCCGCGGGCTTCTGGTGAATGGTCACGATGGCCTTGCCCACATAGTTCGCCGGGACGATGTCGATGCGGTCGCCGGGTCTGAGCGGCAGCAACGGCAGCGCGGCCAGCACGCTGAACGCCTGCACCATATCGAACTGTGTGGTCTCCGCTCGCGTGCTGTCCCCCAGCACGATCGCCGGCCGAAAAATCGTGCGCGGCACCTCCGGCAGCAGCTGGTGCACCATGTGCTCGCAAAACTTCTTGGTGCGCGCGTAGGGATCGTAGTCGGAGCGCGCCCAGTCGATCGCCGAATCTTCCTGCACCACTTCATCCTGGCGCGTGCCGGCCACCGCCACGGTCGAAACGTGGGAAAAGCGCCGCAAGCCGTGATGCTCCTGCGCGCGCCGTGCCAGCTGGATCACCTCCAGCGTGCCGCGGAGGTTCACGTTCAGGCACTGCTTTTCCGACTTGCGATTGAGCGAAGCCGCGCAGTGAATCACCGAATCCGTGGACTGCGCCAGCGCCGCATACTCATCGCCGGCCAGGCCAAATTGCGGCGAGGTCAGGTCTCCGAGAAACAGCCGTGCGCGCCGGTTCACGTATTCCTGAAATTCCGCGAAAGGAAGGTGCAGCTGCAACGATTGCCACAGCCGCTCGCGCGCTTCCTGCTGAGATTTCGCGCGAACCAGCAGATTAAGCGCATCGCCATACCCGCGAAGGAGGCCGGTGGCCAGGTAGCTGCCAAGATATCCGGTCGAGCCGGTAAGAAAAATCGCCATGGGGCTAGCGGTTCTCTCCGGAATGCGCCACAGCTGCGGCGGAAGGTGCCGCGCCCCAGCCCAGGTCTCGCGGCGGGCGCGATTCGAGTGGCCGGCCTTCCATCAGCGGATAACACCAGCGGCGCAGGGCTGGCACATGGATGTTGATCCAGTATTCCCACCAGTCGATGGACTCGGGGTCAAATCCGAAAATGGCCCGCTCTTCCGGGGGCAGCGCCGCGGTCAGCAGCCGCGCGTTCTCGCAATCGAACACATGCTCATTGTGCAGAATGAACGGCTCGTACAACTCGATCAGCTTTTCCGCGCGCGTCAGATCACGCTCCGCCCGGGCCAACGGCGGCTTCTTCATGCTCAGCTTCTCGGCAAAGCGGTTGATTCCGGACACTACCGCCTTCTGCATTGGAATGGACAACCGCTCATAGCGCTGCTTGGAAACCGGAATGGTCTCGAACTTCAGCTTCAGCCAGTGCTCGATTCCCTGTTGCGCTTTGTAGTGCTTGCGATGTGCCAGACCGGTGAGCTCGATACTCCGCCCCATATCGCAAGGATTGATCCCCGAAGTTGCCAGCTGGTACATGCGCGCGTTCTTGCGCTCGATCAACGCCGCGGCAATCAGGCTCATTCCGCGGCAAACCATGTCCACGGGAATGATATCCAGGCACTTCTTGGCGTTTGTGGGTAGTTGCCGGAAATTCGTGCCCAGCAGATAGGAAAGCGGCCCGGAGGTGTTCACCCCTTCGTTCCAGCCGCTGAACGGGCTGCGGGTGGAGCTCTCCACGATGGAGGGCCGTACCACGGCGATTGGCAAGTCCGCGCCGCGCCGCGCCAGAATCGATTCGCCCAGACTCTTGGTAAAGGTGTACGTATTTGGCCAGCCGAGATACTGCGCGCGCCTCATGCCGACGCGAACCAGCTTGTTGCGCACCCAGCGCGTACGGTTACGTTTCAGGACCCCTTCCAGCTCGCCGGCGGAAACCTTGCTCTCGTCGCCGCCCCTGCCCAGGGCCTGTCTGCGCAGCGCACGCGCCAGCTCGGCGCTCTCCGCGCGCTCCTCGATACGCCGCACCATCTCCAGCAGCGAGGCAATCTCGCGCTCCGCGTCGAAATTCTTCACGCCGATCGGGTTGTAGTTGTCCTGCAGCTCTTCCGCGACGCGCCCGTCGCGCATGCCGACCACATAACAGGTGGAGAGATGCATCAAGGCGCCGTGATCGGTCGAACGCAGAAAATCCAGTAAGTGTCCGGCCGATTCCACGTTCGAAGAGAGCGCATCGCGCAGGTCCGGGTTGAAATCGGTCAGCCCGGCGCTGTTGACGATCAAGTCCAGCGATCGCCGGAATCGCGCCTGGGTCTCTTCGTCCAGACCGAGGCCCGGCAGGCTGACGTCGCCTTCCACCACCTCGATTTTTTCGCGTAGAAAGTCGCCCAGCCGCGCCCCGTAGGTGCGTTGCAGTCCGTCGAGGGTCGGCGATTCCTCGACAATTTTTTCAAAACGCCGCTGCGCCGTAGTCGTCCGATTGCGGCGGATCAGCAGCGAAATCTTCCCGATGTCCGGAACCTGCTCAAGAAGGTCCACCATCCACACTTTTCCGATGAACCCGGTAACCCCGATGATCAGAATGTGTTTGCCGGACAGCGCTTTGCGCACGCTCAGGCGCGCAACCGCCGGCGCGGTCGCGAACGGCACCACCGCGGGCGGCAGCATCGGAACCGGGCGTTCCGTCGATTGCACCAGCGCAGCCAATTCCGAATCCTCTTTGAGCCGCAACTGCGCCCGCAAATTCCCTGCCGCGATCTGGCCGTCCTTGCTGCCCGAGGCCAGCCATGCAAGCAAACTCCGCGGCCGCACGACCGGCGGCTCGAGCCGGCCCGTCGCAACGCCATCGCGAAACTCCATGCGATTGGCGATGAAGTTCGCGACGCCAAGATGCCGCGCCAAGGGCCGCAGCACGTGCTCCAGCGCCTGCCCCACCAGCACAACTTGGCGCCCCTGTTCTTGCACCGCCCGCAGTGCCGCAACCGCTTCGGGGCGCAGCTTGCCCCTCAACTTGTATTCGAAATACTCCTCTCCGAGGAGGTCCAAGCGGTCGCGCGTCACCCCGCGCAGGATGGTATACAGCAGGCGAGTGGAAAAGGCCCCGCCACCCAGGTAGGCCAGTGGCCGCAACAGCGTCATCGCCGCCATCCCAGCCCGGCGGCGCCAGCGCTCGGCAAAGCTGCGCGAATTCCAGGTGAAGAAACCCAACTGCCGCAGGGCGCTCATTTCCAGCAGCGAACCCTCCACGCGCCAGTACACACGCGCAGGCGACGCGGCGGTCAAGGACGGAGAGTTCTGGTGGACAGAAGAGGGCATGTCGGGCGTATGCCTAGCGGCGCGCGGCTTGCTCGGATTCGCGCATTGAAATGGCGTATCGCAAATTCACTTATACCTGTTCGTGCCTGGGTTCCGCGCTTCGCTGGTGCAGCTATCCCCTGCCGTATGTGGCTTTTGCGGAAGCGCTCGATGTACCGCGGAACCCCTAAAATAACATCCCGCGGCGGCTTGCCGCAAGGAAAGAGCGCGGCTCGGTGGGCGCGTGCGTCGCGGAATGGCGCGGCTCCATAAGCAGCGAATCGCGTTGCGGGCTCGCCGCCAGTTCGCTCGCGAAGTGCGTGCTCAACGCGATCGCCACAATCAGCAAAACCGCCGCCGCCGAGCTGGCCAGAATCTCGCTCCACGGCGCCGTTCCCCAGCCGCCCGCTGCAAATACCGGCCGTGGCCAGCTCGCGGGCATGGCGGCTGCCACGCAGGCGCCAAGATACAGCGGCACCAGCAACATCAGCAAGAAGCGGGTCCCAAAAAACGGATAGGCGAGGCGGAACGCCAGCCACAGCGCCGCTTGCGGCAGCACGGCCATCAACACCAGCAACGCCAGACGTTCCAGCAATCCGCTACCGCCGACGCGCCGCAAAATACGGTGCAGCCCAAAAATCACCAGCCCGAAGGCCGCTCCCGCTCCCAACGTCACCCCGGCGCCCAACTGCTCCGCCGCTCCCGCCGCACTGATGAAGGGCAGCAGCGCCGATTGCCCAAGAATCACGATGGCCAGACCGCCCGTCAAGAAGCGATCGCCGCGCAGCCCGAGCACCAGCAGGGAAAACAACACCGCAAACCCCAGCGCTTCCCAATACGCGGGCATCGCGGAAGGTGGTTGGGCCACCGCCGTGGCCTGTAAATACGAAATACTCACAACATGCAGGGGACGGCCAAGCCAGAACGCAAACAGGGCTTCAGGCAGGAAAAAGAGACAGAACTGCGCCGTCCAGTACAGCGGATAGACGGAGGCTAGACCCAAAAGCAGCAGGCGGAGACTGCGCATTTCTGCCCCTCAGCAGACGGCAGCGATTCTCGTACCGCGACCCGCGATTTGCAAGGAACAAACGAGTTGTCAGACGCCCCAACCGTAACGTTCAGCGTGTTCTAATGTTCGCTGCATCTCTTCGTGCAGAATTTCCATAAACCCTGCGGTTCCAATGGGTTTCACGCCAGGGGCGGTCAAATCCGGGGTGCGGTAACCGGCCGACAGCACGCGCACAACCGACTGCTCCACCCACTCGGCTTCCAGGTTCAAGCCGAAGGCGTCGCGCAACATCATCGTGGCACTCAGGATTGAGCCAATTGGGTTGGCCGAGTCTTTGCCCGCGAGCGTAGGAGCCGAACCGTGAATCGGTTCGAACAGCGGCGCGCCGGTGCCGAAACTTGCCGAAGGGATCAGCCCAATCGAACCCACCAGCGCCGCCGCGGCATCGCTCAATATGTCGCCAAACATGTTGGTCGTGAGCATCACGTCGAATTGCGCCGGCCGCAGCGTCAATTGCATGGCCGCGTTGTCCACGTACATATGCTCCAGCTTGATGTTGGGATAGGCGCCGCTCATCTGCGTCACCGTGCGCCGCCAGAGTTGCGAACTCGCCAGCACGTTGGCCTTGTCCACCGAGCACAGGCGCCGCGAGCGGTTCTCCGCCCGCGTATAGGCAAACGTGGCAATCCGCTCAATCTCCGGCACGGAGTAAGACTCCGTGTCCCAGGAGCGCTCCACGCCCTCTTCCGTGGCATTTCCGCGCTGGCCAAAATAGATGCCACCTGCCAGCTCGCGGATGATCTCCAGGTCCAGATCGCCCAGCCGCTCGGGCCTAAGTGGCGACATGGAGCGCAGCGGCTCCAGCAATTTCACCGGCCGCACGTTGACGAAGAGGCCCATGCCCTGGCGCAGCGCCAACAGGCCGCTTTCCGGACGGTTGCCGACGGGTATCGCATCCCACTTCGGTCCGCCGACCGCGCCGAGAAACACCGCGTCGGCCTTGCGGCAGGCGTCAATCGTCGCGTTGGGCAGAGGCGTACCCGTCAAATCAATCGCGGCGCCGCCGACCGGCAGCTCGTCAAAGGTGAAATCGTGATGGAATTCGCGCGCGCACTCTCTGAGCACGGTTGCGGCAGCGGCGGTCACTTCGGGACCGATCCCGTCGCCCGGGAGAAGCACGATGGACTTTTTCATGAGGTTTGCCTGCGCTGCGGCTATTATGCCGCCGACGAAGCTTCCGCCGCCACTGCCGAGGCCCCGCGGCGAATCACTTCATGCGCGATGCCCAGAATGTCGCGCGGCCGCACGGCTTTGGATTCGTCCGCCAGCGCGGTTACGCGCCGGTAAATTTCCGCAAGCTCTGCATCGCTCGGATCAAAACCCAGATCGCGCAGGGTCATGCGCAGGGCATTCCGCCCGGAATGCTTGCCCAGAACCAGCGAGCGCGAAGGCACGCCGACCGTTTCCGGCGAAATGATTTCGTAGGTCAGCGGGTTCTTGATGATGCCGTCCTGGTGGATGCCGGCTTCGTGCGCAAAGGCGTTGGCCCCGACCACGGCTTTGTTCGGCGCCACGACCGCGCCGGTAATTTCCGTCAGCAGGCGGCTGGCCGGAAACAACTGGTCCAGCTTGATGTTGGTGCTGATGCCGAAACTTTCCTTGCGCACGGCCAGCGCGACCGCCACCTCTTCCAGCGAGGCGTTGCCTGCGCGTTCGCCGATGCCGTTCACAGTGCACTCAATCTGCCGCACGCCGGCGCGTACCGCAGCCAGCGAATTGGCCACCGCCAGCCCCAGGTCGTCGTGGCAGTGCGCGCTAAGGGTGACGCCTTGCGCGCCGTCGAGTGCTTCGCGCACCCGCACAAACATCGCGCCGTACTCTTCCGGCACTGCGTAACCCACCGTGTCCGGCAAATTCAGAATCGTCGCACCCGCTTCCACGGCGGCCCTGCATACCGTGCACAGGTAGTCGATATCCGTTCGTCCCGCGTCCTCCGCGGAAAACTCAACTTCCGCGACGTGCTGGCGGCCATAGCGAATCATGGAAGTGATGGCTTCCAGCGCTTCTTCCCGCGTTATTTTGAGCTTCACCTGCAGGTGCAGATCGGAAGTAGCCAGAAAAATATGCAGGCGCGAGGATGCCGCCGGCTGCAGCGCCTCGATCGCCGCCTCGATATCGTGTTTCTTTGCGCGCGCCAGAGCTGCAATCGGCACCTCGCGCACTTCCCGGGCCACCGCCTGCACCGCTTCCAGGTCGCCGCGCGAGGAAATCGGAAAGCCGGCTTCGATCACGTCCACACCCAGCGCCGCCAACTGCCGCGCCATGCGGATCTTTTCGTCGGTCTTCATGGAGAAGCCGGGCGACTGCTCGCCGTCGCGGAGCGTTGTATCGAAGATGCGTACTACGTCCATTGGGCTTTGCCTCAGGCTCCAGTAGGGCAGAGAAAGCCCCCACGGTCAAATTTATCTTTGTTCTGGAATTGATAATTCTACCTTATAATGCTGGCAGGCCGCCCATGGATCTCAGCGAACTGCAGGTCTTTCTCACGGTCGCCCGCGAGGGCAGTTTCTCGCGCGCCGCCGAACGCCTTTACCGCACCCAGCCGGCGGTCAGCCTGGCCATTCGCAAGCTCGAAGATGGCCTCGGCCAGCCCCTTTTTGTCCGTGGCGCGCGGCCCGTGCGGCTAACCGACGCCGGCAACCTGCTCCGCGACTACGCGGAGCGACTCCTGAATTTGCGCGATGAGGTAAAGAAAGGTCTCTCCGAGCTGGAAGGCCTCAATCGCGGCGAACTTTCGCTCGGCGTGAACGAAAGCTCCATCCATGCTCTGTTGCCAGCACTCGCCGAATTCCGCCAGCTGCATCCCGGCGTGCAGATTCGCGTGCACCGCATGTTCTCGCGCGATATACCGCACGAAGTGCTCAACTACCGTCTGGACCTGGGCGCTGTCTCGTTCGTCCCGCGCGAGCCGCACCTGCTGGCTACCGAAATCCTGAAAGACGAACTGACACTGGTCGTGCCTCCCAAGCATCCCTTGGCCAAGCGCCGCGAGGTGGACGTCAGCGAGCTGGAGAGCGAAAGCTTCGTGGCCCACAGCGTGGAATCGCCGTTTCGCCGGCGGGTCATCGAACTTTTCGGACGCAACCGCATCACACTGAACATGCCGATCGAAATGCCCACGCTGGAGAGCATCAAACGCTTCGTGCAGATGGGCATGGGCGTGGCCATCGTGCCGCGCATGTGCGTGGCCTGGGAGATTGATCACGGCTGGATGAAGGAAGTGAAGGTGAAGCAGCTCAACCTGCCGCGCCACGTCTATCTGGTCTCGCGCCGCGGCGCTCGCCTGCCCCACGCCGCCGCCGAGCTCATTCGTTTGCTGAAAGTGGATTGACCGCCCGCGCGCGCCAGGCGTCGCGTTCAGTTCGGGATGGCTTTCCGGTCCGGCGGCTGGGCCACATTCATCTTTTCCAGTTGCGCCAGTTGTTCCCGCGCCTGCGGGGCGCTCCGCCCGTTCGGCGAAATTCTCAGGTATTCGCGCAGCTGTTCCATCGCGCCGCCATAGTTGTTCTTTTTCGTAAAAATTGCCGCCATCAGCAGGCGCAATTGCGGGTGCAGCGGGCGCACATCCAGGCGTTCGGCCTGCAAGCCGCTCTTTTCCGCCTCCTCTATGCGGCCCAGCATGAAATTCGCCGCCGCGTTGTAAAAATACGCCAGCGAATAATCCAGGCTATCGAGGTCCAGTACATAGCCATTGATCTTGCCGTAGTCCAGAGTGTCCAGGTTCAGGATGTGCCGCGTCAGCCCCAGGACCTGATGCCAGTCCTCTTGCTCGTAGGCCAGGGAGGCCAGAGCGAGGCAAGGCGGTAGAAATTTGCTGTCGCTCTCCATGGCGCGTTCGAACGCCGATTTGGCCGCGTCCTTCTGGGTCTGCTTCTGCAAGACCTCACCCAGCGAATACCAGGCGTAGGCGTACTGCGGATAAATCTTCACGGCTTCCTGGAAGTTGTGCTGGGCCTCCGGCAGCTTGCCGGCTCTTTGCGCCTGCAGCCCCTTTTCGTAGGCCCGAATCGCATTCTTCGGCGCGCGGTAGGCCTTGGCGTTCAGCGTCTGCCCCTGCACCTTTTCTCCGCGATGCACGACGATTGCGCCGATATTCACGGTTTTCGCCGAAGGCATCACGTTGGAAAGCGAAATCGTGTCCGAGCGGAATCCGGCGACCGAAGCGCGCAATTCGCAGTTGAGCAGGGCCTGTCGAGGAATGCCCTGCCCCTGGGCCGCAAGCTGCGGATTTGTCCCGGGGTTGATCTCGGCGCTGCTGTCTCCGCTGGCGTCCACGGTCTGCTGGGCCATGGTCCCCAGGTCCATATTGAAACCGCCGCCGGTATCCACGTACACCTGCTGCCGGATGCGCGCGCTGCACACTCGCTCGATCAGCACGTTCGAAGGCAAAGGCGTGCCGTCATCCGTTTTCACGCTACCAGACAGATACAAGACCAGATCCGTCAGGGAATAGGGTTGCGGAGCATTCGGAGAAAACGGCACGTTGTTTCGCGGGGTCGAAACCGGCGGAGGCGCGGTGGGAGGGGGAGGCGAGGGGCTCGGCGGCTTCTGTGCCCAAGCCGCCGGAATCAGAATTCCGCTGGCGAGAATCAATCCGGAAAGTCTACGCATCAAGATACCCCTGGGACCTGTCCAGGCTGCTGCGAAGAAACAACTGGGTGAGAAAAGCGTAGGCCCGCGGTTCGTCAGGGTCAAGCGCGCTCTTGTAAAATCACGGTGTGGGACGGGCGGCGGCGCAGCGCCGGCCTGCTGCCGGGCCAGGAAGCTTCTTCCCTACGGGCGCTGCCAACGATAAGCTGTCCATGGTGAATCTCCTCTCATGACCAGCGTCCTCCTCATTCTCGGCATCGGCTTCGTGCTTGGCATGCGCCACGCGACCGACCCGGATCACGTCGTCGCCGTCTCTACTTTTGTGAGCCGCGAGCGCTCCATTTTTCGCGCCGGCTGGATCGGGGCGCTTTGGGGCATCGGGCATACGCTAACGATTCTTGCGGTTGGCGCGGCCATCATACTTTTTGGAGTGGCTATTCCCGCGCGCCTCGGTCTCGCGCTTGAATTCTCCGTCGCGCTGATGCTGATTCTTCTGGGCGTACTAAACCTGACCGGTGCGATGCGCTGGATCAGTGAAAAGCTTTCGCCCGCGCACCCGCGGCATCACGGCGAGCACGCCCACGTTCATAGTCACGGCAGCCATCTCCACGCGCATGTGCATTCCCACGCGCCCGGCGCCGACCATCACGGCGAAGAGGTCGAACCTCCGCACTGGCTCGCGGCGCCGTTTCGCGGCCTGGGTTGGTTCCATTCGATTCGTCCGCTGCTGGTCGGTCTGGTGCATGGCCTTGCCGGCTCGGCGGCAGTGGCGCTGCTTGTGCTCGGCACGATTCGCGACGCCAAGTGGGCCGTGCTGTACCTGCTGATTTTTGGAGTGGGTACCATCGCGGGAATGATGCTGCTGACCGCCGCGTTTGCGGTGCCGTTCACGCTGGCGGGCAATCGCTTCGCCTGGCTGAACAGAGGATTGATCGCGGCCACGGGTGTGGTCAGTCTGGTTTTTGGCCTGGTGGTTGCGTTCCAGATCGGTGTCGGCGACGGGCTCTTTTCCGCACACCCCAATTGGAACCCGCGCTAGCAAGTAAACGGAAGCCCCCGGGCAAACGCCTGAGTCTACAATCCACGTCAACAAAGCCGTAGCGGCGGGGCCTCAGCCCCGGTACGTGATTGGCGGGGCTAGACCGAGGCTTCCTGAACGGTCGCAAAGGTTGGCAGCAGTTTGGTCAATCCGGAGACCTGCATCACGGCCGTGCCTTGTGTGGTTAACGCGGCAAGGGCCAGCTTGCGCGAGCCGTTCTTCCGGTGCACGAACAATTGCACCAGAGCGCCCACACCTGCCGAATCGAGAAAGCTTACGCCGCTCATATCCAGTACCAGCTTTTCGGCGTCCTCCGCGCGCAAATCCTGCAGGAAGCCACTTACGGTTTCCAGGCTGAGTTTGCCGTTGAGCTTGGCGACGAGGGTTCCGTTGCCGTTCGGTTCCTTGACGATTTCGAGTTTGGCGGGTTGCATAAGTTGGCGAGGTTACCCCGCCCCGCATTTCGCCGCTATGAACAAAAGGTTACAACTCTGAAACATCGGGCGCCCGCGATTCTGTTCTTGCGCGCGGGTTACTTTGCGTAGCTCACGCGGTAGATCAGGTTGAGCCCATCATCGGAAACCAGGAGCGAACCATCCGGTGTGACGACCACGCCCACCGGGCGGCCGGACACGACTTTGCCCTTGGGGTCGGGAATCAGGCCGCTCAGGAACGGGACCGGCGGTTCGGACGGCTTGCCGTCCTTGAAAGCCACGAACGCCACTTGATAGCCATTGCGGATCGCGCGATTCCACGAACCGTGCTCGGCAACGAACGCTCCCCCGCGATAGCTCTCCGGGAACTGCGTACCGGTATAAAACGCGAACTGCAGCGGCGCGACGTGCGGACCGAGCAGCACATCGGGAACGATTGCACGCGACACCAGTTCGGGATGCTCCTGCTTCACGCGCGTATCCACGTTGCTGCCGATATAGCTATAGGGCCAGCCGTAGAAACCGCCGTCCTGGACACTGGTGAAATAATCCGGCGGCAAATCGTCGCCCATGCCGTCGCGTTCGTTGACGGTGGTCCAGGGAATACCGGTCTTGGGCTCGATCGCCAGACCGACGGGATTTCGCAACCCGGTGGCGTAGAGGCGGGCGTTCTTGCCGTCCAGATCGCAAATCGTGATAGCGGCGCGGATGGAAGGTTCGCCGGTGTCAATATTGCTCCCGGAGCCAACCGCGATCAGCAAGTGCTTCCCATCCGCGGTGATCGCCAGGTTGCGCGTAATGTGCCCGCCGCCGGGAAAGCTCATCAACTTCTCGCCCTCGCTGAGGCGGACCGAGGTTTTCGGGTTGTACTGGAAGCGGACCAGGCTGGTCATATTCCCGACGTAGACGTAATCATCGTGAAAAACGATGCCGAAGACGCGGGTCTGGCCGGTGGCAAACACGACCTGCTCGGTCACCTTACCGGTATGCTGCGGGTCACGCAGGATGACGATCCGGTCGGCGCCGGTTTCCGCGAGGAAGATATCGCCGTTGGGGGCGATGGTCATCAGCCGCGGACCTTTGAAGTCGCGCGCGAAAACGTTGATCTTGAAGCCGGGCGGCACGGTCGGGAGAAAGTCCGCCGGGGCTTCGGTCTTGTCCGGCGCGTTCCCTGCCGAGGGCGTGGAAAAGGGCGTCGGCAATTTGGGCGGCTGCCCGTGCGTCAGTTGCTGCGCCTGAGCGCCAAGCGCCGCGCAGCC
>DATKLU010000015.1:0-198650 GCA_035542235.1 Dongiaceae bacterium
GAACAAGGCCAGCAGCACAAAGGGATTGGTCAGGTCGGCCCAGAGCAGCACGGGAACGGCGGTGGAAAGCACAATCAGCACGCCGCCCATGGTCGGGGTGCCGGCTTTTTTCTTGTGCTCCTGCGGCCCTTCCTCGCGGATGTATTGGCCAATCTGCAGCTCGCGCAGCCGCCGGATCAACCACGGCCCGAATACCAGCGCCAGAAACATCGCGGTCAAGCTGGCATAGGCGGTGCGGACCGTGATGTAGCGAAACACGTTGAGCGGGCTGAAAAATTTCTGCAGGACATGGTAGAGGAGGTAGTAAAGCATCTAGTGCTGAACCTCCTCTTTCAGGTTGCCGGCGCCGTGCTTCACCAGAAGCGCTTCCACGACGCGTTCCATCTTGACGCCGCGGGAGCCCTTCACCAGCACCAGGTCGCCCGGCTGAATCTTTTCCTGCAGGAATGCCGCGGCTTCGTCCGAGGTCGCGAAGAAGCTGGTGCGCTCGCGCGGAAAGCCTGCCGCGATCGCGCCCTCGATGATTTGCGCCGCGTCGCCGGCTACACCGACAAGCCAATCCAGCACCGCGGTGCGTGCTGCGAAGGCGCCGGCCTCGCGGTGTAACGCCGCCGATTCCGGCCCAAGTTCGCGCATTTCCCCCGCGGCCAGGATCTTGCGGCGGAATCCGGGAGTTGCCGCAAGCAGTGCGGTCATGGCGTGCAAGGCGGCCGGGCTCGAGTTATAGCTGTCGTTGATCAGCGCCGCTCCATTCGAGAATTGCAGCAGCTCGCCGCGCATCGCCGGCGGGCGCAACTGTGGCAGCACGCTCTGCGCTTCCGCGATGCCAATGCCCCAAACGCTGGCCGCCGCGAGCGAAGCCAGCGCGTTGCCGATCACGTGCCGCCCCGGCAATGCCAGTTCCAGCCGCACTCGTCCCTCCGGACTCAGATAGTCGAACGTCGTGCCCAGGGCACCCCGGTCTTCGATGTTCTCCGCGCGAAAAAATGCCGGCTGCTCGATGCCGTAGGTAATTACCCGGCCCGGCGCTACGGCGCCAAACGCCGCCACGCGGGCGTCGTCCGCGTTCAGCACCGCGGTGGATTCCTTTCCGTTCAACCCTTCGATCAGTTCGCGCTTGGCCAGCGCGATTTCATCCACCGAGGCAAAGAATTCCAGGTGCGCAGGCGCCACCCGGGTCACCACGCCAACATCGGGCCGCGCAATCTCGGCCAGCCGGGTGAGTTCGCCGCGCCGCGACATCCCCATTTCCAGCACCGCGGCTTCGTGCGTTTCGTCCAGCCGGAACAACGTCAACGGCAAGCCGTATTCGTTGTTGAAGTTACCTTCCGACTTCAGAACGCGGTACCGCGCGCCCAGCAGTGCCGCCAGGATCTCTTTGGTCGTGGTTTTTCCGACCGAGCCCGTGACTCCGGCGATTTTGCCGCCCCACACCTCGCGCACCGCCCTGGCCAGCTGCTTGAGCGCCAGGAAGGTGTCGGCGACGGGCAAGCATTTGCCGCGAATTTCGTCCGGAAGCCCGCCCAGCTTGTCGGCAGCGACCAGCGCGGCGATGGCCCCGCGCTCGAACGCCCCCGCCAGATGATCGTGTCCGTCGTGACGCGGTCCGTGGATGGCCACGAACAGCTCGCCGCGACGTATCGTGCGAGAGTCAATCGAGACGCCGGCCAGCCGGGCCACGGGATCGAGTTCCGTTCCCGGCCGCGTCGCCAGAACGCCAGCCACTTGTGCAATCGTCCACCGCATAAATACCTCAGCGGGTTCGCCTTACGGGCGTAACCCAAGGTTCGCCTCGTGCTCAGGGTCCCTCCTGCATCGCGCGGGCAATTGCAGCCTGCTACCCGCCGATCCCGCTGGCCTGTTCCGGCTGGCATCGCCGGACCCCTGTCGCGCCGGGCTACCTCTTACCTCTGCGCGCTAGGTGCCAATCCCTGGCCCGCCCTGCCTCGCTTCCTCTGCGGGCGGTTCGAAACCTCGTTCCCGCAACGCTTCCTGCGCCACTCGCGGGTCGTCCCAGGGGAGGGTGCGGTCCGCAAGAATCTGGTATTCCTCGTGGCCTTTGCCTGCCAACAGGACCAGATCGCCGGCCCGCGCTTCATCGAACGCCAGGCCGATGGCCTTCTCGCGGTCCGGCTCAATCAGATATTTGCCGGTGCTCTTCTGCAGACCGACAACAATGTCACTGATGATTTTCAGCGGATCTTCCTGGCGCGGGTTGTCGTTGGTGAGGATCGTCAAGTCGGAGAGCCTTCCGCTGACTTCGCCCATCACCGGACGCTTGGTGCGGTCTTTGCCGCCGCCGCAACCGAACAGCGTGATCACGCGGCCTTTGGGATTCAGCTCACGGGCGGTCTTGATCAGATTTTCCAGCGCGTCATCGGTGTGGGCAAAGTCCACAATCACCAAAAACGGCTGACCCGCATCCACTCGCTGAAAACGCCCCGGCACATTCCGCAGCTGCGCGATGCCGCGCTCAATCACGTCGTTGGCCACGCCGGCCGCCTGGGCGGCGCCGATCGCCGCAAGGATGTTGTACACATTGATGCGCCCAACCAGCGGCGAATGAATTTGCAGCTTGCCGTTCGGCGTTAGCGCCGTAAAGGTCAGCCCGGTGAAGGACAATTGAAATTTCTTCACGCTAAAATCCGCGGGACGGTCGAGCCCGTAGGTCAGGGTCTGCTTGGCCAGGTCCTTCAAGCGTTCGCTGTAGGGATCGTCAACGTTCAGAATCGCCGTCTCCGGTGCCCCCGCGCCGGTTCCCGCAAACAGCCGGCGCTTGGCCGCAAAGTAGTCTTCGAAGGTCTTGTGAAAGTCCATGTGCTCGCGGGTCAGGTTGGTGAACACCGCCGCCTGGAAGTGGCAGCCCCACAGACGGTCCATGACTAGGGCGTGCGAACTCGCTTCCATGGCTGCAAACTTTCCGCCCGCATCGCGAATCTCCGCCAGAAAGCCCTGCAGTTCCAGCGACTCCGGCGTGGTATTGGGCGAGGGATATTCTCCGAGCGGCGTGCGATAGCCGATTGTGCCGAAAAAACCCGTCCCTGCGCCGGAAGCGCGCAGCACCGAATCAATCAGCGAGGTAGTTGTGGTTTTTCCATTGGTGCCGGTCACACCGATGAGTTTCAAGGCGTTGGCCGGGTGACCGAAGAAGTTTGCCGCCGCAATCGCCAGCGCCTTGCGGCTTTCTGCCACGCGGACCCACGCCACGTTGGCCGGCGCATCGGCCGGAGGCGCCGCTTCGCTAGCAACCGCCGTTGCGCCCTTCTCGATTGCGTCGCGAATGTACTTATTTCCGTCGTCCTTCGCGCCCTGCAGCGCGAAGAACAGGAAGCCCGCCCCTGCCTTGCGCGAATCGCAGGCTACCCCGCGAATCACGTGCGTAGCGGCGCCCGCAGGCAGCGCGGCCTCCGCGCCCGCGAACACTTCGCCAAGCGCCAGGCTGCGCTGACGCACCTGGGCCACAGTCAATTTGTTACCGTCCGTCACTCTGCCGCTTTCCGTTGCGATTTCCGCGTCATGCAAACCCGTGCTCATGGATTCCTGCCGCCGTGCGCCGGCCTGCTCTTCGCCGCGCTCTGCGCAGGCGCCGGCTTGGCGTCGAATCGCACCGTTACGCGAGCGCCGCGCCGGACCTTCGCTCCCGCCGCCGGCGACTCATCCACTGCAAGGCCGCTGCCAACCAGCGCCGGATCAAGTCCCAGGCGCAGGCACATCTCGGTGACTTCGCGCATGTTCTTACCCGCAAAATCCGGCATGGCCAGGTCGCCGCCTTCATCGAGCGCCACCGTTACCACTGCCTTCTCGTCCTTGGGAGCCGCATTCTTCGCGCCGGCCTTCGCGTTCTTGGCGCCGCCACCGTCGGATGCTGTGTCCTCACCCTGCTGGGCGGTAAGATCCACCGGATTGAAATCCTCGAGCGAAGAACTCTCCGCGGTCTCCTCGTTCCTGTAGGCTGCCTGCAGCAGCTTCGGGCTTAGCGGCACGTCGCGCGGCACATCCAGGTATGGCAAGACCTGCTCGGCGATCCGTTTGAACACCGGCGCGGCCACTTGACCACCTTCGTGCAAGCCAACCGGCGAATCAAGCGACACCAGGATGGTCACCGCCGGGTTGTTGATCGGCGCAAATCCGCTAAAGGAGGCAATGTACTGCGACGGCGAATAGCGATTGGTGTTCGGATCAATCTTCTGGGCGGTTCCGGTCTTGCCGGCCGAGGTCCAGCCATCCAGCCGTGCCAGGGGTCCGGTGCCACCGTTCAAGACTACGCCTTCCATCAACCGCCGCAGCGTCGCCGCCGTCTCTGGACGCACCACGCGCCGTGGCTCCACTTCCGGAGCGAGACTGCTGATGTCCACCGCTTTACCGTTGCGCCGCACTTCCTTGACGATGCGCGGAGCATAATAGGTACCACCATTGGCAATTGCCGAGACCGCGCTCACCAGCTGCACGGGCGTCACGCCCACTTCCTGGCCCATCGAAACCGAACCGATCGAAATGCCCGACCATGTGATCAGCGGGTGTACGATGCCCCGGCTTTCACTTGGCAATTCGATTCCGGTTTGCTGGCCGAAGCCGAAGGCTCGGATGTAGTCATACAGCTTCGGCGCACCCATGCGCAGCGCGATTTTGATGGCGCCGACATCGCTCGATTTCGCCAAAATCTCGGCGACGGTCAGCATGCCGAAAGGCTTGTGGTCGCGGATGCGGTGACCGGAGATGTAGACTGCGCCGTTCTCGCAGTCGAACACTTCGTCCGGGCGGGTGAGGTTCAGGTCCAGCCCGGCGGCGATGGTCACCAGCTTGAAGGTCGAGCCCGGTTCATACACGGTGCTGACCGCGCGGTTCACGCGCGTTTCCGATTTCACTTCCAGCGGCGAATTGGGATTGAATTTCGGATAGTTCGCCAGCGCCAGAATTTCTCCGGTATCCGGATTCTGGATCACCACGGTTCCGGAAAGGGAGTGCGTCCGGGCCACTGCCGCCGCCAGCTCGCGCTCCGCGATGTACTGAATCTTTTCGTCCAGGGTCAAAACCACGTCCGCGCCCTGATCCTTCTGCGCCGCGCTGCCATCAAACCAGCGTTGCCGGGCGTCGGCCATGACCATGATCTTTTCGCTCTTGCCACGGATGTAGCTGTCGAGTTGCTTCTCGACGCCGATCAAGCCCTTCTCGTCCACGTCCACGAAACCCAAAACGTGCGCGGCCAGCTCGCGCTTGGGATAAAAGCGCTGGTTTTCCTGCTGCAGGTACACACCCTTGAGGTTCAGCGCGCGCACCGCGTCCGCTTTGTCGGGCGGCAGTTTGCGCAAGATCCACACGAAGGACGAACCGGATTCGAAGCGCGTCTCCAGCACCTCGCGCGGAATGCCCAGCACATTGGAAAGGAGTCGCGCGGCCATGGCCTTGTTGTCGCCGATTTCCGCGGGCACCGCGAATGCCGATTCCACCGGCACGCTCATGGCCAGCGGGTGCTGGTTGCGGTCCAGTATGGCTCCGCGTTTCGGGGTGATTTCCAGGGTGCGCTGCTGCTGGCGCTGGGCGCGCGCCAGATAGTCGCTATGCCGGACGAGCTGCAGGTAGCCCAGGCGACCGAAGACCGCGGCCATCCAGAAGAAAGCCAAGCCGGCGACGATCAGCAAACGGACGTGGACTTTTTCTTCTTGCATGGTCCGCTGCGTTCGGGGTTCTCTCCGTCTGAAAGTTGCAAGGCAATTCTGAAGCTGGTGCCATACGCCGCGTTACTGCGCGCGGTTGCGCCGCGTGAAGCGCGCCGCAGCCACCTGCATGCCGGCCGGAGCGTCATACTCGCGGATCTGCGCGGGCAAAGGTTCGGTCAATCCCAGCTGTCTGCGGGCGATGACATCAATGCGCATGGGGTCGCGAAGATGCGCGATCTCCAGTTTGAGTTCCGAATTGAGCGCCGCCGCTTGCGCCTGCTGCGCGCGCAGACCTTCCAGCTGAAAGCTCAGGTCAATGCAGCGAAAGTGCTGAAAGATGTAAAAAAGGAAAAACAGGGCGACGACTCCGCCCAGGCCCGCGGTCTTGTACAGGCTGCGCTGTTTCGCCGGCTCCAGGTGCCGCACCAGCCGCGAATTGTCAATGCGCTTGACCGTCCGGAATTCCGTCATCGTCGCCGCTTTTCTCTTACTCATACCGCCGCTCTTTCCGCACACCGCAGTTTCGCGCTTCGCGAACGCGGATTCGCTCGCTCTTCCTCTTCGCTGGGCCGCACCACGTGCCTGGTCAGGATCGTCAGCGTTCCGGCGCGTTCCGCTTCCCGGAACGCTTCCTTCACCAACCGGTCTTCACGGGAGTGGTACGTCAAAATCACGCACCGTGCTCCAGGATTCATTGTGGCGGGGACCCGAGAAAGAAACTGCCCGAGTTCCTCCATCTCTCGATTCACCGCTATCCGCAGCGCCAGAAACGTTTTTGTCGCGGGATGCAGTCTCTGCCTTCCCCATTGCTTTCGGGACCCTGCCACAACCGTTGCCAGGTGCGCGGTATCGCGTATCGGCCGCGCTCGCACAACCGCCCTGGCGATTCTTCGGGAATCGTGCTCATCCGCTTCGCGGTAGAGCAAATCGGCCAGTTCTCTTTCCGGCCAGCGATTCACAATTTCGTCCGCCGTCAGCTCATCTCCTCCGGCGTTCACTCCCATGCGCATGCTCAGCGGACCCGCTTCGCGGAACGAAAATCCCCGCTCGGCCTGGTCAAGCTGCATGCTCGAAACCCCCAAGTCGGCCAAGACCCCGTCCACCTTCGGAATCCCCAACGCGGATACGACCTCCGCAATCCTTGAGAACGGCGACAAAACGCAGTTCACTTTCGACCCGAATCTCTTCAAACGCTCCTGCGCGATCTGCAGCGCCTGTTCGTCCCGGTCCAGGCTGATCAACCTGCCGGACGACAGTCTTTCGGCGATGGCTTCCGAATGGCCCGCGGCTCCCAGCGTGGCGTCCAGGTATGTTCCGTCCGCTCTTACGTCCAGCCATCGCAGCACCTCTTGCAACATCACCGGGATGTGCGGCGCTTGCCCTTCCCGCCCTTCTCCGGCCACTGCTTAAATCCCCAGGTCTTCCAAAGCCTTGAAATCTTCTTCCGTGAACGGATCGTTCTTCATGTCGTCCAGCAGCTTGCTGTGGTTCATCACTTCCAGATAGTCCAGGCTGCCGAACACGTCCACATCGCCCTTGGTTTCCGCCGATTCCCGCAACACCGGGGGAATCAGCACCCTGCCCTGCCCGTCCATTTCCACCACTTGCCCGTAATAGCTGGTGCGCATCAGAAACTTGCGCTTGGCCCGGTTCTGGCTCGATACCCTAGCCAGCTTCTCTTCAATTCCGGCCCACACCTGCATGGGATAAATCCGCGCTGTCGTGCCGTCCATGCTGGTGATATAAAATTGATTTCCGTATTGACGGAGCCCTTCGAGAAACACGGCGGGTATCTTCAGACGACCCTTCTCGTCTACCTTGGCCTGACTGTTCCCTCGAAGACTCATTTGCCCTTAACCGGAGGCCGTTCGGCGCCAAGCTCACCAGCCGTTTGCTACCCGGCCGCCCTACGAAACGATGGAATCTGTTGCCCCAGATCGCCAAATCGCCCCACTAACGGTGAACTTTTGTGACTTTTGCCCGCTGCGCCCGCAACGTCCTACTGTGCCCTACTAACTGCCACCTTGAACCACTTTCTACCACTTTGCGCCACATCTTAAACGTGCTGCGATTCTTGTCAAGGGAAATCGTGCATCTTTTGCAAATATTTGCGTGCGAAGTGTTCGCAGCGCGCGGATTGTCCATGTCACGCAATCCACCGCAAGAGATTGCGGGGAAAATTATTGCGAAGCGCAACGCATGGTGGCTGTGAGTTTCGTTTTTTCTTCGCGGATATTGGCGCGCGAAATTTCCCCGCTCTCCGCCGCCAGCGCGCAAATTCCTTGCCCCGCACTTCCCTTTTCGCTATTCTCGGGAAGCTCGACCACAACCAAGGAGTCAGCGACCATGGAATGGACCACACCTCAGCACGAAGAAATCGAACTCAACTGCGAAGTCAGTTCCTACGCCAACGCTGAAATTTAATCGCGCCGCTCCCAGCGGGCGCTGTTTTCCGTTTTCTTGAGGCCGGGCTTGTGCCCGGCCTTTCTCTTATTGCCGCGCTTTAGCCCTTCTCAGACCACTCGCATGAACGGCGTCCATGAAAATTAGAGTTCTCGGATCCGCGGCAGGGGGCGGCTTTCCGCAGTGGAATTGCGGTTGCCGCAACTGCGCCGGCCTGCGCGCCGGTTCGTTGCAGGCCGCGCCTCGAACGCAGACGCAGCTCGCCTTCTCGCCGGATGGGGACGTTTGGTTTCTCCTGGGCGCCTCCCCCGACCTTCGCACCCAGCTTTTCTCGGCGCCCGAGCTTGCCCCGCCTGCGGGTCAGGCCACGGGCACCCCGATCGGTGGCGTCTTTCTGCCTTCCGCCGACGTGGACGCCGTGATGGGTCTGCTGCACCTGCGCGAGTTTCAGTCTTTCTTCATTTTTTCCACCCCTGCAATCCAGAGGGTGTTGCGGGCGGAAAATCGTATCTTCGACGTTCTGCACCGCGCGCAGCCGCCCGTGCACTGGCAGAACCTTTCGCCGGGCTCGCGGCTGGCCTGCCGCTTCGGAGACGACCCTGCCGCGCCGCCATCCTTTGTCTGCACGCCGGTTGCAGTCGGCGGCGACTATCCCGACTTCGTCAGCATCGAGACGCGTCGTGGACTATCGCCGCAGGAAGCGGTTATTGCCATGCGCTTCGAGCAGGGCAACAAATCCTTTTTCTTTGCGCCGGGTCTGGCCAGCGATTCCGGCGAATGGCTCAAGGCTGCGGCTGCCAGCGACGTGGCGTTCTTCGATGGCACTTTCTGGTCCGACGATGAACTCATCCAGACCGGCCGCGGAAGCAAGACCGCGCGTGAAATGGGTCACCTGCCGCTTTCCGGGCGAGGCGGCTTGCTCACACAATTCCCCGCCGCATCCGCTTGCCGCAAAATCCTGATCCACATCAACAACACCAATCCCATCCTGGACGAAAACTCCGACGAACATCGCGTGGTGCGCGACGCTGGTTTTGAGATAGCCTGGGACGGCATGGAGATCACTCTTTGACCAGCCCCGCGGATGTGCCGCTGCTTTCCGAAGCGGATTTCGTCGCCGGTTTCCTCGCCATTGGCGACGAGCGTTATCACCACAAACACCCGTTCCATACCCTGATGCACGAAGGCGCTCTTAGCCGGGGGCAGCTGCAGGCCTGGGCCCTCAATCGCTACTACTACCAGAGCCACATTCCGCAGAAGGACGCGGCGCTGCTCGCGCGTTCCGATGATCCTGTCTTCCGGCTGGCCTGGCGCAAGCGCCTGGCGGATCACGATGGCGTGAACGAGCAGGGCGCGCCTCCCGGCGGCATTGAGAAATGGCTGAAGCTGGTGGAAGCAACGGGCTTGTCACGACTGCAGGCCATCCGCGGAGAAGGGATTCTGCCCGCCACCCGCTACGCGGTGGACGCCTATATCCATTTCGTTTCGACGCGAACCCATCTGGAAGCGGTGGCGTCTTCCCTGACCGAACTCTTTTCGCAGCGGCTGATCGCCCTGCGCATGGAAAGCCTGCGTCAGTATTATCCGTGGCTCTCTTCGGGACTCGATTACTTTACCGGCCGCCTGACACAGGCGCCCGAAGACGCGGAGTTCGCGCTGACCTGGGTGGTCAAGCACGCGCGAACCAGGGAAGAGCAGGACGCCGCACACAACGCGCTGCGCGCCAAGTGCGATATCCTGTGGGCGATGCTGGACGCGCTGTATTACGCCTACGTGCAACCTGGCTGGCCGCCGCCCGGCGCGTTCCACCCGGAAAAAATCTGACGATGAGCGGCAAACATCCATGAGCATCGAACCCCATTCGCGCCCGCAACTCGCCGCCGGGGTGCGCCTCGGCGAGAGCCAGGGGCACCGCATGCTGCTGATGCCGGAGCGTGCGCTGCGCCTTAACGGGCCAAGCCTGGAAATCGTCACGCGCTGCGACGGCAAGCACAGCGTTGCGCAGATCGTCGCGGAACTGCAAAAGCTCTACAGCAAGGCCGAACCGCACAAGGTGGAACAAGATATCCTCGGCTACCTGCAACTGCTCAAAGACCAACGCGCACTCGATTTCGCCGCCTGAACGGCTCCGAGGGAGCCCCTGAAACTCGCGGCGATTCTCCCGCCCGCGATCCTCCGGCTCGCTCTGGCGACCAACAATTCCGCAGAATGGCGCACGAAGGGAGCCATGCCCGTGACCGCTCACGCAACTGGAACGTTCGAAGTGAAGCTCACTCCGCAGGCCGGCGACGATCCCGCGCTGGGCCGCATGACCATCGAAAAACAGATTCACGGCGGCATCGAAGGCACCAGCAGCGGGCAGATGCTCACCGCCGGTACCGCGGTGAAAGGTTCGGCCGGTTACGTCGCTATCGAGAAAGTCTCCGGCGCAGTGAACGGGCACAAGGGCTCGTTCATTCTGCAGCACACGGCCACGATGAACCGCGGCGTTCCGAGCCTCAGCATCACCGTCGTGCCTGACTCCGGCACCGAACAGCTCGCCGGCATCACAGGCAGGATGTACATCGATATTTCCGGCGGCAAGCACTCCTACGATTTCGAATACACGTTGCCGGGCGCGCAGTAACGCCGCCCGCAAATTCCGCTGCTACTTTTTCGCTGCGCGGTTAGAATGGCGGCGCCGCTTCGCCGCCGCACGCGAAGCAGGGGAGCTTGCCATGCGCGTGACGCGAAACCACTTTGCGATTCTTCTGTTGCCCTTGCTGGCCTTGCTGCTTTCTGCCGCGGTCTGCGCGCAGGAAAACAACTACAAGCCTTCTCCGGAAAACCTGAAAGCGCGTCAGGAGTTTCAGGACGAGAAGTTCGGTCTCTTCATTCACTGGGGCGTGTATAGCGTGCTCGGTGACGGCGAATGGGTCTTCCACAACCGCAAGCTCAAGCTCGACGAATACAACCGCTTGCCGAATTTCTTCGACCCGGAAAAGTTTGACGCCAAGGCCTGGGTGGCGCTCGCCAAAGCGGCCGGCATGAAGTACATCACCATCACCTCGCGGCACCACGACGGATTCGCGATGTTCGATTCCAAGATTTCCGATTGGAACATCGTCGCGCGCACTCCGTACAAGAAAGACCCGCTCAAGATGCTGGCGGAAGAATGCCACCGCCAGGGCATCAAGCTCTTTTTCTACTACTCCCAGCTCGACTGGCACAATCCGGATTACTATCCACGCGGGCAAACCTCCTGGGACAATGGCCGCCCGGATCATGGCGACTTCAACGCTTATCTCGACGACTACATGGACGGCCAGCTGCGCGAACTGCTTACGAACTACGGAACCATCGGCGGCATCTGGTTCGACGGCATGTGGGACAAACCGAATGCCGACTGGCACCTCGACAAAACCTACGCGTTGATCCACGAACTCCAGCCGGCCGCGCTGATTATTCCGAACCACCATCAGAAGCCGCGCCCGGGCGAGGATGTGCAGACCTTCGAACGCGATTTGCCGGGACAAAACTCCGCGGGGTTCAACACCACCTTCGTGACCGACCAGCTTCCGCTGGAAAGTTGCAACACCCTCAACGGTTCCTGGGGCTTCGACATCGGCGACAGCAAGTACAAGAGCGTGGAAGAGCTGGAAGAGATGTTGATTCGCGCGGCCGGCAACAATTCCAATCTCCTGCTGAATATCGGCCCGCAGCCAAACGGAGAAATCCAGCAGGAGTTCGCGGTGCGGCTGCGCGCCGTCGGCGAATGGCTCGCGCGCTACGGCGATTCCATCTACGGCACGCGCGGCGGACCGCTCGCCCCGGCCGACTGGGGAGTGACCACGCACAAAGGCAACACCGTGTATGTCCACGTGCTGCACTGGAACGCGCCGCTCCTGGCGCTGCCTCCCTTTCCGCGCGCCGTCACCTCGGCGCAGGAACTTGAGAGCAGGAACAAGGTCGCGTTCACGCAGAACAAGGACGGCGTCGTCCTGAATCTGCCTGCGGCCGCAAAAGGGCAGACGGATCGCGTCATCGTGCTGACGCTGGGCAACTGAGGCCGAATCGTCTAGCCTAGTTTCATGACGCAAGAGCTTGCGGGGCCACTGGCGCTGATCGCGGAGCTGACCCATCGCTGCCCGCTGCATTGCGTCTATTGCTCGAATCCGCGCGAGCTGAGCGCGCGCAGTCAGGAGCTTCCGACCGAAATCTGGGCGCGCGTGTTTCGCGAAGCCAGGGATGCCGGCGTCCTCCAGCTGGACCTGACCGGCGGAGAGCCGCTGGCTCGGCCCGATCTCTCCGACTTAATTCGCGCGGCCCGCGCGGCTGGTCTCTACGTCAACCTCATCACCTCCGGGCTGCCGCTCGATGAAGCCCGCCTCGATCAGCTGCTCGCGGACGGGCTGGATCATTTTCAATTGAGCTTTCAGGGCGCGCGCCAGGATACGGCCGCGGAAATCTCCGGCACGAAAACGCATGCCCAGAAGCTGCGAGTTCTCGAGTGGCTCAAGACCCGGCGTGTGGCAGTTACACTGAATTTTGTCGTGCACCGCCGCAATCTCGATCAGCTTGGCGAAATGCTTGCCGTTGCGGAGAATTCCTCCGCCTCGCGCATCGAGTTCGCACACGTCCAGTATTACGGCTGGGGATTCGCCAACCGCGAAGAACTCCTGCCGACCCGCGCACAATTGCTGGAGTCGCTGGAATTCTTCAAGAGCGCGCAAGAGCGGCTGACGGGAAAGATTCGCGTCGAATACGTGGTTCCGGACTATCACGCGAAATACCCCAAGCCATGCATGGGCGGCTGGGGGCGCAAGGCGCTGCTCATAACGCCGCGCGGGGACGCCATGCCCTGCCACGCCGCCACGGTGATTCCCGGCTTGCGCTTCGATAACGTGCGCGACCGCTCCATCCGCGAGATCTGGGAGACCAGCGATGCCTTCAACCGGTTTCGCGGTGAAGCGTGGATGCAGGAACCCTGCAAGACATGCGACCGCAGAACCCAGGACTTCGGCGGCTGCCGCTGCCAGGCCATGCTGCTCGCGGGAGACGCCGCCGCCACCGATCCCGTCTGTTCCCTCTCGCCCTTTCGCTCGCGCGTCGATTCGGTGTTGCCGGTCGTCCAGCCAGATACGGCCAGCGTCGGCGAGGTGAACTGGATTTACCGGCCAAATCCCGCCTGAAGTGGAATACGGAAATTTGAAAATGGAAATTTGAGAAATACCGGCTGAGCCCGCCAGTGTCGAATTTCCGAGTCAGGTCTTGGCGAGAGCGGGGCGCACGCGAATCATTACCCACAACGCGAAAGCGATGCTTCCCACCAGGCACAGAGATCCAAAGAGCGCCAGCGTGTGCGGCGCGCCGGCACGCTTGGCGATTGCGCCCGCCAGCAGCGATCCGATCGGCTGCACACCCATGAACATGGTGGCGTAGACGGCCATCACCCGCCCGCGCAGCTCATCCGGGACACGGTTCTGCACCGTGGTATTGGTGGCGGCCATCTGCGAGGTCGCCGCAAAGCCCACGACGAGAAGCACCAGAAGCGATAGCCAATAGGTCGTAGACCACGAGAACACGATCAATCCGACCGAGCAGACCAGCGACGTCGCCGCGATCCATTTTGCCAGGCCTTTGTAGTCGGTGCGCGCGGCAAATTGCAGCGCGCCCAGCACCGCACCTACGCCCGCCGCGCTCATCAGAAATCCCAGTTGCCGCGCGCCCCCGTGCAGAATCTCGCTCGCAAAAATCGGCATGAACACCGAGTACTGCAAACCAAGCATGCTGAGCATGCTCAGCAGCAGCAGCGCCGAACGAATGGGACGGTCCTGCATGGTGAAACGGAACGCCTGCAACAGACTCTGCAACGGCGATCCGGCGGGGACGGTGCGGGCAACCGGGGCGATGTGCATCATGAGCAGCGCGATGATCACTGCCAGAAAGCTGAGCCCGTTCAGAAAAAAGCACCAGCCTTCGCCCACCCAGTGAATGGCGAACCCGGCGATGGCTGGGCCGACAACGCGGGCGCCGTTGAAGATGGAGGAGTTCAGCGCGATTGCGTTGGGCAAATCCTCTTTGCCGACCATTTCCACAAAGAAAGCCTGGCGAATGGGGACGTCAAAGGCATTCACGATACCCACCAGAAAGCCGATGGCCACAATGTGCCATTCGTGCACGCGATGCGTCAGCGTGAGCGCCGCCAGCAGGAATGCCAGCAACATGGAGAGCGTTTGTGTCGCGATGACGCCGCGCTGGCGGCTGTAGCGATCGCCAATGTACCCGCCGACCCACGCCAGCAGCAGCATGGGAACCTGGTTGGCAAACCCGAACAAACCGAGCAATGCCGGAGACGGATTGAGTTTGTGCAGCAGCCACAGCTGCGCCGTGGTCTGCATCCAGGTGCCAATCAGGGAGGTAAGCTGCCCGCCGATGAACAGTTGAAAGTTGCGGTGCCTCAGGGCGCGGAAGCGCGTGGTCACGGCGAGACGGGTCTGCTCCGGAAAAATTGCGCGGCGCAAGCCGGCAAATCACGATGACCGCGCAGCCGAGAGAAGTCAAACGGCAAATTGGATGACCGGAAAAACTATTGCTCGTTGCCTGGGGGATCAGGCGCACCGCCGACGTGCAGGTGGCTCAGATCGTGCAGCATGGCTTTGTCGTCGTCGCTCATGCCGCGCGTGAAGTTGGGGTCGCTCAAGCGCTGGTTACGCGCCGCTTCCGGCATGTTTTGCAGCACGCTGAGCTTCTGCTGCAGGACTTGCTGCCGCTCCCATGGCATCTGCTTCCAGCGGGGCAGCAAGTCGTTCTTGATGTGCTGGCGCTGCTCGGGCGTCAGATTGCGCCAGGCCTGTTCTTTGCTGTGCTGGTCCGCTCTCTGCTGCGGCGTCAACCGATCCCATTGCGAAAATTGATTGCGAATTTTAGTTTGCTGCTCGGGCGAGAGATTCTGGAAGGCTTTGCTGCTCTGCAGCACGCGCTCGCGCTGGTCGGGCGTAAGGTCGCGCATGCGATCCACGAACGGCCGCGGCGCGCCCACGCCAAGTTGTTGCCGGGGAGACATGCGCGGTGTGTTCGCACCGTTGTAAGGACGGTTCCCGGACCCGGCATTGCCGCCGCCATTGAAATTGTTGGGGTGTGCCGCGCCATTGCCCGGATTGTTGGATGCGGAGGGCGGCCGGTTCGCATTCGGTGCGGAACTTGTCGGCGGCTTCGGAGCGGACCCTTGCGGCTTGGGCGCGGCGGCCTGAGCCTTCGGCGGCCGGTCCGAACGGTCCTTGGGCCGTTGCGCGCACGCGGGCCCAATGCCGACCAGCGCCGCCAGGAACAAGCCACCGAATTGGAGCTTCCAGGTCATTTTGTTTTCGTCTGCCGTGGCTTCGTCTGCCGTGGCTTGGTCCGTCGCTAACTCCCCGCTCTCGCGTCGATTCACGTCTGCTTACATCTGGCTATCGGAACCCTGTTCGTCTACCGGGCCCGGCAGGTCTTTCAACGGCTCGAAGTTGGAAAGCGTGTCGTGATCCTCGATCACCGAAAGGTCCTGCATCATCTGCGAATCCGCCTCTTCCGGCGAAATCGGCAACGGCGCAACCGTCTCCGACCGGTAGCCCACCCACAGAATCCCCAGCAGCAACGCCGTAGCCGCGAACACAATGCGCGGCGAAGGACGCAGCCACGCCCACCAGGACTGTTTCACCGGCTCCGCCGCCACACGCGCGCGCACCCGCACATCGAACGCGGGCGACGGCTCGACCATCGGCAGCTCGTCCAGCAAATCACTGACGGCGCGAAACTCGCTGACGCGGACGCGGCACGCGGCACAATCCACGAGATGCATTTCCATCTCGGCGCGCTCGCTCTCTTTCAGGCGCCCATCCCCGAAGGAGAGGATGCGGGACTGCATTTTTTCACAACTCATGACGGCCTCTTTCTACGGCAACTAGCAAACTCTTGTGGCGCTCGCTGGTGCGCCTGGTTTCCCTACTTCCCGTCTTTCCCCGCGCCTCGCGCCACCAGCGGCGCCAGTTCCACGCGCAGCGTTTCGTACGCGCGAAACAGCAGCGACTTCAGCGCGCTCTCCGAGCAGCTCAAGATCCTGGCAATCTCGGAATAGTCCAGCTCCTGATACTTGTGCAGCAGGACCGCCGCGCGCTGCTTTTCCGGCAATTTCTCGATGGCGTGGCGAATCATTTTCTTGCGCGCCTCTTCCACCATCTCCTGCTCGACCGTCGGGTGCTTGTCCGGAAGCTCGAATATCCTCTCGTCGCCCTCTTCGGCATCCGCCGTGATCGGAGCGTCGATGGAGGTTTCCAGCTTCTGGTGCCGGTGGTCGCGCAAGGAATTCAGCGCCAGGTTGGTTGCGATGCGGAAGAGCCAGGTGGTGAACTTGGCGCTGGGGACGTATTCTTCCCGCGCGCGGTACACGCGGATAAAAACTTCCTGCGCGAGGTCTTCCGCCTGTTCCCGGCTGCGTACCATGCGGAACAGGAAATTGACCAGCGGCGTCCGGTAACGCTGCAAGAGAAGCTCGAACGACTGCTCGTCGCCCGCCTTCACGTCCAGCATCAATTGGACGTCCGACCTGGTCATAGCGACCACACCGTATTTAACACACGCAGAGTCATAAAGTTGCAGCGTTCAGTGTACGCGAGCAGGGGCAGGCAGCGGATGGCCGGAGCTGAGCCACAGTGCCCACGGAGGTAACCGGCCAAAGGTTCTAGACGTCAGCTAAACGCTGCAATATCAACAGGATAGCCACGCCCGCGAAGACCAGCGCCGCGATCCGCCAGTTCGGCTCCCGGTTCACTTCGGGCAGCAGGTCCGTCCCCGCCACGTAGAGCGTCACGCCTCCGGCCAGCGGCAGGGCATAGGAAAGATGGTTCTGGAAAATGCTCGTCAGGGCTACCCCCAGCAGCGTTGCGCCTCCCAGGATGGCGGCGGCACGAATGGCGTTACGTCGGCTCTGCCCGCTGGCCAGCACCATCGAAGCCACCGTGAAGCCTTCCGGCAACTTGTGCAAGAAAACGGCCAGGAAAATCACGACCCCAAGCCAGTTCGAGACGAGAAAGCCCGCCGCGATCGCGACGCCGTCGAAGAATGCGTGAATGCCGAGGCCGAGCAGCACCGCACGCCGCGCGTTGTGCCGCGCGAATTCTTCCTCGTGGGTTTCTTCGCCAAAGTGGAAGTGCGGCGCGATGGTGTGCTCGAACAGGTGAATCACGAAAAAACCGATCAGCACATAGAGAAAAGCGCCTTGCCCGGCAAGTTTCACGGAAACCGGCAGAATCTCCATGAACGTCACTGCGAGCATGTAGCCGGCGCCCACGGCGAGAAAATAGTGCAGAAAGCGGCGCGGCCAGTCCTTGCGCACCACGAAATATCCGCCGAGCAGATTGCCTGCCGCGGCAATCAGGCCCATCACGGCCGATAGCAGCTCGCGCATGGGTTCGCTCGCACTCATGCGCGCAGCGATCGCGAGGTGTGATTTGGGCAACCTGGGCCTGACATGGGGAAAGATTGTAACTGAAAGCCAGGCGGGTTGGGCTCCTGATGCAGCAAGGCAGCAGTCATTGCCGCGAGGCAACGCACAACAGGATGGAGCAAAAGGATGGCACAAAACGGGAAGGAAGCGGCATCGGACCGAGCCTTCGCCGACACAGCTACCGTCCCGTGCGCCTCAGGGTTGCTTCTCGTTTGCGGCCGGCTCCGTCTTGGGTTTGCTGATCGTTGAGAGCGTGTCTACGCTGAAGCGCTGGTAGTCCGAGTAACGCGTGATTTCGCCCAAGCGGAAACCCTTCAGCAAAAACGCCCGCGCGCCGACGTGCGCTTCTTCGTACGTCGGTAGCCACACCTCGTTGTTCACGAACGCCTGTTCGAACGTGAAGCTGGTTCCCTGCTGCAGACTGGCCAGCAGGCCTCCGGCCAGATTGAAATTCTTCACCAAGTGGGCTTCCAGGCGCACCACCTCATGCTGCGCTTCATCCACCCAGATCGCTCCGGCGAGTTCCTGAGCCACGTGCTCAACGATATTTTTCGGCTTGTATTCCGGATTGCCCTCGAAATCGAAGACCAGCACGTCGATCCCGCGAAAGCGTTCCCGCCGCGGATTGATGAACTGACAGGCACGGAGAAAGGAGCTGATACCCGGCTCGTCGCCATCCTTCGACTCTTTTCCTTCCTCGCGCGCCTTCTCGCGCTCCTTCTCTTTTTTGGCCTGCGATTTCTGGATTTCCTCAATTCGCTTCCGGGTCTTTTCGTTTTCCTTTTCCTGGTCGGCGGCGCTGAGCGGCTTGCCGTCTTTGGCGACGAGCGTGCTGACCTCTTCGCCGTTCAGATAAAAAAACGTGTGCTCTTCACGTGTGACCTTGCTGATCCTGCCCGAGCCGTCGTATTCCGTTTCCTCGCTGGCCTTGCGGCCGGTGTAGTTCTCGCGCAGCTTGTCCAGAGCCTTCTGGTTCGCTTCGATCTCGGCGAAGAGCTTTTTCAGATCCGGCAGCTGCACCTGTGATTTGCGGGGAAAGTCAAATACGCGCTCACCGATGGGCTCGTTGACCGCCACCCGGTCGATTACGATCTCATGCACGGCGTCGCCGCGTTGTATCCGGATCTTGTGCGGGACAGCGATGCCGTTCTCGGGACGGTAGTCATCGTAGGTCAGGGTCAGCGGGGCGCCGCGAATCTCGCCCGATTCGCGAAGCAACAGGTGGGACGTGGCATCGAAGAAATAGCGCCGCTTGGCGTTAACAGCGGTGGTGAATTCGAGCTCGATGGCATCGCGCCCGGAAATTTTTGCGGTGCCCACATAAGCCACCACGATCTTGTTCTTCTTCAGGTCGCGCAAGTGGGTCGCGGCTAAAACTGCGGTGGCTTCCAGTTGCAACGCATCGGGTCCGAGCAACGTGGCCGGAGCATCGGGAGACGAAAGGCCCCACGCGGACTTTCCGTTGTAGGCAAAGATCTCGGCTCGCTGGCCGGAGCGAAGTTCCAGGTAGTACCGGTTGGGAGATTTCACGTCCAGCGTAAACGTACCAGGCTCGCCATCCGTGGAAGCGTTGCTCGCGCTGGCCACGGCCCCTTGCAGCGTCAGGGTTCGCAGTTTGGAAAGTCTTCCCGAGCCGCCGACTGCCCTTACGTACTGTTCAACGACCTTGGCAGGTTCCTGCGCCGAGATCGCGGTGCACAGAAATGAACTAAAGCCAGTTACCAGGAGAATGAGGCGGCGAACATTCATAGAGCTGCTCTTAAAAACGCAGCCCGCCAGGAAAAGTTTCGTCGAGTTCGTCGTTTAGGTCAGAAAGGGTCACGCCGACCCTAGCCTGAGTGCCGGAAAAGGATGACGTCGCCTTCCTGGACGATGTAGTCCTTGCCTTCGAGCCGTACCTGAGCTTTTTCGCGCGCCGCGCCCAGGCTCCCAGCGGCGACCAGATCATCCCAGCGCACCACTTCGGCGCGGATAAACCCGCGCTCAATATCACTATGAATCGCGCCCGCGGCCTTGACCGCGTTCGTACCCTTGTGAATCGTCCATGCGCGCACCTCCGGCTCGCCGGCGGTGAAAAACGAGGTCAGGCCCATCAAGTCGTAGGTGGCGCGAATCAGGCGGTTCAGGCCCGGCTCTTTCAACCCATACGACGCCAGCAACTCCGCGGCCTCCTTCTCTTCCATTTCCGCAAGTTCGGCTTCCAGCCGCCCGCAAACCGCGACCACCGCCGTGTTCGGCCGCTCCTGCAGCGCGCCAAGCTTGTGCCGCTCGACCGCCGAATCCAGCTGTGCCGCTTCTTCGTCACCCAGATTCAGCACGAACAGCATCGGGCGCTGCGACAAGAACAGGAAGCCGCCGATTGGTTTGCGCTCTTCCGGAGTCAGCGCGAGTTCGCGCAGCGGCTTTTCTGCCTCCAAATGCGCCTTACACTTTTCCAGCACCACTTTTTCCAGTTCGAACTGCTTGTCGGCTTTCTTCTTGAGGTCCTTCTCCAGCCGCTCCAGGCGCTTGTCGATCTGCTCCAGATCGGAAAAAATAAGCTCCAGCTCCAGATTGGTGACGTCGCGCAGCGGATCCACGCTGCCTTCGGCATGCGGCACGCTTGGATCGTCGAACACGCGGATCACGTGCGCGATGGTGTCCACCTCGCGCAACGACGCCAGGGACTCGCGCATGCGCTCTTTCTGCATGCCGCCCAAGTCCACATACTGCACGGTGGCGTAGGTGATTTTCTTCGGATTGTAGAGCTTGGCCAGTTCCAGCAGGCGCGGCTCCGGCACCTTGGCCACGCCAACGCGGGTCTCCTGGCCGCCTTTCGAGGCGTCCACCTGGGCCTTGGTCAGAATGCGGAAGAGAGTGGTCTTTCCTACGCTGGGCAGTCCGATAATTCCTGTTTGCATAAACTCGGAAGTTTAGCACAGGCGCCGGCGGCGCTGTTCGCTTTTGGTTCGCCCGCGTGGTAGGCTGGCGCGCATGAGCGAGCCTGCCCCTGCCCCCGTGCTTCCCTTCGACCTTGCCGCGGCCTGCGCCCATCTGCGCGCCTGCGATCCTTGCCTGGCACGGCTGATCCAGGAAGCGCCGCCTTTCACGCCTGAAATCGACCCCGCGCAATCCCCCTACGAAGCGCTAGCCGAAGCCATCGCCTACCAGTCCATCTCGGGAAAAGCGGCAGCCACCATTTTCGGCCGCATCAAGGCGCTCAGTGCGACCGGCGGCGTGCCTACCCCGGAAGAGATGCTAAAGCTCAGCGTGAAGACGCTGCGCAAAGCAGGACTGTCCGGCGCCAAGGTTGCGGCGATGAAGGACCTGGCGCAAAAAACGCTCGCCGGCATCGTACCTACGCACGACCAGGCGGTCGTGCTTTCGGACGACGAACTGATCGAACGCCTGGTGTCCGTGCGCGGAGTCGGCGCATGGACTGTGGAAATGTTCCTGATCTTCCGGCTGGGCCGGCCGGACGTGCTGCCGGTGCACGATCTCGGCGTGAAAAAAGGCTGGTCCGTGGCTTACGGCAAGAAGCATATGCCCCGTCCGAAAGAACTGCTGGCCTTTGGCGAACTGTGGCGCCCGTATCGCACCGTCGCCTCGTGGTACATGTGGCGTGCCTTTGAAAAGGCCGGTTACGCGACCACCAACAAGATTCGCGGGCCACGCCCGAAACGCAAGCGCGCCAAGAAAAGCGCGACACCGGCGAAAAACGCGAGAGCAGGAAAGTCCGGGCAGCGGCCCAAGAACCGGCGCAGCGGCAAAAAGAAACGCTAGGAACGTCCCGCCGTTTCTCTCACCAGCAGCGCCAGCGCAGCGATTCCGGCAAGCAGGACGCCGCTTTCCAGGAAGACCGAGACGCCATGCAAGCGGTTGAACTCGGCCAGCAGGGGACTATTCGGGGCAGTCGCCTGGATCGAGCCCATTTGCACGCGCAGAGCCGACATGCGCGGGCTCACGGCGCTTTGCGAAACGACCGTCAAAACCATCATCAGCACGACGCACAGGGCCACTGGCGCCGCCAGCGAGGCAAAATCTCGCGTTCGGATCGTACGAACCAGCAAGAACAAGACGCCGCACACGACGCCTAACAAATGCATGCGGGTCAGCGAATAGCCGACCATGGCGCCGGCCTGATCGCGGCTGGCCAGCACGGAAAATGCGCCCGGAGCGACCACGAAGCTCAAGAAAATATCGCTTCCGAGCCAAAGGCCCAGACTAAGGAACTCCAGAGTGCGCAGGAAGATGGACATCGCGTTGCCTTTCCAGCATAGCAGAGGCGCGCGCAGCTCCCTGCACGCCAGCCGCGCAGCTTGACGTTCACCACCCCGCGCTATAGTCTCTGCCCCAGTAAGCAGTTTCCCTCAGGTCGGGCCCCTCGAAAATCGCGGTAGTCTCAGGAGAAAAAAATGAAGCGAGTGTCTTTCTTTTTGGCAGTGGTTGTTCTCTGTCTCGCTGGCCCGGCATTCTTGCGGGCCGAAGACAATCCCATCCTCGGAACCTGGAAGCTGAATCTGGAAAAATCAAAGTTCGCCGGAGTGGCCGCCCCAAAGAGCTTGACGCGAGTGGTGGCCGCGGACGGCGACAGAGTGAAATACAGCTTTGAAGGCACGGCCGCGGACGGCAGCGCGTCGACCTACTCCTTCACCGTAAAATATGACGGCGTGGACGTGCCGATCACTGGCAACGGTACGCCGTACGGCGCCGATCAGATCGCCATCAAGCGCGAAAACTCCCATCAATTCACGGCAACTCTCAAGAAGGGCGGCAAGGTGGTGGCGAAGTCAACTGCGACGGTATCGCACGACGGAAAGACCACGACCGTCACATCGAAGGGCAGCGACGCGAGCAAACCGATGAGCGTCACGCAGGTGTACGACAAGCAGTAAGCCCGGACGGCAAACAATCGAAGGCTAAGAGGCACTCAAGGCCCGCTGCGGGGCGACTGGGTGCCTTTTTCCTTTGGCAAACGCTTTAGATTCAGCAAGTAAGACACAAAAGACCTGGCTGCGACGGATCTGGATCGCGGTCCGCTACTGGCCGAAAGAACAAGCCTCTTTGAGCACCAGCACCTTCAATTGTCGTAGTCGCGTAACGAACTTCTGGCAGACTGGGGAAGAAGTGGTGGGCGATAAAGGACTTGAACCTTTGACCTCTCGCGTGTGAGGCGAGCGCTCTAACCACTGAGCTAATCGCCCGTTGTGAACGGGTTGCCGGATGCGGCCGGGCAGCAGCGAATTGCGCCGCATCGCGACATCTCCAGTTTTATCAGGATTAACCGGGGTTTTCAACCAATGCCGGCCGTGACTTCTGAAACCGTCTCGCAACTGCAGCGTTCCATCGCGCGCGCCATCTACGGCAAGGAAGAAGCGATTCAACTCGCGCTCATCACCCTGCTGGCGCGCGGTCACCTGCTGATTGAAGACGTTCCCGGCGTCGGCAAGACCACCCTGGCCCAAGCCCTTGCCAAATCCTTCCATTGCAGCTTTCAGCGCGTGCAGTTCACTTCCGACCTTCTGCCCAGCGACGTCATCGGGGTCAGCGTCTACCAGCCCGACCTGCGGGAATTCGAGTTTCGCCAGGGCCCGCTGTTCGCCAACGTGGTGCTGGCCGATGAAATCAACCGCACCACGCCGCGCACGCAATCCGCGCTTCTGGAAGCCATGAACGAAGCGCAGGTGACGGTGGACGGCAAGACCTATCCGCTGCCGCAGCCGTTTCTCGTGGTCGCCACGCAAAACCCGGTGGAACACCACGGCACCTACCCGCTGCCGGAATCGCAACTCGATCGCTTCCTGATGCGCATCAAGATGGGCTATCCGTCGCACGAGACCGAGCGGGAAATTCTGCGCCGCCGAACGTCCGACAATCCCATCGACAAGCTGGCGCCGGTGGCCGACGTGCGCGAAGTGCTGGCCATGCAGGAAGCCGTGACCAACGTAAAAGTGGATGCGGCGCTGCATGACTACGCGCTCGAAATCGTCAACCGCACACGAAATTCCGATCAGCTCGCGCTCGGCGTGAGCCCGCGCGGCACGCTCATGCTGCAACGCGCCGCGCAGGCCCGGGCCTTCCTGGAGGGCCGCGATTACTGCGTGCCCGACGACTTCAAGCAATTGGCGGTCGCCGTCTTTGCGCATCGCGTGGTCGCCAGCGCGCGCCATGCTTCGCTGAAGCGCAAGACGGAAACCACGGAAGCCGCGTTGCGCGAAATCGTGGAATCCGTGCGCGTGCCGCTCTGAGCGCGCGAGTTTTGCCAGCCCTCTCATGAACGCCGCCGGCTCATCGGGACGCATCGACCGCGAGCGCCTCAAAGGCATGCCCTTGCTGGCGCAACTCTGGGCCAAAGCCGACCGCCCCGCCGTGTGGGCGTTCTTCCTTTCCATCACCGCTCTCGGCGTCGCGCTTTTGCTCGCCGTCTACTCCGGCGCTGCCGCCGAACTCGGCAACGTGGCCATCGCCGCAAGCTCGGCCTTGATCGCTTTGGCCATTGCCGGCTGGGTCGCCGTCACCCTTGTTCCAACCCTGGCGAAGCGAACCCCGCTGCGCTGGATCGGCTACAAGATGGAGTACAAGGTCAGCCGGGCCGGCTGGATTTATATTGGCGCCACGCTGCTGGTGGCGCTGGCGGCGCTGAACACCGGCAACAACCTGCTCTTCCTGATCCTGGCCTGTCTGGTTTCGATCATTCTAATGTCCGGCGTGCTCTCCTCCATCTCCATCGCGGGGGTGGATCTGAAGATTGAATTGCCCGAGCACGTCTTCAGCCGGCAAACCGTGCGCGCCCTGGTCGAACTCGAAAATGCCAAGCTGACTCTGCCTTCCTTCGCACTGCGGGTCGAAGCCGTCGCCTCGAAAAACGCTCCCGCTGCCGCCTTGCTGGAGCAGCCAGCGTTTTTTCCCTACATCGCGCGGCAAGACAGCCAGCGGCAAACAGTCCCGGTCACCTTTCTGCGCCGCGGGCTACACGTGCAGGATACGTTCAAGATCGTCACCCGCTTTCCCTTCGGCTTTCTGCAAAAGGCGCGACGCGTCACTCTAAAGACCGAAACCCTCGTCTATCCCCCGGTGGACGCCAACCCGCAGTTGATGGAGCTGTTCCCGGGCATCGAAGGCCAGGTGGAGAGTTACAACAAGGGCCGCAGCAACGATCTGCATTCGCTGCGCGAGTATGTGCCGACCGACAGCGTTCGTCACGTGCATTGGAAAGCCTCGGCGCGTGCCGGTTCCCTCATGGTGCGCGAGTTCGCCCGTGAAGATGATTTCCGCGTGCTGCTGGTGCTTGATCCCTTCGCCGGCAATCCCACCGGCGTCGAAGGTCCCACCGAGCCTTTTGAACGCGCCGTCAATCTGTGCGCGGGTATCGCCTGGCACTTCTACGAACGCAACGCCATGATGGAATTTCGCGGCGCGGGCATTGAGACCCCGCTCGCTCCTGCCGAAGAAAACATCTACGCCATCCTGCGCCACCTGGCGCTCGCGCAACCCGCCACGCCCGGCACCGAAGACGTCCTGCTGCACGACCTGGCCTCTTCTCCTGAGCTCTTCAAGATCATCGTGACCACGCGTCCCCGCGGCACGATTCCCGCGCAGCTGTGGCATTCTTCCTACGTGGTCTTCCTGGAGTCGCTCGGCGCGGTCCAGCTTTGACCACGCTCCCATGCACGCCGCGGACCTCCCGCAATTCCGCAGCAGTTTGCTCGCGTGGTTTCGCGACTACCGGCGCACGCTGCCCTGGCGCGCCACGCGCGATCCCTACCGCATCTGGATTTCGGAAGTCATGCTGCAACAGACCCGCGTCGCCGCGGTGATTCCCTACTACGAAAGATTCCTGGCGCGGTTTCCAGATGTCCGCGCGCTGGCCGAAGCTCCCGAGGAGGAAGTCCTGCGCCTGTGGTCGGGCCTGGGCTATTACAGCCGCGCGCGCAACCTGCAAAAGGCCGCGCAGCGGATTGTAGGGCAACATGCCGGCCAATTTCCCCGCAAAGCCGAGGACGTCCTGGCGCTTCCGGGCATCGGCGCCTACACCGCCGCGGCGGTTCTGAGCATTGCATTCGACGAACCTTTGGCCGTGCTCGACGGCAATGTTGCGCGGGTGATCGCCCGGCTCGATGCCCTGCACGGCGACCTGCGCGAACCGCAACGCTGGCGCGTATTACAAGCACGCGCCAGCGCGCTGCTCGCGAGCGACGAAGCCGGTGACTGGAACCAGGCCATGATGGAATTGGGCGCGACCGTCTGTACACCGCAGAACCCGCAATGTTTGCTGTGTCCCGCCAGCAACTTCTGCGAGGCGCGCAAGCGCGGCATCGCCGATGTCATCCCCGAAAAACGCAAAAAACGCGCGCCGGTCGCCGTGCAATTGGTCACTGCCGTTCTCCTGGACCCCGCGGGGCGCTGCCTGCTCCTGCCGCCGCCAAAAGTGAACCGAAACGCTCCCTCCGACGACCACGTACCGTCGCTCGTCGCCGGACTCTGGCACTTCCCAACGGCACCGTCGCCGGACGGTACCGGCGCCGCGCTCGGCAATCTCTTGCGCCGCGAGCTCAAGGGGAAGGGCGCCGCGAAAGCGGAGCCGATCGGCCGCGCCCGCCATACGGTCACCTACCGCACGCTGCACGTGGCGATGTTCCTGGTGCGCATGAAAAGCTTGCCGAAGATTGCCGGTGCCAGATACGTCGCTCTCACAAAAGTCACCGCGCAGCCAATCTCCAATCTGACCCGAAAGATCGCTCGCAACGCGCTACGGCACCTGGAAAGCACGGGCAAATGGCGCAAGAACGCAAAGCCCCACACCTGACCTTTCGCGCGGTAATTCATTGGAATGGCGGGGCGACCGCTGAAATGGCCCACCTGCGCGCAATGCTAAAATCAGAGTTCTGGGTATGGCAGCCAGCGCCTCGCTACCGGCTTCCCCAACGCTCCCGGCGGAGCGTTTTTCGCGCATTTCTCTGTTCCTGCTGTTGCTGACTTCGATCCTGACACTCATCGGCACCGGCAAAATCGACCTTTTTACTTCGGCGATTGCAACCATTGCGCTGCTGGTGCGCGCGCGACGCTGGTGGTACGGGCACGAACCGGAGCTGACGCCGAACGTGGCCACGATCCTGGTGCTGGGCTACATTCCGTTTTTCCCGGTGGACGTGTTTTTTGTTTCGCGCGCGCTGGCGGCCAACTCGCCAAATCCTCCGCTGTACGCAGCGCTGATTGGCTCGGTGCATTTCCTGATTTTTGTGTTGCTGGTGCGGCTGTATAGCGCGCGCACGGATCGTGATGCGCACTTTCTGGTGATGCTGGCGTTCGCGGCGGTTCTGGCCGCGGCCGTGCTCACGGTGGATACTACCTTCCTTTTTCTCTTCTTCCTGTTCCTGGTGTTCGCCGTGGCCACCTACGCCGGCCTGGAGTTGCGGCGGGGCGCCAACGGCGCGCTGATGCCGCCCACAACCACCCAGCCGGAGCGAGAAAAAAAGCTGGCCCGGGCACTGGTGCTGGCCTCCGTCGCGGTGTCCTTCGGAGCGATTGCCTGCGGCACGATTCTCTTTTTTCTGTTTCCGCGCGTGAGTGCCGGTTACCTGGGCAAGACCAGTTTCAACCCCACGCTTCTGAGCGGCTTCAGCGATCAGGTGGAGCTCGGACAAATCGGCGAAATCAAGAAGAGCTCGGCCGTGGTGCTGCGCGTGGAGACGGGGGCTCCCGTGGAGTACCCCGGACTGCGCTGGCGCGGCAACGCGCTGGCAACCTTTGACGGCAAGCGCTGGTCCTCCGCCGAGCGTCCTACCGAAACACTTTTCCCGTATGGCGACGGGTGGATCCCGCTGGCGCCGCGCCCCAAGGCGGGCGAATCGCGCGGCCAGATGTTGCAATTCACGGTCCTGCAGGAGCCGATGGCCTCCGATGCCCTGTTTGTGCCGGGTCGAGTGCTCGCCCTGCGCGGCAACTTCACGGGCGAGGCCGGAGGCATCAGCCACCGCCGCAACTATCTTTATCGCGACAGCACGGGATCGCTTTCGAATCCGTTCCATAACTACGTTTCGGTGCGTTACACGGGGATTGCGCTGTTGCCGCTCTACGAGCAGCACGCGCTTGAGAATGCCGGGACCAGCTATCCCCCCGAAATCGCCGAAACCTATCTGCAATTGCCGGACCTCGACCCGCGCATCGCGGCGCTGGCCCGTTCGGTGACCAGTCGCGCCGCGACTCCCTACGGCAAGGCCCTCGCGCTGGAAGCACACCTGAAGAGCAAGTACGCGTACACGCTGGACCTCACCGGAAATCCCGGCAAGGACCCGCTGGCACACTTTCTATTCGAGCGGCGCGCCGGACACTGCGAGTACTTCGCTTCCGCAATGACCGTGATGCTGCGCACGCTGAACATTCCGGCGCGCGAGGTAAACGGATTTCTGCCGGGAGAGTACAACGAACTTGGCGGCGACTATATTGTGCGTGCAAGCGACGCGCATGCCTGGGTGGAAGCGTACTTTCCGGGCAGCGGGTGGATCGTGTTTGACCCCACGCCGGCTGCGCCTGAGTCCACGCGGAGCTTCCTGACTCGGCTTTCGCAGCTGGCCGACTGGGCCGAACTGACCTGGAACGACTGGGTCGTCAGCTACGACTTCGCGCGGCAGAACGCGCTTTCGCAGAGCGTGCAGATGCATTCGCGCAACTGGCGCGACTCGGCCGCCGCGTGGTTCGACAGGCTGCAGCGGCACATGAAAGATCGCGTGAGCATCTGGCAGTTGGAGCATCTGTACGGATCACTGATGCTGCCGGTGGCGCTGGTATTGCTGCTTCTCGCGCTTCGTTACAACTGGTTCGGCTACCTGCTGCGCCGCGCGCGCTTCACGGCATTCTGGCCGGCGCGCAATCGCAGCGAGGCCAGCCGCAAGGTTGCTTCACTCCTTTACGGCGAAATGCTCGCCCTGCTGCGCCGCCATGGCTTCACGCGCAAGGAATCGCAAACCGCCCAGGAATTCACGGCCAGTATCCCCAAGGCCTCGCTGCGCAACACCCTCGGCGAATTTACGCGGCTCTATTCCGCGGCGCGCTTCGGCCACGCGGCGTGCGATGTCGCGAAACTCCGCGCCCTGCTGGCTCTCATGCGCACCGACCTGCGCGCGCGCTCCTGAGAGGGGCCTGACGCAGGACCCACTGCCTCGCGTGCTATAATTGTGAGTTGCGAAAAGGCGCAATTTCCCCGTGTCTGACGGCATTTCCAAGAAAGGCACCCCAAAGGTAGGCTTTGTGAGCCTGGGCTGCCCCAAAAACCTCGTGGATAGCGAGGTGATGATGGGCATCTTGTCTAATGACGGCTACCAGCTGACGCCCCGCGCGGACGAAGCGGATGTGCTGGTGGTGAACACCTGCAGCTTCATCGAAGCGGCGCAAAAAGAATCGGTCGAAGCCATCCTGGAAATGGCGGAGCACAAGAAGTTCGGTAATGCCAAGAAATTGATCGTCGCGGGCTGCCTGGTGGAGCGCTATCGCGAGCAGATACTGGCGCAAGTGCCGGAAGTGGATGCAGTCGTCGGGACCGGCGAAGTCGAGCGCATTTTGGAAGCGGTACACGGCGATCTGCGGGTTCTGCCCGCGGCGCCGCCGGCCTTCCTGTATCACGACCTCACACCAAGAATCCTGACCACGCCCAAGCACGCCGCGTACATCAAGATCGCTGAAGGCTGCGATCATCCCTGCACCTTCTGCATCATTCCCCAGTTGCGCGGAAATTTCCGCAGTCGGCGATTTGAATCGGTCGTGCGCGAGGCAGAAAACCTCGCGGCAGGCGGAACCCGTGAAGTCACCCTCATCGGCCAGGACACGACCTCCTACGGCGAGGATCTCGGCCTGCGCGACGGCCTGGCGCAACTCCTGGAGGGTCTGGCGCGCGTGGACGATCTCTTGTGGGTGCGTTTTCTGTACGCCTACCCCAATCGCGTCACGCAGAGGCTGCTGGACACCCTGGCCGCGCACCCGCGCCTGGCGAAGTACATGGACATGCCCCTGCAGCACGCCAGCCGCAACGTGCTCGCGCGCATGAAGCGCGGTTCGCACGGCGACGCCTTCCTGAAGCTTCTGGAGCGTATCCGCTCGACCATTCCCGGCGTTTCGCTGCGCACTTCGTTCATCGTCGGCTTCCCCGGCGAAACGGACGCGGACTTCGACGAACTGTGCGATTTCGTTCGCGCCGGACAGTTCGACTGGCTCGGGGTCTTCGAATATTCCGACGTGGAGAACGCCAACAGCCACGCGCTCGATGACAAGGTCGCGCCGGAGGTCATCACCGACCGCCGCAATCGTCTGATGGCCGTGCAAAAGAAAATTTCCCGCGAGCGCCTGCGCCGCTGGAAAGGTCAAACCGAAATCGCGCTGATCGAAGGCCCCTCGCAGGACAATCCACTGATCTGGGAAGCGCGGCTGCAAGGCATGGCCCCGGAAATCGATGGCAAGCTGTACCTCACGGATATCGAACTTTCCGACGGCCGCTTGGCGGAAGCCGGCGACGCCGCTCGCGTGGAAATCACCAGGACTGATGCGTACGACGTGATCGGCCGGGTCGTGGACCTTTTGCCCCGGCCGGCGCTTCGTCCGCCGCAGACCCGCCCGCCGACGCACGAGCCCCTGCATCGCATCGCGACAGGAGCGCCGCTGCGCGTTTTGGGGTAAGCTTCCCCCCATGAGGCACGTCTGCCCCATCTGCAAGGCCGCCACGGATTCCGAGCTGCACAAGGATTTTCCGTTCTGCAGCGAACGCTGCCGGATCTTGGATCTCGGCGCGTGGTCCAGCGAGGCTTACGTCATCTCCGATCCGGTTTTCGACGAAGCCGAAATCGAGCAGTCTCACCTCGAACGCGAGCTGCAGCAAGATCCGAATGAAACCATCCACTGAGAACGGGCGGGAAAAGCCGAGACTCGCCCTGGCGATCGCCACGGCGCTGGGAGTTGGCTACCTGCCGAAGGCCCCCGGAACATTTGGCTCGCTGGTCGGCGTCCTCACTGCGATGTTGACGGCGTTGTTCTTTCTGCGGCCGCACCGCCTCGCTGATCTTTTCTCCGCGCAACGTCTGGCCGATGCCACCTTGGTTGATCACAACTTCCTGGTGCCCGGCTCGGACATCCATAGCGCGCAACTGGTCCTGCCCGTTGCTTGCGCCATCCTGCTGGTGCTCTTCCTGTCTCTGGTCGGTGTATGGAGCGCGGGCAAAGCCGCCACTTTCGCGAATCTCGAAGACCCCCAGCATGTGGTCATTGATGAAGTGGCCGGGCAGCACATTACGCTGATTCTCCCGCTCATTCCCATTGCCGTTCCGCATCTTGCCGAGCGCATGGATTTTTCCTCCTATGCCATCTTTGCGGCGCTGAGTCTGCTGAACTGGAAATACCTGTTGGCCGGCTTCCTCCTGTTTCGGCTCTTCGATATCTGGAAGCCTTTCCCCATCAACCGCCTGGAGAGATTGCCGGGCGGCTGGGGCATCATGGCTGACGACTGGCTGGCAGGAGTCTATGCTGCCATTCTGCTGAAGGTCGCGTTACACTTTGGCTGGTTATGAAATTTGGGCTCGGTTCATCCTCCGAAAAGAACGGTATTCCCCGCATTGAAAGTGTGACCCCCGGCGCCGCCATTCCCGGCGGCGAAGTCGAAATTCGCGGCAGCGGATTTATCACCAGCGGCGCGGCGCGACCCATCGTGCGTTTCGGGGACGCCGAAGGCGGCCTTGCCCTGGCCAGCGCACAGCGCCTGATCGCCCGCGTACCGGACGGCGCGGGAGGCGGCGTTTTGAGCGTGGCCAGCGCCGGGCACGACAGTTCGCCCTTCCCCGTTGCGGTTGGCAAGCAAATCGCGGATAACCTGCACCCGGTCGCGAACCCAGCCGTGGACGGCGAGGGCAACATCTACACGACCTACAGCGGCCAGCGTGGACAGCGCGTCCCGGTTTCGCTCTACAAGATCACCGCCTCCAGCGTGAAACCGTTCGTGACCTCGCTGACGAACCCCAGCGGGCTGGCACTGGATCACGCCGGGAACCTGTTCGTTTCCTGCCGCAACGACGGCACGGTGCACCGCGTGACGCCGGATGGGCGGGTCGAGCAATGGGTGGAGGGCATGGGCATCGCGACAGGGCTGGCCTTTGATCGTGAAGCGAATCTGTACGTGGGCGACCGGAGCGGAACGATTTTTAAGATCAGCCCCTCCCGGGAAATTTTTGTCTTTGCCACGCTTGAGCCCTCCGTCGCCGCGTATCACTTGGCCTTTCACCCGAACGGCGAGCTGTACGCGACCGGGCCAACAACTTCCAGTTTCGACCGCGTTTATCGAATTTCGCAGGGCGGCGACGTCACCACTTTCTTCCGCGGCATCGGGCGCCCGCAAGGGCTGGCCTTTGACCGCGAGGGCAATCTTTTCGTCGCCGGCTCGTACGGCGGACGCCGCGGCATCGTGCGCATCAGCCCGCAGGGCCACGCGCAGCTCGCGCTCAGCGGCAGCGCCGTGGGCATGGCGCTTCTGCCTACCGGCCAGGCCATCGTCGCCACCACCGGCGCCATCTTCACGCTCGACTGGGACGTGCGCGGGCTGCCGCTTTTCGGCTAGTTCCGTGGCGCTGCTAGACTATTCGGGATGAAAGCTGAAATTATCGCGGTCGGTTCCGAGCTGCTCACTCCGGACCGCCTGGACACCAATTCCCTTTTTCTGACGGCGCAGTTGAACGCTCTGGGCGTCGAGGTCGTTCGCAAGACCATCGTCGGCGACGACCAGGGCCTGATGCTGGACGCGTTTCGCGACGCGCTCGACCGGGTGCAGATCGTGATTGCCTCCGGCGGGCTCGGCCCGACCGAAGACGACCTGACCCGCGAAACCGTCGCCGAATTGCTCGGCCGCAGGCTGGTCCGCGACGACAATATCGTGCGCGCCATCGAAGCGCGCTTCCGCTCCTTTAACCGCGTCATGCCGGAGAAGAACGTGCGCCAGGCCATGGTTCCCGAAGGCGCCGAGCCGCTCGATAATCCGCGCGGCACCGCCCCAGGACTGTGGCTGGAGGAGCGCGATCGCATGATCGCCCTGCTGCCTGGCCCGCCCCGCGAACTGGAACCCATGTTCCGCGAACAGGTTCTCCCGCGCCTGGAGCGCCGCGTTTCCGGCGTGCGCTTGCATCGCCGCGAACTGCGGGTCACAGGACTCGGCGAATCGCACGTCGATCAACTCGCCGCGCCCATCTACACCCGCTACCCCCAGGTGCTCACCACCATTCTCGCCTCGCCCGGCGAAGTGCAGATTCATCTGCGCTACTGGACTGCCGACGCTGCGCAGGCCCAGGCTACGCTGGACGAAATCGAGCGCGCGCTGGACCTCGCGCTCACCGACCGAATTTTTTCGCGCGATGGCTCGCCCCTGGAAGTCGCGGTCGCCCGCGAACTGATCAGACAGCACGCCACGATTTCCGCCGCGGAGAGCTGCACCGGCGGCTTGTTTGCCCAGCGCCTCACGAGCTTCCCGGGAAGCTCCGCTTACTTCCTCGGAGGCGTGGTCTGCTACAGCAATGAAATGAAAACCGCGTGGGCGGGCGTTCCGCCCGATTTGATCGCCGCCAAGGGTGCCGTCAGCCCGGAAGTGGCTGTCGCCCTGGCCGAAGGCATTCGCCGCCGCGTCGGCAGCACCCTCGGAATTGGCATCACCGGCATCGCCGGTCCGGGAGGCGGCAGCGAAGAGAAGCCCGTGGGCACGGTGCACGTCGCGCTGGCTGGCCCCAACGGTGTGCGCGAGCGCGCCTTGCGTCTCCCCGGCGACCGCGAAATGGTGCGCCTGCAGAGCTCGCAAGCCGCGCTCGATCTCGTCCGTCTGCACTTTCTCTATAACGGCAGCGTGCTGCCGCAGCGTTGAGCCGTGCGCCTCTTTGTTGCGCTGGAAATTTCCACCGAGGTCCGGGAGCGAATTGGCCAGATGATCTCCCAATGGAAACGTCTGGAGCCGGCGCCGCGTTGGGTTAGCGCCGAGAATCTTCACGTCACGCTAAAGTTCATCGGCGAAGCGCAACCGAGCGCGCTGCCCGCAATCCAGGAAGCGCTTGCCGGCATTCGTGAGCAGGATCCGGTTGACCTGGAGTTTTGCGGCGCCGGCTTTTTTCCGGGCACGCGCCGCCCCGCCGTGCTCTGGATCGGCGTGCGCTCTTCGCCGAACCTTGCGCCGCTGGCGCAGCGCATCGACAACGCGCTCGCCGCAGCAACCGGCGTCGCCGCCGAAACGCGCGCCTTCTTGCCGCACCTCACAATCGCCCGGTTCAAGGAGCCGCGCCTTGCACCAGCTCTGTCCGCTCGACTGGCGGCATTCGGCAACAAATCCCTGGGCAGTTTCTCCGTCAGACACTTCCAACTGGTCGAAAGCAAGCTGCGTCCCGGCGGCGCGGAGTACACTACCGTGCGGTCATTTCCCTTCGTTTCTGGGCACCCGCCACAAGGAAATTTTTCTTGACGCTCCCGCTCGCCAACATCCTGCTCTTTGCCGGTTCGTACCTGCTCGGCTCGATCCCCTTTGGCTTGCTGTTGGCCTTGCTGGGCGGCAAGGACGTGCGCAAGTCCGGCAGCGGCAATATAGGCGCCAACAACGTCGCGCGCGTGGTCGGCCCCCTGGCCGGCATCCTCACCCTATTCTTCGACGCCGCAAAGGGCTGGCTCCCGGTCTGGCTCGCCGCCCGCCTTGCACACGGCGATGCCACAACAATGACGATCGCTGGAGCGCTCGCGCTAGCCGGCCATTGTTTTCCGATCTGGCTCCGCTTTCACGGCGGTAAAGGAGTCGCCACGGCCGCAGGAGTTTTTGCGGGCCTCTGCCCCGCAGCGCTGATCGGCGCACTGATCCTTTTTGCGCTGGTGGTCGGGTTCTGGCGCTATGTTTCTCTGGGCTCCATCGCCGCCGCAGCCGCGCTACCTTTGCTGGTGTATCTGCTTTGGGCGCCGCATTTCGCTCCGCCGGCCTCGCTGACGCTCGGGTCGCTGGCCATGGCCGCGCTCGTGATCTATCGGCACCGCGGGAACATCCTGCGACTGGCTCGAGGCGAGGAGCCCAAGTTCTCGGTCAAAAAGTCGCGTGCCCCCCGGGGCGACTAGGCCAATCGGCAAATGTTCCGGCACCACCCACCTGTACGAAAGGACGGGTACGCAAGGGTCATTCCTGTCCTTTTCGGCCCGCCATGGGCGTCCCGCTCGCCGATAAAATAGGCCGTGGCTATGGTGGAAAATCTCAGCTCACTTTTGGCGCGCCTGCAAGTGGGACGCGTGCGCATCCTGTGGCTGGTGCTGAGCGCGATGCTGCTGGTCAGCGCGCTGCCGCTGCTCCTCTACCACCGCCAGGTGCTCAAGCTCAGCCAGGAAAAACTGGTGGACACCGAGCGCGTGCAGCAGACCGAACTCACGCGTTCCATGGCTCAGGAACTGCAGCAGTTTGACGCCAACGTTACCCAGCAATTGATCAGCGAGCGCCAGATTCTCGTCCTCACCGGGCTCAATCAGGATGTCGAAGACCCGGCCGCCGAACCAAAAGTCACGCGCCTGCTGGAAAACTTCGTCGAGAGCAACCCGACCACGGTGCTCTATGCCACGGCCGTCGGCAAGACCGGCAAGGGAACCAGCGCATCGCAGGGAAATTTCCGGGCGGAGCGGGATCCCTTCGTCAGCAAAGCGCTGATGCGCGCTTTTTACACCTGCGTGCAGTCGCCGCAGCTTGGCACCGTCAGGTTTCGCAGCGATCCTCTGGCGCTCGAGCCGGATAATCAGCCGGCCTTCGTGATCGCTATTCCGCTTAGCGTGGACCAGCAGTTCAAGGGAATGATCGCCGCCGTGGTTTCGCTGAACCCGATTCTGCAACGCCTGAAAGAGGCCAGCGTGCGCGGCCGCTCGGTTTTTGTGATCGACCATCAGGGCCGCATCGTGGCCTACCCGGATACCGCGCGTTTCGCGCCCGGCGAAGACGTCAACTCGAATTTCTCGGTCGTAGCCCGGGTGCACGCTCTCCCGCAAGAATTCCGCAACACGGAAACCATTCGCTTCACCGACACGCTCAACAAGCGCAAGGTGGACATGATCGGCACCTACAGCACTTTGCCCGATGTGACCTGGGCGGTCATCGCCCAGCGAGGTCTGTCCGACGCTCGTGCCGACGCTGGCGTCACGGAACTCAACCGCCAGGCGCTCACCTTCGTCAGCTTCGTGGTGCTGGCCGCCATTGCCGTCGGCTATCTCTTTGCGGTGGGCATCAGCCAACCCATCCGCGGGCTGGCCGCTTCCACGCGGGCCATCAGCCGCGGCGAATTTCACCAGCGCACCGCGGTGCACGGCGCTCTGGAAATCACCGAGCTGGCCAGCAACTTCAACAAGATGGCCGGCGATATCGAAGAGTACATCGAAAAGCTCAAGGAAGCCGCCGAGGCCAACCGCGAACTCTTTCTCGGTTCCATTCGCATGCTCGCCGCCGCCATCGACGAAAAGGATCCTTACACCCGCGGTCACTCCGGCCGCGTGGCCAAATACTCCACGCTCATCGCACGGGAGCTTGGCCTCTCTGACGCGGAACTCGACAAACTGCGCATCGCGGCCCTGCTGCACGATGTCGGCAAGATTGGCGTGGACGATCGCGTCCTGAAGAAGCCCGGCGCCCTCACCGCCGAGGAGTTCGAACTGATGAAGCAGCACACCGTGAAGGGTGCCAACATCATGCGCCCGGTTTCGCAGCTCAAAGAGATGCTGCCGGGTATCGAACTGCACCACGAGCACATGGATGGCCGCGGTTATCCCTACGGTCTCACCGGACCGCAGATTCCGCTCATGGCCCGGGTCATTGCCGTCGCCGACACGCTTGACGCCATGACCACCAACCGTCCCTATCAAAACGCCATGGAGCTGGAATTTGCGCTCGGTCGCATCAAGGCGCTGGCTGGCTCCAAGTTCGATGGCGTGATCGTCAACGCGCTCGACGCCTGCGTGACCAGCGGCAAGCTGCGCCTTAATGCCGTTGAAGTACAGGTCTGACCGCTTCCGCCCAGTTTCTGCTTCTGCCTGAAAAACAGCCATTCGCCGCATCTGTTACACTTTTCTCTCACCATGATTTCTCTTTTTGGCAAACGCGATCAGGCGGAGAAGCCGGAAAAAGCCGAACCCTCGCTGCTCGAGCGGCTCAAGGCTTCGGTTACACGCACCAAGGCCGCGTTGTCGGAAACCGTCGACAACATTTTTCTCGGCGAAAAAAAGATTGACCCCGCCGCGCTCAAGCATCTGGAAGCGGCCCTGCTTTCCGCCGATCTGGGGGTGAAAACCACCCGTGAAATTCTGGATTCCGTTCGGGAAAAGCTCGATCGCAACGCGCTTTCCGACCCCGCGCAGCTGAAGCAGGAAATCAAATCGCACATCGCGCGGATCCTGGAATCGCCGAACGGCCAGCACGGCAAGGATTTTTCCATTGCCGCCACCGATTCGTCCGACCCCCGGGTCATTTTCATGGTCGGAGTCAACGGCGTCGGCAAGACCACCAGCATCGGTAAGCTGGCCAACCGCCTGCGCCAGCAGCACCTCAACGTCGTGCTCTGCGCCGCGGACACCTTCCGCGCCGCCGCCATTGAGCAGCTGGAAATTTGGGCCAGGCGCAACAACGTCGAGGTCATCAAGCAGAAGTCCGGCGCCGACCCCGCCGCCGTGGTGTACGACGCCATGGCCGCCGCCAAGGCTCGTCATGCCGACGTGGTGATTGTGGACACCGCCGGGCGCCTGCACACCAAGTCCAATTTGATGGCCGAACTCGAAAAAATGAAGCGAACCGCGGCCAAAGTGATTCCTGGCGCGCCACACGACATCCTGCTGGTCATGGACGCCACCACCGGGCAGAATGGCCTGGCCCAGGCGCGCGAGTTCACCGGCGCGGTCGGAGTTACCGGCATCGTGCTCACCAAGCTCGACGGTACCGCCAAAGGCGGCATCGTGGTGGCCATCTCGCGCGAACTCGGCCTGCCCATCCGCTTCGTCGGCACCGGCGAACAGATCAACGATATGGTCCCCTTTGACGCGGAAACCTACGCCAATTCCCTCTTTGATTGACGCATGGACGAACACGACATCCGCTTCATGCAGCGCGCGCTGGAGCTGGCCCGCAAGGGCATCGGGCTGACCAGCCCCAACCCAACGGTCGGCTGCGTGATTGTCCGGGACGGCCAGATCGTGGGCGAGGGCTTTCATCAGTATGACTGGCGCGATCACGCGGAAGTGGTTGCGCTGAAAACCGCCGGAGAAAAGGCGCGCGGCGCGACTGTTTATGTCACGCTGGAACCCTGCAACTTCACTGGACGCACCGGGCCCTGCGCGCAGGCGCTGCTGAACGCGGGCATCGCGCGCGTCGTCGCCGCCACGCGCGACCCCAATCCGAAAGTTGCCGGGAGCGGGCTTGATGCCCTGCGCGCGGGCGGAGTCGCGGTCGAATCCGGCGTCTCGGAAGCTCCCGCGCAACGCCTCAACGACGGCTTTGCCAGCTGGATCCGCACCGGGCGGCCCTTCTTGACGCTAAAGGCCGCGCTCACCCTGGACGGCCAGCTCGCTCTGCCCAAACAAGGCAAGGGCGCGAAACGCCTGTCCATCACTTCCGAGGAGTCTCGCGCTGAGGTGCAGCGCATGCGCCATTCGAACGACGCGCTGCTCACCGGAATCGGCACCATCCTTGCCGATGATCCGCTGCTGACGGATCGCAGCGGCCTTTCCCGGCGCCGCCCGTTGCTGCGCGTCGTGCTCGATGCGCGGCTTCGCCTGCCGCTCAAATCCCGTATTGTGCAATCTGCCGACGACGATCTGCTGATCTTTACCGCCGCTTCGCTCAAATCTGCAAAGGCCCGCAAGCTGCAAACCGCCGGCGTAGAGCTCGCGCGGGTGCCAGCGAAACGCGGCGCCCTCGATCTGACCGCCATTCTGCAAGAGCTTGGCGCGCGCCAGATTCTCAGTGTGCTACTCGAAGCCGGCCCGCGCCTCAACGCCGCGATTCTCTCAGCCCGTATCGCCGGCCGCATGGTGCTCTTCTTTGCCCCCAAATTTGCCGGGCATAGCGGCGCGCCGCTGGCGCTGGCCACGAGTCTTGCCGGCCTGACGCCGCGGCAAACCTCACTGCGGGAGTCCGGCCCGGACTTCGTCTTCGATGCGCTGCTGCGCAATCCTTTCGAAGCGTAAGCGCGTCATTCTTTCGTTGGCCCTTGTCGCCCTTTAGGCTAAACTCTACTTTTATTCAGTAGGGTTCAGGCTCTATACTCTTCGCGATTCGCCGAGGTAGCTCGCATGTGCGCCACCGCCGTTTCGGACGTTCGTATCCCGCACTTCATCGGCGGGCAATGGGTCAATTCCACCTCCGCGGACTGGCAAGACCTGGTCAATCCTGCCACCCAGGAAACGCTCGGCAAGGTCCCGCTGGCCGGCGTCGGTGAAGTAAACGCCGCCGTGGAAGCCGCGGCCGCCGCCTTCCCGGAATGGCGCCGCACTCCTCCCGAAGACCGCATCCAGCCCCTCTTCAAATTAAAAATGCTCCTCGAAGAGCATCTGGACGAGCTCGGCCGCCTCATTACCATCGAAAACGGAAAAACGCTTGGCGAAGCCAAAGCCGAACTGCGCCGCGCCATCGAAAACGTCGAAGTCGCCTGCGGCATTCCGATACTGATGCAGGGCTATAACCTGGAAGACGTCGCGCGCGGCATCGACGAGATGATGATCCGCCAGCCCATGGGTGTGGTCGCGGCCATCACTCCCTTCAACTTTCCGGGCATGATTCCCTTCTGGTTCTTGCCTTACGCCATCGCCACCGGAAATACCCTGGTGCTCAAGCCCAGCGAACGCGTTCCACTCACCATGAAGCGCGCGTTCGAATTGCTGCAGCAGACCGGTTTGCCAAAGGGCGTTGTGAATCTCGTGCATGGCGGCAAGACCGCCGTGGACGCGCTGCTCGATCACCCGAAGGTTCGCGCGGTCAGCTTCGTCGGCTCCACGCCGGTGGCCAGGTACATCTACGCCCGAGCGGCAGCCGGCGGCAAACGCGCGCAGTGCCAGGGCGGCGCAAAAAATCCGGTGATCGTGCTGCCCGACGCCGATATGTCCATGGCCACGCAGATCATTTCCGATAGCGCTTTCGGCTGCGCGGGGCAGCGCTGCCTGGCGGTGAGCGTGGCCGTCGCCATCGGCGACGCGCAAAAGACTTTCCGTGACGCCATTGCCGATTCCGCTTCCAAACTGCGCGTCGGCTTCGGCCTGGAAGAAGGCGTGCAAATGGGCCCAGTGATTACCCCGCAAAGCAAATCGCGCATCGAGACGCTGATTGGCGAAGGCCAGAAAGCCGGTGCCAGGCTGCTGGTTGACGGCCGCGCCGCGAAAATTTCCGGCTATGAATCCGGCAACTTTGTGAAGCCAACGATCCTTGACGGTGTGCCCGCCGAGAGCGAACTCGCGCACACGGAAATCTTCGGCCCCGTGCTCAGCCTGATTCATGCCAAGGACCTTGACGAGGCCATGGCCTTTCTGGAGAAGAATCCGTTCGGCAACCAGGCATCGCTTTTCACCTCCAGCGGTTCGGCTGCGCGGCGTTTCCGTTACGAGGCCCCGGCCGGAAATATCGGCATCAACATCGGCGTCGCCGCGCCCATGGCTTACTTTCCTTTCAGCGGGTGGAAGGACAGCTTCTTTGGAGACATGCACGGCCAGGGTCGCGACGCGATCGAGTTCTACACCGACAAGAAAGTCGTGGTGGAGCGCTGGGCCAAGGAGCACTCGCGCAAGTTCTGATTTCGGGCGGCATTTTCACAAACGAGAAGATTCGCGGTAGGCGGAGGCCAGATGAGCGGCAAGTCGCAAGAGTACATGCAGAAATACAAAGACTACGTGATGACCGGCTTTGTGAAAGCGGTCGCGCCGATCGTCCCGGACCGAGCCAGCGGCGCCGTAGTGACCGATGTGGACGGACGCGAATACCTCGATTGCTTCGCGGGAATTTCCGTGGTGAACGCGGGGCACTGTAATCCGGAAGTCGCAGCTGCCGCGAAGGCTCAAATCGACAAGCTGATTCACTGCTCGTCCTATCTGTATCACGCGCAACCCGTGGCCGATCTCGCGGAGAAGATGGCGCAAATCGCGCCCGGCAAGAACCTCAAGAAGACCTTCTTCGGCAACGGCGGGGCGGAAGCGATTGAAGGGGCGCTCAAGCTGGCGCGGCTGTTCACCGGCAAGCACGAATTTATTTCGCTGCAGGCCAGCTTTCACGGGCGAAGCTGGGGCGCGCTGAGCATCACCGGCAACTATGGCCGCAAGAAAAAGGGTGGCCCGTACGCGCCGGGCGTCGCTTTTGCTCCGGCGCCTTACGCGTACCGTTCTCTCTGGCCCAACGATCCGGAAGAGTGCGCCCGGCATTGCGCCAAAGCGATTGATGATGTGGTGCGCTTTGCCACTTCCAACGATGTCGCCGCCTTCATCGCCGAACCGGTGATGGGCGAAGGCGGCATCATCGTGCCGCCGGGCAACTACTTCAAGGAAGTGAAGAAAGTTCTCGACCACTACGGCATCCTGTTCATGGCCGATGAAGTGCAATCGGGCTTCGGACGCTGCGGCAAGATGTTCGCCATCGAATACTACGGGGTAGAGCCGGACATTCTGGTCACAGCCAAAGGCATCGCCGACGGCTTCCCGCTCAGCGCGTACACCGCACGCCCGGAAATTGCCGACGCCTACAAGCCGGGGGATCATCTTTCCACGTTTGGCGGAAACCCCGTCTCCTGCGCCGCCGCCCTCGCCAATATCAATTTCATGCAGCGCGAAAATCTGCCGGCGCGTGCCGCGGAGTCCGGCAACTACGCGATGGGCAAGCTGCGCGAACTGCAGAAGCAGAATGCGATGATCGGCGAGGTACGCGGCGCGGGCTTGATGATTGGCGTGGAACTGATCAAGGACGCGGACAAGACGCCGGCTACCGCGGAGGCCGAGGCATTGCGGGATGCCTGCCTCAAGAGCGGCCTGATCATCGGAGTCGGCGGGGTTTACGGCAATGTCGTTCGTTTTCAGCCCCCCCTTGTGATCACCCGCGAACAGCTCGACCGCGCCATCGCCATTTTCGGCGAAGCGCTCGCGGCCATTTCTCATCCGGCGATTGCAGGCGCGCGCGCCTAGCGCGTGGCACAACCCAGACAAAGCACGCAGCGCAAATCCACGGCCGCGCGAGCCGGAATTTTTTCCTTCGTATTCGTCATGTATTCGTACACGACGGGCGGACCGTTTGGCCTGGAAGCGCAAGTCACGACTTCCGGCCCCGGCCTGACCCTGCTCTACCACCTGCTGATTCCGCTCTTCTGGTGCATTCCGATTTCGCTGGTCGCGGCAGAGCTGACCACCGCTCTACCCGTGCAGGGCGGCTTCTACCGCTGGGTGCGACTCGCATTCGGCGACTTCTGGGGATTCCTCACCGGCTGGTGGAATTGGACAGCGTCATTTCTGCTGGGCGCGGGCTACGCGGTTCTGTTCGCGAACTATCTGCGCGCGTGGTTCCCTTCCCTGCAAGGCTGGAGGCACACGCTAGCGGCGGTGCTATTGGTCGCGCTCGTCACGTGGATCAATGTGCGCGGCATTCGCCTGGTGGGCCGCATCTCCACGATTCTGGAAATCGCGGTACTGGCGCCAATCCTGGTAATGGCGGTGATTGGCCTCGCGAAGTGGCAACACAATCCGTTCGTCCCGATGACGCCTCCGGGAAAGCCGTTGTACCAGGTGTTCGGCGTTGGCCTGGCGCTTGGCGTGTGGCTCTATTCCGGATACGAACAACTTTCTTCCGTCGCGCAGGAAATAGAGAACCCGCGGCGCAACTTTCCCCTGGCGCTGGCGATCGTGGTTCCGATGTCCGTCGCGACATACTTTCTGCCTACTCTGGCTTCGCTGGCCGCCCTGCACAACTGGCAAGACTGGCAGGACGGCTATTTCGCCACGGCCGCCGAGCTTCTGGGCGGCGCGTTACTCGCGCTGGCTGTGACCGGCGCTGCGACCATCGCGAACATCTCTTTGTTGAATGCCACGGTGCTCGCCACCACGCGTATGCCCTTTGCCCTGGCGGAAGACGGCTTTCTGCCCAAGGCGCTGACCCGGCTGCATCCCAAGTACGGTACGCCGGCTACCGCGATCGTGGCCTCGGGAATCGTCTATGCCGCGCTTTCCCTGCGAGATCTTTCCGATCTCATCACCGTCTATGCATGGCTGCGTGTGGCCACGTCTGTGATGACCGTGCTTTCAGCCTGGAAGCTGCGCAAGTCGCATCCAACAATGGAGAGACCCTTCGTGATTCCCGGCGGTAAAGCGGGGTTGTTCTACGCGGCGGCGGCTCCGGTGTTGATGGGGATTGTGGCCGTCGCGGGAAGTATCCTCGGCGCCGGTCATTTTGTGCGGGTCTGGGGACCAGCAGGCATTCTGCTGGGGCCGGTCGCGTACCTGGTGTCGCGGCGGCGCAGCGCGGCCGCGAACCGCTAGAAACCTTGCTCGATCAGTTCCTGCGATGCGAGCGGCTTGGTGCTGCTCGCTGCGTTGCGCCCGGATAGATAACGCTCGATGTACTTTCCGAGAATGTCGGCCTCGAGATTCACCGCGTCGCCGGGAACGCGGTCGCGAATATTCGTGTGCTCGTAGGTATAGGGAATGACGGCAATCTCCGCGATGCCGTCTTGCCAGCGGGCAACGGTCAGGCTCACGCCGTCAATGGTGATGGAGCCTTTGGAGACGACATACCGCGCGAAGTCCGCAGGCACTGCGACGCCGTACCACCAGTTTTCGCCTTCTCCGCGAAGGTGCGTGACACGGCCGGTGGTGTCCACGTGGCCAAGCACGAAGTGGCCGCCGAACTCCTTGCCGGCGGTTAGCGGTTGTTCGAGATTGACGCGGGCGCCGGGTTTCAGAATTGAAAAGGAGGTCTTGGCGACGGTCTCGCCGGAAAGATCGGCGGAAAAGTGCTCTTTTTCGCGGTGCACGACGGTGAGACAGCAGCCGTTCACCGCGATGCTCGCGGACACTTCGAGCTTTGCGGCCAGAGTCGGCGCATGAACGGTGATTTTTCCGCCGTTGGCCCCGGTCTCCAGGCGAGTGATTTTGCCGAGATGTTCGATGATGCCGGTGAACATGGCTTGCAGGAAACAGAGTAGCCGATTGCGGACGGGGCGGGCAAACCTTACTAAACTTTAGTAAGATTAGGCCGCTCCGCAAGACCAGGCATTGCAGGACATTGCAGAACAACTCCGCTGCACAGGACTGCCCTCATGAGCGATTCCGTAAAAGACCGCGAACTGGGAATGCACCGCACGATCACGCGCCGCGACTTTCTGGACGGCATGGCCATGGTCGCAGGCGGCGCCGCCGTGAGCACGCATTTCCCTGCCGGGACGCCACAGGCCGGCGACCTGCCGGCCTACCCGCCGGCGCTGACAGGGCTGCGCGGCGACCAGGAGAAAGTGTTCGAGTACGCGCACAAGTTGCGCGATGGAAAAGCCTGGGAATCGTTTGGACCGGCCGAAGACGACCAGGAGGCCTACGACCTGATCGTGGTGGGAGCCGGAATCAGCGGACTCGCAGCTGCGTACTTTTACCGCAAGCACGCGGGCAACGCCGCGCGCATCCTGCTGCTCGACAGCCATGACGATTTTGGCGGACACGCGCGACGCAACGAATTTGAAGTCAGCGGCCGGCTGCTGCTCGCGAACGGCGGCACGCAATCGATTGAAAGTCCCGGCGAATACAGCAGCGTGGCCAAAGGCTTACTCAGCGAGCTGGGCATTGATGTACAAAAGTTCTACCAGTATTACGACCGGAAGTTGTACGCGGATCTGGAAACGGCCTGCTACTTCGACCGGGAAACGTTCGGCACAGAAAGGCTGGTGACCGGCATGGGCACTGCGCCCTGGGCCGATTTCCTGGCGAAGACGCCCCTTTCTCCCGCCGTGCAAAAGGACATCACGCGGCTGTACACGGAAAAGAAGGATTACCTGGCCGGGCGCAGCAGAGCGCAGAAGATTGCACTGCTGAAATCCGTGAGCTATGCGGACTACCTGACCCGGCATTGCGCCGCGCTGCCGGAATCGCTGCCGTTCTTCCAGAAATATAGCCATGACCTGTTCGCGGTGGGCATTGAGGCGATCTCGGCGCTCGGCTGCTACAACAACGCGGACGACTACGGGTCGTTTTCCTACCCCGGATTCGACGGCCTGGGATTCGGCGAACGGGAAAAGGAAGAACCGTACATCTTTCATTTTCCTGACGGGAACGCCAGCGTGGCGCGCCTGCTGGTGCGCGCGTTGATTCCGGGAAGCATTCCAGGCGGCAGCATGGAGGACGTAGTCACGGCACGAGCCGATTACGGCAAGCTCGACGCCCAAGGCAACGCAGTGCGCATCCGGCTGGGCAGTACGGCGGTTAACGCGAAGCAGGACCCGGCCGAAGGCGTGCGCGTCGCCTATGTGCAAGGCGGCAAACTGCGCCGCGCAAAAGCCAAGCACTGCGTGCTGGCGTGCTACAACGCGATGGTTCCGTACCTGTGCCCGGAATTGCCGGAGAAACAGAAGCAAGCCTTGCATTACTGCGTGAAGGCGCCCTTTCTATACACGCACGTGGCGATCCGTAATTGGCAGCCGTTCGCCAAGCTCGGCATTCACCAGATCATGGCTCCGGGAGGCTATCACTCGTTCGTGGCGCTGGATTTTCCGGTGAGCATCGGAAGCTACAAGTTTCCGAGCAAGCCGGAAGAGCCGGCAGTGCTATTTCTGCTGCGCACGCCGTGCAGCAAAGGCGCTCCGCGGCAAGATCAGTACCGTGCGGGGCGTTACGAACTGACCACGACGAGATTCGAGAGCATCGAGCGCAGCACGCGCGAGCAATTGCAACGCATGCTTGGCGATGCAGGCTTCGATGCGGCCGCGGACATCGCCGCGATCACGGTGAACCGCTGGGCACACGGGTACGCCTACGAGTACGACTGGTATTCCGATCGCGCGCTGCCGCCCGGCCCGCGGCCAAACGTTGTCGGCCGGGCGCCATTCGGGAGCATCACCATTGCCAACTCGGACTCCGCGGCGCGGGCCTACAGCGACGCTGCGATTGACGAAGCGCATCGCGCGGTGACGGAATTGTGGAGCACGAAGCGCGCGCGGACGGAGCACGGGGTGTGACGCCGGCCGAGAAAAATTTCTGGCTGACCACCGTCGAGCCGCCTGCGATTGCAGCGCAGGAACTGCCGGGGTTCGCGGACGTGGCGGTAATCGGGGGAGGGTTCACGGGACTCTCCGCGGCGCGCACCCTGGCACGAGGCGGCGCGCGTGTGGCGGTGCTGGAATCGCAGAACGTCGGCTGGGGCGCGAGCTGCCGTAACGGCGGGATGGTGCTGAGCGGGCTCAAGCTTGGCGCGCCGACCTTGATCAAGCGGTACGGGCGCGAAGCGACGCGGCGCATGTACGCAGCCTCGCTTGAATCGATCGATTGCGTCGAGCAGATCGTGCGCGAAGAGCAGATCTTGTGCGACTTCAAGCGCAGCGGGCACCTGGAAGTGGCGTGCAAGGAAAAACATTTTGCCGGCTTTCAGCGCGGGGCAGAGACCATCGCAAAAGAATTCGGGCACACCCTGCGCATCGTGGCGAAGAAGGATCTGCCGTCTGAGATCGGCTCGCCGATCTATCACGGCGGAATGGTGGACGAAGTCAGCGCGGGAGTGAATCCCGCGCGATACGTCGCGGGGCTGGGCCGGGCCGCGGCGCGCGCCGGCGCACAGATTCATGAATGGACGCGGGTGACCGAGCTGAGCCGCGACGTGCTGCACGGCAAAGCCTGCTGGCGGGTGACCACTTCGCGCGGAAGCCTCCACGCGAGCGAAGTACTGGTGGCGACGAGCGGATACACCAGCGGCGTGACGAGACCGCTGCAGAAAAAAATCATCCCGATCGGATCGTTCATCATCGTGACCGAAGCGCTGCCGGAGGCGCTGGCGCGGGAGGTGAGCCCGCGGGATCGAATGATCTACGACTCCAAAAATTATCTGTATTATTACCGGCTGACGCCGGACCGGCGAATGCTGTTCGGCGGGCGTGCGGCGTTTTTCCCGGAGAACGAGAACACGGTGCGCGAGAGCGCGGGGCTATTGCGCGCGGGCATGATCGAGGTGTACCCGCAACTGCGCGAAACGAAAGTGGAGTTCGTGTGGGGCGGCACGCTGGATTTTGCATTCGACATCATGCCGCACGCCGGGAAGATGGAAGACTTGTGGTTTTCCGTGGGATACGCGGGACACGGGGTGGCGATGGCAACGCTGCTGGGGAAAAAGATCGGCGAAGCGATCCTGACCGGGCGCGATGACAATCCGTTTGCGGGGATTCCGTTTCCGGGGGCGCCGCTGGGGCTATACAACGGCAAGCCGTGGTTTTTGCCCTTCGCCGGAATCTGGTACAAGGTGCTGGATCTGGTGACGTAGAGAAACAAACGCGAACCGAAAAAGTGAAATTGCAATAGGGGGCGCACAAGGCGTCCCTTTTGTTTTTGGTTCGGACCCTTACCGGCCTTCGGCGGATTTCTCGCGTGCGCCACGCCAATACAGGATCAAGCCAAGAAGGATGGAGGCAACCGTGCCCACGATGAGCTTCAGTTCGAACGTGAATTTGTTGGAGGAATCGCCGGGAGGGATCAGCGAGAGCACGATGCTGCCAAGGACCACCAGGAAGCCGAGGCCTCCTGCAAGCCACACGCCAAAGGTGCCGCCTGGAATGAGAACGGCTTGGGGATTGGAGCGGCGGTCGGGACGCGCGGCGAGGCGAATAACCGCGGCAAACATATACAGGAATGGAATGAAGTAAAGGATGATCGCAGCGTCAATAAGTATCTGGTAGGCGCCGCGGGTAGTCTCGTTGATCTGGCTGAGGAGCAGCACCACGCCGGATGCGACGGCCTGCACGATGATCGAGACGTGCGGCGTCCTCCACTTTGGGTGGATGTTGCCGAAGGCTTTTGGCAGATAGCGGTCAATTCCCACCACAAACGGCACGCGAGAGATTCCGGCGACGGTGCTGCCAACGCCGCCGGCATTGCCGATGGTGACCAGGATGGCGGCAAGAATTCCGAGGAAGCCGACCTTGAAAAAGACGGAGGCGACCGTGATGGCGTGGAAGACGCCGCTCTTGGGGTCCACATCGGCGGGGGAAATGATCGTGAGAACGGAAATGGTTCCGGCAATGTACATGGCGGCGATGAGGGCACACGCCGCGAGGGCGGCGCGAGGAAGCGTTTTGCGCGGTTCGCGAATTTCATCGCTCATGGCGGAGACAAGTTCGAGGCCGGTGAAGGCGAAGGCGATCTGCGACCAGAAGTTGACGGTGTCCCAATTCCAGGTTGGGAGCATGTTGGACACAGTGAAGTGCGTGACGCTGCCTCGCTCGAGCCAGAGTACGACCGCGAGCACCACCAGCATGGAAAGCGGGAGATAGGTGGCGACGCCGCCGGCATTCTGCAGCCACTTGCCGATATTCAGGCCAATGATGTTGAGGCCAACGGCGACGACCAGGAGCGCGAACGATACGGCCAGGAGAAACCCTCGATTCTGCGAGAGCGAAGCGCCGTTTTCGCCGACGACGTAAGCGGACATGGAAGCGCTGGCCAGGAGCAGGCCAGGAAAATAGAAAACGGTATAGATCCAGTAGGTCCAGCCGGCGACGAAACCGTGAAAGTCGCCGAAGGCCTCCTTGGACCAGACGTAGAGGCCGCCTTCATTGGGGAAGCGGGACGAGAGTTCATTGATGACCAGGGCCGAAGGAATGAAAAAAAGAATTGCGGCCAGGAGCCAGAGACTCACGGAGGAGGTGCCGTTGTGCGCGGCGGCGGCGACCCAGCGCGGGCCGAGCACGGTGGCGATGTTGAAAAGAAGCACGTCCCAGAAGCCCATCTCCTTGCAGAGAAGCTGGATGGAACTGCCCTGGCGCCCGGAGGAATTGGTCATCGTTGCCCGGCCCTGAACTCGTGGAAGAGCTCAGCTGTAGAGCTTCTTGTTATAGCGGTACCACTCGCTCTGAAACAGCTCGTTGGGGTCATAGCGCCTCTTAAGAATCAGGAAATCAGAAAATTGCGGATAGGCGTCGGAGAGTTCGGAGCGAGTCGCGAAACGATTATAGGTGAGATAGAAACTGCCGCCGCGCTTGACCGCGAAGTGCTCCAGCTGGCGACACAGGGCGCGACCCTTTTCCATGTCGGCCTCGGCGTAGGCAACGTGCGGCGTGAAAATGACGCAGGCGTAAGGCTTGCGGGCCCAGGCGAGAAAGGTGTCCGTATCTTTTTCGATGAAACGCACGGTGCCGTACACCAGTGGGATCTCCGATTTCTGGAGTAAGAAACGCGCATCTTCGATGAAAGAGATCAACTGGTTGCGCGGAACGTACGTTTCCAGGATGAGATCGGCGCCGGGGGCGATGGAATCCCGGCGAGACTCGATTTTCTTGTGATAGCCGGCAGGGTAGTTGGAAAGCTGATGAAGATCGGACCACTCGATAAAGCCGTCCTTATCGAGTTCGAAGGAGGCGTACTTGCGATAGGCAGACTCGCGGTCATAGTGTGCGAGCTCGAGCAGGCGGGAAAGCGACTCTTCATCCAGGTCGGCGGATTGCGCGGTGATGGCGGCGTTTTCCGGAGCCGGCTCCCAGGTTGTAAGGATACCGGCGCGAAGGAATTCGGCGGAGGTTTCGGCGATGTCGTACTGGAAGTAGCCGTAGGGCGCGCCGGCCTTGGTGCGACGCTGAATGAGGGCCAGGGCTTCCGCGAGAGTGCGCTTCTCGACGCGGCGGCGAAGCTTGCGGCGCGGAGCGAGGCGCAGACCGACGGTGGTGATGATGCCGAACAGGCCGTAGCCGCCTACGGCGAGAGCGAAGAGCTCCTTGTTTTTCCTGCGGTCGCATCGCTGCAGCGCGCCATCCGCGGTAAGGAGATCGATCCATTCCACGTCCGCGACGATGGGCGGGATGCCTAGGCCGTGCCCGTGCGCGTTGGCGGCGAGCGCGCCGCCGAGGGTCATGCGGTCCGCACCTCCCTGTTTCTGGCGAACCCCCCACAGCGGGTTGTTGCCTTGCAGGTTCATGTAGCCATGAATCAGCTCGGGCCACTCGATGCCGGAATCTACGGTCAGAACGCCCGAGGTTGGATTGAGATCGTGGACCTGCACGAGGGCGCGCATGTCGAGCAGGGTGCTGCCTTCGGCAAACTGCTGGCCGCCGGCGGCGTGGCGGCTGCCGGAGATGGAAATGATTTTGTTGTGGCGGGCGCAATCGCGGACGAGGTCGCGGAGTTCGGCAACGGATGCGGGACGGAGGATGCGTTCGACGCGAGTAGGGTTAAGGCCGGTGTGGACATCGTTGACAAGGTTGTCCTGCGCGACGGGCATCGCCGCGGCCGCAATCGGCGAGCGCAAGAGCGGCAGAGCGGCGGCGCCGCGGAGGAAGTCGCGGCGCTTCATCGGCGAGGCGGTCGAGCGTTCGAGATGGCACTCAGGGTCAAAGCGTAACGTCCATGGCGGGAATAAGCTTGTCCTGCATGAGGAAATTGCGGAAAAAGGGATCGGGCGAATTTTCGAAGGCTTCCCAGGAATCAAAGAGGGCCGCGGAGCCATCCTGAAGAAAGACCACGGTATCGGCGAGGCGGCGGGCGAGGTGGGTGTCGTGGGTGACGACGATGGAGGTGCGGTGGAATTTTTCCTTGAGGCGCAGGATGAGGTCGCTCATGTGCGAGGCCATGATGGGATCCACCATGGTGGTGGGCTCGTCGTACAGAATGGCTTGCGGGCTCTGCGCCAGGGCTCGCGCGATCGCGACTGCGCGCTTGGTGCCGGTGGAAAGTTCGCTGGGGACTTTATCCAGGACGTCTTCTACTTCGAGTTCGCGGGCGAATTTCAGGGTGTACGCGTCCACATCGTCGGCGGTGATACCGGGCTCGTCACGAAGCGGGAAAGCGATGTTCTCGCGGATGGTGAGGGAATCGAAGAGCGCGCCAGACTGAAAGACCATGGTGACTTTCTTGCGGACCGCATAAAACTGCTGTTCGGTGAACCGCGTGACGTCCTCGCCGTCCACGAAAATCTGGCCCGAATCGGCGCGCAGAAAACCCATGATGTGCTTTAGAGAAACGGACTTGCCAACGCCGCTGCGGCCCATGATGACGCAGGTCTCACCGCGTTTGACGGCGAAGCTGACGCGATTGAGGACGGTACGCCCATCAAAAGCTTTGGAGACTTCGCGAAATTCGAAATAGTTTTCGGCGGGTTGCGAGCCGGGGCCGGGGCTGAGGGCAGCGTCGCTCACGCGTTGTAATCCGTTGGGAAGAAGCGCCGTGCGTGCCGCTGGTGCCGTCGAGTGTTCATGTTCCGAAGGAGACGCCCTGCGCTATCAAACCGTTTCCGGTGCGTCTCGTCAAGGACTTCCCGGCGGTCGGCGGCGACGGAGCTATTCGTCGGACTCATCGTCGAGTTCCTTGCCGGGGCGGCGAATGCCAAGTTCACGGAGCTTCTCCTGCAGACTTTGCCGGTGCAAGCCGATGCTGGCGGCGGTGCGCGAGACATTCCAGCGGTGCGAGACGAGTTCCTTCGTGATCCAGGCGACCTCAAACTTGCGCTTGGCTTCGCGGAAGTCGCGTTCCCGCATGGCAGCGTCTTCGTGCGTCCCTTCCTTGCGGGTCAGCGGCTGGCCGCTGACGACTTCGCAGGGGAGATCATCCGGCAGGATCTCCTCGCCGCGGGCCATGACGGTGCTGCGCTCGACGGCGTTGCGCAGTTCGCGGACGTTGCCCGGCCAGTCGTAGGCCTCGAGCGCGGCCAGGGTCTCTTTCGAAAGGCGGAGTGTCCGGCCGAGGCGTTCACCGTGGGCTTTCAGAAAACCGTCGGCGAGCAGCGCGATATCGGCCTTGTGCGCGCGGAGCGGCGGGAGATCGATACTGACCACGCGGAGGCGATAGAAAAGATCTTCGCGGAATTTTCCCGCGCGGATTTCGGCGCGAAGATCGCGGTGCGTGGCGCTGATTACGCGAACGTCCACGGGAATCGGTTGCGACCCGCCGAGGCGTTCGATGACCCGGTTTTCGAGAGCGCGCAGAACCTTGGCCTGGGTGACGGGATTCATGTCGCCGATTTCATCGAGGAAAAGTGTTCCGCCGTGGGCTTGCTCGAACTTGCCCTTGCGCTGCTGGGCCGCACCGGTGAAGGCGCCTCGTTCGTAGCCGAAAAGTTCTGATTCGATAAGAGTTTCGGGAAGCGCGGCGCAATTGACCGCGACAAACGGTCTGGCGGCGCGCGGCGACCGGGTGTGTATCTCCTGCGCCAGCAAGTCCTTGCCGGTTCCGCTCTCGCCCAGGATCAGGACGGTTGAATCGGTGGGCGCGACGCGCTCGGCGATGGCAAAAGCGCGGCGCATTTCGTCGGAACGTCCGATCATCCCGCCAAACTGGCCTTCCAGCGCAAGACGGCGGCGCAGGGCATCGTTTTCCTGTTCGAGCGAAGCGACCTTCAGCAAATTGGCGACCCGCTGGCGGAGTTCATCGAGTTCGAAGCCCTTGACGAGATAGTCGGCGGCGCCGAGGCGAAGGGCTTCGACGGCGGTCTTGGCGGCGTCGAGCGCGGAAACCATCAACACGGGAACCTTGCTGCCCTGTTCGCGCATGGACTTGAGAAAAGCCAGGCCGTCTTCGCCGGGAAGCACCACGTCGAGGAGCACCAGATCGGGCCTTTCGGTCTGCAGCGCGGCTCGCGCGGATTCGGCAGAGTCGGCCTCGGCAACTCGGTACCTGGATTCGAGGGCCCGGCGCAAACCGTAACGCGCGGCAGGCTCGTCATCCACGATGAGAATGGTCTTCATGCGTGTCCTCGTTTGCTGGCGGTGTGGGTTGCGTCTGGTGCAAAGGAAGCGAGACGGAAAATCGAGTGCCGCGGCCTGCCCGGACCGGGCTGGCGAATTCGAGCTTGCCGCCCGACTCGGAAACGCGGCGCGCCACGATGGCCAGACCGAGGCCGGTGCCTTGGGTCTTGGTCGTGAAAAATGGCTGGAGGATTTTTTCTCTCAGGTCAGGGGGAATGCCGTTGCCATCGTCCTCGACGGTGACCAGGGCCGCGGCGCCGTTCTGCGTGGCGGAGATGTTCACGCAACCACCGTATGAAACGGCGTCGAGGGCGTTGACCAAAAGGTTCGAGACGATGTCGCCGAGGGCTTCGCGGCCGGCGGTGACCACGAGGGCAGCGGGGGCGTTCACCTGGATAGCAACGTTTCTGCTTTGGGCTTCGGGGGTCATGACGGCGACAGTCTCCCGGATCACCGAAGCCGCGTCAGCGAACGGCGGAGCGTTGCCGAGAACGGTGGGGCGGCTGAACTGAAGAAGTTGGTTGAGTTTGCCGGAAAGCCGGGAGATCTCGGCCAGGACCATCCGGGTTTCGCTTTGCATGGATGCGGGCAGCTCGGGGTTCTCCAGCTGAAGCTGCAGAATGGTCTTCACCGAGCCCAGGGGATTTTTTAGGTTGTGGGAGATGCTCGCGGCCATCTGGCCGAGGGCGGCCATGCGTTCGCGCTCGGCCAGTTCGCGCTCCAGGCGAAGCTTTTCTTCGATCAGGCGGCAGAGTTCGAGCGCAGCGGGAAGTTGTTCGGCGAGGAACTCAAGAGCGGCGCTGGTCTCGCCGGAAAGCATCGCGCCATGGGGACGGACCCTGAGCTCGCCGATGGGCGAAGTGCCGCGAAGCATGGGAAAGGTCCAGCGGGGGTCTGCGACAGAGGCAAATGGTGCGGCGGGGCTTGCGCCGGCGAGTACCAGGCGCGCGTCGGCCAGCTGCAGCTGCTCCTTGAGGCGATCCCCGGTGAAGGAGATGAGCGTCTCGCGATTCCCGAGTCGCGCGACTTCCTGGATGGCAACGACCAGTCGCTGAGCCTGGTCCATCTCTTTCTGCGCGGTGCGCTGAAGGCGGCGGGCGAGAAGGCGTTGCAACGGTTCGATGAAGACGACCAGGAGAAAGAGGAGAATGGCGGCGGAGGCTTCTGGCGGGAGAACGGGCTCGAGCCATTGGCTGACCCGGCGCACCAGGCTCAGGTAAAGGAGCGCAAAGAAGGTGACGGTGACCGCGTAGAGAAGATTGTGCTGGCGGCCGATCTGGAGAAAGTTGAAACGCTGGGCGTAGTACACGAGGACGGCGAGAGGAAGGATCGGGATGAGGGCCAGGGTGGTGCTGAGGATGGCTTGGTCGGTGCTGGCGTACTCGATGCGCAGAAAGAGAGCGCCGGCGGCAAGCAACAGCACGCAGATGGCGCGATGGAAGTAACGCTGCCGCTGGTCGGGCGCGACCTGCGCGAAGCGTTGTTGCCAGTAGGCCGCGATCCAGGCGGCTAGAGCGAACCAGAATTCGAAGTACCGGCCAAACGAGTTGGACGGCGTCAGGAAGTCGGGGCTCCCGCCGACTGCCAGCAAGGTATAGGCGCGCAGGCCGAAGTAGATCGCGGGAGCGTAGGCCGCCGCGAGCCAGACGCGTTTCCCTGCGGTGCTGCGGATGAGCGAGCGGGTTTCCGCGTATTCGAAATGAACGTGAACGCAAAGCGCGGGCAGGAACACGAATCCGAGCGAGAGAACCGTCCAGGCAAAGGTTGCCAGCAACAGCGGCGCATGCGCGTAATAGAGCTGAGCATTCAGCGCGAGGAGTGAACCGCCATAGAAAAGAAACAGAGCGAGGCAGAGGAAGAAGAAAACCCGCTCGAAGTTACGCTGCCGGCGGTAGCCGAGAATCACCACCATCCAGAACAGCATGAGCAGCGTTCCGGCCGTGAAGCCGATCAATCGGACATAGACAAGCATAGGCATCGGGCTACGCGCGACGGAATCTTAAGGCCGGGGGAAGAGCAGGACAATGGCCAAGTGCAAGATTTTTCTGGCACTTCATATCTTATTCTATTTAAAAGATTTATTTGGAAGTTCAACGACAGGGTGGCCAGGTGAAAATCCCGCGCGATGTAGGGCGGAGGCTTGACTTGGAGGGTTGATCTGCTATATTAGCACTCGGCTGTGAGGAGTGCTAAATCCTCCCCTAAGCTCGAGGATGTACCACAGTTTACCTGCTGGAAAGTTCAAACGGAGGTTTTGCGAAGATGGCAGTCAACCTGACACCGCTGCACGACCGTGTGATCGTGAAGCGCATCGAGGAAAAAGAAACAATCAAGGGCGGAATCATCATTCCGGACTCGGCGAAGGAGAAGCCGCAGGAAGGCGAAGTGATCGCCGTCGGAGCGGGCAAGCGCGAAAAGGGCGAATTGATTCCCCTGGACGTAAAGCCGGGTGACCGGGTGCTGTTCGGGAAGTACAGCGGGACGGAGATCAAGCTGGAAGGCGAAGAGCTGCTGATCCTGCGCGAAGAGGAGATCCTGGCGAAGTTGAGCGGCGCGGCCAAGGCGGCAAAGAAGTAAGCAGGGAGTGGCGAGTGACCGGCGGTGAGCGGCGAGCCGCTCGCGACCGGCAACGAGCCGAGACGTAGAGAAGCATCGCGGTAATCAAGAACGACATTTGCAGCAAAGATTCAGGAGGAAAGAAGAAATGGCGAAGCAGATTGTAACGGGAGAGAATTCACGCCAGTCGATTTTGCGCGGCGTGAACGCTCTTGCGGACGCGGTAAAAATCACCCTGGGCCCGAAGGGCCGCAATGCGGTGATCGAAAAGAAGTTCGGCGCGCCGATCATCACCAAGGACGGCGTGACGGTGGCCAAGGAGATCGAGCTGAGAGATCCCCTGGAGAATATGGGCGCGCAGATGGTGCGTGAAGTGGCGTCCAAGACCTCGGACGTGGCCGGCGACGGCACCACGACGGCGACCGTGCTGGCGCAGGCCATCTTCCGCGAAGGCGTGAAGACCGTGGCGGCCGGTGCAAGCCCGACGGCGCTGAAGCGCGGCATCGATAAGGCCGTGGAAGTGGCTGTAGAAGAGATCAAAAAGCTGCACAAGGACGTGAAGGGCGACATGATCGCGCAGGTGGGCACCATCTCCGCGAACAACGACAAGCAGATCGGCGGAATCATCGCGGAAGCGATGAAGAAGGTGGGCAAGGACGGCGTCATCACGGTCGAGGAATCGAAGACCATGGAAACGACGCTGGAAGTCGTGGAAGGCATGCAGTTTGACCGCGGCTACCTCTCGCCCTACTTCATCACCGACCCGGATCGCATGGAATGCATCCTGGAGAACGCGCTGATCCTGATCCACGAGAAGAAGATCAGCTCGATGAAGGACCTGCTGCCGCTGCTGGAGCAGATCGCCAAGCTGGGCAAGCCCCTGCTGATCATCGCAGAGGACGTGGAAGGCGAAGCGCTGGCGACCCTGGTCGTCAACAAGCTGCGGGGCACGCTGCAGTGCGCCGCGGTGAAGGCACCGGGCTTCGGCGACCGTCGCAAGGCCATGCTGGAGGACATCGCGGTTCTGACCGGCGGCAAGGCCATCACGGAAGACCTGGGCATCAAGCTGGAAAACGTCAAGATCGAAGACCTGGGCAAGGCCAAGAAGGTCACGATTGACAAGGACAACTCCACGATCGTCGAAGGCGGCGGCAAGGCCGGCGAAATCGAAGGCCGTGTGAAGCAGATTCGCGCGCAGGTGGAAACGACGACCTCCGACTACGACAAGGAAAAGCTGCAGGAGCGCCTTGCGAAGCTGGTGGGCGGCGTGGCGGTGATCAAAGTGGGCGCGGCGACGGAAACCGAGCTGAAGGAAAAGAAGGCTCGTGTGGAAGACGCCATGCACGCAACCCGCGCGGCAGTCGAGGAAGGCATCGTTCCCGGCGGCGGCACGGCGCTGCTCCGCACGATCCACGCCATCGACAAGATCAAGGCGGACGGCGACGAACTCGTCGGCGTCGGCATCGTGAAGCGCGCGCTGGAAGAGCCGGCTCGCCAGATCGCCCTCAACGCAGGTTTTGAAGGCGCGGTGGTGATCGGCAAGGTGCGTGAATCCAAGGACGAAAACTATGGCTTCAACGCGGACACCGGCGAGTATGTGGACCTGGTGAAGGCCGGCGTGATCGACCCTGCCAAGGTAACCCGCCTGGCGTTGCAGAATGCGGCGTCCATCGCGGGACTGATGCTGACCACCGAAGCGCTGGTGGCCGAGCTCAAGGAAGACGACAAGAAGGCTGCGGCGGCGGGAGCACCCGGCGCCGGCGGCATGGGCGGAATGTACTAAGGCTGGCTCCGCTAGCCAGGGGGGCGCTGCGGTTTCGACCGCGGCGCCCTTTTTGTTTACGGGGGCCCCTGCGAGCGTAAGGTATACTCTGCCTAGACCTGGTATTTCCCGCCGAAGGTGACCAATTCGTGTGTAGTGCAACCGGAAAACCGAGTATGCCTCCCTTTGTAACCATGCTGGAAATGCTGGGCGGACAGTACATTGTGGGAGCGCTGGCTAGCATCGCGGAACTGCAGATTCCCGATCTGGTCAAGGATGGGCCGAAATCTGCAGCGGAGCTGGCCGAAAAGGTTGGTGCTAACCCACAGAATCTGTTCCGCTTGATGCGCGCCGCGGCGAGCGTGGGCGTGCTGGCCGAGGGCGCGGATGGCAAGTTCGCGCAGACGCCGCTTTCGGAAGTGCTTTGCAGCGATGCCAAGCCGAGCTTGCGGGGCTTTGCGGCGATGCACGGGCGGGAATGGCTGACCAACGGTTGGGGCAACCTGACGCACACCGTGCGTACGGGCAAGAGAGTGCTTGCCGAGCAATACGGCAACGATCTGTTCCAGTTTTTCGCGCAGAATCCCGAGGAAGCGAAGATCTTCAATCAGGCTATGACGGACTTGTCGGCCGTGGACGGACCAGCGCTGGCGAGCACCTATTCGTTTGAAGGCCTGAACTCGGTGGTGGACATCGGGGGCGGAGTGGGACTGCTGCTGGCAACCGTCCTACATAAGAATCCGCACCTGAGGGGCACGCTGATGGATATGCCGCACGTGATCGAAAGCGCGAAGACCGGGCCGCTGCATGGCGTCCTGGACCGCTGCGGTTTTGTCAGCGGCGACATGTTCAAGAAAGTGCCCGTAGGACACGACGCCTACATGATGCGGCACATCATTCATGACTGGCCGGACGACCGGTGCATCCAATTGCTGAAGGCCTGCCGCGAAGCCGTGAATCCCGGAGGCAAGCTGCTGGTGATTGACAGCGTGATCGATCCCGGCAACGAATATTCGCCGAGCAAGTTCCTGGATTTGCAGATGATGCTGTTCCCCGGCGGGCGGGAGCGGATGGAACACGAGTTCGCGGCGCTGTTCGAACAATCGGGATGGAAGCTGAACCGGGTGATCAAGACGGCGGCGCTGGATTGCTGGATCGAGGGAGTGCCGGGCTGACGGTTGGGCGGCACCGCTCGCAGCGGGGCTGCTTTCGGGGCTATATTGGAAGAAGAGCGAAACGATGATGAATGAGACGAACTTCAGCGCAAATCCTGCATTTTGCTCGGTGGAAGAAGCGGTCGAAGAGATCCGCAACGGCCGCATGATAGTCCTGGTGGATGACGAAGACCGCGAAAACGAAGGCGACTTGACGATGGCGGCCGAGAAGATCACGCCGGAGGCCATCAACTTTATGGCCAAGTTCGGGCGCGGGCTGATCTGCCTGCCGCTCACGGAAGAGCGCTGCGACGAATTGCACCTGCCGCTCATGTCTCCGATCAACACGTCGGTGCACGGTACTGCGTTCACGGAAGCCATCGACGCGCGCGCCGGCGTGACTACGGGTATCAGCGCCTCGGACCGTGCGATTACGATCCTGACCGCAGTGGACCCGAAGACGCGGCCGCAGGACTTGGCGCGCCCGGGACACGTCTTTCCTTTGCGAGCGCGCAACGGCGGAGTGCTGGTGCGTGCCGGACAGACCGAAGCCTCGGTGGACCTGGCGCGAATCGCGGGGCTGACGCCCGCAGGCGTCATTTGCGAAATCATGGGCGAAGACGGCACGATGTCGCGGGTGCCGCAGTTGCTGGAATTCTGCCGGGAGCACGGGCTGAAGATGCTGACAGTGGCGGCGCTGATTCGCTACCGCATGCAGCACGAGCGTTACGTGCGGCGCATGGCGGAGACGGTGCTGCCGACTCCCTACGGGAATTTTCGCATGATCGCTTTCGCGAGCGATGTGGACCACGACCAGCATGTAGCGCTGGTGCGCGGCGACCTGGAGGGAACGAATCCGGCGCTGGTGCGGGTGCACTCGCACTGCCTCACCGGAGACGTTTTCGCCTCGGTAGCGTGCGATTGCCGGGAGCTCGTGTCTCGCTCGCTGGAGATGATCGCGAAAGAAGAGCGCGGGGTATTTCTCTACCTGCACCATACGGGGCGGGGTTTTGGCATTGAGGCCGCGGAACAGCCCGGCGCCTTGCCACAGATTCACTATCACCAGCGGGGACAACTGGACCGCGAACCCGCCCGGCAGCGCATGGTACAGCACGAAAGCGGCATTGGCGCGCAAATCCTGATTGACCTGGGCTTGAAGGATATCCGGGTGCTGACCAACCACCCAAAGAAGGTGGTAGCACTCGAAGGCTACGGAATCACCATCGCGGATCAGGTGCCGCTGCGCGTGGAACAGCAGAAGCCGACCCACCAAGTTCTCTAGTTTTGTTCACAAACAATTTAGGGCGCCAATGGTTTGCCCAACGGGGGAGCCTTGCTTGCGGTACGCGCCGGCGCCTTAGCCGCAGGCGCCTTGCCGACCGTCAAATACTTGCGCATTTTTTCCAGGCGTTTCGTGCCGATTCCCTTGATGGCCCGCAGGTCGTCCACGCTCTTGAAAGGACCATAGGACTTGCGCATCTGTAAAATTTTATCGGCGGTGGACGGGCCGATGCCCGGCACTTCCTGCAACTGCAAAGCCGAAGCGGTATTGAGATTGATAGGGTGAAGAGGCGGTTTCTTTTTTGCGGCCGGGGCCACGCAAGGGAAAAGCAAAGCCGACGACAGGCATAGCAAAAGTGCGCCAAGTGTGGGCCGCCGAAGTCGCATGGCGCAAAGATACTACACACAGTAATTAGCTAATGCAACAACATCGGGATCCTTCTGCGCGGGCCGTGCGGCGGCAAAAATTTACCCTTGGGACGCGGCCGCCGGAACTGCAGACGTGCCGTGACGGCAGGAATGTTAACTTCTTTGAACGGCCGTGAAACTCAGCGAGACCTGCGAAGCACAACAACTTCCCTTCTCCGGTTCTGTCCGGAGCGTGGCACTGGCGTGTCTGGCGCTGGTGCTGCTGACGGCTGCGGCGTACTCAGGCCTTTGGAAGAACGGCTTCGTCAACTACGACGACCGGCAGTACATCACGGAAAATCGGCACATCGCCAAAGGGCTTACCTGGAGCAGCGCGCGCTGGGCGGCCACGGCTTCGTATGAAAGCAATTGGCACCCGCTGACGTGGATGTCGCATGCCCTGGATATTTCCCTGTTTGGCCTGCAACCGGCAGGGCACCATGCGGTCAATCTGCTGCTGCACATTGGCAACGCATTGCTGCTGTTTTTGCTGCTGCGCGAGGCGACGTGCCGGTTTTGGCCAAGTTGGATCGTGTCCGCGCTGTTCGCCGTGCACCCGGTAAACGTGGAGTCCGTCGCGTGGGCCGCCGAGCGCAAAAACGTGTTGAGTCTGTTTTTTCTTCTGCTTGCGTTGTGGCAGTACCAGCGTTACGCGCGGTCGCCTTCGCCTGGCCGCTATCTGGCAGTCGCTGCTCTGTTTGCGGCCGGCCTTGCGGCAAAGCCGCAGGTAATTACGCTCCCCTTCCTGCTGCTGCTGTGGGATTTCTGGCCGCTGCAGCGGAACAAGTCCGACGTTAACCAGGGCGGAGCGAGCTGGCTCCGGCTTTGTGCCGAGAAAGTGCCCTTGCTGCTGCTTTCGGCTGCCAGTGCTCTGATCACGGTGCGCTCGCAGGCGCAAGGCGGGGCGATACAAAAGGCTTCAGTGGCCGGGCGGACCGTGGCGGCTTATGGCCTCGAAACGCGGGTTGGCAACGCGCTGGTCGCCTACTGCCGCTATCTCGAACTGTTTTTCTTTCCACACGGGCTGGCGCCGATGTATCCGCATCCGGGCGCGACGATTCCCGGCTCGCGAGTCGCCCTCTCAGCGCTGTTGCTCGTGGCGATTACGGCGGCGGTCGTATGGCTGCGGAGATGGCGGTTCTTGCCGGTTGGCTGGCTGTTCTTTCTTGGCGCGCTGGTTCCGATGATCGGGCTCGTGCAAGTGGGCGCGCAAGCCATGGCGGATCGTTATGCGTACTTGCCGTACATCGGCGTCTTCTGTGCCGTGGTGTGGAGCGGAGCCACGGTTGCAAGCGGCGTCTCGCTGCAGCGGGTAGCGCTTTTTGGAGGCGTTGCAGCTGCGGTGGTGTTGGCCTTGCTGACGTACCAGCAGGTCGCATTCTGGCGCAACCCGGAAGCGTTGTGGATGCACACGCTGGCAGTGACCCAGCGGAACTTCATCGCACACGATTCACTGGGTGGGTACTGGCTGGAGCAAGGAAGGATGAAAGAAGGATGCGCGGAGTTTCGCGCTTCGCAACAGCTCTTCGCGGAAGACGTTCCGGCGCTGGAGGGGCTGGCCGTATGCGCGCAAGCATCAGGAAATTTGGATGAAGCGGCGCGGCGCTATCAAGAAGTAGCGCGGATGGCGGGCGATGGGCAACTGCGTTCCATGGCGCTGGCGAATCTGGGCTCGGTGTATCGCAGCCAGAAGGACTACGTGCACGCCAGCGAGAGCTTTGCCGCAGCATTGCAAGTGAATCCGGACTTGCCGATCGCGTTGGTGGGAGCGGGACTGGCGGCGACCAAGAGCTGGGACTACCCGCGCGCGATTGCGCTGTTCGAGCACGCAATGCAGGTGCAGCCGACCAGCGTCGGATATTTGTTGCTGGCGCGAGCTCGCGAATTGAACGGCCAACACGAGCAGTCGCTTAGCGACCAACAGCAGGCGGCGCGGCTCTCTCACGATCTCGCCCAGGATCAGCGGATCGCCGACGCGTTGTGGGCGGAATGAGCCGCGCTGGCTGGACGCTAGGTGAGGCGAGCGCCGGAAGCGGCGTAAAGCTCCACTTCGCCGAACAGCCCGGCCTGTGCGCCAATCTGGCTGCGGTCTCCCACAACCACGATCTGCATGTTCGCGGAATCGAAATAGGCGCGCGCGGCCGACAGGACGTCCTCGGGTGTCAGCGCGCGGATCTTTTCGCGATAGGTTTCCAGGTAGTCAGCCGGTAGTTCGTTGAGCGCCAGGGTGGAAATCTGCGACAAGAGACCGCTCTGAGTAGCCAGCCCTATCGAGAAGACTCCGGTCAGGTAATTTTGCGCGCCCAGAAGTTCCGCGGCCGGAACCGGAAGCGACCGCAGTTTATCGATCTCGTAAAAGATTTCGGTCAGCGACGCGGCCACCACTTCGTTGCGCACCGCAGCGGAGACAGAGAAATAGCCGTACTGTCGCAGAGGATTGACGGCACTGCGCGGGCTGTAGGTATAGCCCTTGTCCTCGCGAATATTCATCACCAGCCGAGAATTGAACGCACCGCCATAGAGACTGTTGGTAAGGGCGAGCTTGAGCCAGTCCGGATGCTTGCGTGTGATGGCATGGCAACCGCAGAGAATTTGCGTCTGCACGGCCCCGGGAAAATCCACCAGATAGACTCGCCGGCCTTTCGGCTGGGCGGGCGCGGGCATGGCCGGGAACGCTGGTTTCTTTCCGGACCACGTGCCGAAAATCTCCTCGATCAGTTTCTGCATGGCCGCGGGATCGAAATCTCCGGCCAGGATCAGCAAGGCATCTTCGGGCGTGTAGAAATCGCGATAGAGCGCTTGCAGCGCCTCGCGCGAGTATGCGTTCACCTGCTCTTCGGTTGGCGAAATCCGGGCGTAAGGATGTTCGCCGAAAAGAACCTTGCGCAACCGCTCGCCGGCCAGGAAACCCGGCTGGGTGCGTTCCAGCTTCACCTCTTCCAGCTTCTGCCGGCGTTCGCGTTCGAATTCAGGTGCGGGAAAGGCCGCCTCGCGTGCCAATTCGCCGACCAGCTCGAGCAGCGGTTTTGCGTGGTCGCTCAGACCGGCGAAGGAGATCGCCGTAGTGTCCTGGCCGGCAGCGACGGAAAGGTCGGCGCCAAGGCCGCGCAGACGCTCTTCGATCTCGCGGCTGGGCCGACGCTGCGTGCCGGTGCGAACCATGGTGGCGGTCATTTCGGCCAGGGCAACGCCGCGATTCGAAGCGGCAGCATTGCCGGCGCGAAAATACAACTCACCGTGAAACTTGGGAATGCTGTGCGACTCGAGCAGGATGACTTCCAGGCCGTTCCGCAGTTTCGTGGAGCTGCGTTTCGGCCAGCGGACCTCGCGTTCGGGGGCGAGCTCGGGAACAGTATTGCCGGGGCGTTGTGCCTGAGAAGCCATTACGCGGCCTCCTGCACGGACTTGGCTTCCGGCTTGCGAAATACAATGGCCCGGTTGGAAGGAACCAGGTACTTCCGCGCAACGGCCTGCACCTGTTCCTTGCTCACCGCCAGGAAGCCGTCAAGAATCGTGTTGACGAGCTGCGGATCGTTGTCAAAAAGCGTGAAGCACGCGAGCAGGTGCATCAAGCCATATTTGGGCATGTAGCCGCCACGGCCGCCTTCCAGCGTCGCAAAATAATCCGAGCGCCATTTGATCTTGAGCTGTTCGAGCTCTTCGTCGGTAATTCCCTTTTCCCGAACGTCGTGGATGATGGCGTCGAAGGCCGCGAGCGTGGCGTCGCTGCTCTCCTCCGGCTTGTGGAGAATGCGGGTGGTGATCTGCGCAGGCCCGTTATAGCCAAAAATGTCGTCAATGCCGCCGTCGGCTTCCACGGCAATCTGCTTCTCCAGCACCAGTTCCCGGTAGATGCGTCCAGCGCGGCCGCCGTGCAAAGACATATCGAGCAGGGCCATCGCGCACCATTCCGGCGTGCGGCGCGGTGGCAAGACGTAGCCGATGGCCATCGCCGGAAGCGTGCCGAACTTTTCTACAACATCACCACGTCGCTCCTCGGTCTGCCGCGGTTCTGCAGGATCGGCGAATTTCGGCGCGGGGCCCGCGGCAATGTTCCCAAAATGTTTTTCGGCCAGGGCGAAGCCTTCACCCGGATTGACGTCACCCAGAATCAGCAGGACCGCGTTGTTGGGCAGGTAGTACGTGCGGAAAAATGTTTGCACGTCCACCAGGCTGGCGGCGTCCAGATCCGCAAAGTCGCCGTAGAAATTGTGGGCGTTGGCCCAATTGCGGAATGCCACTGGCGGCATATCGAGCCACGGGAAGCCGCCATAGGGCTGGTTCATCACGTTGACGCGGACCTCTTCTTTCACAACGTCGCGCTGGTTGCGCAGGTTCTCGTCGTCCACTTTCAAGGCGCGCATGCGATCCGCCTCAAGCCACAGCACGCGTTCCAGCGCATTGGAAGGAACTGCCTCGTAATAGTTCGTGACGTCGTACATGGTGGAGCCGTTGAGCACGCCGCCGCTGGAATTGATGAGCTTGATGTGCTGCATCTTGGGCGCGTTCTCCGAACCCTGGAACATCATGTGCTCAAATAGGTGCGCGAAGCCGCTGCGGCCCTGCGGTTCGAGCCGGAAGCCAATCTTGTAATAGACGCCGACGGTGACTACGGGCGCGGTGGAATCGGGGGCCACGACGACCCGCAGTCCATTCGGGAGGGTTCGCGACTCGATGGGAATTTGCAGGGGCTTCACGCGTTTGTTCCTTTGGATTTGGAGTGGTCTTCCAACTTCGACGAGATTCGGGAAAGTTCGCTGAGTATTGCGTCAGGGTCGCGCGCCAGGACGCGGGCGGCAAGCCGGCTCAGAGCACGGTAGGCCTCAAGGTAACCTGGCGGAGCGGACTGCAACGCCGCTTCGTGCGCGGCGATGACGCCGTAATCGCTGCGCGCCAGCGGGCCGGTCCATGCCGCGCGAGGCCCGACGACCTCCAGGTTTTCGAGCACCTGCCGGGTGAGGGGCAGCAGTGCTTTCAGCGCTTCACGGCGCTTCATGCCGATATAAACGAGCAGCTGCAGCGCCGCTTCCTCCAGCGCCAGCACCTGTCCGGCGGCCATGACGGCGGCGGCGTGATACAGCGGCTTTTTCTCCTGAGCCATCTGAACGATCTGGCCGCCGAGCGCGCGGGCCATGAGCCGCGCCATGCGCAATCCGCGGCGATCGCCTTCCACGACGAAGATCCGTCCCTCGAGCGGCGGAATCCCGATGCCGCTGAAGGTCTGTAGTGGGTGCAGCGATGCGGTTCCCGCGCCGAGCTCCCGCAGAGGTGCTAGCGTCTGCGAATCCAAGGTTCCGCTGGTGTGCAGAATGGCCCTGCCGCGCATGTCTGAGACGCCGAGGGATGCCAGTTGCGCGACTACGCCCTGCAGCGCCGTGTCTGGAACGCAAAGTAGCAGTACCGGAGCCGAGAGAACGTCGGAGGTGATCGCGGCACGGGCATGCCCGCCGCCTATCGAACGCACAGCACGCTGCGCCGTCGGCAGGCTTTGCGTGACCACCGCGTGAATCTTCCAGCCCTTTTCCCGCAGCCTGCGACCGAGAGCGCGGCCAATCCTGCCGCCGCCGATGATGGAAATGCCGTAGCGCATCGTCATGCTAGGATACCGTGTCGGCCTATTGAAACTCCAATTCATGCACTGGTTCTGGCTTTTCTTGTTCCTGGCGATCGCTTTTGTCTGGATGTATCGCGGACTTCGCGTGGCCGCGCGCGCACTCGATCTGCCCCGGATGGAGAATGCCGCGCCGCTGCCGGATGAGCAGTGCCCCACGGTTTCGCTGCTCTTCGCCGCGCGCGATGAGCAGGAAAAGCTCCCCCGTGCCCTGGAGACCCTGCGGCAACTGGACTATCCCGGGCTGGAAATCGTAGCCGTGGACGACCGCTCCACCGATGCGACGGCCGCGATTCTGGCGGACGCGGCCAACCGCGATGCACGACTGCGCGTGGCCGAGATCAAAAAGCTCCCGCCTGGTTGGCTGGGAAAGCCGCATGCCCTGCAGCAAGCGTTTGCAGCGGCCACAGGTGACTGGCTGCTCTTCACCGATGCCGATGTGCGTTTTCGGCCCGACACCATACGCCGCGCAATGGCAATCGTGAGCGCGCGCAACCTGGATCATCTGACACTTCTCTGCGACGTCGAAATGCATGGTTTCTGGGAGAAGACAGCCCTCACCTTTTTCGGCCTGGGCTTTCACCTGGCGAACGATCCGCAAGCGGTCTCGAATCCTCGCAGCCGCGCCTATCTCGGAGTCGGTGCATTCCAGTTGGTGCGGCGCGCGGCGTACGAAAAGAGCGGCACGCACCGCCGACTGGCGATGGAAGTAATGGACGACATGAAGCTGGGCAAGATCGTCAAGCAGGCGGGATTTCGTAGCGGCGTCGGAATGGCAGGCGACTACGTGAGCGTGCGCTGGCATGCGGGAATGGGCAACATCATTCGCGGCGTGACCAAGAACTTCTTCGCCAGCGCGGAGTTCAAATTGGGCACGGTCGCGCTGATGTTGCTGGCTTTGCTGTCCCTGAGCATCGCTCCATTCGTCGCGCTTGGTTTCGCGCACGGCTGGGTTCTGGCCGCTGCCATGTTCAGCGTGGCGGCGGCGCTGCTTCTGCATGGGGGCGCCGCTTATGCGATGCGCGCCTCGCCGCTCTATGCGCTTACCCACCCGCTCGGTGCGGTGATTTTCGGCTATATGCTGCTGCGCTCCACGGTGGTCACGCTCAGGCAGGGCGGCGTTGTCTGGCGCGATACGTTCTATCCGTTGGATGAACTGCGCAAAGGGATGGTCTAGCTTCGGTCAGGTTTCGGAGGGAGCGGCGGACAAGGGTTCGCGGCCGAAAACGCCGGAAAGATCCTGGCTCTGGATCGAACGAATGCGGTCGCGGAGCTGCGCCGCTTTCTCGAATTCGAATTTCGCGGCAGCCTCGCGCATCTGTGTTTCCAGCTTGGCCAAGAGCTCCGCGACCTCGGCTTCGGTGCGCGCCGTGGCCACGGCTGCATCCAGTTCCTTCGTGTCCAGTGGCACCGTGACGTAATCCGCTTCGACAATCTTAGCCAGCTCCATATCCACCGATTTGCTGATCGATTGCGGCGTAATGTTGTGTTCCTTGTTGTAGGCCATCTGCTTTTCGCGGCGGCGATAGGTCTCCGCGATAGCCTCGTTCATAGAGCGGGTGCGGGTGTCCGCGTAGAGTATCGCGCGTCCCTCGACGTGCCGCGCGCAGCGCCCGATGGTTTGAATCAGCGAAGTGGTACTGCGCAGGTAGCCTTCCTTGTCGGCGTCCAGAATCGCGACCAAAGACACTTCCGGCAGGTCCAGGCCTTCGCGCAAGAGGTTGATGCCGATCAGCACGTCAAACTCACCGCGACGCAGGTCCCGCAAAATCTTGATGCGGTCGAGCGTCTCCACTTCCGAGTGCAGGTAGCGGCAGCGCACGCCGATTTCCGTGAAGTACTCGCTCAAATCTTCGGCCATGCGCTTGGTCAGGGTGGTGACCAGAACCCGCTCGTGTTTCTTTTCACGAATGCGAATCTCTTCGAGCAGATTGTCTACCTGCCCCTTGACCGGGCGGATTTCCACTTCGGGGTCGATCAGGCCGGTGGGCCGGATGACCTGCTCGACAAATTGTCCGCCGGACTTGGTCAGTTCATACGGGCCGGGCGTAGCGGAAACGTACACGATCTGATTGGTGCGATGCTCAAATTCGTCGAAGGTAAGCGGCCGGTTGTCCAGCGCCGAAGGCATGCGAAATCCATAATTCACCAGCGTCTCCTTGCGCGCGCGGTCTCCGTGATACATGCCGCGCACCTGCGGCACGGTCTGGTGCGATTCGTCAATGAAGAGCAGGTAGTCCTGGGGGACGTAGTCCAGCAACGTCGGCGGAGCTTCGCCGGGCAAGCGGCCACTCAGATGGCGCGAATAGTTTTCAATGCCATGGCAATAGCCGATGGTCCGCATCATCTCCACGTCAAAGAGCGTGCGTTGCGTCAGGCGCTGTGCTTCCACGAACTTTCCTTGCTTCTCAAGTTCCTTCTTCCACCATTCAAGCTCTTCCTGGATGGTGACGATGGCGCGCTCCCGCTGCTCCTGCGGCATCACGTAGTGCGTGCGCGGATAGATGGGAACCCGGGTCAGGTCTTTCTGTGCGGCGCGGACTTCGCCGGTCAGGGGATCGATCTGTCGCAAGGCGTCAATCTGGTCGCCCCACATCTCGATGCGGTACGCGTTGTCGTCATACGTGGGATAGATCTCGATGATGTCGCCACGCACACGAAACGAACCGCGGCGCAGATCCTCGCTGCGTTCGTACTGAACGTCCACAAAGCGGCGGAGCATGGCTTCGCGCGTCGTCTGCTGCCCTTTTTCCAGCATGACCAGCATGCCGTAGTAGGCTTCCGGCGAACCCAGACCGTAGATGCAGCTCACTGAGGCCACGATGACCACGTCGCGCCGTTCGAAGAGCGACCGGGTCGCGCTCATGCGCAGCCGGTCCAGCTCATCGTTGATCGTCGCCTCTTTCTCGATGTACACGTCGGCCGCCGGAACGTAGGCTTCCGGCTGATAGAAATCGTAGTAGCTGACAAAGTACTCGACCGCGTTCTCGGGGAAGAACGATTTGAACTCGTGATAGAGCTGCGCGGCCAGCGTCTTGTTGTGCGCCAGGACCAGCGCGGGGCGGTTCGAAGCCTCAATCACCTTGGCCATGCTGAACGTTTTTCCGGAGCCGGTGACACCGAGCAGCACCTGGTGCTTGTCGCCGGCTTCCACGCCGCGCACGAGCTGCGCGATCGCGGCGGGCTGGTCGCCGCGTGGCTGGTAGGCGCTTTTCAACTTGAAGGTCATGAAGGGGCTCTCCTGCCGCTTCGCTGAGGCCAGTAGAAACCTCGATTATAGCGCGAAGCGCGGTTTCGAGTTTGCGGCGCTATGGACGGGTCTTGGCCTCGAGCAGACGAATCGCGGAGCGGCTTTTGGCCTGGATCGTGTAGTGCACCTGGTTGGAGCCGTCCGCGAGTGCGATCGTCACATCCATGGTCTGGTTGGCCGACTCGGTTGCGCGGGTCAGCAGGCCGGAAGCTTGCGCCACGTACAGAATCGTCTCGTTCTCTCCGCCGGCCGAGCCACGTGTCGTCAGTCCTTGCGACTTGTAGTCCGCCGGCGTTGCGTTCTTGGGGGAAGACTTCTGCCGCAGCACGGAGCGGACCAGGATCACCGCGCAGGTTTCAGGCTTGGACATCGGCGCTGCTGCTACGTTTTCATCGGGGCAGGGCTCGTTACGGACGTAGGTGTACTTTCTGGCCCACGACAGCTCCGCAATTGGCGATGGTGAAGTCTCTGGCTCGTTTGCTTCCCACTTCTGCCCGCTGCGCAGAGCCTTTCTCGGGTAGTTCATCGTCGCCGTGAATTGGCCCAGCCAGGCATTCCAGGCGATCTGCTGCTCGCTGGAGAGTTGGTCCAGGCCCAGAACCTTGCTGACCGCGCCGTTGCCGGAAAGCCACACTTCTACTTTCCGGTCGGGATGAGACTCCTCGGATTGAGCCTTGCGATCGCTCGCGGCATCGGGCTCGGAATAGAATGTCTCGAAATGCACGGTAGCGCCCGAAATCTCCTTGACCGCAACCTGCAGCAGTCCGCGAACCTGAAAGGTCGTTGAGGGTGGCAGCTGCGGAGAGGAAAGCGCGCTCAGTGAGGTCAGGTTGCGGGAGAAACTGAAATCTAGGCCATAGAAAAACGTCTGGCCCGCGCGAAATTCCGGCGAGCGCAAGACACTTTGGCCGCGGGAATTCGCCGCGCAAAACAAGCAGGCGCCACCGAGCAGCACACACGCAAACAGGTTAGGTCGCTTCACGGCAAGCGCTCGATCGCAATCGTCGCCGTCAGCTTCGTCGAAAAGTCTGGCGGGTCCGGCAGGCCCGGTACCGGGTCCACCTTGTGCGAAGTCTCGCGTGATGCGGAGCGGCTCGCGCGTTGCACCGAGCCATCCAGCAGCGAAACGGTCGTCAGCGAATCCGCAAAAAATGATGCTTCTCGTGGCGTCACGTCTGACGGCTTTGCGGTCTCTCTCCACGAGAGACGCTGCACCACGTGCAGGGTCACGGCCAGCGCGTCCCCCGGCGCATCTACCCACTCGGTGCTCTCGGAGCCCTCCGCATCGGGCAAGGCCGCATCGGTCGGGTGCAACGTGCGCTGCGATTTTTCACCAGGCTGAACATGCAACGTTGGAAATAGCGCATTCGGCCGCACCGCCCGGACCAGCCACAGCGAAAGCAATGGCGGAGAAGTTTCGCCGAGCGCCGGTGCACTCCGCGGCAATCCGCTCATCGCGCCACGCGGGCTTTCGACATAGCTGGCCGCTCCCTCCTTCAGCCAGCCCGCACAAAATTCGTCCAATCCTTTCTGCATGGCCTCGTCCAGGCGCTCGGGAGCCTGCGCCGGTGCGTCGCAGCCGCCGAGAATCTCGAGTGATTCGCTCACGGCCGCGCTGCCGTCCGCCTTCACCGCCTCAATCTTTCTGGTGACGTTCCAGCGCATCCGCACTTCGGCCTCGTGCGTGACGGGAGCGACGTAGGTCTGCGCCGCAACGGTCTGCGTCGCGACGCTGTGCGATTCCGCGCGCAAACTGAGCGAAACGCGATAGTGCTCGGCCGTACCGGCGATGAAACGGCGGCTCATGGCCTTCTCCCGGCCGTCGCGCTGCTCTTGCGCGGGGGCCTGCGAAGCGAGCAGGGCCAAGCCCGTTGCGCAAAGCATGAACTGTTTTTGCAAAACCATCGAGCTACTTCACGGCAGGCGCTGCCAGCATGCGATCGAAGAAGTCGCTGGTGGCGTGGTAGGACTTCAGCCAGGTACGGTGCAGCAGAAAGTCATGAATCTCGTCGGGAAAAATAAGCTGTTCGATGTGCACCCCGCGCTGCCGCAGCCGCGCCACCAGATCCACCGTCTGTGCAAAGTACACGTTGCGGTCATCGTCGCCGTGAATGAAGAGCACCGGCGACTTCCATTGATCCACCGCGCTCACCGGAGACGATTCATGCGCCAGCTTGGTCTGCTCAGGCGAAATGTTTTTGCCGTCCCAGTTGTCGGTCGGCCAGTCATGCACCCCGTGAAAATCCACGCCGGCCTTGAATAGAGCCGAATCGCGCGCCAGGCCCAGCGCGGTCAAATAGCCGCCATAGCTGCCGCCCCAAAGCCCGATGCGCGCCGCATCCACTTCCGGCTGCTGCTGCAGAAACTTCCCTGCGGCAACGACGTCCTGGTATTCGCTGGCGCCACGCCCGGCTCGGCCAGGTGCCTCGCGAAACGCGCGTCCATAGCCGATGCCGCTGCGGTAATTCACACTCAGCACCACGTAGCCGCGATTCGCAAGGTACTGGTTCATCGCATAGGCGTTCGAGTAGTAGTACATGTAGTGCCAGCCCAGCAGCATCTGCCGCATCGAGCCGCCGTGAAAGAACAGCACCCCCGGACGCTTCTCGCCGGCATTCAAATTCTTCGGCACGAACAGTTGTCCGTGAATTTCCAGCCCGTCCGCTGCGCGGAATACGACCTGCTTCGGAACAACCAGTTTCTCGGCAGGAAAATCGGCGGGCCACGTCTCAGAACCGACAACTTTCGCCACCGCGCCGGCGTCGTCCGCGCGTTTCATAAATACTCGTGCCTTGTGCTGCGCGTCCGAACCCAGATACGCAATCAAATCAGTCCCAGCGACGGGCACGGCTGCAAACTCGATTCCCTGCCCGGAGCTCAGCCGGCGCGGCGCGGCGTCGTTCGCGCCGGTGCCGACGCTCCACAAGTGGCGACGGTCGATATCCTCACAATTCGAATTGAAGACCAGTGACTTGCCGTCCGCGGGAAACGACCACTGTTCCACCTCGCAATTTCCCGGCGTCAGGAGTCTCACAGCGCCTCCTGCTGCGGCCACGCTGTAGAGGTGTTGCCAGCCGTCGTGCTCGCTGGCGAACACCAGCCGCCCGTCTGCAGCCCAGCGAATCACGCCTCCGCCGGTGTCGTGCGCCATGTAGGGAAACGAATCCTGCGGTTCCGCCCCACTGTGCCAGACCTCCTTCGCCGCCAGTGTCGTTGCATCCGCAACCCAGATGGCCCAGGGATGTGCGCGGTCCGGCTCGATGAAGTAACCCTCCGGTGTGTCGCGCGGCACCGCGGGCTGCCGCACAAAAGCGATCAGCTTGCCGTCCAGGGACCATTCCGGATCGGAGTCGCTATCCACCGTCGGGGCGACGAATCTCACCGACTTTGCGGCTACATCATAAATTCCCACGAAACTGTGATCGCCTCTCTCGGATACAAACGTCAGTTTGCTGCCGTCCGGCGACCATCGCTGCCCGAAGCTGCTTCCGCGCACGACAATATGCTCCGGCTTCTCGTGCCCATCGGCGGGCGCCAGCCATAGCTCGCCATCCCGGAGATACGCAACCACGCCCTTGCTGGAGATTCGCGGCGCGTGCCCGGCGTCTATCTTTTTCGGTTCGCCGCCGGCCCAGGCGATGGCAAATACAGCTTGCTCCTCGCCCGCAGGATTGCTGGTCGGATTGGGCACCTGTCCCGCGCGATTTTTTCCGCCGCCCCTCGTGTACACCAGGGTGCTGGCGTCTGTCGAAAACTCCAACGAGGAGATTTCCTGCCCATCTTCCTCGTTATATCCGGTCAGCCGACGTGCCTTGAAGTCCGGCGCTTCGGCTACGTAGATATTGCGTTTGCCCTGCTCATCCAGCAGCCAGGCAATACGTGGCACCGATTTTGCGGCCGTAAGATCGCTCGGAAACGGAGCACTCATGATCTGTTCAATCGTGAACGGTTGTTGCGCGGCAAGAGTCGGAACCAGCAGCGCCGCCGTCAGAAGCACCGCGGCAAACGGCCACACTTGCGCTCGACGAAACTCGATTGGCATCGCGCTCCTCAGTCTCCCGGTTGTTGCGCCGAGACTTTTTCCAGAGAAACCTTGGGCTCCGCGAGCGGCCCGGAAATTTGCAGGAACCGGACCACGTTTTCGGCGCGCGCGCCGCGCCCCGTGGCGTGGCTCTCAGCCGTGAGCTCCGCATCGGCGGCAAAACTCACGCTGCCCTTCAGCAACAGCTGTTCCGAAGGCGACGCCAGCTGCAGCTGATTCAATTCGAAGCCGCCATCCGCTAAATGAAAGGTGCCGCTCCCGGAGGCCCAGCGCGACACGCCGGTCTTCCACTCCCCAACCGCCATCGTGCCGGCGAGATCCCACCCGCGCAGTTCCACCTTGTTCAAGTTCAAGGTGCCCTTGCCGGAAAGGCTGGCCAGCAGCGCCTCGCGCCCGATCCCCTCCGCGCGCAATTCCAGCGATCCTCCGGCTTGTCCGGCGAGGTGTTCCGCCACAGGTGCGAGCCACGGCGTCAGCGCCAGGTTGACGTGTTCGAATGACGCGGAAATCGCGTAGCTGGGCCGCGACGAGAACACCGCGTCGGCCGAGCCCTTCACCTCTCCGCCCGCCCACTGTGCCTGCACGCTCCGCAGCGCAAGTTTCGCGGCTTCCAGGTTCGCCTGCGCGCGAAACTGCTTCAGCTTCACGCGTTCCACGGTCAGCTCGCCGACCCTCACTTCACCGCTGGCGCGCAATCGCCGCAACCAGGCATTCGGCGCCTCTGGCTGGGAACCGCCGCCCAAGCCGGAAGGCAGTAACCGCTGCAGCCATCCGGGGCGCGCGCGCGGGCCTATCCAGCGGTCCAGCTCCGCCGTGTCCAGGCGCTCCGCCTGCAGATCGAAGCTCCATACAGGCAATTCCGTCTCCCCGAAAGCGCCGGGGACCGTTCCCATCTGCTGTACCGTGCCCGACCATTGCGTTCCGAACGCAGCCACGTTGCCGAACGAAATTTTCCTGCGCGCATCGCGCCATTCGGTGCGCAGAGTTTCCACCTGCAGCGGCAGATTCAAGCCCGGCACCTGCATCGTCGCCTGCGAGAACTCGCCTCGTCCGTTCCACACGCCGGGAGTTTCGCCCGCCCATTCCCATTGCACATCGGCCGCGGCCCGGCCGCGCAAGTCCAGCCCATTCTGGATTCGTCGCCCGAATGCGGCAGCAACCGTAAAAATGTCTTCGACCCGTGGCGCCTGCCCTTCCAGGCGCACTCGGCCTGCGCGCGCGGAAAAATCGTAGGTCATGGACACGTTGAACGCAGCCGGCCCGTTGTTGGCCTCTTTCGCCGCCGCGGTTAGCACTCGTACCGGGCTTGCCGCCGCTCTTCCGGGAGGAATGTTCACCGCGAAAGGATCGACCACAAGTCGTCCACGCTGCGTCCCGCCGCGTACCGCGCGCACTTCCAGCGGTGCGGAAAACCCGGGCACGGTCCAGCGCCCGCCCGGGCTCGAAAACGCGGCTTCCTTGAGCACCGGCGGCCACCCGCCCAATGCCGCTGCTCCGGTAAAATATTGATCGCCCCGGATCCCGTCGGCCACGTCGGGCCGAAACGCGCGATACCAATCGAGAAAATCCGCGGCCTGCACGCCCGCGGAGTCGAAAGCCACTTCCAGATTCGCCGCCGCCAGGCTTTGCAACGAGGCGGTTCCGCGCAGGTTCGAGCGCGGCGTTTCGATCACCACTTCATCCGCAGTCACCGTTCCGGCGCCCGGATTCCACCGCGCATCCACGCGCACAGCGAGGCGCGGATTGTCGTCGCGCTCCGTCAAATCCCAGCGATGAATCCCAAGGGCTCTCGCCTGCGCGCGAATCCGCCAGTCGCCCGGCGCGAGAGCATTCGCGCTTCCTTTTCCGGAGTCCTGGTCCGCCGGTATGCCGCTCTCCGCGCTGGCTTCTCCGGAAAATGAACCGCGCACGCCAAAATCCTGCCCGGCGACCAGGCGGAACACATCGGCCAGCGAACCCTTTTCCCAGCTCACGCGCAAGTGTGCCGGCTGCAGCCGTGTGGAGGTTCCAGCCACGTCGCCGCGCACGCGAACGGTCCCCGCGAGCTGAAGCGGAACCCCGCTCCTCCAGGGCTCGGCCTTCAGGTCCAGCTCCCAACGGCCCGTTGCCACCTGTTCGACGCTTCCTTCCACTTGCACGAAGGCAAACGACGTCTTGTCGTCGCCAAGCTTGAAATTTGCCCGGCCCTCGCTGATTTCGATTTTTTGCAGATGATGGGTAGGCGCCGAGGTCGCGCCGGCCGGCCTTACGCCCGGCACGGTGCCGGTTGGCGCGCTCGGCAGCCAGCGTTCCAGATTCCAGCGGCCTTCCGCATTGCGCGCCAGGATCAGACTCGGCCGCTGCAATTCCAGCGTGCCCAGCTCAAATCGTCCGCGTAGCAGTCCTCCCCAGCGCAGTCCTGCGGAGAGCCGGTCGGCTCTCAGAAAGTACTCCTGCCCGAAAGCTGGGTCCTCACTCACGCTGATGCCGTCCGCGGTCAGCTCCGGGCTGGGAAAGAGCGTCGCCGAGTAATGTCCCACTTCAATCTTGCGCCCGAAGGATTTCTCGAGTTGCTGCGTGAGAAACTTCCGCGCGTGCGAGTTGCGCACGGTCAGCACCGCGGCAGTTTGCAGTGCCGCCAGCGCCAGCAACAGCGTCAGAGCTGGCTTGCCCCATTTTCGCAGTCTGTTCACCAGGAACCTACCCGGCCGGTCAGGCACTTCCGCCTGAGCAAGCTTCACAAGCGCCCGCCGTTGGCGCAAATTTTCTCAAAGTCCCCTGCAAATTGATAGGCGCGCAGAGCGTCGCCGCCGCTGGCGGTTGGTCAGTGCACGGTGCGCAGCATCCGGCTCCAGCGGGTGCGGCCGGGAAGGTGTTCGATGGTGTCGAAGACGCCGCGCAGGCGTTCCGCGAATGTGGATTGGCCGTAGTCCGCAGAGGTGGCGTTCACGCTCCAGTAGATCAGAAACGGCCGGCCCATGATGGCTTCCCGATCCACGAATCCCCAGTAGCGGCTATCGAGGCTGTGATCGCGATTGTCGCCCATGGCGAAGTATCGTCCCGGCGGGACTTCCAGTTCGTCGCCCTTCACGTAGGTATGCATCTCTTCCGCCCAGCGGGGTTCCACGGACGGGCTCGAGAACGAATGCCCCACGGGCGGAAAGGAATAAATCAGGGGGTCGTAGTCAGCCGCGGGATCATGCACCACGTAGGGCTCGTTGAGCAGCTTGCCGTTCACGTAGATCTGCTGGTCCACCATTTTGATGCGGTCGCCGGGCAGGCCGATCACGCGTTTCACAAAGTGCTGATGATCCGCGTAAGGAAACTTGAAGACGATAATGTCGCCCCGTTGCAGCGGCCGATAGGGCAGAAATTTCTCGTACCAGGCGCCGCTGCCCCCAAAGACAAACTTGTTCACCAGCAGGTGGTCGCCCACAAGCAACGTCCGCTCCATGGAGGGCGAGGGAATCTTGAACGCCTGCACGACGAAGCTGGTGCCAAAAAGGGCGAGGATCACAGTCACCAGCAGCGATTCCAGGTACTCGGAAATCGTGGTTGTATCGCGATGTCGCTGCGCCCGGTGTGGCGCGGCCGCTGTGGTAGCCGCACCTTCATTAGCTTGCGCTGCGGTCTCGGAAACTACCTCGCCTGGCGCCTGAATCATTCCTGGATCGGTCATCGATCGTTTATCGCCTCATCCGTCTGGCCCGCGCTCGCTTCCAGCCGTTGCAGCGCCATGCGCGCCGCCATTTGTTCCGCTTCTTTCTTGGTGCTGCCGTCGCCCGTCGCCAGGCGCTCGCCGGAAGACCACACCTCTACGTGAAACATCTTGCGGTGATCTGGCCCATCTTCGCCCGCCAGCCGGTATTCCGCGGGGGGCATCCCGCGTCCCTGCAGGAACTCCTGCAAGGCCGACTTGCGGTCGGAATCCGCGATGTGCAGCCCGCCGCTTTCAACCGCCCGTTCAAACAGCACCCGTTGCAGCAGTTCGCGCGAAGCCTCCAGCCCCGAGTCCAGGAAAATCGCGCCAACCACGGCTTCCAGCGCGTCGGCGATGATCGCGGCCTTTTCCCGCCCGCCAGTTTTCTCTTCGCCACGGCCCAGGCGCAGGAATTCGCCGATGCCCAGCCGGACCGCGCACTCTTGCAGCGCGCGCGCGTTCACCAGGTGCGCCCGGCTGCGCGAAAGTTGCCCCTCGCTCCAGCTTGGATAGTTGCGCAGAAGAAATTCGCTGGCCAGCAAGTCCAGCACTGCGTCGCCCAGAAACTCCAGACGTTCGTTGTCCTGGACCAGCTTTGGGTCCCGGCCGGCGCTCTCTTCCGCCGCGCGCAATTCCGGCACCGCCGAACTGTGCGTCAACGCCGTCGCCAGCAACGCCGCATTGCCGAATCGGTACCCCAGCCGCTCTTGCAGTTCTTCATCCGGATGGAGAGTCATGCAAACCCACCGGGCCGCCCGGCCCGCGCACCTTCACTTTGGCGCGCTTAGCTGCGTGCCCGCCTGCTTCTTCGCTTCGTCCGCGCCGGACTTGCACGTTTGCTGCAAGCCGCCGGTCATCGCGGCGCACTTACTGAACGCTGAAGCCGCATCGTCGAAACGCGAAGCTTTCTGGTCCGCCATGCCTAGTAGGTACAAATTCACGACATCCGGTGTCGGGTTCGGATCAATCTTGATGGACGTCTCCAGCTCGGCGATTGCGTCCGTGTACTTGCCGCGCCGGAAGTCCGCCAGTCCCAGTCCGCTATGCGCTATGGCCAGCGTGGCATTTTTCGCCACCACAAATTCCTGGTCGCTCACGCCATCCGGCTTGGGGATCGTCGGCGTCAGCTCGATCGCCTTCTTCGAATAGATTTCCGCCTTGGCCAGCTGCTTCCCCGGCTCCGGAGTATCCTTGGTAATCGCACGAGACATTGCCTGCCCCAGAATGGCCAGGGTGCGCACGTCGTCCGGCCGCAAGGCCAGCTCCTTCTCTCCCACTTCGAACGCTTTCTGGGTGTTGTTCTGCTGGATGTATTCGAACACCAGCAACGAATAGACCATCGGCCGGTAGCGGCTCTCCGGGTACTTCTGCACGAACTCTTCACCCGCTGCAATTTTCTTCGGCGCATCCGCCACCGGCATGGTATCGAATGCTTTGTAGGCGGCTTCTTCTTCTGCGTTGACCGGTGGCGGCGCCGGCGTAATTTCCAGCGAACTTCCCGTCGACTCCGCCGGCTTTTGCGCAGCGGGATCGCTTCCACTTTGCCCGGAGCCCTGGCTTCCCTGCGCAGGTGATTGTCCCTGCGCCAATGTCGTCTTCGTCCCCGCGAACAGGCAGCCGGCCAGGACAGCCGCTCTCACCCAATTCCACTTTGCGCCCGTCATTGCACTTCTCCTTGGATTATTGCCGCCCACGGCAGCTCTGGCTGGTTCGGCTTCATCATACACTTTCGCGTTGGCGCGGGCAGCATCGCCGAAGGAAACCGCTCGCCGGTCAAAGCTCGCGCTGCCCGGTCGTATAAGTCTGCAGAGGGTTACGGCCGCTCCTGTGTTTTCGCAGGTGTAATGCCGCTCAGCCCTTTTGCTGCCGCTTGCTTCGCGCGATCCGGTGCCCCGTTCACCGCCAGCGCTGCCTCAAACTCGGCCTTGGCGCGGTCCGGCTGGCCCTCGATGTCGTACAACGTCCCCAAATGCACGTGCGACCAGGCCAGCACCATCGGATCCTGTGTCGCCGCGTGCTCTCCGGCTGTAAGCCGCGAAAAAACTTCTTTCGCCCGTGGCCCATCGCGCTCCATCATCGCCGCCACACCCAGGCCGTACCAGGCGCGTGGCTGGTCAGGGTATTTCTGTAGTACTCGGTTGAAGGAAGCCTCCGCGGCCTTGGCATCCTTCTCCGCAATGTGTCGTTCGCCTTCCGTCAGCGCTTGCAACGCATCCGTATCGTTCGGAACGGTCGTCGGTGCCTGCGGGCGATGCCGCGCGACAGCCTCCGCTTCGGTCGCTGTACCTAATCCGCCGCGCGGCGCGAACTTCAGCGCCGCAACCCGTTTCTGCTCGCTGGCCAGATCTACCGCACGCACCCAATCGGGGAAGTAGAACTTCATGGCCGGCTCGGACTGCTCAAATTTCGCAAGCGCCGTGAACAGCGGACGCACCAGCACGTACCCATCGGCATCGTCAATGTCCAGGGCGGATTCCCGCTCGCTCGGCGACATGCGTTTCAGCTTCAATTCCACCGCGCGCACCGCGCATTCCGCGAAGAAGGATGAAAAATCGTCCTTCAAATCCGGGTCCAGGCGCGGCGCACTTGCGGCCACGTCGAACAGCGGCCGCTTCACCGCTATCACGTGCGAGTAGTGCAGGGGCAGCGGGTCCAGCATGTAATGCAGAAACGCGTGGCGTACGATATCGAGCGGCAACTCCCCCGCGCCGCTGACCACCAGCGCGTAGTGGTCGCCAAAGTTGCGCACGTTGGTGATACGCCCCACCAGTGGCTCCACGATGATCGTGAAGGTCCGCGGGTTCGTCGGATCCAGAATCTCCCGCAAATATCCGCTGGCCACGAACACCACCTGCGCCACCGAATCGTGCATCTGCTCAATTTCGCGGTTGTAATTGGGCTGCACCGACCGCCACAGCTCGCCGATCTTCTGTTCCTTGTAGTAGTTCGAAAGGATTTCCTGGAAGCCCTCGAGTGCAATCACTTCCGGCGGGAGTTCGTCGCGCCGCAGGGTCGGCTCGAACTTGGGCGCCGGCCCGCTGACCAGCCCGAACCAGATGTAGCGCGAGAGCATCGCCCCCGGATCGCCCAGCTCGTGCTGCTTGTAGAAATTCCGCAGGACGTCCACCGCCGGGCCGCGCTGGTGCTGCAGCCGGTCGCGCAACTGCGCCCGCATGGGCGACCAGTTGGCAGAGCTCACGTCCTCTTCGAATCCCGCGGCCAGCAGCGCGCACATCGTCGTGAACATGGCCTCGCTGCCGTCCACCGTCACCGTGGTCACCGGCGCGGGAACCATCTTTGGCGCCGGCGGGCGCTGCTGCCCGCGCGCGACGCCGCCCGCCGCCAGAATCACGCTGGCGCCAACTGCCGCAACCCACAAAATTTTCTTCATTCGGTTAGCCGCCGGAACATGCAGGATTTCCCGTCCACTCGGTACAAAGCCTGGCCGGTATCACAACTTTTGAATCTACAAGCCGCGCCGCAACCGAGTCAAGAAACCCGGCCCGCCGGTCGGACACCCTTGCCTCCGCCCCCGGCATCTGCATAAAGTGAAGATGCTTTTTCACTCTGGCAGGATGGCTCGACCCATGCTCACCGCTCGTTCTCTCCGCTTGGCTATCCTATGCGGCAGCTTTTGTTTTTTGGTGCTTTCCATCTCCGCGCAGGCGCAACTGGTCGGCGATACTCCGCCGCCGCAACAGCTGGCCACGCCGCAACCCGGCGCAACGCAGCAGCCCGCAACCAACAGCACGCCGCCTCCCAGCGGCAAAAGGCGCCTGTCCAAGGATTTCACGATGAAGGGCGGCGATTCCTGGCTCGACACGGGCATCAACCTGCAGCCCGGGGAACACGTTCTGATCACCGCGAAAGGCACTCTGCAGTACGCCGACGCCAAGACCAGCAACGGCCCAGATGGCCTTGGCCGCGGCTTCAAGGATCTGCTCCGCGTTCTTCCCTTCAACGAAGCCGGGCGAGGTGCGCTCATCGCCCGGATTGGAGACGCCGACACCTCCCAGGCATTCCTCGTCGGCGCGTCACGCGATGCCGTGTCTCCCATCGCAGGACGCCTCAGCCTCGCCATCAATCAGGGCAAGAACGACTCCGGCGACGGTTCCTATTCGATCCACGTGGACGTGTACGCAGCCGACACCTCCAGCGGCGTCGTGCGCACGGTGGCCAAATCCGTCTCCACGATGCCCGGAATTGACAATGCGCTCTTCGCCAAAATTCCCCGCCGCATCGGGGACAAAGACGGCAACCCTGGAGACATGGTCAACTTCCTCATCCTGGGCTCGGAAGCCGCAATGCAGCGCGTCTTCACCACTGCGGGCTGGGTCAAAGTGGATGCCGATGTCAAAGACACCATCCTGCACGGCCTCATCGGCAGTCTTTCCAAGGAGTCGTACCTGACCATGCCCATGAGCCAGCTCTACCTCTTTGGCCGTCCGCAGGATTACGGTTGGGCCCACGCTGAACCCATCAGCGTTGTCGCTTCGCGCAATCACCTGCGCATCTGGAAGGCTCCCTTTACCGTGAATGGCGAGATGCTGTGGGTCGGCGCCGCCACCCACGACATTGGCTTCGAGCGCGACCAGCGCAACAACGGCATCACCCACAAGATTGATCCCGATATCGATCTGGAAAAAAATTATGTGGAGAAAACCCTGTCGTCCACCGGACTCGTTGCCGAGGTTTCCCATTTCTTGCCGGACAACCCGATGAAGGGCGCCAAGACCGCCACGGGCGGCGAGTTCCATTCCGACGGACAGGTGCTGATTCTCAAGCTCGCGGATTCCGGCAAAGACCTTTCCGCCGCGTTCACCGACACCTTCTGCTCCGTGCTGAAAAGCGAAAACCCCGACGGCGGTGAATGGGACACCTGCGGTTCGTATATCAAGTCCAGCGCCGCCGCTGCTTCTCCCTCGCATGCGCTCGATTCCATACCTACCAACTACCGCGTGCTCGTGATTCCCGGCGTGCTGAGCTCCTGCCAGGCCAACACGCAGGCGTTCGCTGAGGGCCAAGCGCACCTGCGTGAAAAGCACGGCTTGACCGTGGAGTTCCTGCAGACTCCCAACGAATCCTCTGCCGCCAACGGTCAGAAAATCGCGGCGTATCTCCGCCAGAAAATGCAGGGCGACCCGCGCAAATACATTTTGGTGGGGTACAGCAAGGGAACTCCCGATATCCAGGAAGCGATCGCCGGTGATCCCGAGGCGCGCAACGCGGTTGCGGCGGTGGTCAGCATCGCCGGCGCCGTCGGCGGCTCGCCCATCGCGGACACCATGCCGTCCATCGTTCAGCAATACACGGCCACGCTGAAACTTGGTTCGTGCGAAGGGGACATCGCAGAAGCCTTCAAGAGCCTGCGCCAGGACGTCCGCAAGCGATTCCTGGCGGATCATCCTGACCCGCTGGTTCCGTCCTTCTCGCTTGCTGCGGTATCCGACGCCGACACCACATCGAAAATGCTGCTCGAAGCCTGGAAGCTGCTCACCGCATACGATTCGCGCACCGACAGCCAGCTCTTGCTGCCCGACGCGCTGATTCCCGGCGGCAACTTCCTCGGGACGCTGCACGCCGATCACCTCGCGGTCGCGCTCAATTACGGTTCGTCTTCGGACTCCACCATCCGCTCCGCCGCGAACCACAATCGCTATCCGCGTGCCGCCTTGCTGGAAGCCGCGGTTCGATCCGCGATTGCCGCCATCTCCGCGAACCCGGCGCCGCAGCCGTAGCCGTCAGTAGAGTCTCAAGCGACCGCCTGCCGCAGAACGTCTTCGGAAATGTTGGCTCCCGTGACCAGAAGCGCGCTGCTCTTCCCTTGCAAGGACTCCGTCTTGCGATAAGCCGCCGTCGCCGCCGCGCCCGCCGGCTCGGCCAGCACATGTTCCCCGAGCAGCAGTTGCCGGATGGCGCCCAACATCTCCTGCTCGCTCACAAGCACCACCTCATCCACCAGTTCGCGAATCGCTTTCACGTTTGCGGCGGCGGGCGTCCTGGTTGCCAATCCATCCGCAACGGTGTCGCATGTTTCCGTCTCAATCGCGTGTCCGGCCTTCCAGGAAAGGTAATAAGAAGGCGCCCGCTCGGCCTGCACGCCCACAATCCTGATTCCCGGCGCCAGTTCCTTCGCCGCGGCCGCCACCCCGCGAATCAACGCGGTGTCTCCCATTGGCACCACAATGGCCTCAATCTCCGGCCTCTGCTCCAGAATCTCGCAGGCAATCGTCCCCGGGCCTGCGGGCAAGTCGCGGTCCGTGGCGTCGTTCAGGAAGAATGCTCCAGTCTTCCGCGCATACTCGTCAGCGGCCACGAACGCGGCCGCCAGGTCCGCGTTGCCGTGCTCCTCGATCGCACCGCCCAGGCGCTCGATATTCGCACGTTTCACCGGATTGCAATGCTCCGGCAGAAAGATGCGCGCCTTCACTGCAAGCAGCCGCGCCGCGTAGGTCACCGCGGCCCCATGATTGCCCGTGCTGCACGCCACAACCTCGGTCACGCCTTCGCGCCGCATGCGCGCCGCCAGCGCATAGAGCGCCCCGCGCACCTTGAAGGAACCGGTGGGCAGTTCGCTCTCCAGCTTTAGGAAAACACTTCGCCCGCCGTGCCCGGAAAACGACGTACTTTGCACCAGTCTGGTTTGTGGCAGATATCTCGACAGGAACTTCCGCGCGTCCTGGAAAACCGAGCCGGTCATCGCTAGGGATTTTGCAGGTTTGATCCGGCCATGTCCTTCTCGGGATACATGGCCTCGAATTCAGGAGTGCCATGCAGCGGCGCCAGATCCGGATCGCGGCGCGCGTGGCTCACGTCGCGGAATCCCTGGTCATAAGCCTTCTTCAACGCATCCAGCGCTTCCGGCAACCGCTTGAGCATGGCGTACAGACACGCCGCGTTGTACAGAATGGAAGCCTCGTTCGCGCGCAGGGTCATCGCCAGGTTTAGTTCTTTCAGAGCATCGTCCACGCGTCCGATTTCCGCGTAGTCGCTGCCCAGCAAAATCCGCGCGCGCGCATCCTCGGGCACATGCTTCAAATGATTTTCCAGCGCCGTCATTCGCCGCTGCAGCAGGTTGAGATAGGCTTCGCGCTTGCCGAGGGCGCCCAGCGAATTCGCGATCGGCACGTACACGTTGTAGTCTTCGCCGCTCGCTTCCAGGGCGGTCTCCATCACGTCCACCACTTCCTGAAAGCGGCCCGCGGAAAACAGCGCGCGGCACAGAAGATAGAACGCGCCTTCGCAATCGCGCTTGCGCTCGATCGCTTTGCGCACCATGCGCACCGCTTCGTCGTGCAAGTCCGTGGCGTACAGCACCCAGGCCTGGCTCACCTGCACGTCGGGCAAATCCCAGCGCAGGTTTACCGCGTGGCCGGAAGCCGTTCGCGCGCGCTCCACCCAGATTTCATCGCGGCTGTAATTACAATAAAACATCGCGCAGGCGTTCGCACACGATGCGTAGGCCAGCGCAAAACTCGGATCCATCGCCACCGCGCTCTCGAACATCTGCAGCGCGAATTCCAGGTCCTGCCGCGTCTGCCGTCGTGCGTAGCGCTTGCCGCGCAGGTATAGGTCGTAGGCCTGCAAGTTCTCGGTCGGCTTGACCGCCAGCGCTTCCAGTTCCTGCGGGGAGAGCGTCACCCGCAAAGCCTCGGCAATCTTGCGCGCGATCTCGTCCTGCACCTCGAAGACGTCTTTCATTTCGCGGTCGTAGCGTTCGCTCCACAACGGAAAGTCCGTCGTGGTGTCCACCAGCTGGGTGGTGATGCGCAGGCGGTTGCCTGCGCGCCGCAGCGTTCCCGTCAGCGCGTACGCGGCTTTCAGTTGCTGCCCGATTTGCGCCGGCGTTACCGGCTTGTCGCGGAACGCCAGCACCGTTGGCCGCGAAAACGTGTTCAGCCCGCGAATCTTGGAAAGCTCGGTGATGATGTCTTCCGTGATTCCGTCGCGCAGGTACTCGTCCTCTTTCACCCCGCTCAGATTCTCGAAATACAGCACGGCCAGCGACTTCGGTCCGGCCTTCGCTGCCCCGGCCTTGGAATCGTGGCTCACGCCAGCCGCCGCCTTGCGTCCCGATTCCAGGTCCCGCTTCAGCCGGATCAAATCGGTTTTCAATTCCGTCGCGGACTGGCAACGCAGGTTGCGGTCCTTTTCCAGCGTCTTCTCGATGATTCGGCCAAACTCGCGCGGCAATCCGGAGTTCACCATGTCTACCGGCAGCGGTTCGCGATTCAGGATCGCGTCGAAAATCACCGCCGAGGTGTCACCGCTGAACGGCAAGCTGCCCGTCGCCATCTGGTACAGCACCGTGCCCAAAGAGAACAGATCGGTCCGTGCATCCACCAGGCCGCCGCGTGCTTGCTCAGGCGACATGTACATGATGGTTCCGACCGCGGAGCCCGGCGAAGTGAGGGCCGCCGTATCGGCTCTGGTATCCTCCACCGCGGAGATCGAAGTGCTCTCGGCGGCGAGGAGCGCGCTGTCCAGTTTGGCCAGACCGAAGTCCAGGATCTTTACCTGGCCGCGTTCAGTGAGAAAAATATTTGCCGGCTTGATGTCGCGGTGCACGATGCCTTTGGCGTGCGCCGATTCCAGCGCGTCTGCCACCTGAATCGCCAGCGGCAGCAGCCGCTCCAGCTCGAAGGCCTGTCCGTTCATGCGCTGCGCAAGCGTCTGCCCTTCCAGCAGCTCCATCACGATGAAGTGCTGGCGCTCGTGTTGTTCGATGGCGTGGACCGTGCAAATGTTGGGATGATTCAGGGAGGACGCGGCGCGGGCTTCCCTCTGAAAGCGCTCCAGCAGGTGGCTGTCGCGAGCCGTCTCATTCGGCAGGAACTTCACTGCCACCCGGCGTCCCAGGCGTGAATCTTCGGCTTCGTACACCACGCCCATGCCGCCGCTACCGATTTTTCGCAGAACCTTGTACTGGGAAAACGTCTGACCGACCTGGGAATCGGGTTCGCTCATCGCTCCGAAATACTAGCCGCCCGACCCAACCCGGTCAAGCTGACCGCTGCCCGCCGGAAAAATCCGACGTGAGATTCAGCTCGCGACCGCCGTTGCCACTTCCTTTTGCCGCGAGGCCTTCCACAATTCCACGTAAGGCTTCAGCTCGTTCATCATCTTGGCGAATTGCGCCAGGTCCAGCGATTGCGCGCCGTCGCTGATGGCCTTCTCCGGTTGGGGATGGACCTCGATGATCAGGCCGTCCGCGCCGATGGCCACTCCGGCTTTCGAGAGCGCCGGCACCAGGCTGCGCTTCCCGGTCGCGTGGCTCGGATCCAGAATCACCGGCAAGTGCGTCAGTTCGTTGAGGGCCGGGATCGCGGTGATGTCGCAGGTGTTGCGGGTCACCGTTTCGAAGGTCCGGATACCGCGTTCACACAAAATCACGTCGGGATTTCCGTGCGCCACGATGTACTCCGCGCTCATGAGCAACTCTTTCACCGTGCTGCTCAACCCGCGCTTCAAGAGCACCGGCCGGCCGCACTTTCCCAGCGCCTTCAGCAGCATGAAGTTCTGCATGTTGCGCGCGCCTATCTGCAGCACGTCCGCATAGTGCGCGACCATCTCCACATCGCGATCGCTCATCACTTCCGTCACGATGGCCAGGCCCGTCGCTTTCTTGGCCTTCTGCAGCAGCTTCAATCCCTCTTCCTCCATGCCCTGGAAATCGTAAGGCGAGGTTCGCGGCTTGAAGGCTCCGCCACGCAGCAGTTTCGCACCGGCTTTGGCCACGCCCTCGGCCGAGCGCAGAATCTGGTCTTCCGATTCCACCGAACACGGGCCGGCCATTACCACAAATTCATCGCCGCCGATCACCGTTCCGTTCACCCGGATCTGTGTCTTTTCCTTGCGGAATTCCTTGCTTACGAATTTGTACGGCGCGGTGATGCGCACCACGTTGTCCACCTGGGGCATGGCTTCGATGGACTCCATGCAGGCGGTTACATCGCCCACACCAACCACGCCGATGACCACGCGCTCCTCGCCTTCGATGGAGTGCACTTTGTATCCGAAGTGGTTCACCTGATTTGTCACGGCATCAATCTCCTCGCGCGTTGCGTGCCTCTTCATCGAAATGATCATTGCCATTCCCTTTCGCGGGCTGCCGCCCAATAAGAGTTGTTCAGATAAAATCGCCTCACCGCTATTACTCCTGAACCGCCGTCAGCGCGCTGCATCTGGGCCGAAAACCCGCCCGAAAATAAAAAAGGCCCACTCGCTGCGAGTGGGCCGAATCTCTCGGAATCTTTCTGCGCTTACAGAAACGCCCCCCGCCACCGCTGTGAGTGGTCCGTAAATCGCCAATACCAATAGGGCGTACGCTGCATAACCGGTACTCTACGCACAAACCCGCGGAAAAGCAAGCGCGCGCAAAACCCGCAACAAACTCAGGGATAAAGCAGGACAGCGAAGCGGAAGCGCACAAACGGACCGGGTGCAGGAGCCTCGCAGGCGGCCAGCGCGGCGCGGCGGAAACGCCCGCCGGAAACCAGGCGCGCGAGATCGTTGGGCAAGCGATTCAGGTCGGAAGTCTCGAAGCGCAGGATGGTCACCGGGCCTCCGTACGAGGGGAGGTTCGCGTCGCAGCTGCGGCGCGCATCTTCGCTCACGCTGGGAGCCACGCCTTGCGACTGCAATAGCCGCGCGACCAGCTGTTCCTGCTGCTCGCGCGAGACCTGCGCCACCGAGGCCGAGAAATCCTGCGTGGCGTAAAGCTCATCTCCGCGGCGTTCGACCGCGATGCCGATGGAATCCAGTTGCGGATCGAGAATATTGGCGCGGTGCGGCGCAGAGTTCATCCACGCGACGTGCAGCATGGTCACCTGCGGCGCTTGCGCCACGTTTTCCGCCACCAGGCTGAAGCGTGCCCCGGCCAGGCGCAGGCGCGTCTGCAGGTCCGCTTCGCCGTTGAAGCGATGCGAGAGTTCGTCGTGGCTGGCGAGAAGCGTGGTGTGCAGGCGCGCGGCGTTGGCCAGCGCGGTATCCCACTGCAGCGGGCGCAGGCCGAGCGTGCCGCGCTCGTGGTTCACTGCGTCAAACAAAGCTTGTTCGGCGGGATCGGAAGGTCGGTCGGCGGCAAGCGAAACAGGCGCGAACCAGAACACCGGTGCGGTCACCAGCGCAAGGCCCGCGAAGACCCGAAAAACGGCAGAAAGGAAGCGTCCGCTCACGCCTCCGATTAAACAGGACACCCACGTTGGACAAAATAGAGCTTGGGAACAGGTCGGAACTAGTGCCCAGGTACAGGTACTTTGCTGGGACTCTCTTTACACCGAAGTACAGGATGTGAAATCGCCCGTGTTTGCGAGGCGATTCGCGCTCAGCCGCGAACCCGGACCGCGCTGAAGCTCAGGATCACATGACCACCGGCGGTCGGCCGGCCGAAGCTGCGCATCGGATGGAAGCGCGAGAACATCAGCATCTGATTGAGCTGCCGCTGCATTTCGACCGTCTTGGGCCCCGCGAGAATCTGGTAATCCGACATCTGGCCCTTGGCATCCACGGTTACATCGAGCAGCAACCCATGCGGCAGGGAGAGCTCCATATCGTGCTGCTCCGGAGCCCAGTTGCCGGGAGCGTCGGACAAGGTAATGAGTTCCGCGGGCTGCATCAGGTTCAGCGGCACATCGTTTGGAACGGCTTGCACGGTGATGCCCGGTGCGATGACCTGCAGCACAAACACGAAGACCAGCATGGCGGAAACGAATCCGCCGGTGGCAGGAAGAGTGATGGGCCGGAAAACGTTGTCCAGCAGGATTTCCGCGCGGTCGCGCACTCGCTGCCAGCGCTTGGCCCAGGTTTCATTGGCGCGGCTTTGCGCCGCGGCCACCTTGATGCGCACCACCAGATCGGAAGGCGGCAGAGCGTGGGGGGTGCGGGAGAGCAAAACGGCGAGCTTCCGGTAGCGCTGCAACTCCTCGCGGCATACCGCGCAGGACTCCAGGTGCTGGCGCATGTGCATACGTTCGCTGCTGCGGGCCGCACTGTGCACAACGTCATCGAGATAACCCGCCAGTTTGGACTGCACCGTGGAGCACTTCATGGAGTTTCCTCAACTTGGGCAGGCTGGGCGACCGTGCCTGCCAGGAAATCTTTCGGCGCCGGGCGCGGCGCGGAGTGCCTAGGCTGCTCCTGCAGCAGCGGGTCCAGCAGCTCCTTGAGCGCGCGGCGGCCGCGCAGGATGCGCGATTTGACGGTACCCACGCTGCACTCCAGCACTTCCGCGACCTCCTCGTAGCTAAGTCCTTCGAGGTCGCGCAGGATCACCGCGGTGCGGAACACATCCGGAATCTGCCCCAACGCGTTGTGCACAACGGCTTGAATCTCCCGCGAGGCCAATTGATCGAAGGGCGTCGCGCCCAGGTCTTCAATTTCCAGCGGCGCCTGGCCTTCCTCGGGCTCCGCATCGATCGAAACATTCTTCTGCAGGTGGCGCTTGAACCACCTCCGGTGATTCAAGGCCTCGCGTATCGCGATGCGATAGAGCCAGGTCTTCAGCGAACTGCCGTGCCGAAAACTGCGAATGCCCTTGAAGGCCTTGAGAAATACCTCCTGCGTGCCGTCGGCCGCGTCGGAGGCGTCGCCGAGCATGGAGAGGATCAGGTTGAAGACGGGGGCGTGATAGTGGGTGAGGAGCCAGTCGAAGGCGGTTTCCGAGCCGGCTTGCAGCTCGGTCACCAGTTCGGACTCGTCACGGCCCCACGATAGGGCGCTGACCCAATCGGACACGCTGTGCCTTTCCAGGCGTGGCTGCCCTTGGCAAAACGGCCGCCGCAGGTCGGGCTGCCACCCGTATGGCCTTGCCTCGCCGGACTCGCTCTGCCTGAGCCCGGTGTCCGCTCACAGGATTAGACACCGGTATGGCACGAGTTGTTTCCGGCGGCTCGGGGGCCTTATAGGAATCTTGCACCTGCGCGGCGCCGGGCGCAATGGCCCTCGTGGCTTAGTACGGAAAGCGCCCCTTTGGCTTGCAGGCCGGCCAGCTGGTGAGGCGTCGCGGCGCTCGTGCGATTCCCCAAACTGCTGAAAAAAGGGCCTATAGGCAAACCGGGTCGCCACGGGGCACAGAGACGCGGGGTTACGTAGGTGAGCCAAAGGCGCAGCGAAGAGAGACGCTGCGCCCTTTTACTCAAAGAATCGCTTGGCGGCGTGGCGGTTACCTGCCGTTGGCAGGGCGAGCAGATTTGCCGGCGCCAGCAGCGGCGGCGTTGGCTGCCGGCTTGTCCGCGGCGGCAACCCCGTTTGCTCCGTGAGCCAGCCCGTTCGCGCCGCCTGGCGCGGGAATCTCCATCTTTTTGCGTAGGGTGCTTTCGATCTTTTCGCGGATGTCGGTGTGCTCCTTGAGGAAGACGCGGGCATTTTCGCGGCCCTGGCCCATGCGTTCGCCGGCGAAGCTGATCCAGGTGCCGGACTTTTCCAGAACGCCCTTGTCCACGCCCAGGTCAATCAGGTCGCCTTCGCGCGAGATGCCTTCCCCGTAGAGAATGTCGAATTCGGCTTCGCGGAAGGGCGCGGCCACCTTGTTCTTGACGACCTTGGCGCGGGTGCGGGAGCCGACCACGCGATCGCCTTCCTTGATCGCCTGAATGCGGCGGATATCCACGCGCATCGAAGCGTAGAACTTGAGGGCGCGGCCGCCGGTGGTGGTTTCCGGATTGCCAAACATGACGCCAATCTTTTCGCGGATCTGGTTGATGAAGATCAGGCAGGTGCGGGACTTGGAGACGATAGCGGTCAGCTTGCGCAGCGCCTGGGACATCAGGCGGGCCTGAAGGCCCATGGAAGGATCGCCCATGTCGCCTTCGAGTTCGGCCTTGGGTACAAGCGCAGCGACCGAGTCCACTACGACGACGTCCACACCGCCAGAGCGGATAAGGGCTTCGGCGATTTCGAGCGCTTGCTCACCATGATCCGGCTGCGAGACCAGGAGATTGTCCACGTCCACGCCGAGGCGACGCGCATAGACGGGATCGAGCGCGTGTTCGGCGTCGATGAAGGCCGCCTGGCCGCCCAGCTTCTGGGCCTCGGCGATGACCTGCAGGGTGAGGGTGGTCTTACCGCCGGACTCCGGGCCATAGATTTCGATCACGCGGCCGCGGGGAAAGCCGCCGACGCCGAGCGCGGCGTCAATCGAGAGGCAGCCGGTCGGGATGACGTTTACGGGAACGAGCACATCGCGGCTGCCGAGCCGCATGATGGAGCCCTTGCCGTAGGACTTTTCAATTTGCGAGATTGCCGCTTCGAGCAGTTTGGACTTTTCGTCGGACATTGCGCACCTCAAGAGAGGAAATTGGGAAAATCGCGTGCCGCCGCCCGGGAGACTTAGCGAGGAAGTGAGTTTATCACTTCAACAATTGCGCGCCAAGTCTTTCCGCGGCGAAGGCCGAAAACGGGAGCCTCACCGGCGCTTGCAACGGTGAGCCGCGACGTGCTCCTTAAGGCGGGCAATGGCCAGGGCCATCTGGTCCGCCAAGTGGCGCTCCTCTTCTCTGTTTTCCGCCGGATGCAGGCCCGAGGCCCATTGGCGGCAAGCAAGGAAGCGGCGCAAACGGTCGCGGGCTTCAGCGTACTCCGATTCGAGCCTAGCATGCTCCGGGCAGAGCATGGGCAGCAGCGAAGGGGAGGACATGAAGCACCTGTTGAAAACGCCGAGGGAGAAGTTAGCAGGAAGGCGAATAAAAGGCAAACACTATTTTCGCCTAAAGTTCGCCCCAAGGCTTAATAGCGATAAAAGCCGCGCGACGCTTTGCGGCCCAGCCAGCCAGCGGCTACGTACTTCTTGAGCAGCGGGCATGCCCGGTACTTGGGATCGCCCAGGCCCTCGTGGAGGACGTGCAGGATGTCCACGCAGACGTCGAGGCCGATGAAATCGGCAAGTTCGAGCGGGCCCATGGGATGGTTCATGCCGAGCTTCATCACCGCATCCACGGCTTCGGGCGCCGCAACACCTTCCATCACGCAATAAGCGGCTTCATTGATGAGCGGCATGAGCACCCGATTGGAGACAAAGCCGGGAGCGTCATTGACCGCCACCGGCGTCTTGCCGAGTTTCCCGGCGAGCTCCATGGTCAGGGCGAAAGCGGCGTCGGAGGTCTGCAGGGCGCGAATCACTTCGACCAGAACCATGACCGGGACGGGGTTCATGAAGTGCATGCCGACGAAGCGGTCCGGGCGGCCGGTCAGCGCAGCGAGGGTGGTCATGGAGATGGAAGAAGTGTTGCTCGCGAGGACCACCTCGGGGCGGAGGAGTTTGCCGGCTTCGGAGAGCACGGCCCGCTTGATCTCCAGTTTTTCCGGGACGGCTTCGACGGCGAAATCGGCGGCGGCGATGGCGGCGAGATCGGTGACGGGCCGAATGCGCTGCAGAACGGCAGGCTTCTCGGCCTCGGAGAGCTTGCCCTTCTTCACTTCCCTGTCGAGATTCTTGCCGATGGCATCGAGGCCACGAGTAAGACTGGGCTGGTCGATGTCTCGGAGCAGCACCTGGAACCCGGCGCGCGCGAAAACGTGGGCGATGCCGTTGCCCATGGTGCCGGCGCCGAGCACTGCTACGGTCTTGATCGGATCGAGGGTCACGCGAAGCCTCCGGCGAGTCGAGGTCAGGATGCACGCGGCGCGTGGCGATGGTCAAGACGCGGGGCGTTTGGCAGCCAGTGCGAGCCAGGCGGCGAGCGTGGCGAATTTTTCGTCCTGGGTCCAGGGAGCGCCAAGTGGCTTGCCGAGGCCGGCAATGAGTTTGCCCAGCTCGGAGGGTTTACGGCGCAACTGGGAAGAGGCTTGCGGGAGCAAATTGCGTTCCCGGATGGCGGCCAGTGGCAGAGCGGCGCGCGACGCGGCGTAAAGCACGGCTTCCCGAAAAAACTCGCCGTCGGCGGTGTGAATAGTGGAATGCGACGCCAGGATTTTCGCCAGCTCAGGCAGTGGCCGTCCGGAGGCCAGCAGCAACGCAGCACGCGTGAGCCGGAAACCTTGCTGAGAAATTTGCTCCCGCGCCGCGCGAATGGCGGCACGGGCCAGATGGCGCGCGCAAGGAAGCCGCGCGCTTCCCCGAGTTCCATTTTTTCCGCGGTGTGATACGGCTGGCGAAAGGTGTAACTGAAGGTTTCCACCAGGTGCGGGCGTGTGCGCAGGAGGACGATGGGCTGATTCTTTTCGAGCGCCACAGCCACCAGCGACGTCCAGCCGGAGTGTACGCGAAAGCCGATGGCGGCGGTTTTCATGAAACCTCCAGGCACGGAGCGGAGGCAGGGGAACTTCGGGGAAAGCAGCATGCTTCACGCCTCGGGCTGCCGTCAAGCAGGCGCCGCGCAATGGACCGCTGGCTTTGCGCGGGTGCGGAGAGTTCCCTATAATCCATGGCGACTTCGCGCGGAGGAATCCTTTGCCCGTCGGCACCCCTTTCCATGAACGCACGCTCGCGCTCTGCGAGAGCCTGAACTATCGCGAATGGTCGGGCTATTACACGGTCAGCGTGTACGAGATGCACCACGAGCACGAGTACAACGCGATCCGGAACTCGGCGGCGCTGATTGATATTTCTCCGCTGTACAAATACCGGCTGACCGGCCGCGATGCAACACGCCTGGTGAACCGGGTGATCAGCCGGGACATCAACAAGGTGGCCGTGGATCAGGTGATCTACTGCTGCTGGTGCGACAGCGAAGGCAAGGTGATTGACGACGGAACGATCACGCGGCTGGGCGAAAATGAATACCGCTGGACGGCGGCTGACCCCAGCCTGCGCTGGTTTCAGCAGAACGCGCTCGGGCTGGACGTCCAGATCGAGGATATTTCGGAACAGTTGGCTGCGCTGGCGCTGCAGGGCCCGACTTCGGCGCGATTGCTGCACGCCGCGGCGGATGCGGACATCGCTTCCCTGAAATATTTCCGGGTGACGCACGGAAAAATTGCCGGCGTGCCGGTGGATATTTCGCGAACGGGCTATACCGGCGATTTGGGATACGAGATCTGGCTGCCCTGGGGCGACGCGGTAAAGGTGTGGGATGAACTGACGCGCAAGGGCAAGCCGTTTGACGTACACCCGGCGGGCATGCTGGCGCTGGACGTGGCGCGCATCGAAGCCGGGCTGATCCTGATTGAAGTGGACTATACGTCGAGCAAAAAGGCCCTGATTCCATCGCAGAAATTTTCCCCGGCCGAAATTGGCCTGGGCAAGCTGGTGGATCTGAAGAAAGAAACGTTTGTCGGCCGCGAGGCGCTGGCGGAAGAAGCGCGCAAGGGCGGCGCGGCGCGGGCGCTGGTCGGGCTGGAAATCGACTGGAATGAAGTGGAAGCAATCCACGAGAAGATCGGGATGGCCCCGCAGGTGGCGAGCACGGCGTCGCGCACGGCGGTGCCGGTATACCGCGGCGGGCGGCAGGTGGGCAAGGCAACTTCATCCACGTGGTCGCCGACACTGAAGAGCATGATCGCGCTCGCGACGGTGAACCGCGAGAATTCCGCGGTCGGGACGACGCTGCACATGGAAATGACGGTGGAAGCGGTGCGGCACACGGTTGCGGCGAAGGTTGTGGCGCTTCCTTTCTTCAATCCGGCGCGTAAGACGGCGCCGCCAACGCTCTGAGCCTTAGCCGCTCCCGTTTGCCACAAGACGAATTTCAAATAAACTCGGCCACAATTTGCCAGTGACAAAGAGGCGCTTGTGAGCAGAGTCGTAGGCAATGCCGTTCAGTACGGCGCCTTCCTGACGGCGGTACAGCGGACTCAGGATTCCAGAGAGATCGATCCAACTCAGAACTTGACCTGTTTGCGGTGAGATGCGCGCGATACGGTCAGAGTTCCAGATATTCGCGTAGAGTTCGCCCTCCACAAACTCCAGTTCGTTCAGCTGGTCTATCGGCTTGTTCCCCTCGCGCACCGTGAAACGCCGCTTTTCCGAAAAGCTCGCGGGATCGATGACCCGAATCTGCGCGCTGCCGTCACTCATGTACAGTTCGTTCCCACGCGCCGCCAGTCCCCAACCCTCGCCCTGGTACGAGAATCTGCGAACGATATGGAAATCATTGAGGTCGAAGACGAATCCCACATGCGATTGCCAGGTGAGCAGGAAGATTTCGTCCTTGACGATGGCGATGCCCTCGCCAAAATATTCCGAAGGCAGATCGACTTTCTGCAGGACTTCGCCCGTTTCGAGACGAACCTTGCGGAGCGAGGAGCGGCCGTTCAGGCCAGTGCCCTCGTAAAGAAATCCGCCGTGGTACAGCAATCCTTGCGTGAAGGCCTCTCGGTCATGCGGAAACGCGTGCACGATCTTGAAGGAATAGTGCGGCGTCCGCTTCTGTTGGCGTGGCGAAGGCGATGCCTGCGAGAAATTGTCTGCGGACGACGCATCCTGAACGGACGCGGTCGATAGGAGCAGCGCGGCCAGCAGCGTTGCTCGCGAAACAAGGCGACTTGAGGTTTTCATCCTGCTTCCGTTGGGCTCGCGCGAACGATATCACATCGGCGTTTCGCTCGGGTCCGCCGGGTCAGGTGCAGAACGCGGCAAGTGCAACAAGAAACGGCGCGGCCGGAACCTGCATTCCCGGAAAATAGGAACAGAGGTGCATTGTGCCTTTCGAGCGTGGCAAGCAGTTGGCAGGGCTTGTCGCTCTGCTGGTATTCAGCGGGGGCAGCCTGCAGAGTTGTTCTTCCGAGAAGGCTGCGACACAACATGGCGGGAATCCACCGGTCGTGCTGAAAGAGCCGGTCGAATTCGCGCAGCGAATATTCGACCCGACTTCACCCCCGGCGGAGATGCCGCCGCTCGGCGAGGGCGAATCGGCGCAATGCGATTCCAACTTCACATCGAATGCCAGCGTGGGCGGGCAATTGTTTCGCATCGGTGCGAGCGATGGAGCGGTGACCGTTTCGCAGGTCAAAATGACGCTGGGGCTGAAAGTAACGGTCTGGGTGCCGAACGACGCGACACAGAAGGTAATCGAACACGAGCAGGGGCACCGGCAGATTTCCGAGCACTACTACCAGACGGCGGAGCAAATCGCAGCGCAGGTGGCCCGCGAGTACGCCGGACGCCGCGTCTCGGTCAGTGGAGCGGACCTGAACGCGGAAACGCAAAAGGTGCTGCAGCAACTCGGCGAGGAGATTACCGGCGAATACAGCAAGCGGCTGGCGGTGAATGTAGCCCAGCAACGGTACGACGAACTGACGGACCACAGCCGCAACGATACGCCGGTGGCGGACGCGGTCGCGCAGGCGATTGCCTACGCCGCGCAGCACCCGGCCAACTAATGTGCGCCAGCGAGCCGCCTACTGAAGGTTTGCGTCGTTCAGAGCGCTGGACTGGATGCGGTAGTTGAGAAGCTTCATGGATTCGCCTTGCTTGCGCCAGAGAAAGGTCTCCTGCGCCTCGCCTAGCTGAAATTTTGTGGAATAGGTCAAGGTGATGGTTGAACCGCCGGCGTTGAAGTTGACGTTGAAACCGGTGCGCGTGGGGTCGGTCACGGCTCCGAGCCTATCGTGGACGCGGTTCACAAGAGCGGTCAGATCTTCGAGCTTCGTGGCTTGGCGGAACTGCGGATCCGCATCGGCATAGATCGCGGCGGCATCCTGGGCGTTGAGCCGTTCATGAAATTTCTTTCCCGCGACGGTAGCCTGGCCGATCGTTTGCGGCGTGCCGCAAGCCGCGGCCAGGGCCAGCAGAAGACCTGCCAATAGGGGAACCACGGAACGATTTGCACGCATAGTTTCCTCTCTTTCAATCCCGCTTGCCGAAGGTTTCAGTGGGTCGCGGCGAACTGGGCTTCCCCTTCGAGCAAGGTGTCCAGCGCCGGGCGATACAGCAACGTTCCGCGCAGGTACACCAGATCGATTTTCGTCGTGTTGTGAATGTCTTCGAGCGGATTTGCATCCAGCACGACGAGGTCGGCGTATTTGCCGGGCGCAATGCTACCGCGATCTTTTTCAACGTGCAGCAGCTCGGCGGGCGTAAGTGTGGCGGCGCGCAGAGCTTGTGCCGGCGTCAAACCGGCGCGAACCAGCAGCGCGAGCTCTTCATGCAATGAAAAGCCGGGTAACACGTAGGGAGCCGGCGCGTCGGTGCCCGCGAGAACCGGAATGCCGGAAGCTTGCATCTGTTTTACCAGGTCCATGGATTTCTGCAGGAGCGCGGCGCGCAGCGCGGATTCATCGCTGGTGACGCGGGCCATCTGGTCCGCTCGGCTCTTTTTCCAGGAAGCACGGATAACTCCGGGAATGTGCTTCAGCCGTTCGTCGTTTTCCGCGTCGGCCGCGTTTGCCAGCGTCGGGAACGCGTCGTTCTGAAGAAGGATGAGCGTCGGCGTTTGCCAGGTGTCGCTGGACTTGAATTGCTGCAGCAGCGCCGCCGCCGTCGGGTCGGAAAATTGATCCAGCATTCTGCGCTGCCAGGCAACGACACGCGCGTGAGCCTGCGCCGGCGTCTCTGGATGCAGGGGCACACGGAACTGTTTGCGCATGAGCGCCGCTTCATCCTGTGCGCACCCGCGCAGGACATTGGTCAGATGCTCGATGGTGTGTTGTCCCGCGCGCGAAGCCTCCGCCGCGGTGACGCGGTCCGGCACGTGGCCGACGAACGCGACCTTCTTGCGCCGGGATTCCGCTGCGATGGCGAAATACGCATCCCGGTGAAGCAAGGACTGCACCTTGATGAAGTCCACCCCGCGCGCGAGCAGATCGTCCACGGCCTTCTCGCCCTGAACGCGATTGGTCACCACGACGGAAGGCTGGAACGACGGCGGCGTGCCATCGAGGTACGGGCCTGGGGTTACAAAGTCCGGGCCTGTAAACTTTCCGCTTCTGATGTCTTTGCGCAGCGGGACCAGCGACTCAAGATAGCCGCCCATATCCCGCACGCTGGTGACTCCATTTGCCAGCAGAAGCGGAATGATGAACTGCCGGCTGCCCTCAGGCTCGCCCCCGGCAGTGAGATGGATGTGCGAGTCCACCAGCCCGGGAATCAGGAATTTCCCTTCGGCATTCTGTGCGGGCGCGCCTTCCGGGATGGCCACCGATCCGAACGGTCCGACCGCCACGATGCGGTCGCGATCAACGACCACCGTCTGGTCGGGCAGGAGCTTGCCTTCGGCGACGTCGATCACGCCGATGTGGGTGAGCGCAGTGATTTCCGGATGCCACGGGGGCCGCGGCCGGTTGCAGGAGGCAAACCAGGCGCAGGCGGTCAGCGTCAGAAGGAGATTCAGGGCCAGAGATGATTTCAAGGCCGCTCCTTGCGACTCATTGCGTTAGGCGGTTGTATTTCTTCAGCACGGCGCGCAGCTGGTCGTGTGGCAGCGCGGTGACTTTATGGTTGTCAATGCCGGTGGTGGTCACCGCCGCGATCATGGCATTGATGATGGATTCTTCGGTGGCTTGTACGGTGGCGGCGAAAACCGGGTCCAGGGAATCGTTGGGGAGCATCTTGAGCGCCACCTCGCCCTTGGCTTCTTCGCAATGCGGGTTGGCGGTGGAGAAGGCGATGAAGATGTCCCCGGAACCGTTGCCGGAGATGCTGCCATTGCGGCCGAGGCCCAGCGAAACCCGCCGCGCCAGACGCTTCAACTGGTGCGATAGCAACGGCGCGTCGGTGGCGATTACCACGATGATCGAGCCGCGCTCGGAAATCTCCGAAGGCTGATAGGCGTAGGGTTCTTCGGACTTGATTTCGCGGCCGACGGGAATTCCGGCGATGCGCAGGTTCTGGCGCGAGCCGTAGTTGCACTGCACCAGCACGCCAACGGTGTAGCCGCCGTCCTTCGCGTCGAGCTTGCGGGAAGCGGTGCCGATGCCGCCCTTGTAACCGTTGCAGACCATTCCGGTGCCGCCGCCGACCACTCCTTCCTCGACGTACCCGTCGTGCGCGGTGTCTATGGCATGAAATGCGTGTTCCGGTTTCACGTGAAAGCCGTTGATATCGTTCAGCCAGCCGTCCCACGTTTCCGCCACCACGGGCAACGACCACCAATAACCCGTCGGGTCGGGCTGTCCGTGCGTCACACGCCATTGGATCACCGCATCGCGCACGGTACCCACGCTGTGGGTGTTGGTGATCATGACCGGGCCTTCGAGAAAGCCGGATTCTTCCACCCAGGTTGTTCCGGTCATCTCCCCGTTGCCGTTCTGCGAGAACCAGCCGGCGAAAACCGCGTCGTTCATGGAGTTTTTGCCCCGCGGCAGAACTGCGGTGACACCGGTGCGCACCGGGCCCTTGCCGATCTCGAGCTTGCCTTCCCCGGAAATAAGCGTGGTATGGCCGACGAGCACGCCGGCCACGTCCGTAATGGCGTTGTATTTTCCGGGCGTGCCGTCAAAGGGAATTCCCAGATCGCGGGCGCGGGGCTTTTGCGGAGCATCTTGCTGAGCCGGCAGCGCCAGAGGAGCCAACAAAAATAGAAGTATGAATGCCAGAGAACGGGGACGAATGCTCATTCCGAGTGTCTCTCCGTAAGAAGGAAGATGAACTGCTGTATGAACGGCGATGAATCGGCTTAGTGTAGCGCAAGTCTGCGGCGGAAGTGGGTGGACGCTGGTCCGTGTTTCACGGCGCGAATGTGGAGGCGAGCGCGTGTCGCAAGGCATCGGCGATGGTTTTCGCTTCGCCGGCGGTGAGCGTAAACGGCGGCGCAAGCAGAATATGGTCGCCGCGCACTCCGTCCACACATCCCTGCGAGGGGTACGTCAGGACATTGCGCTCCAGGGCGGCGGCGCGAATCTTTTCCGCGATGTTCGCTTCCTTGGGAAAAGGTTCGCCCGTGCCTTGGTCCTTCACAAACTCAACGCCGAGAAGCAATCCCAGACCGCGGATCTGCCCGACATTGCGGTGCTGCGAGAGCGGGGCCAGCGCGGCGCGCAACTCCTCCGCGGCGACGGGAACACGTTCGAACAGCTTGTGGTTCTCGATGTAGTCCAGCACCGCGTTGCCCGCGGCGGTCGAAACCGGGTGGGATTGGTACGTGAATCCATGCTGGAAAGTCCCTGTGCCGTTGGCAAACGCCTGCGCCACGCGGGCCGAAACGAGCACCGCGCCCAGCGGCGCGTAGCCGCTGGCCACCCCCTTGCCGACGAGAATGAGGTCCGGTTCGACGCCCCAGTGTTCGACTGCGAAAACCCTTCCGGTGCGGCCCATGCCGGTCATGATCTCGTCGGCGATCAGCAAAATGCCTTGCTCGCGGCAAATCTCGGCGATGCGCGGCACATAACCTTCCGGCGGGGCTGCGGCGCCGAGGGTCGCGCCGACCACCGGTTCGAAAATGAAGGCGGCCGCGCTCGCCGCGTCGGCGGTAGTGAGAGCGTCGCGCAGCTCATCCGCGCACGCCAGTGCACACCCGGGAAAGGTTTTGCCGAACGGGCAGTGGTAGCAGAAGCAGGGCGCGATGTGGCCCCACTCCGCAAGCAGCGGCTGATACGGCGCGCGGCGGCCCACATTGCCGCTGACGGACATGGCGCCAAGGGTGCTGCCGTGGTAGCTCTGGCGCCGCGAGAGCACACGAAATTTCTCGGGATGGCCGGACTCCAGAAAAAACTGCCGCACCAGTTTGATGGCAGTTTCCGTGGCTTCCGACCCGCCGGAAGTGAAGTACACCCGGCCGCCATCTCGGAAATTGCGCGGGGCCATGGCCAGGAGGCGCTCCGCGAGTCTTTGGGCGGGCGCGGAGTGAAACTGCGTGGTGTGCGCGAACGCGATTTGCCCCGCTTGCTCGGCCATGGCCTCGGCAATTTCGCGCACGCCGTGGCCCACGCTCACGACTGCGGCCTGCCCGGATGCGTCGAGATAGCGCTTGCCGTCCGCGGCAACGATCCACGCCCCCTCGCCTCGCACGGCGGTGGGAAATTGTTTTTTGAAGTTGCGTGGGAAGAGAGCGTTCGAATCACTCATTGCGGGGAAAGTCTAGCAGAAGCGCGTGCCGCCGCCGTCACGAGCACCCTCGGTCAGGCCACTTTGGCACCTGCGCAACGCATGGTACGCTGGCGAGCAAATTTTGTGGCCGATTTGGACCAGCTCCTCGGAGAACGATTCATGACCAATGGCAAATGGTTTTGCGCAGCGCTGCTGGCGTGCGCGGTGATTTTTCCCTGCGCCGCGCCGACACCAGGGCAAGAGAAGCCCGCGGTAAAGCTTGAGCTGGACCTGCGCGACGCGCCGCGCCGCATCTATCACTCGAAGATGGAATTTCCGGTAAGCGCCGGGCCCTTCACCCTGGTTTTCCCGAAATGGATTCCAGGCGAGCACGCACCCACCGGAGCGATTCTGGACGCCACCGGCATCACCATGCGCGCCGATGGCAAGGAGATCGCGTGGCGGCGCGATGAAGTGGACATGTACGCGTTCCACACCTCCATTCCCGCGGGAGTCAAGTCGCTCGAAGTGACGCTCGATTCCCTGCTGCCGCTGGACGAAAGCCCCGTCGGCGTGCCCTCTGCGAGCGCCAAGCTGGCCATCGTGCCGTGGAACCTGGTCGTGCTCTATCCCGCGAACACCAAATCCGATGAAGTGAATTTCGCGGCCAGCGTGCGCTTGCCGGAAGGCTGGAAGTACGCGACCGCGCTGCAGCCGCTGGCCGGGGCCTCGGCAGCCGGCGGCAGCGTGGCGTTCGAAACGGTTTCTCTTACCGCGCTGGTGGATTCGCCGCTGCTGGCCGGCGCATTTCTGCAGATTTACGACCTTGCGCCGGGGCAGCAGCCGGCGCACCGGCTGAACGTGGCCGCGGACAGCGCGGCGGCGACCGCAGTGAGCGCCGAGGAGCTGAAGGATTTCCGCCAGCTGGTGGCGGAGACCTGGGCGCTGTTTGGCGCGCGGCACTACCGCCACTACGATTTCCTGCTGGCTCTCAGCGATCACCTGCAACCGAACGGGCTGGAGCATCCGCAATCGAGCGACAACCGCGCCCCGGAGAAGATGCTGCTCGATCCCGATTCGCTCGAAGCGTTCACGGACTTGCTGCCGCATGAATTCTTTCATTCCTGGAACGGCAAGTACCGCCGCCCGGCGGGGCTCGCGACCGCGAACTATCAGGAGCCGATGAAGGGCGGGTTATTGTGGGTCTATGAAGGGTTGACCCAGTATTACGGCGTCATGCTGGCCGCGCGCAGCGGCTTCTGGACGCCGCCGCAGCTCCGCGAGTACCTGGCTGCGACGGCGGCTTATCTGAACGATCGCCCAGGCCGCACCTGGCGCGACCTGGAAGATACGGCCATCTCGGCGCAGCTGTTGTATGGCGCGCGGGCCGGCGGGTCGGCCTGGCGTCGCTCCGTGGATTATTACGACGAGAGCACGTTGCTCTGGCTTGAAGCGGACACCATCATCCGGCGGGAAACCCGAGGCCAGAAATCGCTGGATGATTTCTGCCGCGGCTTCCACGGCAAAGAGGATGGCGTGATTCGCGTGGCGCCGTACACCTTTGAAGACGTGGTTGCGGCAATGAATTCGGTGGCGCCGTACGACTGGAAGAAATTTTTCGAGGAGCGCATTCACTCCCATGGGCCCGGCGCGCCGCTCGGCGGCATTGAGAACAGCGGCTGGAAGCTCACTTTCACCGAGCTGTTCAACGACCACGAGCGCGCGATAGAAGAGACCAGCCGGGTGATGGACCTTTCGTTCTCGCTGGGGTTCAGCGTGCACGCACCGGGCGGCGAAGAAGGCAGCAGCGTGGTGGACGTGACCCCGGGCTCCCCGGCGGCGAAAGCCGGACTCGCTCCTGGCATGAAGCTGGTCGCCGTGAACGGCCGCCGCTGGAGTCCGGAAAGTTTGCGGGAGGCGCTGCGCGCGGGAAAGACTTCGAAAGAGCCGCTGCAGCTGCTGGTCGAGAATGACGACTATTTTCTGACTCTGGCGATCGACTACCACGGCGGCGACCGCCACCCCCATCTCGAAGCCCACGGCGCCGACGTTCTCTCGGAAATCGCCAAACGCCGCGCGCCGGAAGTTGCCAGGTAGCCGCGAAGACCGGCCGGCTGAAATTGCAATTTCCCGAAGAATGGGAATAGCATGAGGGCGTCTTTTCGGGGCTCGACGTGCGCGCTTGGAGTGCGCTAGTCAAGTGGTTCCTTCCTAACGGAGAAAACTGGTATGAGCAAGCAATGGCGCGGGGCGATGCTGTGCGCGGTGGCAGGCACGTTGCTGATGGCGGGCGGCGCGCCGGCGCAAGACGCGGCCGCGAAGCGCGCGATGACGTTCGACGACCTGATCGCGATGCACCGCGTGGCGGAGCCGAGCTTTTCGCCGGATGGCAAATGGGTGCTCTACACCGTGGCCACGCCGGACCTGGACGCGAACCGCAACGCGACCAATCTGTGGATGGTGCCCGCCGCGGGTGGTGAAGCCGTGCAACTCACGCACTCGGGCAAGGATTCGAGCGGTAAATGGTCGCCGGATGGCAAAACCATCGCCTTTCTCTCGTCGCGCAGCGGCGATTCGCAGGTCTACCTGCTTTCCATGGAAGGCGGCGAGGCGCACGCCATAACCAGGCTTTCCACAGGCGCGGATATGGTGAAGTGGTCGCCGGACGGCAAGCTGATCGCCTTCACCTCCAATGTGTTTCCGGACTGCGTGACGAAAACCACGCCGCCGAACAACGACGACGCGTGCAACAAGAAACGCAACGAGGACCGCGACTCCAGCAAGGTGAAGGCCCACGTCGCGGAGACGCTGCTCTACCGGCACTGGAATCATTGGAACGATTCGGGGCGCGCGCATCTTTTTGTGCAGGCCGCGGATGGGAGCGGCGAGGCGCGCGATCTCACCGCCGGCGCAAACTATGATGTGCCGCCGGACCAGCGCGGCGACGAAAGCGACATCAATTTTTCCCCCGACTCCAAGGAGATCTGCTTCACCGCGGTCACCGACAAGCTGGAAGCCGCCAGCACCAACGGCGATCTGTTCGTGGTGCCGGTAGCCGGCGGCGAACCGAAGCGCATTACCACCCAGGCGGGATTTGATGGGAACCCTGTCTATTCCCCGGACGGAAAATTCATCGCCTACCACGCGCAACTGACCGCGGGCTATGAGGCGGACCGTTGGCGGGTGATGCTCTATGACCGCGCGAGCGGCAAGATCGAAAACCTGAGCGAAGGCTTCGACCGCAGCGCAAGCGGTTTGGCCTGGTCGCCGGACAGCGCGACCATCTACTTCACCGCGGAAAACGAGACGCAAGTTCCGGTGTACGCCATGGCGCCGAAAGCCGGCGCCACGCCCAGGAAAATTTTAGATGGCTTCAACGCGGCGATGGCACTCAGCGGGGATGGCAAGTGGCTGCTGCTGGAGCGTACCAGCCTGACGCAGCCCGCGGAACTGTTCGTGGCCGCCAGCGACGGCAGCGGGCTGAAGCAAATCACCCATGCCAATGACGCGCTGCTGGCCAAGCTGGACTTGAGCGCTCCCGAAACCTTCTGGTTCGAAGGCGCGGAAGGCGCAAAGGTGCAGGCCATGCTGATCCGCCCGCCGCTCTTCGATGCCAAGAAAAAGTATCCGGTGCTGGTGCTGCTGCACGGCGGGCCGCAGACCATGTGGTCCAACGCCTGGGGCTATCGCTGGAACGCGCAGCTTTTCTCGGCGGCGGGCTACGTCACGCTGATGATCAATCGCCGCGGCTCGACCGGCTACGGACAGAAATTCACCGACGAGATCACCAACGACTGGGGCGGCAAAGCCTACGTAGACGTGATGAAGGGCGTGGACGCCGCGCTCGCGAAATATCCCTTCGCTGACGGAACCAAGATGGCCGCGGCAGGCGGCTCCTACGGCGGCTACATGGCGGATTGGATCGCCACGCACACCGACCGCTTCAAGGCTCTCGTGAGCCACGCCGGGGTGTACGACAAGGTGTCCATGTACGCGACGGAAGAGCTGTGGTTCGAAGAGCACGACCTGCAGGGCACCCCGTGGTCGAATCCGGAAGCGTACAGGAAGTGGGCGCCGGTCACCTACGCGGCCAACCTGGGCAAGTACAAGACGCCAACGCTCGTGATTGCCGGCGAGCGCGACTACCGCGTCCCGTACACCCAGTCTCTGGAGTTTTTCAGCGCGTTGCAACGCCAGGGCGTGCCGTCCAAGCTGGTCGTCTTCCCGGACGAAGGCCACTGGGTGCTGAAGCCGCAGAACAGCAAGTTCTGGTACAAGACCTTCCTGGATTGGGTGGACAAATACACGAAGTGAACGCTCTTGGTGAGTCTTAAAAAACCGGTCAACGCTGGCGATCAGCGCTGACCGGTTTTTTTTGCGAAAGCCGTTCAGCTTGCGGCACCGGCCGAACGGGCGGCTTCGACTTCGCTGAGCTTGCCGGACCGCACATCGTACAGGAAGCCGTGCACCGGAATGGATTTGGGAACAAGCGGGTGATTGCGGATGCGGGCGACGTCGTCCACCACGGCCTGACGCTGGTCGCTGATGGTGAGCCAATCAATTTGGTCGCCCGCGCGGGAGCCGGGTCCCTTGCCAATGTCCTTGAAGCCCTCGGCTGTCAGCTGCGCCGTTTCCAGGCTGTTTGCCAACAATCCACGGATGACCTCGTTCGTGAAGAACTCCATCCCGCAGTCGGTGTGATGCACGACGAAAAATTCCCGGGTGCCGAGCAGCTTATAGCTGATGACCAGGGAACGAATCGCGTCGTCGCTGGCCCGGCCGCCCGCGTTGCGGATCACGTGGGCGTCGCCTTCGGCAAGCCCCGCGAACTTGGCGGGGTCCAGCCTGGCGTCCATGCAGGTAAGGACGGCGAAACCGCGGGCCGGCGGCAGCGCCAGCTTTCCTTTCTCCCCGAAGCTGTCGCTGTAGGCGGCATTCGCGGCGAGAACTTCTTCCTTGATCTTGCTCATCGTGAGTCTCCTTTTTGTTACCGAATACATTGAAAAAACGAGGGCAAAAAAAAAACCGCCGCCGGAAACTTCCGGCAGCGGGTGGCAAATCGTCGAAGCCAAGAACCAAAACCTAAATGCTTCGCCTCCCCATGCCGGAAGACACGCGCGGACAACACAGGGTAAAGGCGCGGGCAGGCGAGGCCGGTTGGCGGAAACGAGGCATACCGTCACCCTACCGACTTGCCGGATGGAAGTAAAGGGACTCCGCCGGGCCTCAGAGCCGGGCCAGCGCGGCGCGGACAAATCGGAAAAGGTGGTAGAGCAGAAACGCGCACAGCAGAAGCAGCGCGACGACAATCACAATCGTGGCCACCGGGTGCACGGTTGTGAACCACGTCAGCCAGACGGCCAGCAGGTCTTCGCCAAAACTCAAAATCCAGTTGCTGACCGGTTCCGGCACGGTATTGGCGGCGGCGCGCGTGGACGCCTTGGTGGCGTGCGAGGTCAGCGCGACGCCTCCGGCCAGCAGCGCCGCGCCCCAACGCCATTCGGCCGGCGCAGCAGAGGCGGCGCCATAGGCGATCACGGCCGCGGCGGGCGGGCGGATAAACGTGTGCACGGTGTCCCAGATGGTGTCGAGATACGGCACCTTGTCCGCGAAGAATTCGATCAGATACAGCGCGATGGCGATCCCGAGAACGATGGGGTGCGCGACCATCTCCAGATTGGAGGGAAGATGGATGATGTGAAAGCGTTGCAGCAGGCCCAGCGTGGCCACCGTGGCGTAAAGGTTCAAGCCGGAGGAAAAACCGGCGCCGAGCGCGAGGCCGAGCGTTTCGAGCGGGTTCACGAAAATCGAGTTTAACAGGAAGCGCCGGTGCAAGCGCCAGAAAGTGCGTGCGCCCGCATGGAGCATCGCGCGCGGACGCGGTTTGCGCGTGCCCAAACTACGAGTAAGATGTCCGGCATGAAACGGGCTCTCTTCTTTTACGGAATCTTTTCCTGCGCGCTCTTCGGGGCGCTTTTCTTTTGTGCTGCGGCCTCCGCCGAAGACGTGCAATCCCCGGACGGAAAAATCACGCTAACCATCGAAGTTCTTCCCGCGAAAGCCGGCACGCCGCAGCAGAAGCTGGTTTATCGCGTGAAATACAAAGGTCAAGCGCTGGTGGACGAATCGGCGCTGGGCCTGGAACTCGCGGGCTTGCCCCCGCTCGGGCCGGACGTGCAGATTACCGGTACCGAGAAGACCCAGGGCGAGGATTCCTACCAGCTGGTCACCGGAAAAACCAGCGAGGTACATGACCGCTACAATGCGCTGCGGCTCAACTTCGAGACCCGCGGCCTGGAGGCTCTGCAGTTCTCCGTCGAGGCGCGGGTGTTCAACGATGCCGTGGCCTTTCGCTATGTGGTGCCGCAACAAAACTGGTTGCAGACCTTCGCCGAGACCAAAGAGACCACCGAATTCCGCATTTCTCGCGATGCCACCACCTACGCGCTCGAACTGCCGAATTTCCATTCTATGTACGAAAGCGAGTACCTCAAACTGCCGATCAGCGCGCTTTCTAACCAGGGTGGCGTGGCCAGCAAGATCCTTGTTGGCTTGCCGCTTCTGATGGAGGTGCCGGGCGTGGCCTGGATGGCCATTGTCGAAGCGGATTTGCGCGGCAATAGTTCGATGTACTTGATGAACCCCAGCGGCAGCTGGCAGGGCCGCCACTTCGAATCGGTGCTTGCACCTTCGGACGAAGATCCTACCGTGATCGTGAAGGGCGGGCTGCCCCACCATTCCGCGTGGCGGGTACTGCTGATTGGCGATGAACCTGGCCGATTGGTGGAGTCCAACGCGATTACCTCACTCAGCCCGGAGAGCGCCATCGCCGATACCTCGTGGATCAAAGCCGGCAAAGCGTCGTGGGACTGGTGGAGCGGCAGCCTGAACGCGGCGGGCAAACCAGCGTTCACCACCGACACCATGAAGTACTACGTGGACTTCGCGGCCAAGTCCGGCTTCGAATACATGTTGGTGGACGCGGGCTGGTCCGAGCCAAAAGACATCACCAAAATGAACGGCAAAGTGGATGTGCCTGAGCTTGTGCGCTATGCCGCGGCCCGCAACGTCAAGATCTGGATTTGGCTCTACTACCGCTCCACCGCCGCACAGATGGAGGAGGCCTTCCCGCTCTACGCCAAGTGGGGCGTCGCGGGATTGAAGATTGACTTCATCGAGCGCGACGACCAGGGCGGCATCGAATGGTATTACCGCGCGGCGGAGCTGGCGGCGAAAAATCACCTGCTGCTGGATTTTCACGGCGCCACCAAGCCCAGCGGCGTCGAGCGCACCTGGCCAAACGTGCTGGGCTACGAGGGCGTGCTGGGCATGGAACAATCCAAGGCCGGCACCCGCGACAATCCCGAAAACCGCACCACCATCCCCTTCACCCGTATGCTCACCGGACCCATGGACTACACGCCCGGCGGGTTCCGCAACGTCACCCGCGAAGATTTCCAATCGCGCGGCGACATGCCTCTGGTGGTGGGCACTCGGGCTCACCACCTGGCGATGTATGCGGTGTATCAGGCGGCGGTGCAAATGGTTTCGGACTGGCCGAAGGCGTATGAAAACGAGCCGTCGTTTCAGTTCATCAAGGATGTTCCCGCCACCTGGGACGAAACGCGCGTGCTGAACGGTAAGCCGGGCGAATTCGTTACCATCGCTCGGCGCAAGGGCAAGGACTGGTTTCTGGGCAGCATGACCAACTGGAGTGCGCGCCAGTTCGAATTGCCGCTGGACTTCCTGGGGGCCGGCGCGTTCACCGCCGAAATTTACGCGGACGCCGCGGATTCCGAAGCGCACCCGACGAACGTCAAAATCGAAAAGCGAGCGGTGGACCGGAGCACCAAGCTGGCTGTGAGGCTTGTTCCGGCGGGCGGGCTGGCAGTGCATTTTGTGGCCAAGTAATACGGTCGATCCGAAAGGGGCAACAAGAATTCCATGAGAGTCTCGGTGCTGCTGGTGGGATTGTTTGTGGCCGCGAGCTGCGCGGCACAAACCCAGGAAAGTTATTACAGTGTGCCCCCGGCGGACGCGCCGGAACTGGCGCCACGCGGAGCCTACGCGGTCGGCGTGCGCAGCATCGAGCTGAAGCATGCCAGCCAGGTGGATATCCTGCATTTCGACAAGGAGAGCGGCAAGGCGCCGCTTTACGACCGGCCGCTCACGGTGGAAGTGTGGTATCCGGCGACGCTGCCGGACGGTGCCGCCGAACGCACCGTGTACACGATGGGCGCGCCGCGCGGTGGCGACGGAGTTCCCGGCATGCCCAAGACCATTCCGGTGCCGGGAAAAGCGCTGCGCGAAGCGATGCCGGTGAAGGGCAAAGCTTTTCCCTTGGTCATCGTCTCGCATGGCTATCCTGGTTCGCGCTATTTCCTCACCTACCTCACGGAGAATCTGGCGTCGAAAGGATACGTGGTCGCGGCGATTGATCACACCGACTCGGTCTTTGGCGAGGAGCGAGGTTTTCAAAGCACGCTGCTGAACCGAGCCAACGATCAGCTCTTCACGATTGCCGCGCTGGAAGATCTCGGCAAAAATCCCGGGTCCTTTCTGAATGGCCTGCTGGACACCGCGAACGTGGCGATTGTCGGCTACTCGATGGGTGGCTACGGCGCACTGGCCAGCGCGGGCGCCGGGTACAGCGACAAGTCTTTTGCGGCAAAGTTTGTGCCCGGCGGTTATCTGGCGGATTGGGAAGCGGGCAACGCAAAGTACCTGGCCAGTTTGCGCAAGGAAGTGAAAGCCGTGGTGGCGATCGCGCCGTGGGGCGCCCAGCCGCCTTACAACATGTGGGACGCCGAAGGACTGGCGGGAATCCGTATTCCGCTCCTGCTAATCGCCGGTGATCAGGATGACGTCTCCGACTTTGCCGCCGGCATCAAGCCGGCCTTCGAACAGGCGGTGCACAGCGAGCGCTGCATGCTGGTATACGAAAACGCCCGTCACAACGTGGGCGGCAATCCGCTTCCTCCCGAAGCGGCGGGAAATTTCGTGACCCGCGAGCCTTACGAAGAACCCGCCTGGCGCAAGGACCGGATCACGGCAATCAACCAGCATTTCGTTACCGCATTTCTCGATCTGTTTCTGAAGGGCGACGCGGGCAAGCGCGCCTTCCTGCACGTGGCGCCGGAGCATTCGAACGACGGCAAGTGGCCGCTCCCGCAGGGCGCGTCGGCCGGCGGCAAATTCAGCGACGGCACCGACTATTGGAAGGGCTTTCAGCGGCGCTGGGCGGTAGGGCTCGAAATGCACTGCGCTGCGGGCACGCCGTAGCGGGCCTGCCGCGGCATTACGAGGACAACGGCGAATGGCATTGCTGCACGACGACCGGCTCTTTCCCGCTGACCCCGGCACGCGCGCCGTCGCGCAACGCCTCTACGCCGGCGTGCGCGGGCTGCCCATCGTCAGCCCGCACGGGCACACGCAGGCCGCCTGGTTCGCAAACGACCAGCCGTTTCCCGATCCGGCGAAACTCTTCGTGCAACCGGATCATTACATCTACCGGATGCTATACAGCCAGGGCGTACCGATGGAAGACCTGGAGATCGGGGCCGCCGAGATTCGCGACCCGCGCCGCGTTTGGCGGCTTTTCGCCCAGCACTACTATCTATTTCGCGGCACTCCCACCCGCCTATGGCTGGATCACGCGTTTCAGGAGCTGTTTGGCCTGACGGAACCGCTGGGCGCCGAGACGGCGGACCTCTACTTCGACGCCATCTCGGAAAAACTGCGACGCCCGGAATTCCTGCCTCGCGCGCTCTATCAGAGATTTCAAATCGAAGTGCTGGCGACCACCGATTCGCCCCTCGATTCCCTTGCCGATCATCGCGCCATCCGCGAATCCGGCTGGAAGGCACGGATCCTCCCGACCTTCCGCCCCGACGCCGTGGTGGACCCGGACTTCGATAACTTCGCCTCGAATATCGCGACGCTCGGGGAAATCACCGGCGAAGACACTGCCGCTTGGCGAGGCTACCTGGCGGCCCTGCGCCAACGGCGCAAAGCGTTTCGCGAACTTGGCGCGACCGCGACGGATCATGGGCATCCAACCGCACGAACGGCAAATCTCTCGCCCAGCGAAGCGGAAGCCCTTTTCGCGAGGGTTCGCGGCGGCAGCGCAAACGCCGCGCAGCGCGAGCTCTTCCGCGCGCAGATGCTCACCGAAATGGCGCGCATGAGCCTGGACGACGGATTGGTCATGCAAATCCATCCCGGCAGCGCGCGCAACCACAACCGCAAACTCTACGAACGCTACGGGCGCGACGTCGGCGCGGACATTCCGACTCCGACCAACTATGTGGAGGGGCTGCAGCCGCTGCTCGACGTATTCGGCAACGAGCGCGGGTTGACCATCATTCTGTTCACGCTCGACGAATCGGCATACAGCCGAGAGCTCGCACCGCTTGCCGGACACTACCCTTGCCTGCGCCTCGGACCGCCCTGGTGGTTCTTCGATAGTCCGGAGGGCATGACCCGCTTCCGCGAGGCCGTGACCGAAACCGCGGGCTTCTACAACACGGTCGGCTTCAACGACGACACCCGCGCGTTTCTTTCCATCCCCGGTCGCCACGATGTGGCGCGCCGCATGGACTGTGCGTTCCTGGCAAGACTTGTGGCGGAGCACCGCATTGGCGAAGGGGAAGCCCGGGAAGTCGCGCACGAACTCGCCTACGGTCTGGTGAAGCGCGCGTACAAGCTGCAGGACGCACCGTGACGGAACCCGCGGCCCGGCCAAACGAACGAGACGACGGCGCTGCGGGCACACTCGGGCATGTGCGCTGGACCGTGTGCGCCATGCTCTTTCTTGCCACCACCATCAACTACATTGACCGGCAAGTAATTGCCCTGCTCAAGCCCACCTTGCAGCAGACCATCGGTCTGACCGAAATCAACTACGGCTACATCGTGGATGCGTTCCAGATTGCCTACGCCGCGGGCTTGTTGCTGACCGGGCGGCTGGTGGACAGGCTGGGCACGCGCATCGGCTACATGCTGGTGATGGCGGTGTGGAGTTTTTCGGCAATGGGGCACGCTCTGGCCAGCACCGCGCTGCAATTTGGCGTGGCGCGGTTTTTCCTGGGCCTCGGCGAATCTGGCAACTTCCCGGCCGCGATCAAGACGGTGGCCGAGTGGTTTCCGCAGAAAGAGCGCTCCCTGGCGACGGGGCTTTTCAACTCTGGTGCGAACCTCGGCGCCATCATTGGGCCAATTATCGTTGCCTGGGCCGTCCTGCACTACGGCTGGCATGCAGCCTTTCTCGTTACCGGTGTTTTCAGCGCCGCGTGGATCGTGGTGTGGTTTTTGAATTACCGCACACCGGAGAAACATCCGCACCTCCAGGCCGCGGAGCGCCGCTATATTCACAAGGACGGTGCGCCCACCACCGCACCCGGCGCGGCTTGGAAGACGTTGCTGCGCTACCGGCAGACCTGGGGATTTTCCTGCGCCAAATTCCTTACCGACCCGATCTGGTGGTTCTACCTTTTCTGGTTGCCCTCGTATCTGAGCGCAAAATTCGCCATGACCCTGGGACAAATGCGCGTGCCGCTGGTGATCGTCTATACCGTCTCCACGATCGGCAGCGTCGGTGGCGGCTGGTTGCCGGCGCCGTTCCGCAAGTTGGGCTTCTCCCCCGCGCAGGCGCGGCTGGCGGCGATGCTGGTGTGCGCGAGCCTGGTGCTGCCCGTTTTCTTTCTGAACGGCGTCCGCTCGCTTGGCGTGGCCATTGCCATTCTCAGCATGGCTGCTGGAGCGCACCAGGGCTGGTCGGCAAACCTCTTCACCACGGCTTCGGACATGTTCCCGCGCAGTTCGGTCGGGGCAGTCGTCGGAATTGGCGGAATGGCTGGCTCCGTCGGCGGCGCACTGTTTGCCTTCTTCGCCGGCCACATCCTGCAGATCACCCACAGCTACGCGATTCTCTTCGCAATTGCCGCCAGCGCCTATCTGATTGCTTTGGCGGCGTTGTACCTGATCGCACAGGGCTTGCGTCGCGCGGAGCTTGCGGGATGAGCCTATTCTGCGCAAAGGGCGGAACAGCCGAAGACCTGAGCGCCGCCGAATTGCGCGAACTCCTGTGCGCCGCACTCGCGAAGCTGGGCGCCCGCCAGCGGGTGCTGGCCGTCCCTCCGGACTACAGCCGCGCGCATTCCCGCGCCGGCGAGCTGACGCGTTACGCATGGCAATTCTACGGCGAGCGTCTGCGCGCGGTGCTTCCCGCCCTAGGCACGCACGCGCCGATGCAGCCGGAGCAACTGCGGGCGATGTTCGGCGAGGTGCCCGACGAACTATTCCATGTGCATAACTGGCGTACGGATGTGGTGACGCTCGGCGAAGTTCCGGCAGAGTTCGTGCGCGAGCAATCCGAAGGCAAAGTAGATTACGCGTGGCCCGCGCAGGTGAATCGTTTGATCGCGAACGGCGATTTCGACCTGATCCTGTCGCTCGGCCAGGTGGTGCCGCACGAGGTCATCGGCATGGCCAACTACAACAAGAACATCCTGGTCGGAACCGGTGGCCGCGAAGGCATCAATCGCAGCCATTATCTGGGAGCTCTTTACGGCATGGAGCGGATCATGGGCAGGGCAGAGAACCCGGTGCGGGCCGTGCTCAACTACGCCGCCGAAAGATTCCTTCAGCGCTTCCCGATCGTGTACGTGCTCACCGTCATCGGCCGCCGCGCGGATGGCTCGCTGGCCGTCCGCGGCCTTTTCATCGGCGACGATGCCGAGTGTTTTCACAAGGCCGCGGAGCTTTCCCTGCAGGTGAATTTCGAAGTGCTTGACGCTCCCCTGCGCCGCGCGGTGGTCTATCTCGACCCCGGCGAATTTCACAGCACTTGGCTCGGCAACAAGGCCATCTACCGCACTCGCATGGCCATGGCGGACCAGGGTGAGTTGCTCATTCTGGCTCCCGGCGTGCGCACCTTCGGAGAAGACCCCGGCATAGACGCGCTGATCCGCAGGCACGGGTATCGCGGCACTCCGGCAACGATGCAAGCCGTTGCCGAAGACCCGGAACTTGCGGCCGACCTCAGCGCCGCCGCGCACCTGATTCACGGTTCGTCCGAGGGGCGCTTTCGCATCACCCTTTGCCCCGGCGGGCTTTCCCGCGCGGAAGTCGAAGCGGCGGGCTTCGCCTACCGGGACTTACCAGACGCCCTGCGGCAGTACAATCCTCAGGCGCTGCGACATGGCTGGAATCGCGCGGGCGGCGAAGAGCTCTTTTTTATCGGCAACCCTGGATTGGGCTTGTGGGCGTATCGCGGAAAATTGCAGCGGGAGCAAAAGCAATGAGTGGCAATGGTTTGAGCCTGCAAGGCAAAGTGGCGGTGGTGATTGGCGGCACCACGGGGATAGGCCGCGCATTGAGCCTCGGTCTGGCCGAAGCAGGCGCGGACGTGATTCCCTCCGCGCGGCGCCAGGAACCGCTCGAGGAAACCGCCGCGGCCATCGAAGCGGCAGGCCGCCGCACACTGCGCCAGACCAGTGACGCCAAGGACCGCGCCACGCTCGAAAAATTGCTGGCCGCGGCGCTGGAGAAATTCGCCAAGGTGGATATCCTCATCAACTGCGCGGGCAAGACCAGAAAGACTCCGACGCTCGCCGTCGGCGAAGAAGAGTGGAACGACATACTTGATACCAACCTGACCGGCACCCTGCGCGCGTGCCAGGTCTTCGGCAAGCACATGCTGGAGCGCGGCTACGGTCGCATCGTAAACATCGCCTCGCTGAGCAGCTTCGTGGGCCTCTATGAAGTTGCCGCGTATTGCGCCAGCAAGGCCGCGGTGATCTCGCTGACCCAGACCCTCGCCGTCGAATGGTCCAAGCACGGCGTCAACGTGAACGCCATCGCGCCGGGAGTATTCCGCACGGCGCTGAACTCCGCCCTGCTGGACGGCACGCCCCGCGGCCAGGAATTCCTGACCCGCACACCGATCGGTCGCTTCGGCAAGACCGAGGAATTGGTTGGCGCGGCGGTCTTCCTCTCGTCCGATGCCGCCTCCTATGTCACTGGCCAGGCCCTCGTCGTGGACGGCGGCTTCCTGGCCAGCGGCGTCAATCAATAGACGGTCAGTAGACGGCCAGCTGGGGGCGGGTAGACGTTCCGTAGAAAGTGCCGCCGCAAAGTAACGCAGGCCGCGCGCCAGACATCCAACCGCCATTCGAACCCCTGCGCCCGCGTAATGACAGGTTCGACGCTTCGGCGTAAAGTACCATTCCATGAAATTCCCGCAAGGAGACGAGACATGAGTGAGGGTGCACAACTGAAGCAGGCAGTGAAGACATTCCCGGCCAAGGCCTACGCCGCGCAGAGCGCAAAGTCCGGGCTCGCGCCACATACCATCCAGCGCCGAAGCCCTGGCCCCCAGGATATCCAGATCGAAATCCTCTACTGCGGTATTTGCCACTCGGATCTGCACCAGGCGCGCAACGAGTGGGAAAGCGCCCTGCCGACTGTTTACCCCTGCGTCCCAGGCCACGAGATCATCGGTCGCGTGGTCAAGGCCGGCAGCGCCGTGAAGAAATTCAAGGAAGGCGATATCGCTGGCGTAGGCTGTATGGTGAACTCATGTCGCACCTGCCCGAACTGCCTGGCCGGCGAAGAACAATTCTGTGTGAACTTCCCCACCTTCACCTACAACTCGGAAGACAAGGTTCTCGGCGGCGTAACCTATGGCGGCTATTCGGAAAGCCTGGTGGTGGATGAAGCCTTCGCGCTGCGCGTTTCGAATAAGCTGAATCTTGCCGGCGCCGCGCCGCTGCTCTGCGCGGGCATCACCACCTATTCGCCCCTGCACCACTGGAAGGTTGGCAAGGGCCAGAAGGTCGGCATCGTCGGCCTGGGCGGCCTCGGCCACATGGGCCTGAAATTCGCCAAGGCCCTTGGTGCGCACGTCGTGCAGTTCACCACTTCCCCCGGAAAAAGCGCCGACGCTCTGCGACTCGGAGCCGACGAAGTGGTCCTTTCCAAAAACGAAGCGGAGATGCAGAAGCACGCCAGCAGCTTCGACTTCATCCTGGACACCGTCTCCGGCGATCACGACCTGAACGCCTACCTGGGCCTGCTGAAGCTGAACGGCACCATGTGCCTTGTCGGCGCGCCGGAAAAGCCGTCCCCGGTTTCTTCGTTCAATTTGCTCATGAATCGCCGCCACCTTGCCGGCTCCATCATCGGCGGCATCGCGGAGACCCAGGAGATGCTCGATTTCTGCGCCGATCACGGCATCTCTTCGGATATCGAGTTGATTCCGATCAACCAGGTCAACACCGCGTTCGAACGCCTGCTCAAGAACGATGTGAAGTACCGCTTCGTGATTGATATGGCTTCGCTGAAGTCCTGATCTTCGCGCGACAACTTGTAAGTCCGTGCACGGGCGGCCGGTGGGCCGCCCGTGCCATTTCTCAATATCCGCAACAGTTCCGGTGTTTGGATTTGTAACTGCCGTCGGCGGCCAAAACCGACGAGTGCCAATCAACTATGCTAAGGTTGTGCGAGAGACCCCGTAGCTCAACTGGATAGAGCATCAGCCTTCTAAGCTGAATGTTGAGAGTTCGAGCCTCTCCGGGGTCGCCACATCCCTCGCTTGAAGTATTCGAATGGCCTGCTACCCCTCGCGGAGTTTGAAGGGCACGCCATTTATCGCGGCCACCCGAGTAACCGTAACGAGTTGGCAACAGCCGCCGTACCCTGCGGCCTTCATGCGCCGCACGTTTTTTGGCACACTAGCCCTGCATGCTTCCTGTACACCGAGACTTGCTCGCTGAATTCGAGCGCCTGGCCAAAGACTCTTCCTCGGCCCAAGCGCTAATGGAACAGATCGCCGCGCGCCTGCACGAAAAACTGACGCGCTACAACTGGGCCGGCTTCTATCTTGTGGATCCCGCGGACCCGAGTTTCCTGATCGTCGGGCCTTTCGCGGGCAGCTTCACGCCCAACGTGCGTATTCCCCTCAGCCGAGGCCTTTGCGGCCTGGCGGCGACCAGCAAGCAGACCATCGTGGTGCAGGACGTCTCGACCGATCCGCGTTATCTGGCGGGTTCGGAACTCGTCAAATCCGAAATCGTGGTTCCGATCTTCGCCAACAAGAAGCTGGCCGCGGAACTGGACATCGAAAGCTATTTCGCGTCCACATTTGTCGCGGCCGAGCAAGCCTTCGTGGAAGCCACGGCCGCGCTCGTCGGCCGCTATCTCGAAGCCAAGAGCTGAGCACGCGGCTCAGCCGCCACGCCGCGCCGGCTGCGCCCCAAAAAACGAATACAGCGCGATGAACACGTACGCCACCATTGGCACCGCGTACGCCAGCGCCAGACTGTGCCCGCATTCCGCGATGTAGCCCATCAGCGGCGGCAGCACCGCCCCGCCGACAATGGCCATCACCAGCAGCGAGCCGCCAATTTTCGTATTCGGGCCCAGGTCCTTCAGCCCCAACGCAAAAATCGTCGGGAACATCAGCGACATGAAGAGACTGGTGACGAATACGCACCACATCCCGGCCGGGCTGGGGCGGAACACGGCGAAGAACAGCAGCGCGACGCTGGCCACCGCGTAAGTCCCCATCAGCCTGGCGGGTGAAACCCAGCGCATCAGGTAAGCCGAGCCGAAACGGCCAATACCGAACATCGCCAGGGTCCCGGTCAGCAAAAAGCCCGCCGTTTTCTCCGGCAAGTGGGCGTAGTCCTGCGTGTAGGAAATGAAGTAACTCCAGGTCCCGACTTGCGCTCCGACGTAGAGAAATTGCGCCAGCACCGCCAGCAGGAAATGGCGGTAGCGGAACAGTTCGTTGTAGCTGCCGGTCTCTCCCCCGGCCGAGGTTTCGCCCTGCACCGGCGGAAACTTGGTGCGCCAGATCAGGGCCGCCCAGACGAACGCCACCGCCGCAATCGCCAGATACGGCCGGATCACCCGCAGCGTTTCGAAACGCAAGTACCCCGCGTAGGTTCCATTGGCGATGCGCGCGGCGATTTCCGTGCGCGATAATTCAATACCCGAAAAAATGAACACCGTGCCGCCCAGTGCCGCAACGATCGTCCCGAGCGGGTTGAATGCCTGCGAAAAATTCAGCCGCCGCTCGGAGCTCGCCGGATCGCCGAGTTGCGCGATGAACGGATTCGCCGCCGTCTCCAGAAACGACAAGCCGCTGGCCATCACGAAAAGCGCCGCCAGAAAAAACCCGTACTTTCCGACGAGCGCCGCCGGCCAGAACAGCGTCGCCCCTCCGCCCAGCAGCAGCAACCCGGCGATCAGCCCCGCCTTGTACCCCGCGCGCCGCATCAACAGCGCCGCCGGAATTGCCATCACGAAATAGCCCATGTAAAACGCGCTCTGCACCAGCCCGGCTTCGAAACGCGAAAGCTCAAATGTCTTCATGAACTGGCGAATCAGCACATCGTTCATGCTGTTGGGTATGCCCCACAGGAAAAACAGAAACGTGACCAGCACGAAGGGCACCAGGTGCCCCGCGGGAAACAAGCTGTGTTTCGCTCCGTCTTGTGGACTTGGCTGTGCGGCGGACGTGCCGGGTTGTAGTGCCATCTGCGTCCTTCCCCTTGCTCAGAGTGAATAGACTTGCGTTGCGGTCCCGCCGAAAATCATTTCCTGCTCACTTTGGGAAATCCGGCGCAGAAAGCCCTGCAGCGTTTCATACCATCGCTCATAGCTGCTGGCCAGCAGGCATACCGGCCAGTCCGAGCCCATCATCAGGCGGCGTGCTCCGAACGCTTCCAGCGCGGCTTCCACGTACGGCCGCAGGTCTTCCGGGCGCCAGCGATTCCAATCGGCTTCCGTCACCAACCCGGAAATCTTGCAGAACACGTTATCGCGCCGCGCCAGTTCGCGAAAATTTTCGCGCCACGGCTGCAGCCCGGACACCTTGATTCGCGGCTTCGCCAGGTGATCCAGCACGAAAATCTGATTGGGATGCCGGTCCACAAATCGAATCGCCGCGGGCAGCTGTCGTTCGTAGATCAAAATGTCGTAAACCAGCCCCGTCGGCGCGATGCGCGCGACGCCCTCGTTGAAAGCGCCGCCATCCAGAAAGTTGTCGTCAGGCTCGTCCTGCACCACGTGGCGCAAGCCCTTGAGCAGCGCCTCGTCCTTCCATCTCTCCAGCACTCGGGCAAAGCTTGCATCTGCAATCGGCGCCCACCCCACCACTCCGCGCATTAGATCCGATTGCTTTGCCTGTTCCAGGAGCCACTCCGTTTCCGCCAGGCTTTGTCGCGCTTGTACCGCGACCGCGCCGGAGATCCCGCAGCGTTGCAGCTCCGGCGCCAGATCGGAGGGCAAAAAATCGCGCGCGATCGCTTCCATTCCCGGGCCGATCCATCCGTACTCGGCGGTGCTGTACCGCCACAAATGGTGGTGGGCGTCAATGCGTTCGGCCATGGCGGATTATTGGTCCAGCCGGTAAAGCACGCAGCCGTGCGGCGGGAGTGTGGCGTGCAAACTGTCCGCATTGCCGAGATCTTTGCCTTCCCACAAGTCGCGCACGGCGTACTTTGTTGCATCCAGGCCCAGATCCTTCCAGGTGTAGCGCGCCTCCGCATTCGTGCCTTCGCGATTAAACGCTGCCACATACCGATGTCTGCCGTCCTCGGACTCCGCCACCAACACCACCATCTTGTCCGTCGCGATCGCCGCGCGATTCCCTTTCGAATGCTGGTCCAGCTCCAGCACCTCTTTGTTGGTGAGCAACGAAATCGTCCACGCATCGGCCTTGGTCAAATCGCCGCCGATCATCAATGGCGAAGGGAAAATCGCCCACAGCTTCATCAGCGTCCGCTGTTCATCGTGCGAAAGCCGCGTCCAGCGTGCCTGACCCCAGCCCGGCGCCGGACCCAGGTAACCCAGCGGCAGCATGTCCGCGTCCGGCCAGCGCCCGGGTTGCGATTTGCCCACCCACTTCAACACGTTCTGGAATTGGTCGCCCAGCCCTTGCGGATACGGCGCATCGCTGTGCCACAGGTCCCAGATATCGTCCGAAATGCGCCAAAGTTGCGCGTACTTCCGCATGTGCGCAAGCTTTTCGAGCGGCGCCGCTCCCGGCGAAAGGCTCAGCACAATGGGGCGTCCCGTCTTGCGCAGGGCTTCGCTCAGCATCCGCACCTCTTCATCGCGATACGGCCGGCTGCTGATGCAGTCCGCCTTGACGAAGTCCACGCCCCAGCTCGCATAGAGCTGCGCGATCGAATCGTAGTACGCCTGCGCGGCGGGCCTGGCCGTTCCCAATCCGTAGTTGTCCGGGTTCCACGGACAGGTTTCGCTGGTCTCGGCGGCGTCCTTGGCGCGGAACTTCGCTCCCGCGATCGGCAAGTCCGCTTCCACAGCCTTTTTCGGGATGCCGCTCAAAATGTGAATGCCAAACTTCAGTCCCAGCGAATGCACGTAGTCGGCAAGCGGCTTGAATCCCTTTCCGCCGGCCGCAGAGGGGAAGCGGTTCTCGGCGGGAATATAGCGGCCGTTCGAATCAAGGGCGTACAGCGAGGCCTTCGAATTTCCTTCCGGGACCGGATTGGTCACGAACCATTCCATATCCACCGTCACGTATTCCCAGCCGTAGGGCTTCAGGTTCTCTGCAAACCACTTGGCGTTGGCCTTCACCTGCTCTTCGTTGATGGTCGTGCCGTAGCCGTCCCAGCTGTTCCAGCCCATCGGCGGAGTGGGGGCAAGGCCGGAGCCATCCTTGCTCACGAGCGCGGAATCCGCATGGCCGCGCTGCGCTACACCCGGCACCGCAAACGCCGCCGCGCAGCTTAAAGTCATCACTCCAGCCAGCCGTTTCCATTGCATCGCTTGGTCCTCGCAGCTTACACGTCGAAAAAAACTGTTTCGTTCTCGCCCTGCAACCGCACCGTCCATTCGAATGCGTCTGGCTGACCCGGCACCGCAGTCGCAAACAGGGTCTCGCGCCGTTCTTCGGGCACCAGGCGGAGCACCTCGTCGTTCTCGTTCGGCGCGCCGCCGGGAAAGTACATGCGGGTCACCAGGTGCCGCAGCAGCCCGCGCATGAAGATCACCATCGCCAGATGCGACGCGCCCCTTCGCATGATCAGAAAGGCAAACTCGCCCTTCTCGTTCGTCGCGGCCCGAGCGAACTCCCCGGCCTCGCCCGGAATCCACGCTTCCAGCAGCGCGTCCGGCACCGCTGCTCCGTCGCCGTCGAGTACCCGCCCGCGGACCGTCACCGCGCCCACCTCCGAACGCGCCGCGGCGGCAATCTCTTCGCACATCCGTTCCAGGCCGATCGAAAAGAACGGGCCTGCGGTCTGCGACGGTGTCGGTATCTCGCTCATCCTATTTCTCCGCAGGCGTCGCGTTGCGCCCGCGCAGCACAATATCGAAGCGATAGCCCAGGGCGTGATCCGGCGTGGTGTGCTCCCAGTCGAATAACGAAATCAGCCGTCGCCGCGCCCCTTCGTCCGGCACCCCGTTATAAATCGGATCGAACGCCAGCAGCGGATCGCCGGGAAAATACATTTGTGTCACCAGCCGGCTGAGCAACCCGCTCCCAAACAAAGAAAAATGAATATGCGCCGGGCGCCAGGCGTTGTGATGATTGGCCCACGGATACGCGCCGGGCTTTATGGTCAGAAATTTATATCGTCCCTCGGCGTCGCTCAGCGCCCGCCCCCAACCCGTGAAGTTGGCGTCCAGCGGCGCCGCGTGCTGGTCGTTCTTGTGTCGGTAGCGCCCCGCCGCATTCGCCTGCCACACTTCGATGAGCGCGCCGCGTACCGGCCGCCCATCCTCATCCAGCACGCGCCCGCTCACCACGATGCGTTCCCCGATCGGTGCCCCGCTGTGCTGCGCCGTCAAATCCGAATCCGTTTCGGCCACCGGTGCGTGTCCGAACACCGGGCCGCTGCGCTCGGAAAATGTCGGCTGCAGCGAAATCAGCGGCCGGGTCGGCGCGCGCTTCACCGACGAGCGGTAATCCGGATACAAGTAGGGCGGCTGCGTTCCCTCCGGCACCCTTTCGAAAATCGGCAACTCCGCTCGTTTCACTCGACCTCACTCCGCCGGCGTGGCGCGAAACCGCCCGCGAGTGTACAGCTACTTCAGCCAGGGATTGCCACAAATATGCCGCGGCTCATCCCGGCCTTCGCATTGACAAAGCATCCTAATTCCTCTAACGTCTCGAAGTCGAGTAAACGCTTACTCGCCCACCCAGGACATGCTTCTTCCCCGACTTCGCCAGCAGGTCCTTGACGCCAATCTCGCGCTCGTGCGCAATGGCCTGGTTCTCTTCACCTTCGGCAACGCCAGCGGCATCTCCCGCGCCGACGGCCTGGTGGTCATCAAGCCCAGCGGCGTACCCTACAGCGAGATGACGCCTGAGCACCTGGTCGTCACCGACCTCAACGGCAAAATCGTCGAAGGCCATCTCCGCCCTTCCTCCGATCTGCCGACTCATCTCGTTCTCTACAAATCCTTCCCCGAGATCGGCGGCGTCAGCCACACCCACTCCGAATTTGCCACCGCGTTTGCGCAGGCCTGCTCACCGATTCCGTGTTTCGGCACCACACACGCCGATTACTTCCGCGGAGAAGTGCCGCTGACCGAAGCGATGACCCAGCATGAAATCGCCACCGGGTACGAGGAAAATACCGGCCACGTCATCGTCCGCCGCTTCCGCAATCTGAATCCCCAGGAGGTGCCCGGCGTTCTCGTTGCCAGCCACGCCCCTTTCACCTGGGGTCCGACGCCGGCCGCTGCTTCAGAAACCTCCGCCATCCTGGAAACGGTCGCTCGCCTGGCCTACCACACCCTGCAGATTCGCGGCGATCTGGGCGAAGCCAGCAGCTTCCTGCGCGAAAAGCATTTTCAGCGCAAACACGGCAGCTCCGCCTACTACGGCCAACCCGGCAATACGGAGAAAAAGTGATACGCCGCGGCAATTCGCGAGGAACACATGGCCATCGTCGCGGGCGTTGACTTCGGCACCCTCAGCGTGCGCGTCTCCATCGTGGACAGCGCACGCGGCCTGCTCGCTTCTTCGGTGGCCGAATACCCGCTGCATCGCCGCCGCGACGACCCGGAATTCGCCACGCAGTCCCACGCCGATCACATGAACGCGCTCGCTGCCGCCACGCGCGCCGCGGTGGCCAAAGCCGCCATTTCCGGCGAACAGGTTCAGGCCATCGCTCTGGACACCACCGGCTCCTCCGTCGTCCCCGTGGACGGCAGTCTTCAGCCGCTGGACGACTACTATCTGTGGTGCGACCACCGCGCGAAATCGGAAGCCGCCGAAATCACCGAAGCCGCCCATCAACAGAAGCTTCCTGCCATTGAGTGGTGCGGCGGCGTCTATTCCTCGGAATGGGGTTTCTCCAAACTCCTCCACTGGCTCCGCCACAATCCGGATAAGCGCCGGGCGTTCGCCTCCGCATTCGAACATTGCGATATGGTCGCCGCCACGCTTTGCGGGATCAGCGATCCGCGCGCGGCCAAGCGCAGCATTTGCGCCATGGGCCACAAGTGGATGTGGAACAAATCGCTCGGCGGCCTGCCACCCGAGGAATTCCTCGTGAGCGTGGATCCCTTGCTCGCGGGCGTGCGCGAGAAGCTCTCCGGCACTTATGCCGCGTCCGATCAGATCGCGGGGAGACTCTCTCCTGCATGGGCGGAAAAGCTCGGCCTGTCACCGGGCATCCCCGTTCCCGTCGGCGCGTTTGACGCACATTGGGACGCCATCGGCGCCGGCTGCCGCAGCGAGGATATGGTCAACGTCGTCGGCACCTCGACCTGCATCATCGGCATTACGCCCTCCGTCAATCTCGTTCCCGGCGTTTGCGGCGTCGTTTCTGGCAGCGTGCACCCGCAGCAAACCGGCATTGAAGCCGGCCTTTCGGCGGTTGGAGACATTTTTAGCGCTATCGCTGCTCGCGCCGGCACCGACGTACAAACTCTCTCACGGGGCCTGGAGACCTATCGCGCCGGGCAAACCGGATTGCTGCGCATGACCTGGGACAACGGCGACCGCACCGTGCTCGTCAATCCCAATCTGCGCGGCGTCACGCTCGGCTGGAATCTCCAGACCACCGCCCAGGACGAACTGTTCGCCGCCATCGAGGGCACCGCCTTCCACACCCGCGTCATTCTCGATCGCATGTCCGAACACGGCGTCAGCATCAGGCGGGTCATCAACGCCGGCGGCATCCCGCAAAAGAACGACGTGCTCAATCAGGTGTACGCCAACATCCTGGGCCGCCCGGTGCTCGTTCCTTCCTCCAGCGTGACCAGCCTGGGCTCGGCAATTTTCGCTTTTCTCGCCGCCGGCGCCTTTCGCTCCGTCGAAGAAGCGCAGGACGCCATCTGCCCCGCGCACAAGGTCTATTCGCCCGATCCGTCGGCTGCCGGCGTGTATGAGCAGCTCTTCCCTCTCTATCGCGAGCTCTATTTCGCGCTTGGCCGCCCCGCGCAAGGTTCGCTCGGCAGAATTCTTCCGCAACTTATCCAGGTCGCGGAAACCGTAAACAAAGGGACCTCGGCCCCGCACTAGGCAAAGTTTTCCGGAGGCTCGCTCCATGGCTCACATCGCTCGCCGCAGTTTCTTGAAGAACTCCCTCACCGCCGCGGCCGCCGCTTCTGCACCGCTGGTCTTCCGCAATTCTCTTTTCGCCCAGGCTTCGTCCTCATCCACGCGCGTCTATCTCGATACCCGCCGCGCCCTGGCCCCGCTCGACCGCAACATCTTCGGCTCCTTCCTCGAGCATCTCGGCCGCGCCATCTACGAAGGCATTTACGAACCGGGTTCCTCGCTCTCCGATGCCGCCGGCTTCCGCAAAGACGTTGCTGCTGAAATCAAACAGCTCGGCGTGCCTATCGTCCGCTACCCGGGCGGCAATTTCGTTTCGGGCTATCACTGGCTCGACGGCGTCGGCCCGCGCAAGGATCGCCCGCGCATCCTCGAGAAGGCCTGGAACTCCATCGAGACCAACCAGTTCGGCACCGATGACTTCATGGCCTGGTGCCAGCTCGTCGGCAGCAAGCCGCTGATGGGGCTGAATCTCGGAACCAGCACGCCGGAGATGGCCGCGGCTCTCGTCGAATACTGCAACGTCGAAAAAGGCACCAAGTGGAGCGACCTGCGTCGCGCCAACGGCACCGCCAACCCCTACAAAGTCGAACACTGGTGCCTCGGCAACGAAATGGACGGCCCCTGGCAAATCGGCCACATGACCGCCGTCGAGTACGGCATGAAAGCCGCCGACGCCGGCCGCCAGATGCGTTACGTGGACGGCTCGCTCAAGCTCATTGCCTGCGGCTCCAGCAACAACTCGATGCCCACCTATCTTGAGTGGGATCGCGAAGTTCTTGAGCAGTGCTTTGACTACGTGGATGGTCTTTCGCTCCACCGCTATTTCGGAAACACTCCCGAAGAAACTGGCGACGACAGCACCCGTTATATGGCCTTGAATCTTTCGATGGAACGCCAGATCGCCGAGTCCCTCGCCGTTTGCGACTACGTACGAGGCCGCCGCCACTCCAGCAAGAGGCTCTGGCTCTCATTCGACGAGTGGAACGTCTGGTACCGCAAGCGCTCCGGTTCCGACGTTGATGGCCACGGCCAGGTAGCGCCGCATCTTCTCGAGGAAGTTTACAATCTCGAAGACGCGCTGCTTGTCGGCGGCCTTGTCAACACGTTGATCCGCAATTCCGACCGCGTAAAAATCGCGTGTCTCGCTCAGCTCATTAACGTCATCGCGCCCATCATGACCAACGCTTCCGGCTTCTATCGCCAGACCATCTACTACCCGTATGCCTGGGCGTTGAAGTATGCCAGCGGCAGCGCCCTGAAAATCGCTGTCGAGTCTCCTACGTACGAATCACTCTCTGCGGACTACCGCGAACGTGGCGGCAAATTCAACGAAGCCGTGCCTTACGTGGACGTCTCCGCCACCTTTGATCGCGCCGCCGGCGAAACTGCGGTCTTTCTTTTCAACCGCGACCTCGCCAGTGCCCGCGATGTCGAACTGGTGTGGGAAGATACCGCGCCCACCCGGGTCCTCGATTCCCTGGTACTCACCGGCAACGATCTGAAAGCCTTCAACGGCTTCGATAAACCGCAGAACGTTGCGCCCAAAGGGTTCGATAAGCCATCCACCGCGAACGGCCGCACCAAGATGCAACTGCCGCCGCGTTCCTACACAGTGGTTCGATTCGGCGCGTAGCTTCTCCGATCACGTGGTAGCGCAGGCCTGCTTGGCGAAACTCGCTCTTGGCCAGCGCACAACTTGCCGGCTCGGCGCAGCCCGCTTCCCTCTCAAACCCTGCGAATCCCCGCCGCTTCCGCGGTCACGTCCGTGTACTTCAAACCTGCTCCCGTGTTGAACAGCACCACGCGATCCGAACCCTTCAAGAATCCGGTCCGCAGCAGATGATCGTAGGCTGCGGTCGCCGCCGCCCCTTCCGGCGACAAAAATATTCCCTCGTTTTTCGCCCAGTCCTTCAGGGACGCCAGAATCTCTTCGTCCGGAAATGCCAGCGCCACGCCGCCGGACTCCTTCAGAATCTCCAGCATGATGTAGTCGCCGTACGGTTTCGGAACGCGCAGCCCAGAGGCAAACGTCGCCGCGTTCTCCCACATTCTGCTTGCCGCTGCATGCTCTTCGAACGCTCGCGCCACCGGTGCGCATCCTGCCGACTGCACCGCGATCATCTTCGGCCGCTTGCCGGGCTTGACCCATCCAAGTTCTTCCAGCTCGGCGAACGCCTTCCACATTCCGATCAACCCGACGCCACCGCCCGTGGGATAGAACACCGCTTCCGGATATTCCCATCCCAGTTGTTCCACCAGCTCGTATCCCATCGTCTTCTTGCCTTCGATGCGGAACGGTTCTTTCAGCGTCGAAATATCGAACCAGCCTTCCTTCTCTTTCCGCTCCGCCACGATTCGCCCGCAATCGGAAATCAATCCATCCACCAGCGTCACGTTCGCGCCGTACATCACCGCTTCCACGTAGTTGGCGAACGGCACGTCTTTGGGCATGAAAATATTGGCTTCGATTCCCGCGGCCGCCGCGTACGCCGCCAGCGCCCCGGCCGCGTTTCCCGCCGACGGTACCGCCAGCTTCTTGAGCCCGTAGTGCCTGGCCATGGTCACCGCCAGCGCCAGCCCGCGCGCCTTGAAGCTCCCCGTCGGATTCGCGCCCTCTTCCTTCACGAAAACGTTGCGATAGCGCTTGCTGCGCAGCACCGGCGTCCAGCCTTCGCCCAGCGTGACCGGCTGCACATCCGGCAGCACCGAGCGGTACCGCCACATCCCGGCCCATCCGCCATCCGCACTATCCCGCGCAATCTGCGCGCGCTTCTCCTCACCGCGCAGCCCGCTCAGGTCGTAGCGCACGTACAACGAACCTTTGCACTCCGGGCACAGCGTCTGCGGCGTCTCCGCCGGCACACTCTTCTGGCAACGCGAGCACTGCAACTCTTTGATTTTTGGCATATTCAAACCTTAGCAGCGCACCTGTTCACCGGCAACTTCACCCGAATCCAGCGCCCGTCCACACCGCGCGCCTTTTCTCGGCTATCATGTCCGCTCGCATTTGCGATATCGCGTTCCACCCAGACGTTCTACGAAGACGAGGTCCTCGAATCTTGCCGCAAAACGCGTCGCGCCAATTCCGCACCCTGCTCGCCGCCGGCCTGGCGCTCTTTTTTGCGGGCGCGCTTCTTCTCACGGTCACGTCGCACCATTTCGCACTCAGCGCGGTTCGCTGCCTCGGCCTCTTGCTCCTGCTCCTCGCTGGCCTGCAAAAGCGTTCTCTTACCTACTGGATTTTTTTCGCCATGCTCGCCGGCCTCGAGTTGGGCCTCGACGCCCCGTCCTTCGCCTCACAGCTGCGCGTTTTCAGCGATATTTTCCTGCGTCTCATCAAGGTCATTGTCGCGCCGCTGATTCTCGGCACCCTCATTACCGGCGTCGCTGGCCACGGTGACCTCGGAAAGGTCGGCCGTATCGGCTGGAAGAGCCTGCTTTATTTCGAAGCCGCCACCACGCTCGCGCTGGTCATCGGGGTCTGCGCCATCAATCTCACCAAGGCTGGCGAAGGCCTGGTCCTGCCGGCTGCTCCTGCTGCCGCCGCGCAGGCCCCGCCCGACGCCACACCGCTGCGCTGGAACGAATTTCTCCTGCACATCTTTCCTGAAAACGTCGTCAAGTCTGTGGCGGAAAATCAGATCCTGCAGGTCGCGGTCTTCGCCATCCTCTTTGCCATCGCGCTCACCCGAGTTCCCGAGCACTATCGCAAGCCGGTCCTGAACCTGGCCGAAGCGGGCACGCAAGTCATGTTCCGCTTCACCAACATCGTCATGTACTACGCTCCCATCGGCGTCGGCGCGGCCATGGCTTACACCGTCGGTCACATGGGCATCGCCGTCTTGCTTCCGCTTGGCAAGCTTCTGCTCACCGCCTATGGCGCTCTCATAACCTTCGTTCTTGCCGTGCTTCTCCCCATCGCTTTGTTCGCCCGCGTGCCCATCCGCCGTTTTCTCGCCGCCGTTGCCGAGCCCGCCACCATTGCCTTCGCCACCAGCACTTCCGAAGCCGCGCTTCCCCGCGCCATGGAGTGCATGGAAGCCTTCGGTGTTCCTCGCCGCATCGTCGCCTTCGTTATTCCTGCCGGCTACAGCTTCAATCTCGATGGCTCCACGCTCTATCTGGCGCTCGCCTCGGTCTTCGTAGCCCAGGCGGCCGGCATTCACATGTCCTGGTCCCAGCAGTTCTTCATGGTGCTGGTCCTCATGCTCACCAGCAAAGGCATCGCCGGCGTTCCTCGCGCATCGCTTCTCGTCCTGATGGCCACCGCCTCTACCTTCCATCTTCCCGTCGAGCCGATCTTCGTCATTCTCGGTGTGGACGCACTCATTGACATGGCCCGCACCTCGCTCAACGTTACCGGCAATTGCCTTGCCTCCGCGGTGGTCGCGCGCTGGGAAGGCGAACTGCGCGACGCCCCGCAGCCCGCTTCGTCAGCCGCCTGAAACACGGCTACAATGGCCATGCGCCCAGACAAATGCCCGGGGGAACCATGCTGACGCTTCGTCGCGCCGCTCCGCTGCTTCTTGCACTCGCGCTCTGCGCGGCCGGCTGCAATTTCATGTACTACAAGACCCTGGAAAAGTTCGGCAAGGAGAAGCGCGACATCCTGCTCTCGCGCGTCAAGGAATCCAGGAAGGACCAGGAGCAAGCCAAGGAACAGATCAAGACCACGATGGAGTCTTTTCAGGAACTCACCGGGTTTCAGGGCGGCTCGCTGGAAAAGTCTTACAAAAAGTTGAATGACGAATACGAACGCGCCCAGGGCCAGGCCAACAAGCTGCACGACCGCATCAATTCCATTGACCAGGTCAGCGGCGACCTCTTCAACGAGTGGCAGAAGGAAATCAACGAAATGCGCAACCCCAAGCTCAAATCACAGAGCGCGGCGCTCTTGCGCGACGCTCGCGCCAGCGAGGCTTCCTATCTGAAATCCATGCGGCAGACCGAAGCCCAGATGACTCCCATTCTCAATTCCTTCCGCGATCAGGTGCTTTTCCTCAAGCACAACCTCAACGCCCGCGCCATTGGGTCGCTCAAAGGCACTTCGGCCAAGATCAATACCGACGTTTCGTCGCTCATGAAGAGTATGGATGCCTCGATGGCTGAGGCCGACAAGCTCATCAACAGTCTGTCCAGCGCGGATCAGGAAAAGAACTAATTGTTTTTTGTGTAGCCGTTCGGGCGTTCCCACTCGCTCTGATCGGCCTGCAGGGTCGCGTATGCCGCGCCATAGACGCTAATTGCCGGAGGAAAATCCTCGCCGTTTTCGACGGGTGCGCCAAAGTCCGCATCGCCGGCTGTGTCGACGATCGCAGCGGTCGTCTCCGGGGCTGCCGCCGGCATTTGCGGCTCAGCGGGTGGCGCGGTCTGCTTGGCCAGCAGAGACTTCGCCACGTGCTGCCGGCGGGCGCGAATCGCCATGCGCGTCAGATCGAACGCGCCGTAAATAACGTTCCCGCGAATCAAGTCGCTGCGGAAGCTCATGATCTGCATCCGCAAATAACGCGCCAGCCTGGAATGCGGTCGTGTGGGCACGATCGCCGCTCCGGCCGGGGCACGTTGAAACACCGGATTCTCGCAATCGCGCAGCTCCACCACTTCGAGCGAACCGTCGGTGCGCATCGGATCGCCCGTTGCGTTCATCGCGGAACCGGCAAGTTCCGGCCGCGCCACTTCATACGAAGCCGAGACACAGCCCGCCAGTCGCAAATCGCGCACCAGCAGAGCGCGCCCCTGGTCCATGTCCGCGTCAATGTGGTGGATGAACTTGTGCTGCCGGACGCTTAGCGTTGCCCCGGTCTCGCGGGTCATCGCGCCAAGCCACACCGTCTTGCCTTCGATCACATTTTCGCGGTCCCACACCCGCAGGTGCTCGCGCTTGGCGTAGCTGTCCAGCCCTTTTTCCCACGTTGTCGTCACTCGTTCGCCTTGCACCAGTTGCGTCGAAATGGGCGCGTTTGGATAGTTGCTGAAAGAGAGAAATGCGTGCGCTTGCTTCAGCACCGAGCGCGGTGTCGTCGGATCTCCATTCGCCCAGCCGGCCGCCCGGAACGCCGCGTCCATCTGTTCGGCTGTTCCCACCAGAGCCACATTTACGATGTCCGCATCCTGCCCGTACCGCGTGGTGGTGCGCCCGGGCAATTCGCCGGCCACAATTGTCATGACCGCCTGCCGTGTGGCATCCGGTTCTCCACCCTTGTAGGGCGGCGCTGCGGCTGCAGGCAACATCGCATCCGCGGTAAACTCCAACTTCAAGTCCGCGCCCCGCGGCAGATAGATCTCTGGCTCTGGAAAAACCGGAAAGGCCATGCGATACGCCAGCAGCGTTAAGTCGCTGTAAGGATTGAATGTCGGCAGATGCTTTAGACGGCTGGTGATCCGTCCTTGCGGCGTGTCCGTAGGATTCACTCCGTGAATCGTTCCCTCTTTCACCGTCTCGCGCGCGTTATCGATCTCCTTCAATCGCGCGGCAATCTCGCTCGTCGCGCTGTCGCCTACTTGCAGGCTGGTGAACTCCACGCGCAGCGCGGCACTCTCGTGCACCAGACCCATTCCCACTCTCTTCACCGCGGTCACTTCGCCTGCCACCAGGCTCCCGGCCGGAATCACCGGCGCCCCTTCGCACATCGGTGAATCGATCACCACGGCGCGCACCTTGTTGCCCGGCTGCGCGCTGTAGGACGCCAGAGGGGTAAGCAGCCGCACCCACACCGTCGCTCCGGAACGCAGCACCTCGCACTGTGCGTGCGCGCGGGTCGCGCCGAAAAGCAGGAAACAGGCTACGGCCGCAACCTTGGCCGTACGCTCGGCCCAGATCCTCCCGCTTGTGTTGTTTCGGAACAAATCGCCCCGCTCTCTGACCTGCTTTCGATTGTATCGTTAGGATGCGAGCTTCCCGGCGCGCGGTTTTCTATCTACAACTGTCCTCTCGTCCAGCACGCTTCCCTGTCCGCCCGGCCCGACTTTTTCGCGTCCTTTCCATTTGAACTTCGCCGCCCCGTGGCCGCTTGCTTGCACTTTCCCCCGCAAATCGGCCATCCTATTTGCGCCGCTTCCAGCTCCTTAATTTCTCGCGGAACGTGGGGTTGTCCCGGCCCTCTCATGCGCGCTCGCACCAAGCTGTTTCGCTTGCCTCTCGCTTGCGTGATGTTTCTGTTCGCCGGCGTGGCGCTGCTCCGTGCGGACGACATCAACAGCATTCGCCCCACCGGCTACGTCACCGACCTCGCCGGCGTCATCCCGCAATCCACGCAGGCGCGCCTAGAAACTCTGTGCACCGAGCTGCAGCAGAAGACCGGCGCTCAGTTGGCCATCGTCACCGTCCGCTCCCTCGATGATCGTCCCGTTGAAGACTACGCCGTGGACCTCTTCAAGCATCTCGGCGTCGGCAGTAAACAGCAAAGCAACGGCGTGCTGCTGCTCCTCGCCCCCAATGACCGCAAATACCGCATCGAAGTCGGCTACGGCCTGGAACCCGTCATTAATGACGCTCGCGCCGGTGATGCCGGCCGTGCCATGGTGCCTTTTCTCCGCCAGAATGACTTCGGCTCGGCGGTCGAGGTCGCCGCATGGCAGATCGCCAAGTACATCGCGGACGACAAGGGTGTCACGCTCTCCGGCCAGCCCCCGGCTCGCCCGCTGCAGCGTCAGCCGCGTTCCAATGACAGCGGCAGCGGCATCGCCGGCCTCATCGTCTTTTTCATCATCGTATTCGTCCTGATTCAAGCCCTCTCCCGCGGCGGCCGCGGCGGCGGCATGAGCGGCTGCTTGTGGTTCCTGCTCGGCAGCAGCCTGGGCGGCGGTGGGGGCTATCGGGGAGGCGGCGGCAATTGGGGCGGTGGGGGCTTCGGCGGCGGTGGAGGAGGCTTTGGTGGTTTTGGTGGCGGCTCCAGCGGTGGCGGCGGAGCTTCCGGCAGCTGGTAGCAGGGTCGAACGTTATTGCAACGCAGTGAGGTCGCGATGCTCGCTCACGACGAAAAACTAACCGAGGTGGTTCGCAGGCTGCAGGAAGCCGCCGGCGACAATCTCTTCTCTGTCGTCCTGTACGGCTCGGCCGCGCGCGGCGAGTACCAGCCGCAGCGCTCCGACCTCAATCTCCTCTGCCTCCTCAAATCGGCAAAGGCCCATGAACTCGCCCGCCTCTCCGGCGTCATTCGCTGGTGGTCCGGCCAGTTGCAGGAGCCGGTTCCCCATTTTTTCACGCCCGAGGAGCTCAAATCCTCGGCAGACGTTTTCGCTATCGAACTCCTCGATATCGGCCGCAGCCATCGCGTCCTCTTCGGCCCCGATCCCATCGCCGATCTGGAAGTTCCCACCAATCTTCATCGCGTCCAGGTCGAACACGAACTTCGCAGCGTGCAGCAGAAACTCCGCGAACAGCTGGTACGCGGCGGGGAAGACGAGTCCCATCTCCGCAATACCTACTCCAGGTCCATTTCCGGCGTCGCCGTGCTTCTTCGCCATGTGCTCATCGCCTTTGGCGAAGACCCTCCCGCGGACCGCGCCTCCGTCTTTCTCCGCGTCGCGGAGCTCACCGGAGCCGACGCCTCGGCTTTCGAGACCGGCACAGCCCTGCGCGACGGCCATTCCATCCCCGAAATCTCGCGCGCTTACGGCAAATATCTCGACGCTCTGGCCACAGTAGTCCACGCGCTCGATTCCCTGGTGCCCAAGCGCGAGTGGCAGCGCGTCCGCAAACAGAATTTCTGAGTTTCACCTTAAAGGAGAATTGCAATGAAAGCAGGTCTGATCATCGTAGTCATCCTTCTGATCCTCGCGCTCATCTTCGGCAGCGTGTACGTCGGCCGCCGCAACCAGATGGCCATCAAGAAGGAAGCCGTCAGCGCCGCATGGGCCCAGGTGGATGTCGTCCTGCAGCGACGCGCAGATCTGATCCCTAACCTCGTCGCCACCGTGAAGGGCTTCGCCCAGCACGAAGAAAACGTCTATGACGCCATCGCCAGCGCCCGCGCGGCCTTGATCGGCGCCAAAACTCCCGCCGACAAGATCGCAGCCAACGGCGCTCTCGATTCCGCCCTGAGCCGCCTACTGGTCATCACCGAAAACTATCCGCAGCTCAAGTCCAACGAAAACTTTCTGCGCCTCCAGGACGAGCTGGCCGGCACGGAAAACCGCATCGCCGTCGAGCGCCGCCGTTACAACGAAACCGTGCAGGACTACAACACTTACATCTCTCTCTTTCCCAACAGCCTGATCGCCGGTTTCGCCGGCTTCACCCGCAATGACGCCTACTTCAAGACCGATGAAGGCGCCCGCACCGCGCCCAAAGTGGACTTCAACATGGATAAGTCCGCCAAGCCCGCCGCCACCCCAACCCCGGCACCGGCCAAGCCCTGATACGCGTTATCCCGGTCTGTTGCGAGTGCCGGCCGGTCCAGTCCATCGGACCGGCCGCACTCTTTCGGCTCGGTCTTCCAACGCAGGGACCGCCGGCCGCCGATTGCGCCATCTTCAATCTCCCAGTTTCCGTGTTCTGTTGTCCCCTCGCGCTTCGGTTTTCCGTCACGCCGACGTTGCTTCTTTACTTCTTTGCTTCCTCTCCGACACTTCCTTACACTCCCCTGCCCGCTTTCTTCGTTTAATAAAGTAAGAGCCCTCGCGCCATGCCCGACGCCCTCCCCATCTTGCTCATCGACGACGACACCGCTCTCGCCGAATCCCTCGGCCAGCTCCTGAAGATGGACGGCTTCTCCCTCACCGCCGTGCACGATGGCGAGTCCGGCGTCCGCGAAGCCCTCACCGGCGCGCACGCCCTGGTCATCCTCGACGTCATGCTCCCCGTGTTTGACGGCCGCAAAGCCCTGCGCAAGATTCGCCTGCAATCGCAAATTCCCGTCATTATGCTCACCGCCCGCGGCGACGATTCCGACCGCATCGCCGGACTCGAAGCCGGCGCCGATGACTATCTCCCCAAACCCTTCAACCCCCGCGAACTCGTCGCCCGCATCCGCGCAGTCCTTCGCCGCCGCGCGGCCGTGCCGCCCGCTGAAATCCACTCCATTGGCGACCTCGAAATTCACACCAGGACCCGCCGGGTATTGCAAAATGGTGCCGAGCTCCCGCTCACCGGCGCCGAATTCGAAATCCTCCTGCTCCTTGTGCGCTCCGCCGGCATCACTCTCTCCCGCGATGAACTCGCCGAAGGCGCCCTCGGCCGCCCCGTCGGCCCGCTCGACCGCAGCATCGACAATCACATCAGCAACCTGCGCAAGAAACTTGGCGCTCAGGTTAACGGCGTCGAGCGCATTCGCAACGTCCGCGGCAGCGGTTATTGCTACACCGGAGATGCACAGTGATCCGCCACAGCATCTTCACCAAAATTTTCCTCTGGTTCTGGGCCGCGCTCATTCTCGTCTCCGGTTCCGTCATCTTCATCACTTTGCTCTCCGGCTCGCAGCCCCTCGGACAGCGCTGGCTCGCGCATTCCCTTGATTTCTACGCCTCTACCGCCGTGGACCTCTACACGCATGGCGGCAAGCCCGCGCTCGATCGCTATCTCGACGACATCCACAATTCGGTCGGCATCACCGCCACCCTTCTCGATCCTTCCGAGCGTGATCTCTCCGGCCGCGGCGTCCCACCCGAAGCTCGGCGCGTCTTTGACGCCGCTCGCGTCGCCGGCCAATCCCGCTTTTACACTCGCTTGCGTTGGACTGGCGCTTCGCTTGTCGCCACTCCACAGGGCTACTACTACTTCGTCGCCGAAGTCCGCCCCGTGCGTGGCACCTTCGCCGAGCCCGGCTTCCGCGCCGCGCTCCTCAAATTCATCACCGCCATGCTCGCCGCCGGCCTTCTCTCCTTCCTTCTCGCTCGCCATTTCGCAAAACCAATACGCACCCTGCAATCCGCCGCCAATCGCCTGGCCGATGGCGACCTCACGGTTCGAACCACGCCCTACCTTCCCAATCGCCAGGACGAGCTCTCCGAGCTTGCTCACGATTTCGATCGCATGGCCGCTCGCGTGCAATCCCTCATCAAAGGCCGCCAGGAACTCCTCGGCGATATCTCTCACGAGCTGCGTTCCCCGCTCACCCGTATGAACGTTTCCCTCGAGCTCGTGCGCCGCGGCGATCCTTCCGCCCTGGCCCGCATGCAGGGCGAAATCGAAAGGCTTGAAGCCCTCATTGCGCAGATCCTGACCCTCACCCGACTCGATTTGCGCGAGGAGCAACAGCTCAACCAGCAGGTTGACCTTCGCGAACTTCTCGAAAGCGTGGCCAAGGACGCCCGCTTCGAAGGCGGGCCGCAAAAGAAGGACGTGGTCATCGCCGCCAGTTCGCCCGTCGCGGTCACCGGCGACCCCGCTCTGCTGCGCAGTTGCCTCGACAATGTCCTTCGCAACGCTATCCGTCACACGCCCGAAAATTCCTTCGTCGAAGCCACCCTTCGCACCATGCCCAATGGCGGCGGCCGCCCCTCCGCGCAAGTCGTCATCCGCGACTACGGCCCCGGCGTTCCGGCTGAGGCTCTCGAGAGAATCTTCGAGCCTTTCTTCCGTGTCTCCGATGCCCGCGATCGCAGCACTGGCGGCAGCGGTCTCGGCCTTTCCATCGCTCAGCGCGTCGCGGCGCTGCACGATGGCAGCATCAAAGCGGAAAACGTGCCGGGCGGCGGGCTGGCAGTCACCCTTATTTTTCCCGTAGTACCTTCGTACCCCGCCGCCAATTAGCCAACACGCAATCCTTTAAAAACAAACGACATGGCGGCGGCCGCCGATCCTGACACTTCCTTACGCCCCGCCCTCTTTCCTGCGTGTTAGAAACAGTGAGCGCCACAAAAACCGTCACCCAGCGAGTCGAGGCGCTCGAAGCTAGCAGTCAATCCTGGAGTGGATATCAAGGAGAGAAGTCCCATGAAACTTACGACCTCGAAATGGATCGTCCTCGGTGCAGTCGCACTCACGCTCGCCGCCGGCAGCGCGAGCGCCCAGTCCCTCAAGCACGGAGCCGTGGTGAAGAAGAACGCCGCCGGAGGCACCACCGCCAAACGCGGCACGGTCGCCACCGGAGCGAACGGCGGTGAAGTCGTCCACGGCGCAGGTGTTGCCACCAATGGCCAGGGCGGAGCGGTTGCCGCGCGCGGCACGGCAGCCCAAGGCCCCAACGGCGGCACCGCCGCGCGTGGCGGTTACATCGCGAAAGACGGCCAGGGCAACGTGAAGTCCGGCAGCGGCGGCGCCTTCAAGGGCCCCAACGGCGCGCAGGGCTGGCGCAAGAGCAGCACCCAGAAGAACGCCGACGGTAGCGCGGCCCACCAGGGCGCTTTCGCTGCCTCCGGCAAGAACGGCTCCGTCAGCAGCAGCGGCTCCGTCACCAAGGACGCCAACGGCAACGTGAACGGCTCGCGCACCACCGATGCCACCGGCAAAAACGGCAACACTTACACCGGCACCACCACCGACACCAACGGCCAGATCACTCACACTTCGACCTGCACCGACGCCAGCGGCAATACCATCCCCTGCAAAAAGCCGTAAGCGCCATCAGCCTGTTCGCAAAAACAAGAACCGGGCGCCATTTCCATGCGGAGCCCGGTTCTTGTTTTTTCCCCGATTTCGTTTTTCGTCTATGTCCCGAGCGCTTCGCTCAGCAACATGTGAAAGTGATGGACGCCGTTCTCGCGCTTCACCGAATACCGTCCCCGGTCATAGGTTGCCGACTTCAGGCCTTTCTGCACGTTCTCGCATAGCACAATGTCTTCCTGCTGCACTTCGTCGCTGAACGCAATGGCCTTGGCGATCCGCTCCCTGGTCTGCTCCCGCTGCACATCGTGAAAAAACCACTCGAAGATCGTCAGTGTCTTGTCCGCGCCGAGCGGCACGATCAGATTCGTCGAAATATTGTCCGGATAAATGTTCAGCATCAGATTCGGATACACCCAGAAGTACAGTGCCTCCTGCAGGCCGCCCGTCCCCGGCGCGTAGGCCCGCTCCCCGGCGTCGCCTGGTTTCATCCCGCGAATTGGCGCGAACTGCTGCGAATAGTAGCGATACGTTTCCGTGCGGTACTGCGCATAGTCAATCTCCCGCATCAGCCCCGGATGCGCGATTGGGATGTGATACCCCTCCAGGTAATTGTCCACATACACTTTCCAGTTGCAGTTGATTATGTAGTCGCGCCGCTCCGCAAATTGCAGCCCCTCGAACTGGAAACCCCGCGCTTGCTCCGGAATCTTTCCGAGGAACGCTGCCAGCGGCTCCGCGTTCCCATCGAAATTCACGAAAATGAACTTCTCCCACGTCTCCAGCCGCAGCGGCACCATGCCCATCGTGCTGCGGTCAAAAAATTCCACGCCTTCCACGTCCGGCGTTCCGATCAGCTTGCCTTCCAGCGTGTACGTCCACCCGTGATACTGGCAGCGCATCACGTTCTTGCACCCGCTGCCCAGAGCAATCGGTCCCGCGCGGTGCCGGCACACGTTGCTGAAACCCCGCAACGTCCCCTGCTTGTCCCGCACCACCAGCACCGGTTCGCCCGCTACATCCGTCGTGAAATAGCTCTCCGGATCGGAAATCGTCTTCTTGACGCCATTTACCTCTCCGCACGCGTGGTCCAGCGTCCCCACCAGCTGCCAGGTTCGCCGGAAAATTCTCTCCCGCTCGATATCCAGCACCGCCGGATCAATGTAGAAGCGCGAGGCCAGCGTGTGCGCGCACTCGATCTGCTCATTCACGTCCAGATGCAACGGCTTCGTAGTCATTCCCGGATTCTCTCACGAACCGGTTCGTGCTGGCAGTTCCACGCCGTGCGGCCGCCGCGCCCCGCGCTACTCCCCGCCCCGAAACGCTCGCCACGCAAACCACCCCACCGACGCCGCCATTCCGACCCAGCCCACCGCCACAAAGGTGTGCCCGATCTGCTGGTCCCGCAGCATCAGGTTCCACTGCGTGAACAGAATCTCCCAGTCGTGGTCGCCCGAACCCACCAGCGGCAGCGCCAGTGTCCGCGCGTCCGCCATGTATGTCCCGATGTACGGAAAATTCTCAAAAAACCAGAAGCTGCAAAAACCCACACCCGTCGCTTCGCGCTTGAAAAAGAAATACACGCCGCAAGCGAACGGCACGATCAGTTCCATCAGCGTCCCGCCCAGAATCGTCAGTGTGTAGCCAAAACCCGATTCTGCGCCGCCGCTCAACATTCCGAACAAGGGATGCCCGGCTTCGTGTATCGCCAGATTCGCAAAATCCAGAAAAAGAAAATGGCTCGGCGTCAGCGCCGCGTATAACAGGAACAATCCATAAAACGCCAGCGCAATAATCGCCACCGGCCGCGAAACCGGCTTCCAGTCTTCGAGAGGTTGCCATTCCATGAATTCAGCGTAGCAGCCGGTTACGCGCGCTGCCCGGAGCTTTCCCTTCGCCGGTGCGGAAAAATGCACATCGCTCCGGCCGAATGCGTTCTGAATTTCGGGCTGATGCCAGTTCGCGCTACTTCTGCAACAGGCGCAAGGCCTCGTAAGCGGCGCCAAGCTGCGGCGCGTTCTCGTTTAGGATCACCGACACCGGAATATTTTCCAGCAACTTTTCAAAGTGCCATTTGTCTTTGAACGAGCTGACGAAGGTGCCGTCCTTCATCTTGTCCAGGATCTTGACCGCAATGCCGCCCGCCACATAGACGCCCCCGAGTGCGAGCACTTTCAACGCCAGGTTACCGGCCTCAGCGCCGTAGATGTCGGTCCACAGATCCAGCGTCTCAACACACACCGGGCAGGTCTTGTTCAACGCGTTCAGCGTAATCTCCGGCGCCGGATCGGCATCGGGGTCGGCAAAGGAGGGATGCTTCACGGAAGGATCGAGGAATTCGTGAATGGTCCGGAAACCGCGCCCGGAAAGAATCAGTTCCCAGCTCACCTGCGGGTAGCGCCGCCGCATGAAATGCAGCAGCTCGATCTGCTGGTCGGTGTGCGGCGCAAAATCCGAATGCCCGCCTTCGGAGGGAACGACGACGTAGCGCTTGCCGTCCCAGGCCAGGATCGATTCGCCCAGACCGGTACCGGCCGCGATCAGCGCGCGCGTCCCGCCTTTTTCCGGAGCGCCGGGATTCAGCACCACAAAATCGCTGGGCTCCAGATACTCGATGCTGTGCCCCCAGGCTCCGAGATCGTTGAGCAGCACCACGTGCGGAATTTGCAGCTCTGCGGAAAGCACCGCGGCGTCCACCGTCCAGGGCAGGTTGGTGGCGCGCACGCGATTGTCGATCACCGGTCCGGCGATGCCGAATCCCGCGGCGCGGATTTTTTCGTCGCCGAGATGGTCCGCAGCCACGCGCGCGAACTCCTTGGCGATCAGATCGAACTTGGCGAAGTCCTTGCTCCGGAAGCGCTGCTTGAAAACCGGCGTCAGCCTGCCGCCGCGCTCCGAAAACAGCGCGAGATTGCACTTTGTGCCGCCGACGTCACCGGCCAGTATCACGAGATCCCCCATTCAAAAGTGAAAATGCCACAGCAGGCTTCAGCAAACGCGGAATCAGGGCACGTGCCACTTGCGGCCATCGCGCTCCAGCAGCGCGTCGGATTCCTTGGGCCCCCAGCTGCCGGAAGCATACTGCGGCACGGCAGCGGTCTTCGCGGCGCTCCACACGTCGAGGATCGGATCCACCAGCGACCAGGCGGCTTCCACCGAGTCCCCGCGATCGAAGAGAGTAGCGTCGCCGCGCAGGCAATCGTTCAGCAGCGTAGCGTACGCGCTTCGCGAAGTATCGCCAAATCCCTCGCGATAGCTGAAGTTCATGGTGACGTTGCCGATGCTCATTTCGGTGCCCGGACGCTTGGCTCCGAAAGAAACGGAAATGCCTTCATCCGGCTGGATATTGAGCACCAGGCGATTGGGTTCGGCTTCGCGCCCGCGGAAAACCACGTGCGGCGCGCGCTTGAATTGAATGACGATTTCCGTGGACCGCTTGCCGAGGCGTTTTCCCGTGCGCAGATAGAACGGCACGTTGGCCCAGCGCCAGTTGTCGATCAGCAGTTTGGCGGAGACAAACGTCTCGGTGCGCGAATTCGGGCTCACGCCTTGTTCTTCGCGGTAGCCGGGAACGGTTTTTCCGTTCACGTTGCCCGGCGAGTACTGCCCGCGCACCACCGACTGCGCCACCATCTCCAGATCGAACGGTCGAATGGACTGCAGCACTTTCAATTTTTCGTTTCGCACGGACGTGGCGTCGAAAGACGCGGGAGGTTCGACCGCAACCAGCGAGGTCAGCTGCAGCACATGGCTCTGAATCATGTCGCGCAGCGCACCCGCGGTTTCATAGAAGCCGCCGCGGCGTTCCACGCCGAGCGTTTCGGCCGCGGTGATCTGCACGTGGTCCACGAAGTTGCGGTTCCAGAGCGGCTCGAAAATGCCGTTGCCGAAGCGCAACACCAGCAGGTTCTGCACCGTGTCTTTGCCGAGATAGTGATCGATGCGGTAAACCTGTGGCTCTTCAAATACGTTGTGCACGATCTGGTTGAGTTCCTTGGCCGAGGCCAGATCGCGGCCAAAAGGCTTTTCGATGATGATGCGCACCCATGATTTGGGATTTGCGGGACGCGAGAGCCCGGCGCGGCCGAGTTGCTCAACGATATCCGGATACACCTCAGGCGGCGTAGAAAGATAAAACAGGCGATTGCCGCCCAGATTCTTCTGCGCGTCGAGCTCCGCCAGGCGCTTCGCGAGATTGGCATAGGCCTGCTGGTCGCCGTAATCCCCCGCCGAATAGTAAAGGTTGGAGGCAAAGGCGTCCCACTGGGCGGGATCGACGTCGCCCAATTCGGACATGGTTTTCGCGGCCTCGCCCGCGGCGGAGCGGAAGCTATCGTCGTTCATCGGGGTGCGCGCAAACCCGATGATGGCGTAGCGCGAGCCCAGCGAATTGTGGGTGGCAAGATCGAACAGTGCCGGCAGAACCTTGCGTTTGGCGAGGTCGCCGGAAGCGCCGAAGAGGACTACGGCACACGGTTCGCTGGCACCGCCGTAGTTGGTTTGCGCGGGACTCGAGTCGGCAGCCATGGGTTCTCCTGAAGCAGGCCGGCAGAGGCAGCGCCAGCCTGCGAAAAACTATACCTCAACCTGCAAATTTCGCAGGTCGCTTCGCAACTGCTCGGAGTTCTGAAAGTGAATAACGGAAAATCCCAGCTTTCTCGGGCTTTCCAGATTCAACGGGCGGTCGTCTATGAACACGCATTCTTCGGGAGAGCGCTGGGTCACAGCCAGGGCCACGCGGAAAATACCTTCTTCCGGCTTGCGGGAATGGACGTAGCAGGAGCTGAAAAATACCTGAAAGCTGCGGCGCAGATGAAAGGCCTCGATGCGGTACTGGTTCAGTTCGAGCGGCTCGTTGTTAATGGCTCCGACGAAGTAGCGCTTGCTGGCGACGCAGGCGTCGAGGATAGCGCGTGACTCCGGAAACTCCTTGGATTGCGCGAACATGAAGGCCGTGAACTCCTCGCGCGTGAACTTGCGGGGCCGGTAAAAAAGAGTGCGGTCGAGATAGTCGTTCAGGGAGAGTTGACCGGCGTCGAACGCGGGAAACGAAAGATCGTGGCGGTCCTGAAATTCCTCGTAGTCGAATTGAAACGCCTCGGCGGCGGCCTTGCGCGAGTTGCGGTCCCAGCCGTTGGTCAATACGACGCCGCCGATGTCCCAGAACAGGGTAGTGATGCCAGGCATGGATTTCCTTTCGCCAGAGCCCCCGGAGAGGCACCGGGCGGTTGGGGGATTCTACTGCAAGCCGGGGTTGCGGGCGAATCGGCCTCAAGGGGCAATCCGCATCGCCCCGATTCGATGCCGCTCGGCGGCCAATTGGCGCGAGCCATTCGCAAATTGCCGGCAGATGCAGTAAGGTGAAGATTCAGGGTAAGGAGGCCGTTGTGGCGAACGATTCGTGTGGGCCGGAAACGCCGTCGAACGCGCCAGTGGCGCCGGGAACGCGCATGGTCAAGTGCGTTAAATTCGGCCGGGAGCTGCCCGGCCTGGACCGCGTGCCGTGGAAGGGCGAGCTGGGCAAGCGGGTGTACGAGAATGTATCGAAAGACGCCTGGAAACTCTGGATCGAGCACTCGAAGATGATCATGAACGAGTACCGGCTGAACCCGCTCGATCCCAATTCCCAGAAAATCATGGAAGAGCAGCTCGAACAATTTTTCTTTGGCGTGGGCGCGCAACTGCCGGAAGGGTATGTCGCGCCGAAGGCCAAGGGCTGAAGCCGGCAGTTACGGCTGGGCGATCTTTCCGCTGACCGGGTGTTGGACCGGGAGCGCTTGGCGAATATCGAAATGCAGTTTGCTGTGGGCGATCCGCAGCGCGTCTTCGGCGGCCGCCGGTTCCGCGGCCTTCGCAAAAATAAAACCCAGATACGATGAGCCTTCGGGCCAGGCAAGAATCGCGTCGTGCAACCGGGCGGTGATCTGCACGCCGGTGACGCCAGCGACGCGTGAGGCCTCCTCGGCGCCGGCGACACTTTCGAGAGTGCCGGCGCGCGGAACGGGAATCATCATCACGGCGGAAGCCGAGGGCTCGCGCTGCCAGCCGCTGACGTCCTCGCCGATCGCGTGCCGCAGAATCAGTTCCTCGAGACCGATCGCTTCTGCGTGCGCCGCGGAAACGAAGGCCAAGGATGCGGCGCACATGCCGCCAATCGGGCGCGGAGCGACCTCCAACGGCCACACGCCACGATCGTTTACGCGAAATTCCGCGTGGACCGGGCCGAAGGAAAGTCCCAGGGCCCGTGCGGATTGTTCCGCGGCACGGTGGATCGCCTGCTGAGTTTCGGGCGCCAGCCGCGAGGGCGTGGCATAAATCGTCTCCTCGAAGAACGGTCCCGCGAGCGGATCGGGCTTATCGAAAAGCGCCAAAACCTTTAGCTTCCCTTCCAGCAGGATGCCTTCAACCGCGACTTCCACTCCAGGAATGTAGTCTTCCACCAGAAATTGCGATTGCGGACCCTGCTGCGTCACCAGCGCGGGCTGCTGCAGCAGGCGGGCGAGGCGGCGCACGCCCTCGCGAAATTCGGCGTGGGAATTGACCCGCATAACGCCCTGGCTGGCGGAAAGCGAAAGGGGCTTGATGACCGACGGATAGGCAATGCCAAGAAGCGCCGGCTCCGGCTCGGGCGCAAGCTGAACGGCGCGAAAGCGCGGACCGGGAAGCCCCGCGTCGCGAAAGACTTCACGCATTCGCAGCTTGTTGCGACACGCCTGCACGGCGGCAGGATGGTTGCCGGGAAGACCAAGCCCGCGCGCAGCGTACGCGGCGGCGATGGTTGGCGTGTCGCCGAGGGCAATGATGGCATCCGGGGGAGCGCAGCGCAGCGCTTGTATAGCGGCCGCAGCAGCCTCTTCTTCGGCGGCGAAGCGCACGGCGATGGCCTGATCATTCCAGGGATCAGGCAACTGGTGGCAGCGATCCGTCACATAGCGGAGTTTGACCCCCAGCTTGCGGGCAGCGGATGCAAAGCTGCGCGTCTGGTAGCCGAGCTTCGCGGCAAACAGGACGACGGATTTTTCGACGGAGTTCATGCGCGGTGCGAGCATTCAGAATCAGACAAAGCCTTCGCTGGAGCCGATGGGGTCGGCGGCCAGGGTGAGCGGCTGCACGGCGAGCAGCTGGTCGCTGGTCGGCTCGGCGCAGCAATACCAGGGTTCGCTGAGAAACGGGACGCCGCTCGCATTCGCGGAAGCCGGGTGAAAGACGGTGCGGCGAGTCTCGGGCAGGAGTGCGGCGGCGGCGTTCCAGATCTGCGCGAACGCTTGCGCGCGCGAAAGCTTTTTGGCGTCAGCCGCGGCGACGATGGCGGCCAGCTCTTCGGCGAGCGCGTCGAGCGCCGCATCGGGGTTGCGCCAGGGATAGATGAGCTTCTCCGCATCGAACGGGCCGACCGCGGAAGCGATCTCGGGAAGTTCGAGCATGCGGGAACGTGCAGGAATCAGAAGCCGTATGGCCAGCTGGATGGAAGGAACGGCGGAAACCAAATCGTGCGCGGCGATGGCTTCGAGCAGTGCGAAGTAACTTTCCCGCGTGGTCCAGGGCGTAAATGGGATGAACGTGGGCTGGAGGGCGACACCCGTCTCGCGGCATAGGTCGAGAGCGCGGAAGAAATCTTCGCGCGTGTGGCCTTTTTCGAGTTTGCGGAGAACCTGGTCGTCGAGGGATTCCACCGCGGAAGTGATGAACAGGCAGCCGGTGCCCGCCAGGGTTTTCACGGCGGAGGTATGGCGCAGGAGATGCTCGATCTTGATGGTGACGTCGTACGTGAGCGCGGGAAATTCCTCGTGCAGGGCTGCCGCGATGCGCGTGGCGTGCGTGACGCCATTGAAAAAATCGGGGTCGCCGAAGGTGATGTGCTGCGCGCCGGCGCCGACCTGCTGGCGAATATCGGCAAGGACCACGTCCACGGGCACCACGCGGAACTGCCCGGAGTAGACCGGCACCACCGGGCAGTGGCGGCAGAGGTGCTTGCAGCCGCGGGTGGCTTCCGTGTAGCCGGCGATGCGGCAGCCGCCATCCGGGAGCACGACCTGCGCATACTTTCGCAGCGCCGGAAGGCCGGCGCGATCCGGCTTTTGGAACGGGAGGCGCGGAAGTGGCTGCGACGCGGGGATTTGCGGCGGCGCAGTGCCCGAGCTAAGGGCGTCCGCCAGGGCGGCCAGTTCGGCTTCAAATTCGGGACCCAGGACGGTCGAAAAACCGGCGGCCCTCAAGTGCGATTCGTTCAGCGGCGCGTAAAGGCCGGTGGCGGCCAGATGCGCGGAGGGATTTTTCTGGCGAAGCAGCGGGAGCCACTGCAACGCGATACGGGTGGCGGTGTGCATCGGGAGGTAAAACACGATGAGCTGCGCATCCCGCACCGCGAGCGGATCGAGCGCTTGGCGCGAAAGATCCAGCTGGCGGACCGCGTGGCCGCGAGCACGCAGCCAGGCCGCAGGCGAAGCGAGGCCGAAAGGCTGTCGGCCGAGTTCATAAGTCCCGAGAAGAAGAATTTGCACGGCGCGAACAGTATAACGCGCGCGACCCGAGGCCGCGCGACACGGGCAGGGCCGGGCCAGTTCGGTTATGATTAAGGCCTTACCAGCAAGGAGAGGATTGCTCGATGGCGATCTCCGTAACGAATTCGTTCGATACTCGCGACCAGTTGCACGTGGGCGCGCAGCAATTTGAGATACAGCGCCTGGAAAAGCTGGAAAAACACGGGCTGAACTTGAGCAAGCTGCCGTTTTCGCTGCGCATCTTGCTGGAAAATCTGCTGCGCAACGAAGACGGGCGGTTTGTGCACGCGGCGGACATCCAGGCACTGGCCAGCTGGACGCCGGGCAACGCGGAAAAAGAGATCGCGTTCATGCCGGCGCGGGTCTTGTTGCAGGACTTTACCGGCGTTCCCGCAGTGGTGGACCTGGCGGCGATGCGCGAAGCCGTGAAAAAAATGGGCGGAAATCCGAAGCGCATCAACCCGCTCTTCCCCGCCGAACTGGTGATTGATCATTCGGTGCAGGTGGATAATTTCGGGAACGTGAATGCCTTCGGGCTGAACGCGCAACTGGAGTTCCAGCGCAACGCGGAACGCTACGCGTTTCTGCGCTGGGGACAAACGGCTTTCCAGAACTTCAAAGTGGTGCCGCCGGAAACCGGCATCTGCCATCAGGTCAACCTGGAATATCTGGCAAGGGTGGTGTGCGCAGTGCCTTCGGGCAGCCGCACCGAGGCCTATCCGGATTCTCTCGTCGGCACTGACTCGCACACCACGATGGTGAATGCCCTCGGTGTGTTCGGCTGGGGCGTGGGCGGCATTGAAGCAGAAGCTGCGATGCTGGGACAGCCGAGTTCCATGCTGATTCCGGCAGTGGTCGGATTCAAGCTGCACGGCAAGCTGCCGGAGGGCTCGACCGCCACGGACCTGGTGCTGACGGTCACCGAAATGCTCCGCAAGAAGGGTGTGGTCGGAAAGTTCGTGGAGTTTTACGGCAGCGGGCTCTCCAACCTGAGCGTCCCGGATCGCGCGACGATCGCCAACATGGCGCCGGAGTACGGCGCCACCATGGGCTTCTTCCCCGTCGACGCGGAAACGCTCGCTTATCTCCATTTCACCGCACGGCCGCACGAGCAGGTGGCGCTGGTGGAAGCGTACTGCAAGGAACAGGGACTGTTTCGCACCGACGCTACGCCGGACCCGTCCTTCACGGACACGCTGGAGCTGGATCTGGGCACGGTCGAACCGACGGTGGCCGGACCAAAGCGTCCGCAGGATCGCGTGGCGCTCAAGCAGGCGAAAAGTTCCTTTGCGAAGCTCACGGAAGGCGCGGCCGCAAAAAACGCGCAGGTGAAAAACAACGGCGATTCGTTCGATATAGCCAGCGGAGCCGTGGTGATTGCGGCGATTACCAGCTGCACCAACACTTCGAACCCCTCGCTGATGCTGGGCGCGGGCCTGCTCGCGAAGAAGGCGGTCGAACGCGGCTTGCAGGTGAAGCCGTGGGTAAAGACGAGCCTGGCGCCGGGCTCCAAGGTGGTGACCGACTACCTGGACAAGGCCGGACTGACGAAATTTCTGGACGCGCTGAAGTTCAACCTGGTCGGCTACGGCTGCACGACGTGCATCGGCAACAGCGGCCCCCTGCCGGAAGCGATTGGCGCGGCCATCAAGGAAAACAATCTGGTGGCGGTCGCTGTGCTAAGCGGCAACCGCAATTTTGAAGGACGCATTCACCCGCTGGTGCGCGCCAATTATCTGGCATCGCCTCCGCTGGTCGTGGCTTACGCGCTCGCCGGCCGCATGGACCTGGACCTGACCAGCGAGCCGATCGGAAACGATCAGGCGGGCAAGCCTGTGTACCTGAAGGACATCTGGCCCACGCCGCAAGAAGTGGAAGCGACGGTGCGGCAGGCAGTCTCGCAGGAACAGTATCAGAGACAATACGCCGCGGTATACGACGGCGACGAGCACTGGAAGAACATGGCGGTCCCGGCAGGCGATCTCTACCAGTGGGATGCGAAGTCCACCTACATCAAGCTGCCGCCTTATTTCGAAAACATGTCGAAGACCGCCGCGCCGCTGGCGGATATTCATGGCGCGCGGGTACTGGCGGTGCTCGGCGACAGCATCACCACCGACCACATTTCTCCGGCAGGTTCCATCGGCGTGGATTCTCCGGCGGGCAAATACCTGATCGCGAACGGGGTCAAGGCGCACGAGTTCAACTCCTACGGCGCGCGGCGCGGCAATCACGAGGTGATGGCGCGCGGCACCTTCGCGAACATTCGGCTGAAAAACCAGCTGGCTCCGGGAACGGAAGGCGGCTGGACGCGGTATCAACCGGACGGCGAGCAGATGTCGATCTACGACGCCTCGGTGAAATACCGGGAAGCGGGAGTACCGCTGGTGATTCTGGCGGGCAAGGAGTACGGCTCGGGATCTTCGCGTGATTGGGCGGCAAAAGGGCCGAAGCTGCTCGGCGTGCGTGCGGTGATCGCGGAGAGTTACGAGCGCATCCATCGCAGCAATCTGGTGGGCATGGGGATCCTGCCGCTGGAGTACAAGGCGGGGGAAAATCGCGAGTCGCTGGGGCTGAGCGGCACCGAGAGCTACGAAATCACTGGCGTTACGTCGCTCACGCCGCGCAGCGCCATTGCGGTGACGGCCAAGGCGGCGGACGGCAGCGTAAAGAAGTTCACCGTAACCGCGCGGGTAGATACTCCGGAAGAGGTTGCCTATTATCAGCACGGCGGGATTTTGACCTACGTGCTGCGGCAGATGATTTGAGCGGTGAATAGTGGGTGTGCGGAGATGGCTCCGGCGCTGCGCCGGGGCCATTTCTGTTTGTGGCCGATGGCTCCAGCGCGCCGGGCGATTTGAAGTCCGCGCGCTGCAACATTATGATGCGCAGGCGAATCTGCGGAAGTCGCGAGCACGGCGGTCCATTCCAAAGTTGCGAGGTCAATGTGCGACTGCGAATCCTTGTGGCGGCGATGGGGTTGTTGGCGGCAGGCACCGTGCGTGCGCAGCAAGCGCCGTCTCCGGGGGAGCTGGCGACGGCGATCAAGGCGGGTCACCTGGTGGATGTGGAATCCGGCCGGGTGCTCGACAACCAGACAATTCTCCTGCGCGGAAAACGGATCGAGGCCGTCGGCAGCGACCTGAAAATTCCAGCCGGCGCGAAGGTGATTGACCTTTCCACGAAGACGGTGCTGCCCGGACTGATTGATTGCCACACGCACCTGGCGGACGGCGAGCACGAAGGCAACGGCGACCCGCTGTCGCAGTTGAGACGCTCGGCTTCCGCAGTGGTGCTGGAGTCCGTGCCCAACGCGCGCATGACCCTGGAATCGGGCTTCACTACCGTGCGCGACGTTGGCGTATACCGCGCGCTCAACGACGTGGCGCTGCGCGATGCGATCAACAAGGGCTACATCGTGGGCCCGCGGATGTTTGTCGCCGGAGCCTATCTGACGATTACCGGCGGTGCCGGCGCAATGACCGGCTACGCGCCGGACATCCAGCTGCCGTGGGATTTCCATTACGGGCAAGCGGATAGTCCCTGGGAAGTGCGGCAGAAGGTGCGCCAACTGGCCCACGACGGCGCGGACCATATCAAGCTGCTTTCGAGCGGCGCAGTCCTTACCCATGGTTCCAATCCAAATTCCCAGGAATTCACGCTGGAGGAACTGCAGGCGGCGGTGAGCGAAGCGGCGAGTTTTGGATTGCGGGTGGCGGCGCACGCGCATTCGCCGCAAGGCATCAAGAACGCCATCGTGGCCGGCGTGGCCTCGGTGGAACACGCGACGATGATTGACGACGAAGGCATCGCGCTGGCCAAGCAGCACGGCACCTACCTGGATATGGATATCTACGACGATGAGTGCATCCAGGAAGCTGGCAGGCACGGAAATATTCCGCCGGATTTTCTGGAGCACGATGCGGCGCTGGGCGAAATCCAGCGCAGGAATTTCAGCAAAGCCGTAAAAGCCGGCGTGAAAATGTCCTTCGGCACGGACGCGGGAGTCTGCGCCTACGACATGGCGGCGCACCAGTTTGCGTTCATGGTGAAGTACGGAATGACGCCGATGCAGGCCATCCAGGCCGCAACGATCAACGCCGCAACGCTGATCGGAAAGCCGGAAGAGTTCGGTTCGCTCAAGGCCGGCAAGTTCGCGGACATTATCGCTGTGGACGGAAATCCCATCTCCGATATTCGCGAACTCGAACGCGTGACGTTTGTGATGAAAGAGGGCGTGGTATACAAGAAGTAGCGCTTACTTCACGCCGGACTTCGCAGCCGCCGCGGGCGAGCGCTTCAGCGCCAGAAAAATCACGATCCCCAGCAGTACCGACGCCGCGCTCGCGGCCTGCGCGTTGGACATACCGAAAAACGAGCGCGGATTCAGGCGGATCATTTCCACCAGGAAACGCGCAATACCGGTGAGCACCAGGTAGGCGATGAAAACGTAGCCGTCGGGCTTTTCGTGCGCCAGAAAGCGCCGGCCGATCCGCCACAGCAGCCACGCAATCAGCATCCAGGCGAAAAATTCGTAAAGCGGTGTGGGGTGCACGCGTTCCGTGGTGGGCACCACGCCGTTCGGAAAACTCATGCCCCAGGGAAGCGAGGTGGGAATGCCGTAGTCGCCATCGCCGCTCAGGAAGCAGCCGATCCGCCCGACCGCGTATCCGGCGGCCGCGGCCGGCGAGCAGGCATCGAGAAATTCCAGCGTGGGAATTTTTTCCAGGCGCGACAGGATCAGCAGCGCCGCGAAGCCTCCCAGGAATCCGCCAAACCAGGCGAAGCCGAAGCGGGTGAAGAGTTGCGGCCAGGGATTGGCAAAGAATTCGGCCGGTGCTTCCAGGACGTGATACAGGCGCGCGCCAACGATTCCGGAAATGCCGGCGATACCGATGATCAGAAACGCGTCGGCGTGAATGCCGCGGCGCCTGAAATCAGCCTGAAGAATGTACGAGGCGCACAGCAAACCAATGGCGACCATGAGTCCGAAGGTCGGCAGCGTGACCGGGCCCAGGTGAAGGTACGGGATCATCCGCGAAGAAAATTCGCTCCTGCAAAATTATACATGAGCGGTCAGCGGGGGGCCGCCGAAGCCGCGGCCGGCGGTCGCAGGGCGTGCAGGGTGGCTCCGAGCAGGAGCCAGATCGCGAAGGCGATCCACTCGGCGCGCGAGAAGTGCCCGGGAAACGCGGGCAGCAACTTCATCAATACCAGCAGGAGAGCAACGACAGCAGCGGCGGCGGAGATGATGCGGACGCGGGCGCGCTTCTCCACGAGCATCAGCGAAACGCTGGAAGCGAACCATCCGGTCGCAGCGGCCATGGAACCGACCTCCGTGACGGGCACCAGCAGGGCGTCGCCGAGACACAGTCCGAGCAGCGTAAGCGCGGCCACGCCGACAATCGCGACGCCGGGGGTCCGATAGGCGGTATGCACCGCGCCGAAACGCACGGGTACGGTCCCCTCGCGTCCAAAGGAGAAAACCATGCGGCTGGCCGCGACAAAGTTGCCGTTGAAGCACTGCAATAGGCCGGCGATGGCTCCCACAAAGATCAGCCGCACTGGCCACTGCGCGCCGATCGCTTGCTGAAACGCAAACGCGGTGGCGAAGGGTTTGCCGAGAAGCGATTGCCAGGGCGCGGCCAGGGACACGGCGGCGATGGCCGCCACATAAAACGCGGCGCCCGTAAACAATGCCAGTACGATGGCGCGAAAGAACGAACGCGGCGGAAAGTCGCGGCTCGCTTCCTCCGCAGCTTTGGGCACGGATTCGAAGCCGGTCAGAAAGTACGGGACGATCTGCAGCGCCAGCAGAATCGAAACAAGCGGCGTGCTTCGGAAAACCGGAGAAAAATTCGCGCCGGAACCGTGCGCGACCCCAAACAGCGCCACTCCGGCGACCAGGACCAGCACCGTGCCGGTAGCATAACGCTGAAAGCGCGCGCTGCCGCGAATACCACGATAGTTGAGAGCGGCAAGGAAAAGCGTCATGACGACGCCGAGAGCCAGTCTGGGCAGAAAAACGGGATGGCCGCCAACGCGGTAGAGTTCGAATGAGTTGAGCCATGGGAGCAGGTAGCTGGCCACTTTGCCGATGGCCACCGCTTCCCAGGGGCAGACGATGAAGTAGGCGAGCAGCATCGTCCAGCCGGTGAAATAGCTGACGATCGGCGGAAAGACCTGAGCGGTATACGCGGCTTCACTCGTGGCCTTGGGCAGTCGCTGCACCCACTGGCCATAGACATAGCCGACGGGAAGCAGGGCGAGTCCGCCGACTGCAAAAGCCAGCATGGCGCCGAGCGGGCCACCGCGGCCGAGCCAATCGTCCATCAGGACGAGCCAGCCGACGCCAATCATGGTGCCGAAGGCCAGCGCGAAGTAATCGCGGAGGCGAAGGTCCTGGGCAAGTCTCATGCGGCGGGCGACACCGTGGTATTCATCTTGGCTTCACGCGACATTAACAGAAGCGGCGCTTCAATAGGGTTTCAAAATCCCACGCGGAACCATTCTTGAACGCACTCTGGCGGAATTGCTCCTTTATCGGTTGTTGCCTGTTGGCCATGACTCTATCGGCAGCAGCGACGGCAGCGGCGCAAGACAGGTCGTCCGCTGCACCCCGATCAGATGCTTGTAGGCGGCCAGTCCCAGGCAGCGAAGCAGTCCAACCGGCCGAACTGCGCAGCAGAAATGGTGTGTTGAAGGTGGAGCTGGCCTTTCGCAGCGGTCCGGGCGAAAACGGCGGGATGCACTACTGCTATGTGGCCGCGGATGGAAGCATTTCGCCGACTCTGCGGGTAAAGCCGGGCGACACGCTCATTTTGCGCCTGAAGAACGAAGTCAGTGCCGGCGACGCCAACGCAATGCCGGCTGGACCGCACAACCACGGAACCAGCGATTGCGGCGCCCCGGTCATGGCCATGACGCAGGGCGCCACCAATCTGCACTTTCACGGCGTCGTAATCCCTCCCGTGTGCCACCAGGACGAAACCTTGCGCACGCTCGTGCAACCCGAGGCTCCGGCATTCGAATACCGAATGGAGATTCCCCGGGACACGCCGCCAGGACTGTACTGGTATCACCCTCATCCCCATGGCATGAGCGAAGAACAGGTGTTAGGCGGCGCTTCGGGCGCGCTCATCGTGGAAGGGATCGAGCAAGCGAACCATCACGCGGCGAACTTGCCGGAGCGGGTGATCGTGATCCGCGATCAGGAGATGACCGCGCCTCTCCCGGCCAAACCGGTGGTAAAACCCGGCGCAATCCCGCCCTTGCCCGACACGACCAGGCCGACCAAGGATCTTTCGATCAACTACGTGGCGGTTCCCTACCCTGATTATCCGCTAGCGACGATTACCGGGCCGCCAGCCGAAAAAGAGTTGTGGCGGGTACTGAACGCTTCGGCGGATACGTACCTCGACTTACAGATTCAATTCGTGGGCCAGCCGCAGAATCTGGCGGTGCTGGCGCTGGACGGCATACCGATCGGACTCGACGACGGGACTTCGCGTGACCGGATCCTGTGGAAGACGCACATCCCTTTGCCGCCGGCCTCGCGCGTGGAATTTGTGGTGACGACCCCGCCGGAAGGCGTGGAAGCCAAGCTGATCACCAAGTTCGTGGAGCGCGGCCCGGCGGCGGACGCCGATTCCGCCAAACCGGGCACCGCAGGCGCGGGAGCGGCGAACACCGGCGCGGATCTGGACGACAACGATCCGGAGCGGCCGATCGCGCGAATCGTCTCACGCAAGGATGCGGCAAAGCTGAATGTGAGTCTGCCTGGCTTTTCCAGCGTGGCCGAAGCGCCACGGTCCGTTCCGCTTTCCAGGGTCACGCCGGTGCGCACGCGGCATCTATATTTTTCCGAAAGGATCTTGAACCCCAACGATCCCAAAAATGGGACGCTCTTTTTCATTACTGAAGAGGGGCAGACACCGGCGAAGTACGAACCGGGTGCCGCGCCGAACATCACGGTGCATCAAGGCGACGTGGAAGATTGGATCATCGAAAACCGGTCCAACGAGCCGCACGCCTTCCACATTCACCAGACGCATTTTCTGGTCCTGGAACGGCATGGCGTGCCGGTGGAAGAGCCATATCTTCACGACACAATCAACGTCCCGTATTGGGACGGGTTCACGCCGCAGTTCCCCAGCATCAAGCTTCGCCTGGACTTCCGCGACCCTGCCATCCTTGGCACCTTCCCTTACCACTGTCACATCCTGCAGCACGAGGACGGCGGGATGATGGGCACGATACGGGTGGAACCCGCGACAAAAGCGGGGGCGGTCAGGCGCTGACCACCAGGCAACGCGCTGCCCAGAGCCAGGACCGCGTTTTTTACCCGGCCGTCACGAAGCGATAACAGACGGCGCGTATCACAGCAGGTGCATCTCGCAGAAGGCGGCGGTCTCTGGCCCGCGCTGGCAGGCGAATCAGAAATCCTCGCATTCCGCTTGAGTAATTTCCGTGATTACGAGGAGAGTCCATGATTCAACTGCATTTGAAGCGCGCGCTGGCTACTTTGGCGGCCGCGACGATCATCGCTGGGGCCCCTGCGCCCTCGCTGGCCGGTCCGAACAAGGGCGGCGACCCGGCGTCGAAGTTCGACACCAAGACGCCGATCAAGCACGTGGTGGTCATCTTCCAGGAGAACGTTTCGTTCGATCACTACTTCGCTACCTACCCCTATGCCGCCAACCCCAAAGGGCAACCGGCTTTTAAGGCTCTGAAGGACACACCGCGGGTGAACAATCTTTTGAGCAGCGGCCTGCTGGACGAGAACCCCAACTCCACCCAGCCCTTTCGCCTGGACCCCTCGCAAGCGGTGACCTGCGACCAGGACCACGACTACGCGGACGAACAGAAGGCATTTCACAACGGCCTGATGGACCGCTTCCCCGAGGAAGTCGGCACGGGCGGCCCCGGCTGCAATGACTGGGGCAAGGGTCCGGGCGTAGTGATGGGCTATTTCGACGGCAACACCGTGACTGCGTTGTGGAACTACGCGCAGCACTTCGCCATGAGCGACAATTCCTACGGCACGACCTTTGGTCCTTCCACACCGGGCGCGCTGAATCTGATCGCCGGCACTACCGCCGGAGGGCAGCTGGTGAGCGGCAACCCGGCCGGCAATATCGCCAACGGCTCCAATTCCGGTGCGATCATCGGCGACCCCCGTCCCGCGGGCGACGATTGCAACCCGCTCAAGAAGACTTACGTCAGCATTACCGGGAACAACGTGGGCGTTCTGCTGAACGCAAAGAACATCACCTGGGGCTGGTTCCAGGGCGGCTTTGGCCGCACCAGCGTGGACGGCACGGGTACTGCGACTTGCGCGGCCACGAGCACCGGTCTGGCCGGCACCACGGGCGACTACATCGCTCACCACGAGCCGTTTCAATACTTCGTGCAGACGCAGAACCTGCACCACGTTCCGGCCAGCGATCCGGCGCTGATCGGCAAGACGGATCAGGCCAATCACCAGTACGACCTGGCCGATTTCTGGACTGCGGTGAACGAAGGCCGCATGCCGGCGGTCAGCTTCCTGAAAGCCAAGGGAGCGTTTGACGGCCACGCCGGTTACTCCGACCCGCTCGACGAACAGACGTTCCTCGTGCAGACCATCAACGCCCTGCAGCAGACTCCGGAATGGAAGGACACCGCGGTCATCATCGCCTATGACGACTCCGACGGATGGTACGACCACCAGATGGATCCGATCATCAACCAGTCCGATGTCACCGACGACAACCTGACCGGACCGGGCGCCTGCGGTACCACGCCCTCCGGTGCGACCCCGGGACGCTGCGGTTACGGCCCGCGCCTGCCGCTGCTTGTGATTTCTCCCTACGCCCGCCACAACTACGTGGATCACCAGCTGACCGATCAGTCTTCGATTCTGCGTTTCATCGAAGACAACTGGGGGCTGGGCCGCGTGGGCGGCGACTCCAACGATGTGAAGGCCGGCACGCTTGACGGCTTCTTCGACTTCAACGGTTCTAAGGTGCGCAAGCTCCTGCTTGACCCGGCAACGGGCGTGGTGCTGAGCAAGAAGGACTGCGACGAGTAGACTCTGGCAGGCGGCTTCGCCCCGCGAAGCCGCCTTTCGCGAAAGCCCGCTGCGGGAAATTCCTGCGGCGGGCTTTTTGCATCTGTACTACACTCGCGGGCGCCATGAAGATGAAGAAAATACTCAAAGAAGTAGAGAGTTTCATCGACGACTACCGGGTAACCGACGGCGAGAAGTTTCGGCTCAAGGACTACGACCCGGGCTCCACCAAGGGCGCGAAAAGCAAAGAAAAGGCGATAGAGACGCTGCAGAACGGAGTGCAGCTGCTCTCCCACTTCCAGGAAAAGCTTTACGCGCAGGATCGCTGGGCGGTGCTCATCATTTTTCAGGCCATGGACGCGGCGGGAAAAGACGGAGCAATCAAGCATGTGATGTCCGGCATCAATCCGCAGGGCTGCGACGTGACGTCGTTCAAGCAGCCTTCGCACGAGGAACTGGACCACGACTACCTGTGGCGCGCGCACAAGGCGGTGCCGGCGCGGGGAAAGATTGGAATCTTCAACCGCTCGTACTACGAAGAAGTGCTGGTGACGCGCGTACACAAGGAGATTCTGAGCACACAGCAGCTTCCGCCGGAACTTCTGACGAAAGACATCTGGGAACAGCGCTACCAGGACATCAATCACTTCGAGAAATATTTGTCGCGCAACGGCGTGGTGGTCCTGAAATTCTTCCTGCACCTCTCCAAAGCCGAACAGAAACGGCGCTTCCTGGAGCGCCTGGAGATGCCGGAAAAGAACTGGAAGTTTTCCATGGCCGACGTGAAAGAGCGCGGCTTCTGGAAGGACTACCAGGATGCCTACGAGGAGATGATCCGCAACACCTCGACCAAGCACGCCCCCTGGTTTGTGGTACCGGCGGACAACAAGTGGTACACAAGGCTGGTGGTGGCGGGAGCAACCATCAAAGCTCTTCGCGGACTGGACCTGCAGTTCCCCGAAGTGGATGAGTCCAAGAAAAAAGAGCTGGCCAAGGTGCGGGAAGCGCTGCTGAAAGGCGAGAAAAAGTAGGCGACCCGCGGGCGCGGAACAAGCACGGATGACTCGGGTGTCGTAGAATGGCGCGGGCCGAAACGCGCGCACGTCACTGCAATCGGCAAAATTCCAGGCGGATCAGGGAGAGCGGAACCATGGCACAGGTCGCGGCAGTCATCGGAGCAGGGTTTGTTGGACGCGCGCACATCGAAGCGCTGCGGCGTATTCCGATTCCGGTGCGCGGCACCATGGTGAGTTCCGGCGAGCGGACCGCGGCGGCCGCCAAGGCCCTGGGGCTGGAGCGGGCATACTCCAGCGTGGAAGAGATCTGCGCCGATCCGGCAGTGACCGCGGTGCACATCTGCACGCCCAACTACGTGCACTTCGAGCAGGCCGCGAAGCTGATGCGCGCGGGCAAGCACGTGCTGTGCGAAAAGCCGCTGGCCATGGATTCCCGCGAATCCGCCGCGCTGATGGAGATTGCCAAGGAGACCAAGCGGGTGGGCGGCGTGGCCCACAACCTGCGCTATTACCCGCTGTGCCTGCAGGCGCGCGCGCTGGTGGAGTCGGGAGCCATCGGCCAGGTGAAACTCATCCACGGCGGGTTCCTCCAGGATTGGCTGACGTATCCGACGGACTGGAACTGGCGCTTGGAATCGAAACTGGGCGGCGAACTGCGCGCGGTTTCGGATATCGGCACGCACTGGATGGACCTGGTGCAATGGATTACCGGGCAGAAGATCGAAGAGCTGTGCGCGGATTTGGCAACCGTGGTGCCGGTGCGGCAGAAGCCGCGCGGGCACGTGGAGTCGTTTTCAACGAACAAGAATGTACAGACCGACGAAGTGCCCATCACCACCGACGACTACGCTTCGGTGCTGGTGCACTTCGATCACGGCGCCAAGGGCGTGTTCACGGTTTCGCAGGTCAGCGCGGGCCGCAAGTGCAAACTGAACTTCGAGATCAACGGCACGGAAGGTTCGCTGGCGTGGAACGCGGAAGAGCCGAATCTGCTATGGATCGGGCGGCGGAACGAAGCCAATGGGTCGCTGATCAAGGATCCGTCGCTGCTCGCGCCGTCCGCGCGGAAATTCGCCGCCTACCCGGGCGGGCATGCGGAAGGTTATCCGGACACCTTTGTGCAACTGTTCCGCGCCTATTACGAGTATCTGGATGCGGGAAATTTCAACGCGCCCAAGCCGTTTCCGACGTTCGAAACCGGGCACGACGAGCTGCTGCTGTGTGAAGCCATCCAGAAAAGCGCGGAAACCCGCGCCTGGACCAAGGTCAGCGCCTGATTCCTGGTCAATAAATGGTAATTGCTACGGACGGCGATCCTTGCTGCTGTGCTCGCCCGGATAGTGATAGCTGAGGTCCGCGGGCATCTGGCCCGATTGGGCGCGTGTGTTGTATTCGAGCTGATAGTCCAGATGCGACGGGTCATCGGGATATTCGTCGCCGGACTTGTAGGGATACGGCGTCATGCCGTGTTTGGGTAGCGGGCTGACGGTGAACGCGTCGGCGGCGTAGAAGTCCATATCCTTCTCAAATCCATTGGCGAAGAAGAAGTAGTCGCGTACCCAGCCGGCGGGAAGAGCGGGCAGCTTGGTTGCATCGAAGTCGAGCTTGACGCCCTCCCCGGAACTGAAAATCACAAAACGGTCGTCGGCCTGGCGCAGCAGCGGGCGGATGTCGCCATAGCGGGTGTAGTTCCCCGCCGCGCGGGCGTAAGGACCGGTGCGGCTGCGCTGCGACCAGGAATATACGGTGTCGCTGGCCGGCGTGAGCCGAATCTCCTTCGGATAACCAAGAAAAGCGAGCGCGGCCCGGGCCAGCGGAACTTCGCTCACGCGCGTCGTTTTCTGCGCGGGCGTCTGGTCAATGCGGATGCGGTCCCAATAGATTTTCAGATTGTTGACGATGCGGATACGGCGCGTGCCCGCGGGAAGTTTTCCGGTCAGGTCCGCGACCATGGTGCGCGCCAGGCCCGCAGGGAAGCCCATGTCTTCGACCACCCGCACCCACTTGCCCGAGGCATCCTGCGCTTCCACGTACGGCGCGATGACCTTTACGCCGGCCTGGTCGGCGGCATACATCGAAGTGGCGGTGAAGTAGTCGGTGTAGCCATCCAGAATCAGGCGCAGCGGGAGTTGCGGATTCCATTCGCCGAGATCCAGCTCGAGCCAGTGCAGCTTGGCGAATCCGGTGTACGGGAGATCCTCGAAGCTGGTGACGTACTTGCGGTCGGCTTTGCTGATTAAAGCCAGCACATCGTTGCCCCGGTCGTCCCAGGCGCCGATGGGTGTGTGCGCACGCTGCACCGGAACGACTGCAAATTCCGGGAACGGCGGATTGGCCGCAAAGCGCTCGTTGGGGTAAACGTCGTAGGACGCCGGATGGTCGATCGCAAGCAGCTTGACCTGATCGAGATAGACGGTTTCTTCCATCGGCTCCAGGAAACGGAAGCTAAGCACGCCATCGCGCGGCTGTGCGGATTTCCCCGGAACCTTCAGATACTCGGTGGGGTCGGGGACGTCGCGCTCGCCCGGTGCGATCCAGTGGCCGACCACGCCGGGGCCGATCATGTCCGAGATGAATTCGTACTGCGTCCCGTTCCAGGCGAAGAGTATGGGGCAGGAGCTGCCGCGCCGGTCCAGCTCGGCGACGTTCTGGGTCTTACCGCCTTCCAGTTTGATTTCGTCCTGGGGAACGCCCGTCGGCCAGAGCAAGCGGGCGACGTCGGCGTTCTTCTCGGCGCCTAGCCCAACGTGTACGGGAAGCGCGTTTTGGCCCAGATACCCGCTTGCGCCATAAACCTCGAACTTCTGCGTGAGTTCGCCGGCATAGACTTCGAGTTTGGTGCCGATACCGCTCTTGTTGTCGTTCAGAGCTTTGAGGTCAATGTCCACCCAGCCGTTTTTCTCCGCGCCGGCATTTTGCAGAAGCAGGGGCGCGGCGCCGGCTTGTGTGACCACCAGGTCTACGCCGCCGCGGCCAAGGTTGGCGGTCGCAATCGAAACCGGCTGCGAAAGTTTGACCGCGTCCAGCCCTGTGTCTTTTGTGACGTCGGCAAAGGTTCCCGCGCCTAGATTGCGCAGCAGGCGGATTTCGCCGCCGTTGGCGCCTTCGCCGAGCGCGACGAGATCGAGCCAGCCATCGTTGTCGTAGTCGAGCGCGGCGATCCCGCTGCCGGATTTCCATCCGAGATCGGGCAGCGTAACCCGTTCGAGCGACTTCCCTTCCTTATTGCGCCACAGGCTGACACCCGGCGCACCGGAGTGGGTGAATGCCAGGTCCATCCAGCCATCTTTATCGAAATCGAAGGCCACGACGCCGACCGCGGGGGGAAGTCCGGCTTGCGCGAAATCAATCGCGCTGAGCGGCTGAAACGCGCCTTCGCGCGGATTGAGGAGAATGGCCGCGCCCTTGTCGCCACCCGCGATGATGAAGTCCACAGCGCGGTCGTTGTTGAAGTCGGAAGTGACCACCCCGGCTCCGGTGGCTTCCGTGCCGAGCGCCGTCTCTTTCGAGACGTCCGTGAAGGTGCTGTTGCCGTTGTTGCGCCAAAGCCAATTGTGGGCGCCGGATCCGGGCTTGCTGGTCACGTAAAGGTCGAGATCGCCGTCGTGATCATAGTCCACGAAGGTCACGCTGACGCAGTTTGCTTGCGGCGCAATCCCAACTGTTTTGGTGGTGTCGCTGAATTTGCCGTTGCCGTCGTTGTGGAACAGATGGACGCCGTCGCCCGCGCAGATGGCGACGTCGGTTTTGCCATCGTTGTCGTAATCGCCCGCGGCGCAGCCGAGAGCCGGGGCAACGACCGCCAGGCCGGAGCCGGATGTCCTGTCCTCCAGTTTTGCGTCCCCGGAATTGTGCAGCAGGCGCAGCGAGTTCGCGGCTGGACCGACCAGCAGCAGATCCGGCTTGCCGTCGCCGTCGTAGTCGAAAAAGCATGCGCCGGACGCAGGAGCCCCGGCCAGCGGGAGCGGCGAATAACTCACTGGAATTGCCGCCGCCGCTTTCAGAGAGCCGTTCCGTCCGTATTCGGCCAGCGAAAACTTGCCCTGATCGCCGTAGCCCGCGCCGAAGGGCGTACCCAGCTTTTCCGTGCTGATTTTGTGGAAACGCGCGAGATGCTCCCGCGCGGCTTCTGCGTCGCCTTTGCGCTGGTAGGCGCGCGCGATGCCGAACTGCGCGGAGGCGTGAAACGGAAAAAGGGCCAGGGCTTTCTTGTAGGCGTCAATGGCGGCGTCGTAGCGCTGCAATTGCGCGTTCAGGTAACCAATGAAGTAGAAAGCATCCGGTTCGCTCGGTGCAACTTCGGAGACCCGCTGAAACGCCGCGATGGCCTTTTCGCTTTCCCCGGTGTCTTTCAGAACCAGGCCGAGGTTGTACCAGCCATATGGGTCGCGAGGAAGCTTTTGTGTGGCTTCTTCCAGGGCCTTCCGGGCATCTTCCGACTTTTGCTGGCCGATGAAGGAGATGCCTAGATTCAACCGGGCCAGGCTGTAAGCCGGATCCGCCTTCAGCGCCGCTTCGAAGTTTTTCTGCGCGTCGGCAAACCGCTGCTGGCCCATGTACGCAACACCAATGCTGTTGAAGCGCGCGGCCTCGGCGGAGTTGGCTTCGGGAAGCGGCGTGGCGAGCGCGGTGCGGTTCGAGCCGGCAAGAGAGTTGTGGGAAGCCAGGAAAACCACGGCAACGACGGCAAGCAAGGTACACGCAAACGGCAAGGCACGGCGAAGCGACATGCGCATGGCTGCGAGATGGTCCTGTCCCGGGCGAACGGAGGTGGCGCCGTCCCCGTGGCGCCTGTTCTTATTTTGAGTGGGCTGGCCGCGGGCGTCAACCGGATTGCCCGCTGGTTCGGCGAAATTTCCATCAGCCCGGCAGGTCCGAGGCTGGGCTGCGCCACGTGATACCTTGAAGAGCGATCATGGATTCCTTTTTCTGGACAATTGCGGAGTTCGCGCGGAATTATCGTGAGCGCCGGATCTCGCCTCGCGAAGTGGTCGAACTTCACCTGCGGCGTGTGCAAGGGTTGCAGCCGAGCCTCAATGCGTTCGTGCACGTAGACGAAGAGGGCGCAAGAGCGGCAGCCCGCGCGGCTGAAGACGCGCTGCTGCGGGGCAACCCGCTGGGTCCGCTGCACGGCATTCCCATGACCGTGAAGAGCTGCATTGACGTGGCGAACTGGCCCTGCCCAGCGGGTTCCCTGACGCGCAAGGACTACCGCCCGAGCGGCGACGCGCCCATGGTGCAGCGCCTGCGCGATGCCGGCGCCATTCTGCTTGGCAACTCCAACACGCCGGAATTCCTGATGGCCTATGAAACCGATAACCGTGTGAGCGGCGGTACCAGCAATCCCTGGAGCGCTGCGCACTCGAGCGGCGGCTCGAGCGGCGGAGAGGCGGCGGCCATTGGCGCGGGGTGCTCCGCGGGCGGGATCGGCAGCGACGGCGGCGGCTCGATTCGCGTGCCCGCGCATTTTTGCGGGATCTGCGGGCTGAAGCCTACGCCGGGGCGTGTGCCCGCCACCGGGCACTTCCCTGCCGGCAACAGCGCTTTCGGCTGGCTGGGCGTGGCCGGGCCCATGGCCCGCACCGCGAGCGACGTTCGCGCGCTGTTTGAAGTGCTGCGCGGAGTTGACCCCGGCGATGCGCTTTCAGCGGACGTGGCGCTATCCGCGCTTGCCGAAAGACCGTTGCACGAAATTCGAATCGGGATTGTCGAGAGTCCAGCGTTGCGCGCCACGCCGGAGACGCAACAGGCTGTGCAGAAAGCGGCGCGGCTGCTGGAAGAGTCGGGGCACCCCGTCGAATTCATGCGGCTGGCCCACCTGGAGCGGATGCTCGAGTTATGGTGGTTTTTCTTCGGCACCGTGATTGGCGAACTATTCCGCGGCCTGGTGCGGGGCCAGGAGCGCCTTTTGAGTCCGGTATTTCTGGAGTACATGGAAGCGGCGAAGACGAGGGAAGAGATTTCGATGCAGAAGTTCGTTGGCATGTGCGTGGCCCGCGATGCCGAGCGCGAACGCATCCTGAGAACGATGCGCGATGTGCCGGTGCTGCTCTCGCCGGTCAGCGCGGCGCCGGCCTTCCGGCACGGCCAGGGCACCTACCACGGCGAAAACGGATACCTCCAGGCCATGCGTCATTCGCAGTGGCTGAATCTCACGGGCTTTCCCGGGATGACGGTGCCCATGGCCTTTTCGCCGGACGGCTTGCCGATCGGCGTGCAGCTGATCGGACGGCCAAACGAAGACGAACTGCTGCTGCGCATTGCCGAAAGGCTGGAAGAAGCGCGCGGACCGTGGCCAGCGCCGAATCTTGCCTAAGGTTGCTGGGTGATCTCCGGTTCGGGGATCCGCTCTCGCTTGGCGTTCGAATCGGAGTCCGCATTCGAATTGGCGTTCTTGTTCAAATCGCTACGATCCTTTTCGACCCCGGCGGCAAGTAGTTTACGGGCGGTGGCGAATTCCCTGGCCGCTTCCTGCTCCCGGCCGAGCTTCTGCAAAATCTGGCCGCGCACGAAGTGCACGCCTTGCGTCTCTGGCGCGAGCTTTTCCGCGGCGTTAATGTGCCGCAGGGCGCCTTCGAGCGCGCCGCGGCGCAGTTCAATCTTGGCCAGTTCGGTGAGGGTAACCGGCAAGCGCGGCTCGTGCTGCAGCGCTTCGCGAAACAGCTTCTCCCCTTCCTCTAGCTTCCCGGTTTGCAGATAGAGCTTCCCCAATTGCTCGTAGCTGTAAGGCATATCCGGCTCGACTTGCATATTTTTTCGGTATTCGGCTTCCGCCAGTTCGAACTGACCGGCGCGCTGGTAGACCAGCCCCAGATTGAAATGCAGAAAGGGCAGATTGGGATTCCCGGCGGCGGCTTTCTTCAATTCGTCCAGCGCTCGCAGATCGTCGTTGCGATTGAGCAGGGCCTTGGCCATCAGCAGATGGAATTCCGGAGCGTCGCCGCCGACTTCGATAAGGCGTTGCAGCGCTTTCTGATCCAGCGCTGCGTTGCCGGAGTGGTAGGCGGAATTGCCGAGGACGTAGAGATAGGGAAACTCCGAGGACATTTGCGGCCACAGCGGCTCCAGGACGCGTACCGCCTCGCCGTAGCGCTCGACCAGCGAGAGGCAGAGGCCGAGCAGATAGTTGGCTTGCAGCGAACCCGGCTGATCTTTCACCACGGACTGCAAGGGCGCGATGGCGGCGGCGTAGTTGCCCCGCCGGTATTCGACGATGCCGATATTCAGTCGGACGCCGGACATGGCGGGCGCGAGTTTTTCGGCGTGATGGAATTCCGCGAGCGCGTTCTCCCACTCCTTGCGGCGCATGGCGATGACACCGAGGTTGGCGCGGGCGGCGGCGGATTGCGGGTCGAGCTTGAGCACGGCGCGAAAGGCGGTGGCGGCCGCTTCCAGGTCGCCGCGGTCCAGCGCCGATTGGCCGCGCTGGAAGATCGCAGCGGGGTCCGGGCGGGAGGAATCGCCGGCTTGGCGGGACGGGGCGGCGACGACGGGCCGTGCATGGCCAAACGCCAGAAGCACCGGCAGAAGAAGGCAGATTTTGGCTCGTCGGCGCATTTTCCGGTCGGTGCGGCACCCACCGCAAGCAGGGCAAATCGATATTCCACCTGATGGTAGCGGATTTTGCGCGGCGCGGCCGAGAATCGTGCGGGACCCAAGGCCAATTGGACGTACTGCATGCGGCGCAAGCACACGGCATCTTTGGCAAAAGATACTTGACAACCTCGCGAAAAAGCACTATTAACTCGTTTTAATAGCTGCATTTTGGTGCGTGAGCAAGTCGAGTGGCGGGGTGGCGTTGCGTGGGTGGCTCCTTTGCCGGGTATTTCGCCCTATCTCCGGCGCGCACAGCGTGATCCCTCCTGATTCCCGGAATTCGAATTCAGCTCGGAGGTAACACAGTGAAGACTCATGGGCATGCGTCTCCGTTGGAGCGCTGTTGCAAGTGGGCGGCGAGCGCGTTCGTCGTGCTCGCGCTGGCACTTTCCTGCGCCACTCTGGCGTCGGCGCAGGATACGGGGTACATCAGCGGAACGGTGACGGACAAAACCGGAGCGGCCGTGGCCGGAGCGGAAATTACGCTTCGCAATGCGGCAGGCAGCCTGACTCGCACCACAAATTCCAACGCGGACGGCGCTTACGTGATCCCGGGATTGCCGGGCGGCAGCTACGACCTTTCGGTCACGGCCAAGGGATTCCAGAAATTCACTGCGCAAAACCTGGTGCTGAGCGTCGCCGAGAAGGCCCGCGTGGACGTGCAGCTGGTGGTCGGCGCGGTCAACGAAGAGGTGGTGGTCACCGGCGAAAGCGTTGCCCAAGTCGAAACGACTTCATCCGAGATCGGCACCACGATTTCCGGCAAGCAAGTGGACAAGCTGGAATTGAACGGCCGCAACTTCACGCAGCTCGTCAATCTGGCGCCCGGCGTAGTGAACCAGACCGGGCAGGATGAAGCCGGCGTCGGTGTAAACGGCAACGTGTCCTACAGCGTGAACGGCGGGCGCGTCGAGTACAACAACTGGGAGATCGATGGCGGCGACAACATGGACAACGGTTCGAACACGACCCTCAACGTGTATCCGAACCTGGAAGCCATCGCCGAGTTCAAGGTTCTGACATCCAACTACGGCGCGCAATATGGCCGCAACGGTTCGGGCACGATCGAGGTGGAGACCAAGTCCGGCGGCAGCACGTTTCACGGCAGCGCGTTCTACTACGGCCGCAACGACCTCTTCAACGCGCGCCGCTGGGATGAAGGGCAGGATCCTTCGGCCCCCAAGGCTCCTTACAAGAAGCACGACTGGGGCTATACGGTGGGCGGTCCAGTCTACATTCCGAACCACTACAATTCGGACAAGAAAAAGACTTTCTTCTTCTGGTCGCAGGAGTGGCGGCGATCTTCCCTTTCCAGTCTGGTCAACCCCAACGTTCCTTCGGATGCGGAGCGCAATGGCGACTTCAGCGACGTCTGCTCGCCGACGCCCGGCGTGATCGATCCGGCGAATTTCCCGGATTGCCCGATCAACCCGAATACCGGCTTGCGCTATCCCGGAGATTCGCTCGCGGGTTCGATTGACCCCAACTCGCAATACCTGGTGGCGGCGATCCCCACCGCCAATTCCACCAAGAACGGATTCCCGTCGGCCCTGAGCTCCATCTCGCTGCCGGAGACCTGGCGCGAGGAACTGGTCCGCGTGGATCACAACTTCTCCGATAGCGAACGCGTCACCTTCCGATACATCCACGACTCGTGGAAGACCATCACCAACACGCCGCTCTGGGGCAACGGCTCCAGCTTCAACAACGTCAACACCAATTTCGTCGGTCCAGGCACCAGTTTCGTGGCCCGTCTGAATTCCAATTTCTCTCCGACGCTGCTCAACGAATTCGTGGCCAGCTACACCGCGGATCACATCAAGCTGAACGCCATCGGCAACACCGCACTGCCATCCGGCTACACGGGCGGCAACCTGTTCCCCTCGCAGAGCGTTCCGTTCGACGGCAAGATCCCGTCGTTCTCGGTGGATAACGGCAACGCCTACGGCGGCGGCTTCCAGTTCGACAGCGGCTACTTCCCCTGGAAAAACGCCAACCCGACCTACACCTACCGCGACAACCTGACCAAGATCGTCGGCAACCACACCCTGCTGATGGGCGCGTACTTTGTGTTCGCCCAGAAAAACCAGCAGAACTCGCTTTACACCCAGGGTGTGATCAGCTTCGACGTATCCTCGCCGCTGACCACCGGCAACGCGTTCGCGGACTTGCTGGAAGGCAACATTTTCAACGTCAGCCAGGCGGATCGCATGATCATCTTCTACGACCGCTATAAGATCTTCGAACCCTACTTCCAGGATGACTGGCGGGTTTCCAAGAATCTGACCTTGAACCTCGGTCTGCGCTGGAGCTTGTTCGGCCGCTACCAGGAACGTTACAACCAGGAATACGGGCTGAATCCCGAACTGTTCAATCCCGCCAATGCGCCGGGATTGTTCTACGATCCTCTGGATCCCGGTAATCCGTACACCGGCGCGTTGACCAATCCAACCACCGGCGCATTCCTGGCGCCGGGCGATCCCCTGGCGTTCAACGGCTTTATCCAGTGCGGCGCCGCGGGCGCTCCACGGGGCTGCTTGAAAAATAAGTGGATGAACCCCGCACCGCGCCTGGGCTTTGCCTGGGATCCCCAGGGCAACGGCAAGCTGGCCATCCGCGGCGGCTACGGGGTCTTCTTCGAACACGAGAACGGCAACGAAGCCAACGCCGAATCGCTGCAGCAGGGCGCTTCGCCGATCGTGCTCCTCGCCAGCCAGAGCAACGTCTCCGGCTATTCCAACATCGGCGGCGGCGTGGCTTTTCCGATCAATCCATTCTCCATTCCCAACAAAGCGGTTTGGCCCTACGTGCAGCAGTGGAACCTCAACGTGCAGAAAGAACTGCCGTGGCACACGGTGGCCTCCATCGCCTACGTAGGCAGCAAGGGCACGCACCTGGTCAACCAGCGCGACATCAACCAGTTGCCGGTGTTTACCGGGGCCAATCCGTTCGCTCCCGGCCAGTTCATTAACGATGGCGAAGACGATTGCAGCAATTTCACGGTGAACAACAGCGGCGTCCCGACGGCGGCGACCCTCGGCAATGGCGTCCCGGTTCCCACGGCGGCCGTACAGAACCTGTGGGTGGCCTGCGGCAACAACGCCAACGTGGTCCGTCCTTACCACGGCTACGGCACGATCAACCGCATCGAGACCTCGGCGAACTCCATCTATCACGCGTTGCAGATGACTGCCACGCGGAGTGTGGGCGCCCTGACGTTTAGCCTGGCGTACACCTACAGCCACTCGATAGACGACTCCTCGGATCGCTACGACGGCGGTTTCACCGACTCCTACAACCTGCCGATCTCGCGCGCCAGCTCCAACTTCGACCTGAAGCACAACTTCGTGGCCAGCTACGTGTATGCGCTGCCCTTCTTCAAGCAACCGGGCCTCGCGCACAACGTTCTGGGCGGATGGGAAGTTTCCGGCATCACCACCATCCAGACCGGCGTGCCGTTTACCGTCACGAACGACTCCGGGTTTGGCGACAGCGCCGGCCTGGGCAACGGAACCGGTACCGGCTCGCGCCCCGACCTGGTCGGCAACCCGTACACGGTAACGGCCGCGCAAAAGTCAGCGGCGTCCGACGTACTCGGACCGCTCTACTACAACCCGGCCGCCTTCGCGGTGCCGACAGGGTTGACCTACGGCACACTCGGCCGTAACACCCTGCGCATGCCGGGCCGCACCAACTTCGACTTCGGCCTGCACAAGCGGTTCCAGGTGAACGAGCGTTGCGGCTTCGAATTCCGCACCGAAGTCTTCAATCTGTTCAACCACACGCAATACAACTCCATCGGCACGTCGCTGGACACCACCGACGCTGCCGGCAACATTGACAACTCCGGCTTCCTGCACCTGAACGGAGCGCACCTGCCGCGCATCATGCAGTTCGGCTTGCGCTTCCAGTTCTAGGCGGTAACGAAAACAGCTCGTTAGCAAAAACGGGGCGGCGCAATTTTTTGCATGCGCCGCCCTTGTTTTTTGTATACTCCCTGCGGTCTTTTGCTCGCGCCGGGATCTCCCGCGGAGACCCCGTAAATCGCTTTACTTCTGGGCTGGCCAAGGAGACGACACGTGATGAATCGCCGGGAATTTCTGGGAAGTTCCGCCGCCGCTCTGGTGGCTTCCGAATTCGCGTTTGGGATGCCTGCCGAGCACAAGCTGAAAGCCGTCGGCGTGCAGCTTTATACCGTGCGCGACGCCATGAAGAGCGATTTCGAAGGCACCATCGCCAAGGTGGCGAAGATCGGCTACAAGGAAGTGGAATTTGCCGGCTACTTCGATAAGTCGCCGAAGGACATCAAGGCCATCCTGGAGAAGAACGGCCTGACCGCACCTTCCTGCCACGTGCCTTACACCACGGTTTCCGACAAGTGGCAGGAGCAGATCGAAGCCGCTCACATCATCGGCCACAAATACATCGTGTGCCCCTGGATTGAGCCGGCACAGCGCGATGCCGCGGATGGCTACAAGAGGGCGGCCGAGCTGTTCCAGAAGGCCGGCGAGGTCTCGCACAAGGCGGGCGTACAGTTCGCCTATCACAACCACACCTTTGAATTTCAGCCCTCGAAGTCGCTGGACGGCCAGCTGCCCTACGACTACCTGCTGAAGTCCACCAGCCCGGAATACGTGAAAATGGAACTGGACCTGTGCTGGATCAGCGTGGCCGGCAAGGATCCCATCAAATACTTCAACGAAAATCCGGGGCGCTTCCCTCTGGTCCACGTGAAGGACATGAAGTCGCTGCCCAGCGGCGCGGAAGGCCCGACCGCCTCTCCCGACAAGGAGATGCCCAACATGACCGACGTCGGCGGCGGCATCATCGATTGGAAGCACATCTTCGCGAACGACGGCAAGGCCGGCATCAAGCATTACTTCGTGGAGCACGACTTCCCCGCGGACTCGTTCGCCAGCATCACCAAGAGCTACCAGTACCTGAGCAAGCTGACGTTCTAACGGCTTTGCACGGAGCGCGCTGCGGCACAGCGTCGCGCGCTCCGCGAAGTTCTCCACAACGTTCTTCTCCTGCGGAAAATTCTCGATCTTGAAATTTTTCAGAGCAAATTCGGGAGGTTTGGCCATGCTTCGTAAGACGATTCTGCTTACTGGATTGGCGGTAGCGCTCGCGGCGATCGGCGTTGCCGCGCGTCCGCAGAAAGACACCTGGAAGCCGCTGTTCAACGGCAAGGATTTGACCGGCTGGAAACACGTCGGGCCGGGCGGCGACACCGTCGAAGACGGTCTGATCAGGACCCACGGCGGCATGGGCCTGCTCTACTGGACCGGGGGCAAGGTCGGCAATGCGCGGATTCGGGTGGTATACAAGATGCGCGACACCAACGACAACTCGGGCGTCTTCATCCGCATTCCCATCGAACCGCGCGAGGAATGGATGCCCGTCCACTACGGCTACGAAGTGCAGATCGACAACCATCCTGAGACCTCCAACGAAGACGACTACCACGTGACCGGCACGCTTTACTCCCTGACCAAACCTCTCGCGAAACCCGGCAAGCCAGGCCCCGAATGGAACACCATGATCATCACCCTGGATGGCCCGCACACCGTGGTAGAACTCAACGGCGTGAAAGTTACGGACTACACGGAAGGCCAGCCCGTTCCCGACCGCAAGTTTGACTTCGAGCCGCAGCGCGGCCGCCGCCCGAACGAGGGCTGGATCGGCCTGCAGAATCACAGCGACAACGACGTCGTTTTCTTCAAGGAAGTCAGCATCCAGCCGCTGAAGTAACAGCCGCTGCCCGCAGCAGGCGATTCGTCACGCCCATCGAGGAGGATGTGCCATGAAAAAGGACCTGTCACGCCGTCAATTCCTGCAGAAAACCGCCGGCACCGCGGGCGCGCTGGCCGTTTCGAAGGACATGTTGCTCGAACCGGAGCACATCCCGACCGCGCTGGAGAAAGCCTTCCCGCCGAGCGAACGTTTGCGCTTCGGCATCATCGGGGTCGGCATGCAGGGATCGGGCCTGCTGGCCAGCGCCATCACTCTTCCCGGCGTGGAATGCGTTGCCGCCGCCGATCTGTACGATGGCCGGCACCTGCTGGCCACGGAAATCGTCGGCAAGAAAATCAAGACCACGCGCAAATACCAGGAGTTGCTCGACGACAAGGAGATCGACTGCATTATCGCCGCCGTGCCGGATCACTGGCACAAGCAGGTCGTAGTGGATGCGGTCAACGCCGGGAAGGACATTTATTGCGAGAAGCCGATGTCGCATTCGGCCGCCGACGGCATCGCCATGGTCGAAGCGTACAAGAAAACCGGCCGCGTGGTGCAGATCGGTTCACAGCGTGTCAGCTCCGTGATCTGCGCCAAAGCCAAAGCGCTGCTGGCGCAAGGCATCATCGGCGATCTGAATCTGGTGGAGGGTTCGCTGGGCCGCAACGACCCTTGCGGCGCATGGGAGTATCCGCCGCCGCCCGATGCCAGCACCGCGACCATTGACTGGGACACCTGGCAAGGCACCGTGCCCAAGCGCGCATTTGACGCCAACATTTTTGCGCGCTGGCGCTGCTGGAAGGAATACGGCACCGGACTCGCCGGCGATCTTCTGGTGCACCTGGTCAGCGGCATGAACTTCATGCTTGGCTGGAACGAGCCGCCCGCCCGGGTCATGTCGGTCGGCGGAATCCTGCGCTGGCCGGACGGCCGCAATATGCCCGACGTGCACGCCGCCCTCTATGAATACGGCAAATATCCGGTCTATCTGCGCTTGAATGCCGGCTGCGAATCGCCGGAAATCTATCGCTTTCAGGGATCGAAAGGCGCGCTGGAAGTGACCGAATACTCCATCACCTTCTCACCGCAGTCCGGCAAAGACGAGAATCCCTGCTATTACACCGCCAGCTATCCGCAGGCCATGCGCGACGCCTACGTCAAGAAGTGGCACGCCGAGCACGATGCCGAAGCCGGCAAGGAACCGCTCACCGAAACCTTTACGTTCAAGGGGAGTTCCTGGGACGACGTTCGCCCCCACTTGTGGAACTTCTTCCAGCATGTGCGCACGCGCACTCCGGTTGTGGAAGACGCAGTGTTCGGCCACAACGCCGCGCTGGCGTGCCACATGTCCAACGAATCGTATTTCCGCAAAGCGGCGGTCACCTGGGACGCCGCCAGCGGCACCATCAAGTCCTGAATTCCGCAACGATTGCCCGAAAGGGGTGCGTCTGATGTTTCTACGAATCGTGAGTCTCGTGGTGTACGCGCTCGCGACGTTTTCCAGCGTCGCCGGCGGCCCAACATCGCCCGTAACGATGGCTGCGGCCACGGCGCAGGCGGCGCCCGCCGGGAAAACCGCGATTCCCGGAATTGCCGCGCGCCCCGAGGACGTATCCACCATCGACGGCATCATCAAGGCCTACTACGAAGTTGTCTCGGGTCCAGCGGAAAAGCCGCGCGAATGGGGACGCGACGCCACCCTGTATATGCCCGGTATTCGCTTCATTGAGCTGTCCGAGGATGCTAGCGGCAAGGTCTCCGCGCATTCCATGAGCCACCAGGAATTCGTGGACTCCTTCGAATCCGCGCTGCACGGCAAGGCGTTCTACGAACGCGAAGTCCACCGCATCACCCATCGAGCGGGTAACGCCGTCCAGGTGCTAACCACGTCGGAACACTTTACGGCGCCGGGGGGACCTGTCCTGGGCCATTCCGTGGACAACCTGCAACTCTATTGGGACGGCACCCGCTGGTGGATTGCCAGCGACTCCATCTGGAGCGTGGAACGAGCCGACCGACCGTTGCCGGCGGAGTTCCTCCCCGCAAAATAAGCCTCGCTTTTTCAGGCGCCTGCCCGTTTATCGAAACGTTTCTTACTTCACATGAAACGCTTTCGGCGTCTCCCGCACTAACCATGCATACGCTCCGCTAGGTGCAGTCTCGTCGAAACAGGGGTCGGCTTTCTCATCGGCGGATTTTCGAAGGAGACCCCATGGCCATTCCGATCGAGCTCGATAAGATTCAAGGCAACAGCTTCGGTGGCTTCAATAAAGACCACCAGTCGAACCTTTTCCTGAAGTTCACCAGCGCCGCCGCCGGCCGCGCCTGGATCGCGGAAGTGCTGGAAGAGATTTCCCCCAGTTCGGATGTTCTCGAATTCAACAATCAGTTTCGCGCGCTGAAGAAGCACGGCGTCAAGAAGCCGGAGGCGCTTATCTCCGCTATCTGGGTGAACTTGGCCCTGTCCTTCAAGGGTTTGCAGGCGCTTAACCTGAAATCTGCCGATCTCGCCCTTTTTCCGGATGCTTTCAAGAACGGCATGGCCGCGGCGGACATCGGAGACGTCGGGGCCAGCGCACCCTCAAAGTGGATTGCACCCTTCAACGCGCCCGCGGACGTTCACGCCCTGCTGATCGTCGCGGCGGATCACCCGCATGAGCTGGACGCAAAGGTGAAAGACATCACTGGCACGGCGGCATTCAAGGCAGGCGTTACGCTCCTGCACCTGGAGCCGGGCAATACCCGTTCCGACCAGCCTGGCCACGAACACTTCGGCTTCAAGGACGGCGTCTCGCAGCCCGGCATTCGCGGCATCGACAAGCCCGACGACCCGATCGGCAATCCGGATCAGGGACATCCTGGCCAGGACCTGCTCTGGCCCGGAGAATTCGTGCTCGGCTACGAAACCCAGCGCGATAAAGCCGATCCCAACTTCGATGAGCCCAACCCCGTTGCCGGTCCGGTCAGCACTTCCGGGCCGGGCTGGACAAAAAACGGTTCTTACCTTGTTTTCCGCCGCCTGGCGCAAGATGTGCCGGCCTTCAAAAAGGCGGTGCACGACCTGGCCAATACGCTCGGCTGGTCGCAGGACCTGACCGGCGCAAAACTGGTGGGGCGCTACAAGAGCGGTTGCCCCATCGAGCAGCGCAAATTCCAGGCCGGCCCCTATACCCCGCCGTCCACCGATCCCGGCGATCCCCACCATGGCAATCCCGCGCTTGGCAACGACAATACGCTGAACAACAATTTCGAATACGGCGACGACCCGCAAGGCGTGAACTGCCCCATGTCCGCGCACATCCGGAAAGCGTATCCACGCGACGAGCCGACACCCGGCGGCTTACCCGATGGCACCAACAGCGAAAGCTCCACGCAAACCCACCGCCTGCTGCGGCGCGGCATCCCGTTCGGAGAGTCTTTCCATCCGCACGTGCCGGGCAGCGACAAGGTGCCACGCGGGCTGCTCTTCCTTGCCTATCAGAACGACATCGCCAAGCACTTTGAGTTCGTGCAGAAATTCTGGGTGAACGCGGCGAATTTTCCGCCGAACCCGCAGGGCCAGCCGCCTCTGAAAGGCGCGCCGGGCGAAGACCCCATCATCGCGCAATCGCCAAAGGGCGATATGCTGATCGATCCGGCGCGCAACCCGGTTTCGGTCGCGCATTTCGTGACCACCACCGGCGGCGAATATTTCTTCTCGCCTTCGATTGATACGCTCGATGGAATCGGTAAGGGAACAATCTGAACTGCCGGCGCAACCAGGCTGGGAGTGTCAGGAAGCAAGACGGGCGCGACGGCCGAGCCGGCCGTCGCGTTCTTCGTTTGCGGAAAGCTCGAAGTACATTCCCGAGTAGTGCGGTTCCACCAAATCGGGGTACAACGGCACGCGAATGTTGCGTTCGAACACCGGCCATTCCGCGCAAATGCGATAACCGAGCGCGGCCATGCCCTCCACAAAGCGTTCCCTGCCGTACACCACGCACGGGACCAGGTAGCTGCCACCGTCCTGCACCGTAATCACGTCTTCGCCGCGCGAAAATGGCGAACGGTTGATGAGCACTCGTTTCGGCAATTCCGGCAGCGCGCGCAGAATCTCGTGCAGTGGCCGCTCAAAATAATGCATGGAGCCGGACGCGATGAATACATCCGCGCCCGCAGCCTGCTCCATGGAGGTGGTGAACGCCAGACGCCGCTCGCGGTGGCGCTCCGCGAGAGACTCGCACCACCAGCGCTTCTGCGGCAGGTCAAAAACGAACCACTTGGCTTGGTCGGAGAGCTGCAAGTGCGGCTGGTAGCTGAAAAACAGGTTGCCGACATTGCCGCCAAGATCGAAAACCGTGCGGATGCGGTCCGCGCCCGGAGTCAGGAAAAACAGCGCCGGATAGTCGCTCTCGCGCAGTTCGCCCGCCATCGCAATGTGATAGCGCAACTCATCCGGGTGCATGTGTTCGGAGGGAATGAAACGCCGCGCGGCGGCCTGCGCGGAAGCGAAGGAATCAAACGTCCCTTCGTAGCCCAGCAAAAAATTGAAGACGCGGCGCAGGGTGCGATTTTTGCGGACGGCGGCCAAAGCCGACGCAAACGGCCGGAAGCGGCCGCCAAAGCTGAGCGCTCGGGTAGTGCCGCGAATTTCCGCGATTCGCAACAATCGCAGGGCAGACGAAGACATGCCTTTCCATCCTCATCGCAAAGAGAATAAGACTCGGGGACACATTGTTGGTCGCGCGCCGCAGGAGCCAGAGTGGCGCGCGATGGACTTCTAGGTTGGTCTGACCATATGCCAAAGAAACGCGGGCCGCAAGATCAGAGATGCTGCGGAACGGTAAATTCTTGGTTATAGAGCGAAGGTTCTGGTAGTACTGAAGTGGCTTACTCAGGCAGCGGCGGGCAGCCAGGCCACTCGCTGCGCGTCACGTTCCCGATGTATTGCAGGTCCTCAATGCCGATCTTGCTGGTGTAGAACCCGTCGCAGGTCATTTTGCGCAGAAACGCGAAGAAAGATACGCCGTTGGCGAGTTCCGGCGTCGCTTTGGCGTTCTTGCGGTAGGCAATCAGATCCAGGGTTTCCTTGCGCTGCTCCGGCAAACACTCCATGAACACCTTGCCGTAACGGTCGATGCAGTGCGAATCCAGCCACATCAGGCCGCCGCCCAGATTCAACTGATATTCCTCGTTCTCGCTGGTCAGCAGATCGATGAACTCCGGAGCGCCCGCTTCGACCGCGCCGCCGGACTTCTCATCCTTCGGAAGGATGGTGTCGCACAGCCAGACCAGAGTTTCGTATTGCTTGGGCGTGAAAAACTTCGGGGTGTACTTCCCTGCCGGCGCCGCGGCCTTTTCCTTGTGCACCATCTGGTGCGCAAGTTCCGCCGCCTCCAGCGGAATCACCTGCAGCACCGAACCGCCTGCCGCGCCGATGGCCAGCGTCTTCAGCACATCTCGTCTGGAAATCCCCTGGGTGCTCATACCATCTCCTCGTCGTCCGCGCCGCGCGGCTTACAGACTGCCCTTTTTCGCCTGGTCCAACAGGTATTCCGATGCCCGCCACGAGAGGGCCATGATCGTGAGTGTCGGGTTCTTGTCCGGGTTGGTCACCAGCGGCGCGCCGTCGGTCACGAAAACGTTCTTTACGTCGTGGGTCTGGCAGTAGCCGTTCAGCACGCTGGTCTTGGGGTCGGCGCCCATGCGCGCCGTGCCCACTTCGTGAATGATTTTGCCGCCGGCCAAAATCCCGAAAGGATACTGGCCGTCAATGCGCGTGCGCGTCTTGTAGCGGCCGCCCATCATTTCGATGATGGACTTGAAGGTCTCCTGCATGTCCTTGGCCTGGCGAAGTTCGTATTCGCTCCACTTGAAATGGAAGCGCAGCACCGGAATGCCCCACTGGTCCACCTGATTGGGATCGATCTCGCAGTAGGTGTCCGGATTGGGAATCATCTCGCCCCGGCCGGAGAAGCCCACGGTGGTGCCGTACACCTCGCGCGCCCGCTTCTTCAGTTGCGCGCCGTAACCTTCCTCGTCGTAGCACAGCCCGTCAAACATTCCCACGCCGGGCATGTCGCGCCCGCCCCACAGCTCGATGTGGTAGCCGCGCGGAAAATCATTTTTGCGATCGAACTTCCACCAGGGCACGTAATAGTGCATGCCTCCGACGCCGTCGTGATTGTGCGGCGGCATTTTTTCCAGCGCCGGAATCTCGCCCCAGCCGTCGCTTCCGACCGAATCCGTAAGATACTTGCCGACGTTCCCGGTGGAATTTCCCAGCCCATCCGGAAACAGGCTGGACTTCGAGTTCAGCAGCAAACGCGCCGATTCGCACGCGCTGGCGGCGACGACGATGGCCTTCGCGTACACCCGCTTCTCGGTCCTGGTGGCCTTATCAATGTACGAGACGGCCTCCGCCTTGCCGTCCTTGCCAACGACAATCTCCCGCGCCATGGCGCCGGTGATCAGCGTGAGCTTGCCTGTGGCCATGGCCGGTGGCAGCAGCACCTGGCTGGAACTGAAATTCGAAGCAGTTGTGCAACCGCGCCCGCACTGCCCGCAATAGTGGCAGGGCAGGCGACCGTTCACGGACTTGGTCAGAATGGCCAGGCGCGACGGGATGCAGGTAATGTTCAGCTTGTCGCAGGCCTTCTTGATGAGAATTTCCGTGCAGCGCGGCTTGGGCGGGGGCAGGAACACGCCATCCGGGGCGCTGGAAACGCCTTCCTTGGTCCCAAACACGCCAATGTAAGACTCCACCTTGTCGTAGTAGGGCGCCAGGTCGTCATACGTGATTGGCCAATCGTCGCCCAGGCCGTCGCGGGTTTTCGATTGAAAGTCCACCGGGGCGAAGCGCAGAGCGATGCGGCCCCAATGATTGGTGCGGCCGCCCACGATGCGCGAGCGGAACCACTGAAAGTTGGCGCCTTCGGCCGAGGTGTAGGGCTCGCCGTCAATCTGCCACGCGCCGTTCGGCGCCAGAAACTCGCCGAAATTTTCGCTGGCCCGGCCGCCCACTCCCGCGCCGCGATGCGCCAGTTCATACGGCCACATCAGCATCTTGTAGTCTTTTTGCGGATTTACCTGCGGCCCGGCTTCCAGCAACGCCACGTTAAGCCCGCCTTCGGTCAGAATCTTCGCGGCCATACCGCCGCCCGCTCCTGAGCCGATCACGCACACATCGTAAGTCTTGGGCGAACGATTGATCTGGGCCATGCGCCGTCCTTCGCTTTTGGTGGTGAGTCCGGAAAGTCCCGGCAAGTATATATCGCAGCGGCAAAGCGGAAGCCGGAAAAGTGCCGCGGTGTACGGTCGTTTAACCGCCGGCAACAGGCGCGGACTAGAGTTCGTTTTTCTTGAGCAACGACACTGCGTAATCGCAGGCCCGCGCGGTCAGCGCCATGTACGTCAGCGACGGGTTTACGCACGCCGCGGAGGTCATGCAGGAGCCGTCGGTGACGAACAGGTTCTTCACGTCGTGCGCCTGGTTGTGCTCGTTGAGCACGCTGGTTTTGGGATCGCGGCCCATACGCGCCGTGCCCATCTCGTGAATGCCCAGGCCGGGCCGTGAGATTTCCTGGTAGGTGTTGATGTCCCGCGCGCCGGAAGCCGCCAGCATTTCGCCCGCCTGCACAGCGATGTCGCGAGACATCGCATGCTCGTTCTCGCCCCAGTCGCAGTGAATCTTCAGCGTCGGAATGCCCCAGGCATCCAGCTTTTCTTTGTCCACTTCCACCCAGTTGCTGTGATACGGCAGGCATTCGCCGAAGCCGCCGAAGCTCATGCGCCATGGCCCCGGCTTGCTCAGCATGTTCTTGTAGTCCGCGCCGAGCCCGGCCATCGCAATGCCACGGCTCCAGCCTTCGCGCATGCCGCCACCCTGATAGCCGTAGCCGCGCAGAAATTCCTTTTGCTTGGTCTTCACGTTGCGGAAACGCGGCACGTAAATCCCGTTGGGGCGGTTGCCGAACGGCATTTTGTCTTCGTGGCCGGGCATGATGCCGGAAGCGCCCGCGCCCATGTGGTGATCCATCAAGTTGTGGCCGAGTTCCCCGCTGCTGTTGGCCAGGCCATTCGGGAATTCCGTGGTCGCGGAATTCAGCAAGATGCGCGTGGACTCCAGCGTGGCTGCATTCAGGAACACGATGCGGCTTTTGAACTCCAGCGCCGCTTTGGTCTGCCCGTCAATCACGCGAATTCCGGAAACCTTGCGCGTCGCCGGATCAAAGATCAGGCTGTGCACGACGCTGTAGGGACGAATCGTGAGCTTGCCGGTTTTCATCGCCGCCGGCAGCGTGGAATTCAAGCTGCTGAAATACGATTGCGTGATGCAGCCGCGATGGCATACGCCGCAGTAGTGGCAGGCCGCGCGCCCCTTGTGCACCCGGGTCAGCACGGCCGAGCGCCCGATGGTCATGATGCGGTCGTCGAAGTGCTTCGCCAGCGCCTCGCGAACGTCCTGCTCCACGCAGGTCATCTCCATCGGCGGCAGGAATTTGCTGTCCGGCAATTGCGGCAATCCTTCGGCCTGGCCGCTGATGCCCGCGAACTCTTCCACGTAGTCGTACCACGGCGCCAGGTCCGCATAGCGGATCGGCCAGTCCACCGCGACGCCGTCGCGCAAGTTGGCTTCAAAATCCAGGTCGCTCCAGCGGTAGCTCTGGCGTCCCCAGGTGATGGACTTGCCGCCCACCTGCCGCCCGCGAATCCACGAAAAGTGCTTCCCCGGATCGCTCTGGTAGGGATTCTCCACGTCGTTGACGAAAAACTTGTTCGAATACTCGTCGCACGCGTAGTAGCACTCGCGCTGCACGAACTGCGTGGTCGCCCGCTGCTGGCGCTGGTCCCAATAGCGGTACTTGAGCTCCCACACCGGCTTGTGCTCCACGTAATCCTGGCCCGGGTTGATCGGCCGCCCGGCTTCCAGAATCAGCGTGTTTAGCCCCTTCTCCGTCAGCTCTTTGGCCGCCCAGCCGCCGGTGATTCCCGAACCCACAATGATCGCGTCATACGTTGGTGTTGGCATGGTTTTCTCCGGGGCTCAGGAATGGGTCATTTCCGCGCATCCGTGCTGTGCGCCGGGAATGATCTGCAGCTTCAGCTCCTGCGTGAATCCGATCTCCGAGGTGTAGTAGCCGTGCACCGTGATGCGTTTGAAGACTTCCCAGAATTGACCCTGCAACTGCTGGTCCGGCTTGGGCACGGTATTGCCATGGCGCGGCCGAGTGGTGCGGTTGCCGAGCACGCCTGCATCAATTGAGCTTAGCTGCGTCAGCTGCTGTGCCGGCGTGGCATCCACGAAATTCTTGCCGTAAAGAGACTGGCCCTGCTTGTCGATTCCGGCCAGGCCATCGAGGAATGCAGTCCGTTCTTCCGGCGTTGCCCACTCGGTCAGAATCACATCAATGAATTCATTCACCCGCGCGCCGCGCGCGCCGGGTGTCGTGGTGGCCGGGATGATCTGGTCCATCATCGCCAGCACCGTTTCGTTCTGGTGCGGATTCAGCGTGCGCAGCGTGTACCCGGGGGGCGGCTGCGCCTGCCGGAATAAGGCCAGCAACTCGGCCGAAAACGCCGGCAACACCGCACCTGCCGCGAAAATGCGCAGAGCTTCACGCCTTTGCATGGAACCTCCCGGATGCACCGCTGGAACAATAGATGGACGGACTTTCGACAAAAACGGTTTCGTAAACGCTTACGCGCGGGCGCGCGCGGGATGGCAATCGGCCGAGCCGGGTGGCATAGCTCACAGCTACTCCCCCAGAATTTCCTTGCGAACGTTCTTCAGCACCCAGGCGGCGCGTTCCACTCCAACTTCGCCGGGCAAAATCGGATCCTCGTTTTCAATCGAAAGGATGCCGTCGTAATCGATGTCCATGTACGCCTGCAGCACGCTCTTCCACAGCGACGCGCTGTGTCCATAGCCCACCGCGCGGAACGTGTCGGAAGCGTTTTCCAGGTCGCCGGCCTCGAATGAGAAATTCAGCACGCCGTACTTCGCGCAGTTCTCCGGATAAATCACCGTATCCTTCATGTGCGCGTGGAAAATGGCTCCCTGCTTCCCCAGAAAGTGAATCACTTCCACCGGATCGCAGCCCTGCCAGAAAAGATGGCTCAAATCGCAGTTCGCGCCGATCTCCTCACCAACGGCTTCGCGCAGTTTCAGCAGGGTCCGCGGGTTATAGACCACGAAATTCGGGTGCATCTCAAACGCCAGCTTCTTGATTCCGTGCGCGCGGGCAAACTTCGCCGCATCCTTCCAGTACGGAATTACCTTCTCTTTCCATTGCCACTGCAGCATCTCGTTGTATTCGGGCGGCCAGCGGTAGGTAATCCAATTGGGCTGGGTATCGGTGGGTGTTCCGCCCGGACAGCCGGAAAATCCGACGATCACTTTCACGTCAATCATTTCCGCCAGCTGCACGGTCTTGCGGAAGGTGTCCGCGTCCTTCGCCGCGTGCTGCGCGTTCGGATGGACGGGGTTTCCATGGCAGCTCAGGGTGGCCACCCGGATACCCTTGTCCTCAAACTTTTTCACCCAGGCCTTGGCTTTGGCCTTGTCGGTAATCAGGTCGTCCAGCGGACAGTGCTTGTTGTTCGGATACCCGCCGGTGCCGATTTCCATCGCTTCCAAGCCCAGGGCGCTCACCTTGTCCAACATCTGGTCCAGCGTCAGATGGTCATAAACGGGGTCAAACACACCGATCGGGATGTTCTTTTTCTTGCCGGGAGGTTGCACCGTTGGGGGTGCGGAGCTTGCTGCGCGAGTGGGTTCCTTGCCGACGGCCCAGGCGCCGCTCGCGGGGATGGCCGCAGCCACGAGGCCCGATCCTGTCGCTGCCAGAAACTTGCGCCGATTGACCTCGTTCTTGCCGGAACGGGCTCCCATGCGGTAGTCCCCCATCGAAGTGCTTTGCCAACAGGATTAACGATACAGGCGTGAGGGATTATACCCCTGTCCGGCCATTGGGCAAGCGCGGAAACGCGAGTAGAAAATCCTTTTAGTAGAGTTGGGGGAGGTGCCGGGCGACTTGCGGCCCGGCACATCGGAGAAATTAGGCCTTGGGCCGGAGTTCGTTCAGGCCCGGGATCGAGGACGCTGCCGTCAGCACGCGTTCCGGCACATCTTGCCCTTTGCTCAGGGCACCGATCAGCATCTCGATGGCCTGACCTGCGTTCGCCGGCGCATAAACCGTGGCCGCCAGCAGGCCGCTCTTCACCCAGGCCTGGCCCGTTTTCGGCAACCCGTCGCAACCTGTAAAAGGCAGTTTCAGCCAGCGTTCCCGGTCCGATTCGCTCGTCAACTCCTGGAACGCCTTGCGCGCTCCCATGGCCATCGAGTCGTCCTGTGCCGAGATCAGGTCAATGACGGCCTTCTGCGAGGTGGAAAGCTTCAGCCACGAGCGCACCGATTTCAGCGCGCTCTCTTCCGTCCACTGGCCCTTTAAGGTCGTAATCTGCACGTTTGCCGGCTTGGTGCTCATCATGCCTTGCGTGCGTTCTTTCGCCGCCGAGTTTTCCGATGGCCCCTGGATATAGAGGACGTTGCCGCCCTTCGGCAGCAGTGCCGCCATCTGGCGGCCCTGGATGCGCCCGATTTCCACGTGGTCGTTGCTGACACAGAAGATCGGGGCCTTGGTCGTTCGCCGCAACTCGGAAACATAGTTGGCATCGCGGTTCAGCACCGCCCAGCCCACATTGGCGGTGGCCGCGGCCTTGGCGACCTGTGGCAACGCCGTTCCGCCCACCGGTTCGAATACGATGGCGGCCGGCCGCACCTGCGGCGCGGTCTGGATTGCCCGCAACAGCTGCGTGCTCTGATTGATGGCGTCGTTGTCCGCGTACAGGATCTGCAGCTCGACGTTGAGCCGCCGGGCCGCTTCTTCGGCGGACTTCGCCTGCTCTTGCTGGTAATCGTTGTCGTTGGTCGTCAGTGACACCAGAATGCGAGTTTTCATGTTTCCCTACCCCTCTCCTCTTCCGGGGCCCGCGAAACTCTAAGATAATCTCAATGTGCTTCGCTTCATGGAGGTTTTCTCGACTCCGTTCCCAGAACGTGAAGAGTTGCCTAAGCGCCACGTGAACCGTAGTCTGTTCGGATAGCAGGAGGAGCCATTTCCAGGTGAGCAGCACCCTCAACGCAGAACGCGAAGCCCGCCTCAAGCTGGAGGCGGCGCGCCGCATCGTGGTGAAGCTCGGCACCTCGACGGTCACCGACCCTGAAGGCGGCATTTCCGCCGAACGCGTGGCTCCAATCGTTCGCTCCATCGCCGCTCTCATGAGCGAGGGCCGCCAGGTCGTGCTTGTATCCTCAGGCGCGGTCGGCCTCGGCCGCAGTTTGCTGGGCCTGCACCCTTCGCGGCTTAAAGACATGTCCGTCAAGCAGGCCTGCGCCGCCGCCGGTCAAAGCCTGCTCATGGAGTTCTACAAGCGGCACTTCGACGCGCTGGGCCGCAAAGTGGCTCAGGTATTGCTGACGGAAGAGGACTTTTCGAACTGGACGCGCTATTCGAACTTGCGCCGCACCATGGAAAAGCTGCTGGGCTTCGGCGTCTTGCCCGTGGTCAATGAAAATGACGTGGTCTCCACGGCCGAACTGGAGAGCGTGCGCGGCCGTCAGGCTGCCTTCAGCGACAACGATCGCCTGGCCGCGCTGGTGATGAGCGGCATGGAGGCGGACGCCCTGATTCTGCTGACGAACGTCTCCGGTTTCCTGCGCAAACGCCCGGGTAGCAAAACGCCCGAACTCGAGACCTTCATTCCGCGCATCACGTCGGAAGTGAAAGCCGAGGCCGCCGGACCTTCGCAATCCGGCCGCGGCGGGATGATCACGAAAATCGAGGCGGCGGAAATCGCCATGAACTGCGGAGGGGTCGCGCTCATCGCCAATGGCGGCGATCCGCAGACCCTGGCGCGGGCCAGTGAAGGCATTCCGGTCGGCACGGTTTTCGCGCCGGCCACGCGCATGCGCGGCAAGCGCCGCTGGCTGGCGTACGCGGCCGGCGTTCGCGGCCGGGTGGTGGTGGACCCCGGCGCGCAACGCGCCATCACCGCCGGCAAAGCCAGCCTGCTCGATTCGGGTGTGGTGCGTGTGGAGCGCGAATTTGGCGCCATGGATGTGGTCAGCATCCGCAACCAGGACGGCCTGGAATTCGCGCGCGGCATCGCCGCCTGCTCCAGCGAAGAGCGCGGCCCTTCCGGCAAGCGCTCCGGACGCGTGCTTTTCAGCCGCGATAACATTGTCGTCCTCGAGGCCCTTTCGTGACCGAGTCGCCTGAAACAACGCTTCCCGGGCACGTCGAAAGGGTGGCCCGCCGCGCTCGCGCGATCTCCCGCGAACTGGCCGGCCTCAGCCTGGAGACGCGCAACGCGGCGCTGGAATACGCCGCGGCCCAGCTGGAAAAGAATGCGGCCGCGATTCTTGCCGACAACGCCGAAGACGTTCGCGCGGCCGAAGCACTTGTCCGTGATGGCCAGATGTCGCCGGCCTTGCTTGCGCGTCTGCGCACTTCGGAAAAGGGCGTGCGCGACATGGCGGAGAAAGTTCGCAGCGTCGCCCGTCTGCCGGACCCGCTCGGCCGCAAGCTCGCCGCGACCGAACTGGACACCGGCCTGGTCCTGACCAAAGAATCCTGTCCCCTCGGCGTCGTGGCCGTGGTGTTCGAATCGCGCCCGGATGTGATTCCTCAGATTGCCTCGCTGGCCCTGAAATCCGGAAATGCCGCGATCCTCAAGGGTGGCTCGGAAGCAGCCCGCAGCAACCAGGCTCTGATTACCATCTGGCGGGCCGCGCTGCGCGCGGCGCACATCGCGGAAGATGCCGCGCAGCTTCTCGATTCCCGCGGCCAGGTGCAGACCCTGCTGGGCATGGAGAAGGAAGTGGATGTGCTTATCCCACGTGGCGGCAAAGAGTTTGTGGCCCGCATCGCGCGCGAGAGCCGCATCCCGGTCCTCGGCCACGGCGAAGGCATCTGCCACGTGTATGTGCACGCTGCCGCTGATTTTGAGAAAGCCGCGCGCATTGTGCTCGACGCCAAGACCGATTACCCCGCGGCCTGCAATGCCGCGGAAACGCTGCTGGTAGACGCCAGCATCGCGGAAAAATTTCTTCCGTCCATGATCGAGAAGCTGCACAAGGCCGGCGTGGAAGTGCGCGGCGACAAGGCGACCCAAGCCCTCATGGGGCTGCCCGGGCAACGTTCGCTGGAAGAAAACGACTGGTCCACGGAGTACGGCGACCTGATCCTCGCCGTGCGTGTGGTTTCAGGACTGGATGCAGCGCTCGAACACATCTTTCAGCACGGCAGCCGGCACACCGAATCCATCGTCACCGAAGATTCCGGCGCCGCCGAACGCTTTCTGAACGAGGTGGACGCGGCGGGCGTCTATCACAACGCCTCGACACGCTTCGCCGACGGTTACCGCTACGGTCTCGGCGCAGAAGTCGGCATCAGCAACGGCAAACTGCACTCGCGCGGCCCCATGGGTCTCGACGGCCTCACCACTTACAAATACAAACTCCGCGGCTCCGGGCAAACCGCCTCCGACTACAAAACCAAGCCCTTCCTGCACCGCCCGCTGTAGTGCGGCGGCAGGCGCCGGGTGCTGTGGCATCGCCCGGCAAACCATTCCGGTATATACTTTGGCGCACTGTAAGCCTGAGGCGCGTATGACTTTGGATGCCCCACAGAAAGCTTGGATTCCCGTTTGCTGCGGGCGGGTGATGCGGTTCAACCGCTTCCTGAAACAGGACGGCGACGCATACGGTTCCATGATGTGCACCGTCTGCAACAAGAGCGTCACCCTGGAACAGGAAACGGTCGCCTCCGCGGAGGCCTTCGGAGAAGGCACCCGGCTCCTGACCGTCATCGGCACGCCCAAGCCGCCCAAGACCGATCGCAGCAAGGCCAGCAATCCCGTCAGCGGCATTGGTTCGGACGACCAGACGCTATAGAATTCAATTGCGATTCCGCTTTCGACGGAGAGCGCAGCGGCGATGATTGGCCAGACCATCACCCACTACCGCATCACTGAAAAGTTGGGCAGTGGAGGGATGGGTGTGGTGTACAAGGCGCAGGACCTGCGTCTCGAGCGTCCGGTCGCGCTGAAGTTTCTTCCCGATAACCTGCGCAACGATAGCCAGGCGCTCGAACGTTTCCGCCGCGAAGCGCTGGCCACTTCCGCGTTGAATCACCCCAACATCTGCACAGTCCACGACATCGGCGAGCAGGACGGCCGGCCGTTCCTGGCAATGGAATTCATTGACGGCGAAACGCTGCGCCAGCACATCAACGGCAAGGCCCTGCCGATGGAAGAAATTCTGAATCTCGGCATCCAGATCGCGGACGCGCTTGACGCCGCGCACAGCCAGGGCATCATTCACCGCGACATCAAGCCCGCGAACATCTTCGTCACCCGCCGCGGCCAGGCCAAGGTTCTGGATTTCGGTCTGGCGAAGCTGGTCAACAAACACCCCATCGCCGGCGACGCCACCCAGGCTTCGCAATCGGCAATGCAGGAATCCATCTCCATCGTCGGCGTGATTAGCGGTACGCCGTCCTATATGTCGCCGGAGCAGATCCGCGGCGACGATCTGGACACGCGCGCCGATGTCTTCTCTCTTGGCCTGATCCTTTATGAAATGGCCACGGGACAGAAAGCGTTCCCCGGCAACACCGGCGGAGCCATTATCGAAGCCATTCTCAGCAAGCCGCCCGTTGCGCCGCACGCTCTCAATCCGGAAATTCCGCCGGAGCTCGAGGCCATCATCAATAAGGCCATCGAGAAAGATAAGGACAAGCGCTACCAGAGCGCAGCCGAACTGCGCAGCGACCTTCAGGTACTGCGGCGCGGCTTCGAATCCGGGCACACCGCCACCCAACAGTTGCTGGCGACTGCGGGAATGGCCATCCCGGTGGCGCGAAAGAGCCGCTGGCCGCTGATCGCCGGGGCCGCGGCCGCGCTGGTGCTGGCCGGCGGGGGCGCCTGGCTTTACTACACCAAGCATGCCAGCGCGCTGAACGAAACGGACACCATCGTGCTCGCCGATTTCACCAACAAGACCGGCGACGCGGTCTTCGACGACACGCTGCGGCAGGGGCTGGCCGTGCAGCTTGAGCAGTCGCCTTTCCTGAGCCTGATTTCCGAGCAGCGCACGCGGCAGGCGCTGCAGATGATGGGTAAAGGACCGGAGCAGAAACTTACGCCGGAGCTGGCTCGCGACATCTGCACCCGCACCGGCAGCAAGGCCTATCTCTCCGGCAGCATCGCCAGCATGGGCAGCCAGTACGTGCTGGGTATCAGCGCGGTGAATTGCCAGACCGGCGACACCCTGGCCCAGGAACAAGTGATCGCGGAAAGCAAGGAACGCGTGCTGCCGGCGCTGAGCGACGCCGCCAGCAAGATTCGCAGCCGGCTGGGCGAATCGTTGAAAAGCGTCAAACGCCTGGCGACGCCGATCGAAGAGGCCACCACGCCCTCGCTCGAAGCGCTGCAAGCCTACTCCATGGGCCGCAGCACCATGCTGGCGCAGGGCAACTACACGGCCGCGGTGCCGCTCTTCCAGAAGGCCATCAAGCTCGACCCCAACCTGGCCATGGCGTACGCTTCGCTGGGCACCACATACCACAACCTCGGGGAAAAGGAACTGGCCGCGGAAAATACTCGGCGCGCCTACGAATTGCGGGCGAAAGTCAGCGAATCGGAAAAATTCTATATCGAATCGCATTACTATCACTTCGTCACCGGAGATCTGGAAAAGGCGCGGGAAGTGTACGAACAGTGGCACCAGACTTATCCGCGCGACCCGATCCCGCCGGTCAATCTCGGGGTGATCTATCAGTCGCTCGGCCAGTACGACAAGTCGCTGGCCGCTTTCAAGGAAGCGTTGCGCATTTCGCCGAACGACGTGGTCAACCATGCCAATCTGATCAGCGTGCTGGTGAACCTCAATCGCCTGAAAGACGCGCGAGCGGCGGCGGATGAGGCTCTGGCGAAGAAGCTCGATTCCGCGGGCGTGCGCTATGCCATCTATCAACTGGCATTTCTGCAGAGCGACGACGGGGCTATGGCCGAGCAGCTGAAATGGGCGCAGGAAAGCCCGGGCGAAGAGAGCGTGATGCTGTACTACCAAGCCGACACCGCCGCCTATCAAGGGCAGCTCGGCAAAGCGCGCGATTTTTCGCGCGAGGCGGTGGCCCAAGCGCGCCGCGCCGGGCGGCAGGAACGCGCTGCGGGCTGCGAAGCTGCCGCGGCGTTGCGCGAGGCGCTTTTCGGCAACGGTGCCGAGGCCAAAAAATTCGCCGCCGACGCGCTTCGCGATTCCAACGGCCGCGACATTCACTTCATCGTTGCGCTTACCTACGCGCTGGTGGGCGATCGCAGCAAGGCCGTCGAATTTGCCGATGCACTGAAAAGCCGCTTCCCGCAAGACACCATCGTGCAATCCAATTACCTGCCGACGATCTATGCGCAGATCGCACTGGACGACAACGACCCGCAGCGCGCGCTGGAATTTCTGAAGGGCGCCAGCACCTACGAAATCGGACTGGCCGGCAACGGCACGTACTCAACCTATATGTATCCCGTTTATCTGCGTGGCCAGGCCTATCTGGCGGCCCATCAAGGCGCGGCGGCCGCAGCTGAATTTCAGAAAATTCTGGACTGGCCGGGCGTGGTGATCAACGAGCCCATCGGGGCGCTGGCCAATCTGGGATTGGCGCGGGCGCGGGCGATGAATGGCGAAACCGCGGAAGCCAAGGCCGCCTACTCTTCATTTCTGACTCTCTGGAAAAACGCCGACAGCAATTTTCCATTTCTTTCCGCGGTGCAGGCGGAAGCGCCGAGATAGAAATTTCCGGCTAAGCTCGCGGCTGCTCAGCGAGCGAGAAGACCCGTTCCAGGAGCAGCCATTTTTCTCCGGGACGCGCGCCCGGCAGAGGCTGCTGAAACTTCCACATCAATTGTTCCCACTCCTGCACCTTGGGATTATTGCGATCGAGCTCGGCTTTTTCCGCGAAGGAAAAATTCTCCGCGGCCTCGATGATCATGAACATGCGCGTGCCAAGAAGGTAGATTTCCATATCCGCGATTCCGGCCTCGCGAATGCTCCGGGCGATCTCCGGCCAGATGCGCTGGTGATAGCGCTTGTACTCTTCGATTAAGGCGGCGTCGTCTTTCAGGTCCAGGGTCAGACAGTAGCGGCGCATGCGGCGACTCCCTTCAGCGAATCTGCGATGACGCGAAAGTCAGGTGAGCGCGCGGTCGAGGTGCACGTAGCCGCCGTCCACAAAAAGATGCTGGCCCGTGGTGTGGCTGGATTTCGGCGAGAGCAGGAACACCACTGCGGCGGCGATCTCTTCGGCGGTGGTGAAGCGCTTCTCGAGCGGGATGCGGGATGCGATGCGGGCGCGGGCTTCCTCCGGCGAAGGAAATTTCGCGAGCCATTGCTGGTACAAGGGGGTCATCACTTCGGAGGGCACCACGGCGTTGACGCGAATTCCCTCGGGCAGCAGTTCGGCGGCCCACTCGCGCGTCAAACCGAGAATCGCAGCCTTGGCGGCGACATAGCCGGAGGTCCCGCCCTGACCGGTAACCGCGGTCTTGGACGCAATATTGACAATGCTGCCTTTTGCGCGCCGCAGCGCGGGCAACGCGTGGTGCGCCATCGCATAGTAATGATGCAGATTGCGGTCGAGCGAAGCGGCAAACTTTTCCGGATCGCCGGAGGCCAGCCCGACGCCGTCGTTCACTCCGGCATTGTTGACGAGCGCATCCAGACGGCCGAACTGCGCGCCGATTTTCTGCACGGCTTCGGCGCAGGCCTCGCGGCGCGTGAGATCGGCGAGAACAAATTCAGACCTTGCACCGGCGTCGCGCAATTCCACCGTGAGACGCAGGCCGGTCTCGGAATCCTTGTCCACAATGACGGGCACGGCCTCTTCGGCAGCGCAGGCGCGCACGATGGCGGCGCCGATGCCCTTCGCGCCGCCGGTGATGACGATCACTTTGCCTTTGAGCTGCAGGTCCATGTGCGCACTCTTCCCCGCAAATCTCCGCTGCGGCTTCAGCCGTGCAGATTCTGGAAGCCGCCATCCAGCGGATAGTCGCTGCCGGTGACGAAGCTGGCTTCTTCGGAGCAGAGGTAGTGCGCGAGGGCCGCTACCTCTTCCGGTTTACCCATGCGCCCGATCGGCGCGGACTTTGCCAGCTTCTCGTACATTTCCGCTTCGCGGCCGGGATACATTCGGGCCAGATAGCCGTCCACGAAGGGCGTGTGCACACGGCCGGGCGAAATGCAGTTGCAGCGTATACCGTGGCTTACGTAATCGCGGCCCACGGAAAAGGTCATGGCTACGACCGCGCCTTTGCTGGTGCAGTAAGCGAAGCGATCGGCGAGGCCGGCGGTGGCGGCGATGGACGCGATATTCAGAATCACGCCGCCGCCCTTTTCTTTCATATGGCCGATCACGCTGTGAATGCAGTTGTAGTAGCCCTTGACGTTGACCCGCAGCGTGCGGTCGAAATCGGCTTCCGTGGTGTTTTCGGCGTTGCCGATGTGCGATACGCCGGCATTGTTCACGAGAATATCCACGCGGTCTTTGGCAAAAATACCGGCGAAGGTCTGGGCCACGGCGGCCTGGTCGGTGACATCGCATGCGAAGGCGGCGGCGCGGGCATCGTGTGCGGCAATGCGCTGTACGGTGGCCTCGGCGTCAGCAAGCTTCACGTCCAGAATGCGCAGCGAAGCGCCCGCCGAAGCAAAACGCTCGCAAATGGCGCGGCCGATGCCGCTGCCGCCGCCGGTGACCACCGCGACCTTACCATCCATTCGAAAATGCCCGGTCGAAACCGAAGTTGCGCTCACAGAGAGACTCCCCGCTTCCAAGGAATGAAATCAGACTGGCCCTTGCGTTCGGCGCAGGTCAGGACATCGCCGCTGGCGACGCGAATGACCAACTCCAGAATCTTTTCGCCCATCTCCGGAATGCTGGAAGTTCCCGCAATGATGTCGCCGGTGTCGATATCGATGCTGTCGGCCATGCGCCGCGCGAGCTCGCTGTTGGTGGAGAGCTTTACGACCGGCGCGATGGGATTGCCTGTAGGCGTGCCGAGCCCGCTGGTGAACAGAACCACGCTGGCGCCGGCGCCGACCTGCGCGGTGACGCATTCCACGTCATTGCCCGGAGTGCATTGCAGGTGCAGGCCGGGGCCGGAGGAGTACTCGGGATAGTCGAGGACGCCGGTGACCGGCGAAGTGCCGCCTTTTTTCGCGGCGCCCGCGGATTTCATGGCGTCGGTCAGCAGACCATCGCGAATATTGCCGGGGCTCGGATTCATTTCGAAGCCCGAGCCGACCGCTTTGGCGCGCGCCCCATAGCTGCGCATCAGGTGAATGAAGCGTTGCGCCACTTCCGGCGTAACGCAGCGGTTGATGAGTTCCTGCTCGACGCCGCAGAGTTCGGGAAACTCCGAAAGCAGGGTGCGGCCGCCGAGCGCGGCCAGCAGATCGGCGGTGTGGCCAATCGCAGGATTCGCGGAGAGGCCGGAAAAACCGTCGGAGCCGCCGCACTTGAGGCCGATGCAGAGTTTCTCCAGCGGAGCATCGCTGCGCACAGCCTTGTTGGCCTCGACCAGCCCGAGAAACGTTTGCCGAATCGCTTCGGAGAGCATTTTGTCTTCCGAGCCGGTCTGCTGCTGTTCAAAGACGACAAGTGGCTTATCGAAATTGGGACTGCGCTTGCGGATCTCCTCGCGCAGGATGGGAATCTGCGCGTGCTGGCAGCCGAGGCTGAGAATGGTCGCTCCCGCCACGTTGGGGTGGTGGATGTAGCCGGCGATCAGGCCACAAAGGTTGTTCGAGTCTTCGCGCGTGCCGCCGCAGCCGCCTTCGTGCAGAAGGAAGCGAATCCCGTCCACATTTTCAAATAATTTTTGCGCGGGCGCGGAAGCGGAGATGGAATCGAGCGCGGCGCCTGCGAGCTCGCCGGCCTTCCCTTCCTTATACAGCTTGGCGAGTTGCGCGACCTGCCGGCGGTAAATCTGCGGCTGGGCGAATCCGAGTTCCTCTTCGAAAGCCTGGCGCAGCACGCCGATGTTGCGGTTTTCGCAAAAGACCAGAGGAACAACGAGCCAGTAGTTGCGCGTGCCGACTTGGCCGTCGGAGCGGCGATAGCCGCGGAACGTGCGGTTGCGCCAGCGCGCGACGTCGGGCGGGGTCCAAGGCACGTGCTCGGTCTTTTCGTGGAATGGCAACGCATCGTGGCGCAGATTGCGGGTAGTGAGCGCCGCGCCGCGGGCGATGGGCTCGGTCGCTTTGCCCACCACGACGCCGTACATGATGACCCGGTCGCCGGCGGCGAGGTCGTGCATGGCGAACTTGTGTTTGGCCGCAACGTCGGAGACCAGACGGTAGCGCGCGCCGGCGAACTCCAGGTCATGTCCGGCGGGAAGATTCTGCAGCGCGATGAGGACATTGTCGCGGGGGTCGAGTTGGAGAACGCTGGCGGTCAAGTTTGGCTCCGGGGTGGTTTCAGGGTAGCTGCCATTAGGGTAGCTGCCATTCAGGCAATCACGCGCTGTCGGGATTCGCCGAGGCCCTCGATGCCGAGTTCCACGACGTCGCCGGCCCGCAGATACTGCGGCGGTTTCATGCCGAGCCCGACGCCCGCGGGCGTGCCGGTGCTGATGACGTCGCCGGGAAGCAAGGTCATGAACTGGCTAACGTAGGACAGCAGAAAGGGCACGCCGAAAATCATTTCGGCGCTGGAACTCTTCTGGCGGTATTGGCCATTGACCTTGAGCCACATCGCAAGGCCGGCGTAATTCGGCAGCTCTTCGCGGGTGGCGAGATACGGGCCGAGCGGCGCGAAGGTGTCCGCGCTTTTGCCCTTGACCCACTGGCCGCCTCGCTCCAGCTGAAAGTGGCGCTCGGAGTAATCGTTGTGCAGCACGAAGCCGGCGACGTGATCGAGGGCCTGCGCCTCGGCGACGTAGGAAGCGCGTTTGCCAACGACGAAGGCCAGCTCAACTTCCCAGTCCACTTTTTCGGCGCCGCGTGGAATTTTCAAATCGTCATTGGGTCCGACCAGCGAACTGCTGGACTTGAAGAACAGCACCGGCTCCTTCGGCGGCTCCATTTTGCTTTCCGCGGCGTGATCGCGAAAGTTGAGGCCGATGCAAACGATTTTACTGGGCCGGGCAATGGGCGGGCCGAGGCGCGTTTCCGCCGCGACTTTCGGCGCCGAGGCGGCGTTTTTCGCGAGCCAGGTCTGCAGGCGCTCCAGACCGTCACCGGCAAAAAAGTCTTCGTTGTAGTCGCTGCCGAAGCCGGACGCGTCAATCCGGGTTCCGTCGGGCAGCAGCAAGCCGGGCTTTTCGCGGCCGGGCTCTCCAAAGCGAATCAGCTTCATGCGGTCAGGCTCCTGTGAAGGAGTGGATTCTACCAGCGATGGCAGGAATTTGCGTACTGAGCAGACCTTGGCCTGAAATGACTGCCGCAGCCTTCGCGTAATATGATCGACCACCATTGCATACCGGTTCTTGTAGCGCGCAAGGGAACCCTGGAGGAACTCGCTGTGCCGCAACCCGCAAGCAAACCCGATTATGGCGTTGATGCCCCCGGCGTGATCCGCAATCTTCTGGTCGTTGGCGTCGCCGGGCTTACCGCCAGCCGCTTTCTTCCATCCTTTACCGTGGGCGGTGTCACCTTTCTCGTGGGCGCCATGTTCCGGAACATCGGCATCGGCTGCATCGCCGGTGGCCTGCTGATGCTCCTGTACGCAAAGTTCATGAAGTTCGGTCACCGCGACCGCATGCTCAACTCCATTCAGTGGACTGGCGATGAACGTGTTCTCGATGTCGGCACCGGAGCCGGCCTTCTCCTGATCGGTGCCGCCAAGCGACTCACCACGGGCCGCGCCATCGGCATCGATCTCTGGAGCCAGGTGGATCTCTCCGGTAACGGCCCGGAACGCGTCTTGCGCAACGCCGAACTCGAAGGCGTGAAAGATCGCGTCGAGGTCGTCAGTGGTGATGCCACCGCCATGAAATTTCCGGACAACGGCTTCGATGTGGTCCTTTCCAATCTCTGCATCCACAACATCCCCAGCAAAGAAGGCCGCGAGCGGGCCTGCCGCGAAATCGTTCGGGTGCTGAAGCCCGGCGGGCAAATCTGCATCTCCGATTACCGCCACAGCTCGGACTACCACAAAACTTTTTCCGGCGCCGGCCTGCAAATGGAGCCCGGCATCCGTATCTCCTGGAGCACCTTTCCGCCACTGCGAATCCTGAGAGGCACAAAACCGAGGCAGTAGGAAAAGTCTGCGTGCAGAGGAGCTCTAAGCCGGAGGCCCCGGGGGCATAAACCGCCTGGTATGTTCACCTGGAACGTTTTGAGCCTGAGGAGTGATGGCGCGCCCGGGGCGATTCGAACGCCCGACCTTGTGCTTCGGAGGCACACGCTCTATCCAGCTGAGCTACGGGCGCGCAGAGCAACTGCGCGAAAGGCGCACCCGTTATTGTAGCGTGAAACGGCGGCACGGGGTTACCCCCCTTTGGCGCGCTCCTTGATCTGGCGGGCCAGTTTTTCGATCTCCTCGGCTTTCTTGACCATGGCCAGCGAAAGGACGGATGTGGCGTCGGTCTTTTCCACTTCTTCCTTCAACTGCGCCGCGAGGTCGTAGAGCTTCTGGATATTTTTTTTGATGTCCTTCTGATTCTCGTCCAGCAGAGCCTTGGTGCGCGATTTGGCCAGGGGATTGGGGTTGGGATCGTCTTCGCCGGGGCGCACCGGGGACTGGCGACCCTGCGATGTGGAAACGTCCTGCGCGAAAGGCGAAACGGCGCGCGCGCCGGCGAGACACGCGGCGGCGGCCGCACTGAAGGTAAACAACAAGGATCGTCTGGTGGACAACATGCCGCCTCTCCTTGTCCGCGCGCCGCTCCGCTGGGCCGGGCTGGCGGACACCGCCGGCCACGCCGCAGCACACCGTTCGCCGGCCGCACTGGCGCAGGACACAGAACTCAATGCTATACTCCCCCGGCGAATCGGCCATGTCCAGTCTCGTCCCGTTCCTGAACGCCACCACACTCTCCCTGCTCCTCTATCTCCTGATTATTTTTGCGATTGCGCTGCTGGTGAACCGCTTCCTGCGGGTGCTGACCAACATCCTGGTGAAGCCGGCGCAGGGCACCTCGCGCAGCGAGCTGGCCCGCGAACAGCAGACGCGCACGCTGGCCGGGGTGCTTTACAGCGCGGCCAGCAAGATCGTGTGGGTGGTGGCGCTGCTGACCGCGCTGGACAAGATCGGCATCAATCCCCTGCCGGCGCTGACCCTGGGGGCGCTGGCCAGCGTGGCCATCGGCTTTGGCGCGCAGCATCTGGTGCGTGACGTGATCAGCGGCGTATACATCGTATTAGAGGACCAATACGCGGTTGGCGATACGGTGCAGATCGGCGAAACGACCGGACGCGTGGAGCACCTGACGCTGCGGCGCACGGTGCTGCGCGACACCCGCGGCGGCCTGGTCACCATCGCCAACGGCGACATCCGCACCGTGGCCAACCTGAGCCGCGACTGGTCGCAGGCGTTTGTCGACGTGAGCCTGGCGCCGGAGACTCCGCTGGCCGAGCCGCTGGCCGCGCTGGAAGCGGCAGCGGCGGAGATGCGCGGCGACGCGGCGTGGTCGCAGGCGCTGGTAGACGGGCCGCGTGTGCTGGGCGTGCAATCCTACGGGCGCGAAGCCGCGGTGGTGCGGCTGCAGGTGAAGACCGTGCCGACGCGGCAGGACGAAATCGCGCGGGAACTGCGGCGGCGCGTGCAGCTGGAGTTTCAGAAGGAAGGCATCCCGATGGCGAATGCGGTGCGCGTGGAAGTGGCGAACCCGCAGGCGCTGCCGGGTGCCGGAACGCAAAAGACGCGCTAGCTCCGCGCTACACGCGCGAAGCGGCGAGGAGGTCAGCCATGGCCACGGTCACCTACGACGAAGTGAACCTGATGCTGCGGCTCTACGACATGCGGCGCGAGCAGCGCTTGCGGCAGGCGCGCAGCTGGTTCCTGGACCATTTCCACCCGGTCTCGCCGGAAGAGATGACGGAGAAATACGCGCCGGGCACGGATGAATACAACTACATCCGCATGGTACTGAGCTATTGGGACATGGTGGCCAGCATCGTGAACCGCGGGCTGATCAACGATGAGCTGTTTTTTGAGAGCAACGGGGAAATCTGGGTGGTGTGGGACCGCATTCGCGGCATCGTTCCGCTGTGGCGCTCGGCGTTCAAGAATCCGACGGTGTTCCTGAACCTGGAGGAGACCTGCAAGCGCCTGGAAGCGTGGCGCGAGAAGCGGGCGCCGGGATCGAACGCGGCGATGCGGCAGATGCTGCAGAAGACGCAGGCCAAGCCCTAAATTCGCGTTGCGAAGCCCGGGAAAACCGGGAGCTCACGCGACTTCTTCGTGAATATCCTGCAGGCCCTGCGGCAGCGCCAGCACCGCGCGGTTCCGGCCAAGTTCCTTGGCCTTATAGAGCGCCAGATCGGCCTGGTGGATGAGCTGTTCCGCTTCCAGTTCCGGCCAGTCGATCGTTCCCACCACTCCCAGACTCATGGTCACGGAAATCGGCCCGTTCTCCGTCAGGACCGGCGTGGCGGCGATCAAGCGGCGCATCTGCCCGGCGCGTTCCACCCCCATCTGCGCGGCGCAGCCCGGAAGCACGATCAGGAATTCCTCGCCGCCGTAGCGGCTGACCGCGTCGTAAGCACGCACCGAGGAGGCCAGGCGATGGGCCACCTGGCGCAGCACTTCGTCGCCGGCGGCGTGGCCGTAGCTGTCGTTCACTTTCTTGAAGTGGTCCACGTCGGCGAGAACCAGGCTGACGCCCTTGCCGCTGGGATCGCGTCGCGCGCGGACAAGCTCGCGCTTGAGCGTGTCCATGATCATGCCGCGGTTCAGCAACTGGGTCAGCGCATCGTGCGTGGCCCGGAAGCGCATCTCCTCGCGGGCTTCCACCAGCGTGTCTTCGAGCTGCAAGATGCGCTCGCCTGTGCGCAAGCGGGCGCGCAGCTCCTGCGGATTGAATGGCTTGACAAGATAGTCGTCGGCGCCGGCCTCGAGACCGGCGATGATGTCTTCCTTCGATTGCCGCGAGGTCAGGAGAATCATGTGCACATAGGGCGTGGATTCCTGCGCGCGCACCGCGCGAACCACGGCCGGGCCGTCGCTGCCGGGCATCATCCAATCGAGCAGCGCGAGGCGCGGGCCATCGCTCTGGCAAAGCAGGCGAATCGCGGCGCCGCCGTCTTCCACCGCGGTCACTTCGTAGCCCGCCTTCTCCAGGGTGTTTTGCAGCAGGCGGCGGGAGATTTTGTCATCTTCCGCGATGAGCACCTTGCGTGGCCGGGTCATTGCGGCGTTCCAGCGAGCAGATGCTCAACTTCCCGCACCACAAGATCGAGCTGGCGCTCCAGTTCCTGCCAGGCGGTAGTGAGCGCGGCGCCGCTGCCGGCCTTGGCGAGATTTTCCAGAATGGCAGCCGCGGTGGTGGCGGGCCCGGCGGCCAGATTCGCCAGCATGCCCTTGAAGGCGTGGGCAAAGGCGCGCACCTCCTCCGCGCTGCCGGATTCGACGGCGGCGCGCAGCTCCGCGCGGCGCGGCGCCGCCTCGGTTTGAAAAATCGCCAGAATTTCCCGGAATAGTTCGCCGTCGTGGTCTGCGCGTTCCAGCAGGCGTTCGCGGTCGAGCACCGTTTCCGCGGGACTGCCGGACACCTCCGGCGCGGCGTGCTGGCGGCGCGGGACGGCAAGTTGCGCGACGCGCAGGATTTCCTCGTGCAGCACTTCCTTGCGGATGGGCTTCGAGACGTAGCCATCCATGGACGCGCTGAGATACTTTTCGCGGTCGCCCTTCATGGCATGCGCGGTCATGGCCACAATCGGCGTGCGCCGCGCGCCGCCCTGCTGCTGCTTGCGGATCAGCGCGGTGGCCTCCACGCCGCCCATCACCGGCATCTGGATGTCCATCAAGATCACGTCGAACACGGCGCTGGCGGTGAAGTCCACGGCTTCCTTCCCGTTGCATGCCAGCGTCACCTGGTGGCCCATCTTTTCCAGCAGTCGCAGCGCCAGTTTCTGGTTCACGGCATTGTCTTCCACCAACAGAACGCGCAGGGCGCGGTCCGAGCGCGGCGTCTCGTCTCGCGCTTCGGGCGAGACCGGCACGGGCGTGGCCTGCAGCGAGGCCAGCAGCGCGTCGCGCAGCTCCGCGCGCATGATGGGCTTGTTGATGCGTCGCGCGATTTTTAACTTGGCCTGCTCAAATTGATCTTCCGGCGCTGGCGAGGACGTCAAAAGCAGCACTGGCACGTTTTCGCCGCCGGGAAGGGCGCGCAGCTCCTCCGTGGTGCGGAATCCGCCCATGCCGGGCATGTTGCGGTCCATCAGCACCACGCTGATCGGCCGCTGGTCGCGCTGCCTTTCCTCGAAGAGCGAAATCGCCTGTTCCCCGTTTTCCGCAAGCGCCACTTCCATGCCCCAGGCCGGCAGCACCCGGTGCAGCAGATAACGGTTCAACTCGTTGTCATCCACCACCAGAGCGCGCAACCCGCGCAGCGCCGAGGCCTGCAGCGGGGCCGCCGGGATTTCGTGTTCGGCCACCGCCTCGAATCGCGCGGTAAAAATGAATTTTGTGCCCCGCCCGATTTCGCTTTCCACCGAGATGTCTCCTCCCATCAGCTTGGCGAGGCGCGCGGAGATGGAAAGGCCCAGCCCGGTGCCGCCAAACTCCCGGGTGGTGGAAGCGTCTGCCTGCGAAAACGCTTCGAAGATCTGGCGGTGTTTTTCCGGAGCAATGCCGATGCCGGTGTCCGCCACGGTCACGCGCAGCCCCAGCCCCGGCGCCGAGGATTGCGAGCGTTCGGCGCGAATGCTTACGTAGCCTTCCTTGGTAAACTTCACCGCATTGCCGGCCAGGTTAATCAGTATCTGGCGCAGCCGCGTCGAATCGCCTTTCAGGTATTCCGGCACATCGGCGTCGACCGACCAGGTCAGCTCCAGGCCTTTCTCCTGCGCGCGCAATGCCAGCGGGCGCAGCGCTTCTTCGATGCATTCGGAAAGCGAGAAAACGGCCGACTCCAGTTCCACCCGCCCGGCCTCGACTTTGGAGAAATCCAGAATGTCGTTGATGATGCCCAGCAGCGCTTCGGCCGAGGATTTCACCATGCTCAGATAACTGCGCTGTTCTGCGCTGAGCTCGGTGTCCAGGGCTAGCTCGGTCATGCCGATGATCCCGTTCATCGGCGTGCGGATTTCGTGGCTCATATTGGCCAGGAACTGGGTCTTGGCGAGGCTCGCGGCCTCCGCGGTCTCTTTGGCGCGGCGCAGGTTTTCCGCCACGCGCTCGCGCTGGGTGACGTCCTGCGTGACCGCGACGTAGCCGAGATGCTTGCCGCCTTTGTCGCGAATGGCGCGCGAGATGGTGTCCACCCACACCATGCCTTTCGGTCCGTTGAAGCGATAGCTCATCTTGTAGTCGCGGCCTTCCTGGATGGCCTTGCTGCGAATGGCTTCGATACGCGGCAAATCTTCGGCCACAATCGCTCGCCGCCAGCCGTCGTGCAGCGATTCCTGGTAGGAGAGTCCGGTCATTTCCAGCCAAGCCGGATTGACGTAGGTCATCTTTCCGCTGATATCCATTTGCACGATGCCGACCGGCGCCGCCGCACTGAGCGTGCGGAACATCTGCTCACTCTGCCGCAGCGCCGATTCCGCGCGTTCCCGTTCCCCGATTTCGATTTCCAGTTCTCGCGTGCGCTCGATCACCCGCATCTCCATCTGGTCCCGCGCTTCCACCAGTTCCGCGTCGCGGCGCGAAATTTCCGCCAGCATCTGGTTGAAGTCCGCGCCAAGCTGGCGCATCTCCTTTCCGGCCAGGGGACGCGCGCGCTGTGAATAGTCCCTGTGTTCGGCAATTTCCCGCGCGGTTTGCGCCAATTCCTGGATGGGCCCGGTGATGGCCCGGCCCAGAATCTGCGTCAGGAAGTAGATCAGCGCCAGCAACGCGGCGGAAATCACCGCCGCCACGCGTATGGAAGCGCGCGTGCGTTCACGCAGATCGTTCAGATCGCTCTCGATCACGATCCAGCCGAGCGTGCGGTCGTTCCATCGAATGGCCCGCGTGACGACCAGCCCGTCCGCCGTCCAATCATTCCGCTCCGCCACGTTGCCGGGGAAAACATACCTGCCGTTCATGTCTGGCCGCAGGTAGGACGCGAAAAACTTGCCTTCGCCCTGGTACAGCGCGGCCCCGCGAATCGCCGGACGCGTGCGCAGCGCTTCCAGCAGCTTCGCTCCCGTCAGCGCGTCGTCGAAGGCCAGCGCCGCGCCGGCGTTGGTGCCGATCAGATCCGCCGTGGATTGCAAGTCTGCCCTGGCGTTGATCTTCTCGCGGCGCAGATCAATGAGCAGATACGCGATCGAGCCCAGCAACAGGCCCACGCCGCTCGTCAGCAGCGTGAGCAGCAGCAGCCGGTGGCGCAACGGCATTCCGCTGGTGAATACGCGCATCGCCATCTCAGCTCTTGGCCGCCTCCCCGCGAGCGTCGCGCTGGATCACGTGCCGGGCAAGCGAAAGCAGCTGCGCGCTCAGGCGCAGATGCCCTTCCCGCACCGCGTCCAGGTTCACGTCGAACCACAGCTTTCCCGGCGAGCCTTCCAGCTCCACCATTCCCCCGGCCTTCAGGAAGGCCGGTTCCTCGCCCACCGTG